>CAWILM010000023.1:0-255910 GCA_963836935.1 uncultured Acidimicrobiaceae bacterium
GCTCAAGCGGGCTGATTCGTGCCTCGCCTTGGCACGTTGCGACAAGCCGAGAAGGCCGCGCCGAGAGCGACAGGTGGGGTTGGGGGCGTTCGAGCGTTCGGTCTCGGAGACGGACCTAGGGGCCTAGACAGATTTCGGCCGAGGGCCACAGTAACCAGCAACGAGCGGCCACTCTCGGTTGTCTCCGACTTGAGGCCGCGTGACCACTGGCGTCAGGTCATTGCGCAGGTAGGTCGATGCAACTGTGATGAGGACGCTGGCCGCACGGCGACCCGCGAGCGTGACACCAGAAGGGGAGTAGCCCCGACCGGTAATCGACATGCTGGCATCGAGAGGTGGCCGCCCGGGCCTCCGCACGCGCAGGTGGGCGAGACATTCGTCTCAAGCCGTGTTGTCAACGTGGCCGGGACGAAGGGTCCCCCTTCGCCCCGGTGGAAAGGCCACCATGATCCTCGCCATCGCCGCCACCGTGTTCCCGATCATCTTCCTCGGCGAGCTGCCAAACAAGACGATTCGCCTCGCTCGTGCTGGCGACACGAGGAGGGCCTTTGGCGGTCTGGCTTGGAGCGGCCAGCGCCTTCGTCGTTCACGTCGTGATCGCGGTAACGGTCGACGTCGTCTTGTTCCGGGTTGTGCCGCATCGGACGATCGAAGGTCTGGTGCGCCGGCATCTTCTTTGCCGGTGCCCAGCTCGCGCTGCGTAAAGTCGCGAAAGAACGACGTAGAAGTGACCGCCAGGAGAAGATCGTCGAGGCGAGGTCGCGGCTCGCACCGACAAACCGCCTTGACAGCTTTCGTGGTCATCTTCATCGCCGGGTGGGGAGACCTAACCCAGATCCTGAGTGCCAACCTCGCCGCTCACTACCACTCACCAGTCTCGGTCGGCGCAGGCGCGCTGGCCGCGTTGTGAACCGTCGCCGCCATCACGGTGGTCGGGGAACAGGCATGCCTCGGTTTGTGAGCGTGGTAACGATCCGGAGGGCAACTGCGGTCGTGTTGCTTGCTCTCGCCGCGCTCTCCGCGTGGTCCGCGGCGAAATGCTTGCGCATCTGTCATCGAGGAGAATCGGACTTGCGCAATCCCCGACGGAGCCATCGCCGTATACCTCCGTGATAGCTACCGAGGCGTGTAGCACGGACGCGAGATGGAGGACGAAACTCCCATGAGATCGGCCGATAGTGCCGGAACGCGGTCATCGCTCAAGATCCTGCTCGCAGCAGGATTGACGTTGGCGGGATCGGGCGGAATCGCAGCCGCATCTACTGTTCGGTCGACCTCGGGTCAAGCGTTCCTCTTGACGCTCGGCAAGCCGAGGCAAGTGGCGTCCACGGTGCCAAGCAACGGTGACGTCAACCCTTACGGGGTCGCCGTCGTGCCAGAAACAGTGGGGAAGCTGGTAAAAGGAGACACGCTCGTCAGCAACTTCAACGACAAGGCGAATGTGCAGGGAACCGGTACAACGATCATGGAAGTGTCCCCGAGTGGCACGGTGGGCACGTTCGCAAATGTCGGATTGGTTCGGGCCGCTGAGGCCTGCCCAGGAGGCATAGGCCTCACGACCGCATTGTCGATTCTCCCAGACGGCTGGGTCGTAGTCGGGAGTCTTCCGACGAGCGCTGGAGGAGCACTGCCATCGGAGAATCCCGCCGGATGTCTCCTCGTGCTCTCCAGCACCGGCCAGGTGGCAGAAACGTGGTCCAACGCGAACATCAATGGACCTTGGGACATGACCGCGGTGACGACGCGCTCTGGTGCGGATCTGTTCGTTTCTAACGCCCTGAGCAGGCCGAAGGGTCTGAACAAAACACCGCCGGTCGGATTGTGCACGGTTGTGCGGATCGACGTTTCGATCGCTTCCGGACACATGCCGCGGATCACTAGCTCGACTGTCATCGCATCAAACTTTGTCTGGCGCGCGAACAAGGCCGCCCTTATCCAGGCGCCGACCGGCGTGGCACTCGCTGCCAATGGCACCCTCTATGTCGCGGAGACCGTCAACAGCCATATCACGAGGATCGCGAATGCGATCACGCGCACGACGGCGGTTAAAGATGGGACCAGCACGCTGTCATCGGGTGGCTGGCTGAACGGCCTTCTCGGCCTGGTGCTCGCGCCGAATGGCGATGTGATCGCTATGAACGGCAATGACGGCAATGCCGTCGAGATCAACCCCCAAGGCCGTCAGGTCGCGAAAGTGACACTCGTCGCCAATGGCGCCGGAGATCTCTTCGGTGCGGCGATCCAGGCCGACGGCCACGGCCTCCTTTTCGTAAACGACGGCACAAATGCGATCGATGCTGCGAGCACCCGGTGAACTCGGCTGACGACTCGGGTCTCCGGAGAGCCTCGCCATGAGGAATCTGTCCGCCATGCGCGCATCCGCAGAGGATGAGCGTCAAGAACAGGGTCTGAGCTGGCCATGGCTCATCTTGCGAGTCGTCGGAGCCGGACTGCTCGTCGCGACCGCGGCGATCCACCTTGATCTGTACCTGACCGGCTACCGGACGATCCCGACAATTGGCTGGCTATTCCTGCTTCAGCTGATCTCCGCCTTTGGCCTCGGCGCGATCGTCCTCGTATCTGATAAGCGGCTGGCCTCGGCAGCGGGTGCCGGGTTTGCTCTCGCGACTCTCGGTGGTTATCTGTTGTCGCTGCGGATCGGCCTCTTCGGTTTCCGGGAGGTTCGCACTGCTGCGGGAATCGTGGCCGCCGTCATCGAGGTGGCCACTTTCTCGGCGCTTGCTGCGGCCGCCTTGCGCCCAGGTGCCCAACACCAGCCCGCAGCGCTGTCGAATCACGGCAGCAAACCGGTTGACAGACTTGAGGCGGCCGTCCCGGCCGGTCGGTGGGCGGCCGCCGCGCTCTCGGCACTGGCCGCGGTGCTCTTGGGCGTCTTCCTCGCGGCCACCGGACCAGCATCAACGAGCGCAGGCTCGTCAAGAGCGCTCCTGAAGATCGCAAGCATCAGTGGCGTGTCGGTGCTGACCAATGCCCGGGGCTACACGCTCTACTGGTTTGTCCCCGATACGCCAGCCAAGTCGACCTGTTATGGGATATGCGCCGTGTACTGGCCGCCAGTTATCGGGACTCCCGCCGCTGACCCGGGCGTGACCGGCAAGCTGGGGACGATCAGGCGGTCAAACGGAGCAGCCCAGGTCACTTATGACCACCATCCCCTCTACACCTACGTCGGTGATTCCGCTCCCGGTCAGGCCAACGGAAACAACATCAACTTGAACGGCGGGTTGTGGCACGAAATGACCTCCTCTGGCTGACCACAGCCGGAAAGAAGGTGGTTCATACAGTCGTCCGTCGTGAACAGGGTCCGTTCGATCGACGCGGAAGCGCGTGAGGGAGCTCGAGGTCGAGGGCACGAGGCTGAAGAGACTCTTGGCAGTGGTATTCCTCAGCGCATGAGTGGCGGCGTCTCTCCCCCTGGCGAGTCCCAACTACATACCCACCTGCTGTCCTAAGGGCTCACCGCACGTTTGAGTGAGCAGTCTTCGGGGTGAGCGTGTAGTTCCAGTCCCCGTGGAACTCGTGCCGGGTGAGGGGCAGGGCAGCGAGTCCTTGTCGGAGATCTTGACCCCCGTCTCGTAGTAGCCCTCGTCCCGTTCGGCGCGGATGCGCAGTCCCTTCTTCGTCGTGGTGGCGGCGATCAGCTCGACGATGGTCCGGTAGGACTCGAGCGGCCGTCCACGCCAGTTCATCGAGATGAAGCTGAACATGCGGTGCTCGATCTTGTTCCACTTCGAGGTGCCGGGCGGGTAGTGGCAGACCGTGATCTCAAGGCCGGTCTCCTCGGCCAGGCGGGCGAGGCTTCTTCCAGGCACGAACCCGGTAGCCGTTCGAGCCGCCGGCATCCGCGGTGATGAGCAAGCGTGTGGCGTCGGGGAAGCGGGGCCTTCCCATCGAATACCACCAGCGTCGGATCGTCTCGACGGCGAATTCGGCCGTGTCGGCCCGGTTGCCGACCGAGACCCAGCCCTCGTCGTTGGCGAGGTCATAGACCCCGTAGGGAACGGCCCGTCCGAGCTTTCTGTCGACGAAGTCGTGCGTGCGCACCCTCGTCGGCTCGCCCGTCGGGTGCCACTCGGTCCCGGTGTTCTTGAACTCCCCGACAAGCTCCTTCTTCTTCGTGTCGACGCTGATGACCGGCTGGTCGTCGTTCACGAAGGCGGTCGCCTGCTCGTTCAGGTAGGAGAACTGGGCGTCCCGGTCGGGATGAGCGGTGCCCTCCTTCTCCTTGGCGGGCGCCTGCAGGCTGTAGCCGAGCGACTTCAAGATCCGTCCGACGGTGTCGTCGGAGACCTTGAAGCCCTTTGCGACAAGGGCATCGGCGAGATGCCGCGTCGACTTGGAGGTCCAGCGCAAAAGCGACATCGGATTGCCGCGGGTGTCGGGATGCACGATCTCGTCCAACGCCTCGACCAGTCCGGGCTGCTTGTCGATGAGAGGACGGTCACCACCGCCCAGAGCACGCAGGCGTTCGGAGGGCTCGATGCCGGAGGCGACCTCGCGTTCGGCCTTGATGACGGTGTTGCGGCTCATGCCCGATGCCACCGCGACAGCGCTCTTGCCTCCCCGGCCGAGCATCTCTGAGGCGGCACCGGCCACGACCCGGCGCTGGCGCTCGTTCAGGTGAGGGAGGACGACCTCGAAGAATCGCGCGAGTTCCTCAGGTCCGACCTCCACGTCCTCACAATACTACGCGCGTACTAACTTGCGGTGGACCCTAACCGTCGCGATGGCATGTCTCGTGCGCTCAGCTTCAACGAGATCTCGTCGCACCACTTGTTAACCCCGATCATTCACGCGTCGTTGTGACCTGATCAGCCCGTATCCGCGGAAAGGCCCTTCCGACAAGGGAAACTGACTGTGTCGAAGCAGCAGTATCCCCCTCGAGAAGGGCACTTCCAAAGTGAACGGTACCAGCACAGCGCGCGTGAAGGTGGAAGCCGGCGGGACGGGAGTCGTGTCGCACGTCGGCCTGCACGCTCTTGGCTCTTTCGCCGACCGGTTGGGTCTCGGTGATGCCCTCTCGTCTGCGATCCCGCAACGGCCAACGCTGGTTCACGACCGGGGCAAGGTCCTCGTCGAGGCGGCTCTCGTGCTCGCGGGCGGAGGCGCGAGCTCGCGGACATCGAGCACCTCCGCGCCGAGGCGGCGCTGTTCGGCTTCGTCGCCTCGGACTCGACACTGCACCGCAGCTTTTACGAGATCAACGCGAAGACGCGGGCGAGGATCGCCGCCAAAGTGGCAAGCGTGCGGGCACAGGTGTGGAGGCGCGGCGGTGACCAAGACGGGGCCGGTCTTCTTGGACATCGACGCCTCGCTCGTCGAGATCCACTCCGAGAACAAAGAGCAGGCGGCACCGACCTACAAGGGCGGGTTCGGCTTCCACCCGATGTTCTGCTTCGCAGACGCGACCGGTGAGGCATTATCGGGAGCGCTCAGGCCGGGCAATGCCGGCTCGAACACCGCTGCTGACCATGTGAGGGTCCTCGACGAGGCGATCTCTCAGCTGCCCGACGATGTCCAAGCTGGCCATCACGTTGGCGAGAACGCATCCCTTGTCCGACGCGAGGTCGTGTGCCGGACCGACTCGGGCGGCACGACCGCCGCCTTCACCACAGCCCTGCGGGCCCGCAACATCGGCTTCTTCACGAGCGCCATGACCAACGACCAGGTCCAGGCCGCCATCTTTGACGCCGAAGGGATCGAGGAGGTGTGGGTGCCGGCGCTTGGAAAAGACGGTGAGGAACGAGACGGCTCGTCGGTCTGCGAGCTCACCTCGCTCGTCTTGCTCTCGGCGTTGCCGAGCGGGACAAGGCTCATCGTGAGGAGAGAGCCGCTCCACCCCGGTGCCCAGCGCAGCCTGTTCCCGTCCCTCGAGTACCGCTACTGGGGCTTTTACACCGACTGCGAGGGTGAGCCCGCTGAGCTTGACCTCATGATGCGCGCCCATGCGCACGTCGAGAACCACATCGCCCGATTGAAGGACTCGGGGCTGTGTCGCTTCCCCTTCTCGAGCTTCGAGGCCAACGCCAACTGGATGGCCGTCGTGATGCTCTCCGCGGACCTCGTCAGGTGGTTCCAGCTCTTGTGCTGTGACGGATACTGGAGCTACGCCCGCCCGAAGGCGCTCAGATGGGGCCTGTTCCACGCGCCGGGCCGCATCGTTCGCGCTGCCCGACGCAGCATCGTGCGCATCCTCGAGCACTGGCCGCAGGCGGGCATTCTGCTTCGCGCCTACCGCCAGATCGAAGCAATCACCTGATCGCTTCGAGATCGCGAGCACCGGACGAGCCTGGACCTGCGACGCCCACGATTCGGGAGATCAGTGCTGTCTTGGCCAAATGCGGGCCTCCAGGCCTCTTGGTCACCGGAATCGTCCGGCAATCTCTCCGACCGACCTCAATCGCGAGCGGCACTCGATCCTCAATGACCCGCGTGAATGATCGGGGGTAATGGTCGTGTACAACGCCCTCAACTTGGAGGAACTCGATTATGGACTCCGCATGCCGTCGGTTCGGACTACAGTTCCTCTCTCCCAAGAACTGCTTCACATGGCCACGCGGGCTGATCTCGAGGCAGTAGGTGAGGCGACCGAGGTACTCGACTCCGATCACGTAGCAAGCACCTTGGGACACGGCGGGCACGAAGGAAGCCAAACAGTTGCCGAGCCGAGCGGCCCACGCATTCAACTCGACGGCCGTGCGGGGCAAAACAAGACGTAGGTCACCGACTTCCGCTCGGTCGACGCTGCGGAGCCGGGGTGGGTAGAAGAACTCATCGGCTGTGGCTCCGCCCCTAACCAGCGGCGCTCGAAGAGGTCGCGTGGGGACATGCGGCGCACGCTGACGCGACCCGGGTGCACAGGCCTCCCTAACTGGCAGGACCCGCGGGTTACGCGTCGGCGCGCGTGCCTGGAGAAATCGTGGGCCGACCGGTTGGTACTCCGCGATGAGACGGCCCAACTTGGCAAGTCGGCGCGGAGGACAACGCGGCAGTTCAGCCCTCACGAACGTCCAAGCGTGCAGGATGGTCGCGAGGTTGCCCATCCCGCCGGGCTGCGAGAGGGCGTCTTTCGCGACTGAGTGCACGACGTCGGCTCCCCACTCACGGCAAACAACAGCGCCCAGACGGAGGTCTTCGAGAGCGAGTTCCTCAGGCGCTCCGTCGTCGGGAACGGGCGGGCGATGGGTCCTGAGCACATCGGCTATTTGGTCGGGCTCGAGCACGCCAGAGGCCATGCAGGCGATGGCGACAGGTCCGAGATCCAGCGGCTGACCTCCTCTGGCGAGACAGTGAGCTAGCGCTGCGACGACCGGCTTGGTTGCTTTGCGGCGCGAGAATGCCCGCACCGCGCCGTCGCGCGCAGTGGTCATGCCGAGAATCTCGGTGGCCCACGCTGGAATCTCGCGACAGGCGAGTGTGCCGTGCTCGTAGCTGGCACCGAGCAGCGGAAACCTCGAGCCGCCGAGCATCTCGAGCAGACCCGCGCTGGACGTCTCCCTGGGCACCCAACACCCACCGCTTCGCGCGTACTCGATGACCCTGGCGATGAACTGCGCTTCGGCGTCCTCGCCAGCGCCGGTCCTGGAGATGGCGCCGCTCAACAGAAGGTCGACGACTCCGGGTCGGTGAGAAAACCAAGGCTCGAGTGTTCGCTTGGGAGATCACCCAACGCGAACTGCCAGGCTTTCCAGCTCTTGTCGCTGGTTAACCGCAAGTCAGGGTGCCTAATTGCTTGATGGTAGGCACAGCCATTCCGCAACCTCCGGCGACAACTTCAAGAATTTCCTACGCCTCGGTGCCCGTTGGGCTGAGGAAGCACTTTCGGGGCAAGTCCCGGAGCCCCCGAGGGGACCAGCGCTCTCGCGGATCACTAGGTGCGCCTCTAGGTGTTCAGGATGTTCGCCTGGAAGGCCCCTGCCCACGAGGGGGAGGAGATTGGCGACACAGAGCTTGCCCAAAGCCTTGAAGTCCTGGCGGACTGTCGTCAACGCAGGGGTATAGAAGCGCGCGAGGGGCGTGTCGTCGAAGCCGACGATGCTGACTTGTCCCGGGACAGCGTGCCCAGCCTCCAGCATCGCGTGCATGGCACCTAGGGCGATCTCGTCGTTGCCACACAGCACGGCTGTGACCTCGGGATCCCGCGCCAGCCTCCGTCCTGCGTCATAACCCCAGTCGGCGCTCCAGCCTCCGTGGCGCGGCGTTGGCACGGGCGCCCCCGCATCCTGGAGGGCCGAGCGCCACCCCAACATTCGCTGGTTCCCGGTCCAGGCGGGTATCGACAAGTGGTGCACCGTCTTGTGACCCAGATTTAGGAGGTAACTCGTCGCTTCCCTGGCACCGGTATATTCGTCGATCCATACTGAGGGTCTGGCTGGGACCTGGTCCTTAGGCCGAAAGGGGACTATCGCGGCCGCTGGCACGTCCTGGGGCATGCCGTCCAGTGCAGCCTGACCCGGATGGTCGGTAGCGATCACGATCACCGCGCCCGCTGGCTCGCGTGCCCACTCAACGGCGTCCCGCACGTCGGCGGGGTCGACCGACTCGATCAAGCGCACGGCCATACGGAAGCCGACCTCGCGCGTCGCTTCCTCAATGCCTTCTAGTGCTGCTGTGAAACCGTACAGCGTCGTGTTGGAAGTCAACACACTTATCGACTGCACAGGTCCGCCGCGGAGCGCCCGGGCTGCCCTGTTTGGGCGGAAGCCGAGACCGGCGATAGTGTCGAGGATGGCATCCCGCGTCGATTTCCTCACGTCCGGGCTTCCATTTATGACACGGGACACAGTCTGGTAGGAGACTCCGGCAACCTTGGCCACATCGTATATGGTCACAGGGCGTTCGGGCCTTCCAGTCACCCTTCCCACCTTATCGAGGTCCCATGTGCCTGTGAGCGTATTTAGCGCTGAGCCATGTCCGGCGGGTCGCGCAGTTGTCACAAAGTTACCCCTTCGTCGCACCGACCAGCATCCCGGTGACCAACGCACGTTGGGCAAAGAGGAAAACGATGAAGACCGGGGCGATCGCCACGAGTGTGGCCATCGCCAACTCCGGCCGGAGTACCGGGTTTACGCCGCCACCGAGCGACGGGTTGAACGCGGCTGTGCTTTGCAGGAGGTACTGCAGGCCACCGGGAGCGGGTACTTTCTGTCGTTCCAGAACATCACGTAGGGCAGGAAGAAATTGGTCCAGTCGGGCCAACTGTCGCCTCCGCCATCCCTATTCCTTTGTCGATCCAGCGAGCATGCCGGCCACAAGGGTCCGCTGCGCGAACAGGAATACGATCAGTACTGGTGCGATTGCGATGATCGTCGCCATCGCCAGCTCGGGCCGATAGATGACGGCTTGTCCGCCAGTCGCCGCGACCGGGTTTATCGACGGCGAGCTGCCCAGCAGGATCGGTAGGCCCACCTGCATCGGGTACTGCGAGTTGTCATAGGTCATCACAAACGGAAGGTAGTAGTTGTTCCAGTTCGCGACGAACGAAAAGAATCCGACGAGCCCCACGATCGGCGTCGCGAGCGGCAAGGCAATACGCCGGAACACGCCCCATTCGCCGGCGCCGTCAATCCGCGCCGCCCCGATCAGATCCTTCGGAATAGTCGTTGAGAAGTAGATGTAAGCGAGATAGACACCGAACGGGAAGAATCCGAACGGCAAGATGAGCGACCAGACCGTGCCGACCAAGTGCACGGTATTGGCCTCGAGAAACAGCGGCAGGACGAGCGCGGTCGCCGGCACGATCATCACGACGAGCGTGATCGCGAGCAGCGCGCGGCGCCCGATGAAGTGCGTCAGCGCCAGGCCGTATCCGGCCGGAATTGCAGTCAGTACTGCGAGCGCGGTACCGCCAAAAGAGTAGATGGCGGAGTTCTTGAGCCAGGTCAAGACGAGATCGCCCTCGTAGGTGGTGAGATCGTGGAACGTGTGGCCAAATGTTGCGAAGCTGCCGAACGCGAGCGGTGTCTGATTGATGATCTGGCTATCGGTCTTGGTGGGCGCCAGGAGCAGCCAGATGATGGGCCCGAAGAAGAAGACAGCGAACAGGAGCAAGACGAGCAGTGCGATGAGGCGGTAGGCGTAGTGTCGCGCGAGCATCACTGGACCTCAAAGAGCTTGCCGCGCCAGACGATCAGCACTGCGACGAGCAAGCCGAACACGAGCAGGTCGACCGAGATCGCCGCGGCTTCGTTGAAGCGGTCAAGCTGGAAGGCGAGGTAGTACGCAAGCTGATTGGGCGACCACTGTGGGGGGACTTCGCCCCCGGTCGCGATGCCGAGAATCTGCGGCTCCACGAACAGCTGCGTGCCGGCCGCGAACGAGAGCACGAGCATGTAAACGACCCACTTCCGAATGAGCGGGAGCTTGATTCGCAGGGCGGTCTGAAGCACGTTCGAACCGTCTATCTCGGCAGCCTCGATCAGCTCAGTGGGAACGTTGTTCAGCGCGCCGTGCATGACGACGATCCATCCCCCAGCGCCTGTCCAGAACGCCATGATCGCGAAGAGCACGGGGAGATTGTTTGGCGTGACCGTGTTTGCCAGAAGTGTGTAATGAAGTGCGTGCTCGATGAAGGCAAAAGGACTTGTGGTTGGGGTGAACATGAACAACCAGATGACCACGCTTGCCGCTCCCGCCATAGCTCCCGGGAGATAGAAGATGAAACGAAAGGTCGCGCTGACCCGCCGCGCCAGGTTGTGGACCATGAGCGCCAGCCCCACGACGAGCACCGATTGACTGACCAGCCAGATGGCTTCGAACAACAGCACGTGTTTGAAAGCGGGTATGAACTGAGGCAGGTGATAGCTGTCGACGAAGTTCGCAGCACCAAGGCCATGAGAGGTCCTGAGCGCGAGGGAAATCGCATAGACCGTGGGAGCGACGCCGAGACACACGAGCATCGCTACGTAGAGGGCGACGAAGAGGTAGCCCGCTGAACGCGAGCTGCCGACCGGTGGGCGGTCTCGGGCACCGGGACGGCGCCCCCGGCGAGCGCTTGCGCGCTCGCCGGGGGCAACCGTGACCAGAGGGTCAGTCATGTTGCGCTTTCAAACTCCCTAGCAGCCCGAGCCGCCGAAGGAGTTGATGCACTTGCTGGTGCTCTGGACCGTCCAGCCGGCCAGCCTGGCGTCGTTCGCCAGAGCCAAGGCGAACGAGTTGATCTGCTTTCCAAGTGTGCTCGGCGGGGTGGCGGTCACGCCCGGCACCACCGTCGACGCCCAGGCTGCGTCGGTGCTCCACGGAGTCGGGCCCCAACCGTTCCAGACCTCGGCTGCGGCCTTCTCCCATGCTTTCCCAGTGGCGACCGGTGCGGCGAAGACGGAGCCGAACCCGGCGACATAGGCGTCCTGGGCCGGCGCGTAGTCGGGCAGGCCCGCGTCGACGTGGATATTTTGGATGTTCGGGCTTGTCGACATGTACTCGGCGAACGCGGCCGCAGCAGCCGGCTGGCTGGTGTGGCTCGACACGAGCCACAAACCGCCGCCGAGGGCGCCCGTGATCGGTTGGCCGAGGACTGACAGCGGCGGGGGATAGGCCGCCATCGTGCCGTCCGGCACGCCGTTCGGCGCCTTCTTGCCGTTCTCGAACACGGCGGTTCCATACCAGAGCGGCCCGACCATCATGACGACCTTGGCGGCGGGGAAGCCCCCGGCTGCAAAGACGTAGGTGGTGGTGATGGCGTTGCCCTCGAGCCCTGAACCGTCGAGCAGGCTGTCGATCTTGGTGCAGGCGAGGTTGGTCGGGTCGATCTCGACCGTGTTCGGGCCGACGACCTTGTCGAGCGGACACCCGTTGCCCCAGTAGATGAAGTCGTCATCGAACTCGTCGCCGACGTCCCCGACGATGTAGCCGGCGTGGCTCTTCTTGAGCATTTGTCCGTCTGCGACGATCCCTGCCCAGGTCGTCGGAACTGGCGCTTTGCCGAAGAACTTCGTGTACAAACCCTGGTTGACCCAGAGCACGTCCGCGGCGGTGTCATTGCGCAGGCAGATGATCTGGCCCGAGGGGGTGGTGCAGGCGCTCAGGCTGTGGCCCGCATAACCCTTGAGAACGCTCGCCGGGATGTACTTCTGCAGGTTGAGCAGGTCGTTGTACGGCGCCGTACCGAGCTGGACCGCGTCGTAGTTCTGCGTGTCGAACATCACGTCCGGCGCAACCGATGGCCAGCCGATACGGTTCCACAGCGCGAACTTCGACTGCAGCACGCCGGTGCCATTCTCGTTGCCGTTGTAGATAACCCACTTGATGTTGGCACCAGGATTGGCCTTCATGTACGCCTGCTCGTACGGAATGCGCGAAGTGTCGATCCAGACGATTAGCGGCTTCGACGAAGACTTCGTTGTTGCTGTCGAAGCCCCCGGCGCCGCGAGTGCAAGGCCAGCGACCACAACCGTGGCGAGCGCGACGCGGCTCCGTAGCGAGCGACCTCGCCAGGATTCGAGGTTGAAAAATGACTTCATGATTGTAGGCTCAACTCCTTCCGTCTTGTGATGCTTGCTTTCGGTTCAGACTGCAACTGCTCCCTTGTGTCTGAGGGACCTATGACGCTGCGCTGTGCCGGATACTGGTGTCACGCGAGAGCGGATCCCCGGCCAGATCCACGACGTAGCTCTCGAGTTCTTTGGGGTACTCGGGGCCCACGGGAAGGCCAACTCCCGGAGCCGTCGGTGCTTTGACCATGCCGTTGCCGTCGATCCCGAACTCGCGCTGAACCGGGTTGGTGGTGACGAGGGACTCGTAGTACGTGCAATTCGGGATCGCCATCGCGATGAAATCGGCGGTGCTCATGTGGACGCCGTTAGAGGTCTCGGCAACGTTGAGCGGCACACGGACGCGTTCTGCGAGCCATCGGTACGCGGTGACGCTGAACCCCCGGACTTTATGACCGAGCTCGGAACGAGCGCGTTTAGAGATCTCGCGTAGTTGAAAGGCTCGGCACCCGGAGAGGTGACATCGTTGTGCTCCTCGGAAAAGATGATGTCCGGCCAACTATGGCCGACGCGGTTGAACACGGCGACCTTGCTCTGCATGGTGCCGTCCCCGTTTGCGTCGCCGTCATAGGTGACAAGGTCCACCTTCACTTTGGGGAAGGCCTTCGTATACGCCTTCACCATCGGAACTCGGGCGGAGTCGGCCAAAATGACAATCGGCTTCTGACTCGCAGTGGGAGGGCTCGAGGCAGCGTGCCGGGGTTCCTCTGCGCTCACGCAGACCAAAGCCAAGTCGGAATGGTTGACGAGCCTGCGACGGCGAGCCCAGTCCTGGGCACCTCGAATCATGGCCGATGCCGGTGGGCATCTCCCCTGTGGCACGTGGTCTAATCGTGTTGGCAAACGACAAGTGGCCCAGCCCCGGCTGTGGCTCTCGCGCAGAAAGGGAAAGCTAACCCTGTTCCTGAGATGCTCCGCAGATGGCCCAGCCGACGGTGCAAAAGAGTGCTGCTCACGATCAGCTAATCCCGCAACGAGGCCGGCGTCGCGTGGTCCCGCCACTGGCACCCCCATCGTCCTGGCCATCGCGCCTCCCTTCACACCGACTTCACTCACGGGTCCCGGTCAATGCCTCCGTGGCAGACCGACGGGCGCTGGGGTGGTGTGATCGATCACACTCCGTTATCGTGATCGATCACGGTAAGGGGTGTCAAGTTACTCGCGCCAGGTTTTTGAGATTACTGCGAGGAGGGACGAGATGATCACCGAAGGGACCTCGGTCAGGCCGGGCAGGGTCTGGTCTGACGACGCGCTCGAGGTTCGGGTCGAGGTGGACGAAGACGGCGTGGCACGCCTTTCCTATCTGGCGCCGCCAGAGAGCCGCCGGACTGTGACGGGCCCGGACGAGGGGCACGCGGGGGGAGACGGGCGCCGGACGATGGGCCTGCCCTTGTTGGACGTGGTCGTGGCGGGAAGCGGCCGGAGCTGGTCCGGTAGGCGGTATTCGGAGTCCGTGGTCGGTAGCCGGATGCGCTACGTCGACTGCACGGAGGAAGACGACGGCGTTTGGCATGAGGTGCGAGTGGCGCTGATCGACCCGGACACCGGCCTCGCCGCGACCGTTGTTTACAACATCCTCAGGGGAGGCGGCGTCCTGCGCAGCCGGGCGATTCTCACGAACCGCGGAGCTTCACCGTTGACCGTCGAGTCAGTTACGTCCTTCCTCGGCGGAGGGTTGGCGGGCCCGGGAGGCGCGCTGGAGGACGCCGCGCTGTACTGGGCCGAGAACGATTGGCTCTCCGAGGCGCGCTGGCACACCCGGGGCCTCAGGGACGCGCTCCCTGACCTCAACCGCACGGCGCACGGCGCTCGTTCGAGGGCACGGTTCGCCTTGACGAGCGAGGGGAGCTGGTCGTCGGGCACCTACTTGCCCATGGGAGCGGTTGTGAACCGGAAGACCGGCCACACGTTGTTATGGCAGATCGAGCACAACGGCGGGTGGCACTGGCAGCTGGGAGAGCACACGGGGAGGGGTGTGGGGTCGTCGTACATGGCCCTCCTCGGCCCCACTGATGCCGAGCACCACTGGCGGCTCATTCTGAACCCGGGGGGTTCCTTTGAAACGGTGCCCGTCGCGGTCGCCGTGAGCTACGAAGGCTTTGAGGGCGCCGTCGGGCGCCTGACAAGGTACCGTAGGGCGATCCGGCGGCCCCACGAGGACCACCGACGTCTCCCGGTCATTTTCAACGACTTCATGAACACGCTCATGGGCGAGCCCACCACTGAGCGCTTGGTCCCGCTCATCAAGGCCGCCGCACGCGCCGGCGCCGAGTATTTCTGCATCGACTCCGGCTGGTACGCGGAGATAAGCGAGAGGTGGTGGGACACCGTTGGCGCGTGGGTGCCGTCCAAGGACAGGTTCCCTAATGGCATCACCGAAGTGCTCGAGCTCATCAGGGCAGAGGGGATGGTCCCAGGGCTCTGGCTCGAACCAGAAGTTGTCGGGGTGCGCAGCCCGGTGTCTGACGAGCTCCCTCTGGATGCGTTCTTCACTCGCGACGGAAACAGGGTCGTCGAGCAGGGTAGGTACCAGCTCGACCTGACCCATCCGCGCGCCAGGGAGCACCTCGACCGGGTGGTCGACTTCCTCGTCGAGGACCTGGGCGTCGGCTACCTCAAGATGGACTACAACATCAACGTCGCCCCCGGCACCGAGACCGGCCATGTCGCCGCGGGAGTAGGCATGCTGGCACACAACCGGGCGTTCCTCGCCTGGGTGGACGAGCTTCTCGACCGACACCCACGCCTCACCATTGAGAACTGCGCCTCCGGCGGTATGCGTACCGATTACGCGTTGCTCTCGCGCTTGCAGATCCAGTCGACCAGCGACCAGCAGGACCTCTTACGCTACCCTCCGATCGCGGCCGCTGCACCAGTAGCAATAGCACCCGAACAAGCGGCCGTATGGGCCTACCCCCAACCCGAATGGGACGACGACCAGATCGCCTTCACTCTTTGCAGTGCCATGCTCGGCCGTGTCCACCTCTCTGGGCACCTCGACCGGATGACAACTGCGCAACATGGCCTCGTGGCCCAAGCAATCGACGTCTACAAGCAGATCCGGGCGGACCTGCCCGATTCCGTCCCCTTTTGGCCCCTCGGCCTCCCGGACTGGGCTGACCCTTGGGTCGCTCTCGGCATGCGCGCGCAGGCTGCCACCTACCTAGTCGTCTGGCGCCGCGAGCTGAGCGGGGACACCACTCAAACGAAGCCGGCCGAGATCGCGCTGCGGGTTGCACTGCGTGGTACCGAAGCGATCCCCCGAGTCCTTTACCCTGCAGCAGGGGCACAGTTGCGCTGGGATGCCGCTAGCGGCCAGTTGAGCGTCCTGCTTCCGCGGGCCCCCTCAGCTTGCCTGGTCGAAATTGGTGCGAGGCGGGGCACTCAGAGATGAACAGTAAATCACGTCATCTAGAACGGTGCCTAAATGGTCGACGACAGCGGCGCCGTGCTCGAGTTCTCCTTGGGTCAGGAGCGGTTGCGTTTGGGGGCTTGGGGCGACGATTCGATCAGGGTCCGTGCCGGCCAAGGACAGATAGCCGACGACATACCGGGTGTGACACGTTTCGTGAATGGCACCAAATGGCACCCACAGTTGGCGTACTGACTGTCATATCCAGTAGAGTGAAGCCGCTCTACCTGGACTTTCTTCCCGGAGTATGTGGAGCGGGCGACGGGCGATGGGAATCGAACTCGCGTTCTCAGCTCGGGAAGCGCGGTTTGCCGAACTCTGGCGAACTACAGCGGTGTCTTACGGCAGGTCAGCGAGTTACCTACACACGCGCGTATGAACATGAACGGCGGCGGTCCGCGGGATAGTCGTGGGATCAATCTTTACTGCTAAATGCGACCGGATTATCAGCGCCAGCTGCTTTCATCGCTACGTACGGAGACAGTGCCGTCGACATCCGGACTAGACGCCGAAGGGAAGAACGCGAGACCACGGCTAGGACATCCCTGATTGTCGCTCGCCAGCATGATGGGACCACTTGCCCACCGCCATCAGCATGGGACTGGGTCCGGAGTTCTTTGAGCGTCGGCTTGCCGATGATGCCGGGCTAGTTGGCTGCGGTCAAGCGCGCCGCCGGCGTTGAGTCGTTCGGCCTGATCTCCAGACCAGACGTCGGGACGCCCGGCCGCGGCTGGCCCACCAGAACGCGACCCTGTGACAGCCAAGTTGCTCTGAGCTGGGACCGAGGCGGGTGGCTCGGCTCGGGATTGACTCAGTAGCAGGCGCCGGGCGTTGGCGGCCCTGCAGGGTTGCTCGGGTAAGCCCACCCGTTGTACTGGAGGCTCTGTCGTCCCGAGCGAGGCGCTGTTCTTGCTTAGGCTCCAACCTTGCACCTGAGTCCCCTTGGCCCATTCGGTGTATGTAGGGGCCCATTGGAGCTTGCCGGTCTGGACGACCGTGCTGAGGACGCCACCTAATTTCGCAGTGCCTTTCCATTCCCCAGGCGACAGCACCCAAGTGCGGCCGCCGGCGACGACGTCACCGTTGGCCTTCACTGTCGGAGGGGAATCGTCGTCGTACACCAGGACCGCCGGGCCGCCGGCCGACCCGTTGACCATCGAGAAGGCTAGCCCGCCGAGCATATTGCGCGAGCGTCCCAGCTCCGGCAGGGCTTGGGCGATGCTGGCGGCGTCGTTGACCATCGTCCCCAGGGAGCTACTCGCCTCGGCAGTGCCATGTAGGGCGCTCAGCGTCGTCAGGAACGCGTCGTATTTGACACTCCCCGGGGCCGTGAGGGAGAGGGTCTGCTCGTCCCAGGCGACGTCGCCCGCGATCAGCTCTCCTGTCCATGTGCTCTTGGCCCAGGCCGACAGCTCGAACGGGCCGGGGACGGTGCCAACCGTCAGCGTGAAGTCGTAGTTGCCGTCCTGGTCCGTTACGACGTCGACCGGCCTGCCGCTGGGGGTCGGCAACGCCGCCCCTCCCCCCGGGCCGGTAGGCCAGATCCTGCCTCCGTAGGAGTTGCAGATCGCGACCCGTGTGCCCGTCGTTACCGCCGCGTCATACCCCGAGCGCGGGCTTTGGCTCCAGCAAGATGCCGACGTTGGGGACGGGCTTGCCGTACTCCCTGGTGGTAAGCGTCCCCTTTACCACTGTCATGCCGTCGGCTGGCACCGATGCCTGCGCAAGCTTGAGCGTTACCTTTAGTCCCGTGTCAAGGGAGAAGTCGGCGGACGCCGCCCCGTCTGGCGGCACCGACACCCGCGCGTGGCGAGGCTTGTACTGGGCGTCACCCGCCCCGGCCGGGACCCCGGACGGGGCAACCAGGTAGTCGCCGGTGGTCACATTGATCGAATAGAAGCCAGAGCCGCCCTGCACCGCGCTGGTGCCACCCCCGGGGCCACTGGCTGTCACCGACGCCCCGGGGACGCCGACGTGGTCCAGGTCCGTCACGTACCCGCTTATCGTGCCACCCGGTTTGCCCGAGTTCCAGAGCAGGTAGATGAGGGGCGGGTTGTTGTTTTGGCGGACCATGACGCCGGACCAACCGTACCCAGTCCCGACCCGCACGTCACAGGTGGACTCGTTGGTCCCGCAGCCCGAGACCGCCTCACCGGCAAACAGGCTCCAGTCCAAGTGGTTGTAGACACAGGCCGTCTCGCCGCAGGCCACCTGTTGCTTGAACTGCAGCGGGGCCGGGCCGGTCAGCCGGAATACCCCGTGCTTGTCGGGGTGAGTGAACAGCACGACGGTGCCACCTCCCGGGATAGAGATGCCGTCGCCGGTGTACCAGACCTTGGGTACAGGCGGGGGTTTTTCTTCGCCCGAATTGCCATACGCGGGTGTAGGCAGTGCCAGGCTCATGGACAAACACCCGATGAGGGCTACCAAAGCGAGGCTGTGTCGGCGCAACTTCTGTGCGGTCCTACGTACTGGGGACATCAGAGCATCCCTTCTCGCCCATGACGCGGGAGACAAGCAACAGCGGGACGAGGCACCCGAGACGATCATCCTCGTCCTGAGATTTCGTCTTGCCTTGTTGGACCAGTGAGGTAAGCCATTCAATAACTCTTGGCCCTCCTCATCTAATGGCTGCATGCGCGACGCGGCCGAGGCCTGATGTTAGTCAGCTCTTGTCACTGCTGCACCTGGGTACGCGGCCCAGTGTTGGAACCACTCCGCCGCGAGCTCTTGGTCCGCCTGTTCGGCTCTTCACCCACGCGATGCTTCATCGTTTAGGACGTACGACATGTCGCGGAATACCTAAATATGTGTGGGCCGGAGAAGCGCTTCCCGACAAACCTGACGCACGATATCGAGGCCTCTTCGTTGCTGCGCCGAAGCGCCGACTCGGACCCATCCCCTCCTACCCGGCAGTGGTACGTATACTTACTAATGAGACTCGCGTAATACAGTGACAGTCAGGTCATAATGAAAGCCCGGTGTGCCTGAGGAAAGACAGCGCGAGCTCGCTCTCGCCTTGCATCCGGGCGATGCCTTGGTTCGCCGCCCGTTCCATCTCGCCGACCGTGTCGACGCAGAGGTTGGCGAGCTCGCCCGCTTTCAAGTTCCCCCACAACAGCTCGACCGGGTTCAACTCGGGGGCGTAAGCGGGGAGGCGCTCGACGACGAGCCAGTGGCGCTGTCGCGCGAGGAAGGCGCGCATTGCTCTGCTCCGGTGACTCGTGAGGCCGTCCCAGATGAGGGTGACCTTTTCTCCGTCGAGCTCGACGTGCAGTTCGCCGAGGAACTCGATCAGGCTGTCGGTGTCGTAAGAACCGGGGCGCGACGAGAACAGGACACGAGCGCCGCCGTCGTGTGCGTACACGAGGGCGGCGGCCATCGACAGGCGCTTCCAGTTGAAGTGTGTCCGCAATACAGGCGTCTTCCCCTTCGGTGCCCAGGTGCGCCGGACCGAAGGGCTCAGCGAGACGCCGGACTCGTCCTCGAAGACGATGCAGGCCCGCCTTCGCCGGGCGTTTTTTTTACAACGGGCCAACGGTTCCGCACCCAGGTCGCGACCGCCTCGTCGTCACGTTCTTTCGCGAGGCGCTGGGGTCGTTGTGGGCTCCAGCCGAGCTGTCCCATGAGCCGCCAGACATGGCCTGGGTGATAGGTGACCCCGGTGAGGACCTCGATCACCTCGGTGATCCGAGGGAGTGTCCACAGATCGGTGGGATAGCCCGCCGCCCGAGCTCCACGAAGCAGCGCTCTCTCGAGCTGCTTCAGATCCGAGGGGGCGAGCTTCGGTTTGCGCCCCGCACGCCCTGCCCCCCGCAGTGCCGCGCTGCCGCCGCGCCGGAAGTCCGCTTGCCACCGGCTGACGCTCTGGCGCGACACGTCGAGCTCGCGCGCGACATCGGCCTGGGAAAGACCTCGGGCGAACAGTTTCGCCGCCTTCTTCCGCCGCTCCTCCATCGCCTCGAAGTCCCGTCGCGGTCGCGCTGATGACATACGACCAGTATCCCACCCGCACCGTCGAATGTCACTGTATTACGCGAGGTTCATTATATGGCTCCATTCGACTATGAGGCCGTTGCCGGTCTCGCACTCTGGCGCTTGTACCAGCTCTGGCAGCGGGAGCGAAAGGCGGCATTGCGCAAGCTCCACCTTGGTCACACGGAATTTGTGATCCTGGCCAACCTTGTCTGGTTGGGAACGGACGTATCGCAAACGACCGTGGCCCGGACGCTCGGTCTGGACAAGATGACGACTTCTCAAGCGGCTCGATCGCTTGCAAAGAAGGCGCTGATCACGACGCGGCTCGATCCGGGAGATCGGCGCGCACACGCCCTGTCGGTGACTGTGAAGGGCGAGCGGCTTGCTCGGGAAGGTGGGGCCGAGGTGGGAGTCCTCAACGAACGGTTCTTCGCCGTTCTGGGCGACGATCGGGAGCGCTTCGTCGGTCTCATGAACGTGCTGATCAAGCAGAACGCCTAATCGAGAAGGAGACACAGCAAGGATGATTAGCAAGATTCACTCGGTAACGATTTACGTCACGGACCACGATGAAGCTTTGGCGTACTACACGGACAAGCTTGGATTTGAGAAGCGCTCCGATGTGAGCCTTCCCAGTGGGTTTCGGTGGCTGACCGTCGGACTTCCAGCTCAGCCGGACTTGCAGGTCACGCTGGAGCTGGTCGGCGACTCGGAACGGGCGCACGATGTAGGAGGAACCGGCAAGAACAGCACCTGGGTCCTCCACACGGACGATTGCGAGGCCACTCGCGATGAGCTCGTCCGAAAGGGAGTTGACGTGTCCGAAATCAGCCCACGTCCTTATGGGCGGGAGTGCGTTCTGACTGACCTCTACGGGAACTCGTACGCCCTCGTCCAGCCTGCCTGACGGTTGCAAACACCTGCACCCAACGACACGACGATCACGCTAGTGCAGCGAGCCAGAAGTAGCTTTCCATTTGGAGACGGCCGGATCGAACTCAATTTGGCCCCGAGGGTGAAGGGTGCAATTACTCCCCCACCAGGTTTGACGGGCCAAGACGCCCCAGCGGGGATGATGGCGTGGCCCTGTCGTTCCTCTACCGTCTGGCGCGCCACGCGCTCGAGTTGGTCCGCGTCCACCGGATGGAGGCCATTGCCAAAAACGTGGAGATCGTGGTCTTGCGTCACCAGCTGTCGGTCCTCCGGCGCCAGGTCAACAAGCCGAGACTCACCTGGTCCGACCGCGCCCTCATTGCGTTGCTCGCCCGTCTCGTCCACCGCGAGCGTTGGTCGTCGTTGTTTGTCACGCCCCCGACGATCCTTGACTGGCATCGCCGGCTCGTTCGGAAGCGCTGGACCTATCCGAGCCGCAAGCCCGGGTCGAGATGAAACGACGAGCCTCGATAGTCGGCTCACCCTCGTAGGCCTGCGCCATGAGCTCAATCTCGGAGCTACTCGCCCGGAGTGATGCGGCGACGGCCCGCCATTGCGCAGTGCTCGACTCGATGTCTGCGACGATTCCCTTGGCCCGATCGAGTGTCAGACGGTAGTAACCCGCCACCGAGCACGCGAGTTCCACGCTTGCGGTCGCGTCGTCGATACCCGGGGAGGTCAACTGCACGCCGGTCGAGTACGGGTTTGGGTTGAGGTCGTAGGCGGGCGAGAGGATCCACGCCCTCCCCTCACGGAGGAACCCGTGGTTACGCAGATGATCGTCGGTATTGGCGGTGAGCACCGAGAAGACTACGCGTCGGAACAACTGCTCTAGGTGCCTGGTGTTGAACAAGGGTTCAATGTGACTGGCGGGCAGCTGGAAGTTGTTGAGAAAGCATTCTTTGCTCCGCGTGACGGTGTCGAAGATGTCGCGAACAAGGCCGACTCGTAGCGATCGACGGGCCTCGAGGGGCACGCGTGGGATGCCATTGGCCTCCACCTCCTTGTCATCGGGCCATCATCCATCCTCCGCCTTCGATCGAACGAACCTCGAGCTTGGCGAGGCGTGCAAGGTTGGCTGCGGCAGCGAGAAGACTGAAGTCGGCTGCAACCCGTAGTTTTCCGCGCACTCTCGCGCGCCTTCCCCCGTGTCTTCGTCTCATGAGGTGGCCGAGCTTGCGCTCGACTTTTGGACGCGTCGCTCTGTAGTCGGCTCTCCATTTCGGGTCCTTCTGCTCGACGCGTGCACGGGCAACGACGGCTTCGTGGATCCCGACGCGGATCTTTCGCCCGATTCGTGACGTGGTGCACTGCCAAGCGAGCGGGCAGGTGACACAGTGCGTAGCGAACTTCGCGATCCCATCTCCGTCTTTCAGTCGCCGGATCTTCACGGTCACGTCGTTCGGACACGTGACCGTGTCGGTGCCGAGGTCGACAAGGAAGCGGTCCTTTGTGAACAACCCATTCTTTGCCACAGGTGGCTGGGTCTTGCATTTCGAGGCAATGTTGGCGTCTTTCAAGCGGGACTGGAGGCTCACCGGTCCCATAGGCGGCGTCTCCATAAACCGTTGCGCGCTCATGGCCGAGCGCGCCAGGCTCGCCTTGGCCTTCGCGGACAGCGTCGTCACCGGTCACCTCGTCATTTTCGAGGAGATCTCCGATCAGCTGCTCTGCGACGCTCGCGTCGCCGGCGTTGCCGGCGCTCACCGTCGTCGCGGTGATGATCTCTGAGTCGGGGTCGATCGCGACATGACCCTTGTAACCATCGAAGCCGTGCGCCGAGGTCTTGTGCCCGTGGCGGGCCTCGGGGTCCACGACAGAGATAACCCTGTCTTTTGCGACCTTTCTGGCGATACGCAAGATCTTGTCGTCGCCCTCTTCCAAGTCCTGGCCGACGACAGTCGCGAGCAGGCGGGCCGCCTCGGTGACAACATCGGGTGAGCTCACGGCCTTCGAGCGCCAGGAGGCAGCCATAGGCGTCCTTCGCGCGAGTGTCGACGAGACGCTCCGCGCTGGGGCGTCCTCCCAGTCGATCTGAGGCTTGTCCGAGCTCGCATAGTCGTCCCCGCTCGTGAGAACGGCCAACACCTCGGCGCGAAGTGATCCGTCGGTGACCTTCAACAAGTTGCGGACCGCGGAGCGGATCAGCGTGATCGTGTCCATCGTCGCGACGGCGTCATACAGCGGCGTCGAGTCAAGGACGCGCTTTCTCCCGACGAGGCCTGCGGCTTTGGCGGCGCCGAGCACGATCGCAAAGACCCGGTCGGGATCGGTCGATCTCCGCAGGCGCTCGCGCATGTCGACGAACACCGTGTGGGAGAAGATCGTCCATTCAGAGGTGTCGTAGCTGCCGACACCCGCGGCGTAGCGCCAACGGGCGTCGAAGGCGTAGCGCTCTGCTGCTTCGCGGTCAGACAAGCCCTCCAAGCGTTGGAGCACCATCACGGCCGCTACAACCGAGGGAGGGACCGAGCGGCGTCCGTCATCGGCGAAGAGGTCGGCGAAGGCCTCGTCGGGAAAGAGCCGGTCCCGCTCTCGGTGCAAGAACGCGTAGATCGAGTCCTTGGCGAGCGTCTTTTCACAGAACTCGCTCATGTCATCGAGCAGACTGGCTTGTCTGTCAGCCACTCCGAGGGTCATCGGTCGCTCCTCACGAAGAGTTACACCCATGTAATTATCCCTCATCCCGGACCGGATCGCGAATCCTCAAAAGAGCGAAAGACACCAGGCACCTAGCTCGTGGCTTGGCGCGTCCGAGATGGTCTCTAGCACCTCAGCGATCTCGAGGTAGCTCCGGTGATCGCCGTCTGACGCCTCGAGCATCGTGAGCGCGCTGACGAAGCCGGCTCGTCTAGGGCCAACTCGATCGAAACGGTCGACGAGGAGGACGTTGCGATTGGCAACCCGGACGAGCTCGGCGCGCGCGACATCGATCCCTGCGCGCTGTGCGAGCTCGTTTTCGACCATCTCCCACATTGCGACGTCCCACTCGTCCGCTTCAGCACGCGGAAACTTGGCGATGGCGAGAGTCCCGTCGGGCTTGCGGATAGCGGCCTTAGGTCTCGCGCCGCCAAGGGAACTGCCGGCCGCGATGAGGTCTCGAATGGCCCGGTCAGTATGCTGAGCAGAACCGACTCGATCGCTCGCGGTGAGGAGCCGCTCGAGCTGCACAAGCTCGGGCACGCCGACGGCGTCCTCGGCGAGGTACGAATTCGTGGTCGGATCGCGGAGCCTCGTCGAGCCTTGTCGCAGCTCGTCCCTCGTGCCGAGGAGGAAGTCGACTGGCCCGAGCGAGCGCGGCATGGTGTGGGCGGCCCTCGCGCGCTCCTGCTCGCTTCGGCGCATGAGGTTCTGCCCCCATCGATCGGGCGCGCAGTCAGTGAACGAATTGAAGAGCGCCTTTCCCGCCGGCGGTTGGAACACGCCGGCGCCCAACGGAAGCGCCGGGTCGAGGGCATATGAGCGCGCATCTGCGAGGTAGGCGCGGTCGTACTCGAAGGTAGTGCTCTGGCCCCTTCGCTCATAGATGCGAAGAGTCCCGGCCAGCACGTCGTAGCCGTCGATCCCAACGAGCACCTCGACACGTTCGGGTGCCATCGTTATCTCCTTACACGGTTGGGAAGGACCTCGTCGGCCCTCAGCTTTCCGACGTCAGTGGTGTATGGATCGGCCGCCCCAACCAGTCGGTCCATCACACCAAGCACGCGCAGCACACGACAGAGGCTCTCGCTGCTTGCCGTCCCCACACCCTGCTCGATCGAGCGAAGTGTGCCGCGCGCGATACCAGCCCGCTCGGCGAGAATCGTCGTGGTGAGCCCCTGCAGTTTGCGCCAGGTCGCGACGTGTTCACCCAGCTGGTGCAGGGCTCTCGAGACGGCAGTGGGGGTGGTCGAGGCGGACACAATTCTCTCTCCTAGTGATCAACATACTGATCACTATACCAGTTAGTGATTAGGATGATGTTCACTAGTCGGCGCGGTCTTCAGCCCTGGGCCGCGGATCTGTCCCAGGCTGAACGCCGCG
Source organism: uncultured Acidimicrobiaceae bacterium (assembly GCA_963836935.1). Taxonomy (GTDB): domain Bacteria; phylum Actinomycetota; class Acidimicrobiia; order Acidimicrobiales; family Bog-793; genus Fen-455. The sequence goes on from CAWILM010000023.1 coordinate 24,856, forward strand.
CCCTGTCCGAGACTAAACAGGACCATCCAGATGAGCGCGCCGGCCACGGGTGCTACGAGCAGGCCGACGTCGCGAGCAACGCCGCGACAGAGATGACGAGGCGACCTTGGGTAGGACGCCACATCACCAGCACGGGAACAGTGAAGGTCGTGATCAACCCGGTGAGATTTGAGCCTTTGGAAAGCGATCGCACACCAGTCAAGTCGACGTGTCAAGTCGACGTCATCGCGGACGTTCCGCGGGATGAAGCCACTTAAGACGGTCAACCACTCGCCGTTCTAGGACTACTACCAGGGAGTTCGTCGAGCGGGCGACGAGAATCGAACTCGCGTTCTCAGCTTGGGAAGCTGACGTTCTGCCGCTGAACTACGCCCGCGAAACCTTCATCAGACTAGCCGAGCACTTGGCCGTGATCCGAGCCGCGCTTGTCCAGCGCCCCATCCCGTAAGCGCCAAGGCGCACGCGGCACCCGTCGCCTGCGACCAGCTCCGATTCTTGTTGGCGCGGGCCCTGTCTCCGTGTCCACGCAACGGGGATCGGTATCGTCACACCATGACTGCACCCGGTGGAACCTCCCCCGAGACGACTAGGCCCGTACGAACTCCGACGCTCGACGACCTGGAGCCGGCCTGGAAGACCGTGCACTCGGTCTTGGAGCCCACACCTCTCGTGTCGAGCCCGATCGCTGTAAGTGGCTCGCTCAAGCTCGAGACTTTCCAGCCCACCGGCGCGTTCAAGGTGCGGGGCGGGCTCGCCGGCGTCTCCGCCTTGCGACAAGGTCAGCGGGCTGTGACCGCGAGCGCAGGAAACCACGGCCTCGGGGTCGCCTGGGCAGCGGCACGTCTCGGCCGTCAGGCGACCGTCGTCGTGCCGGAGCACTCCTCAGCCGCGAAGGTCGCCGCGCTTCGCACCTACCCGATTCGGCTCGTCGAGCACGGTGCGGACTACGAGGCGGCCGAGAAATACGCCCTGGAGCTCGCGACCACGGAGGGAGCCTCGTTCATCTCTGCGTACAACGACCCGTCTGTCATAGCCGGGCAGGCGACGATCGGGTGCGAGCTCGACACCCAGGCCCCCGGCGAGCTGACCGTGGTCGCTCCAGTCGGCGGGGGCGGCCTGCTCGCGGGGCTCGCCCTTTGGGCGCGATCGCGCCCGGGCGTCCGTCTCGCCGGCGTCGAGTCGAGCGAGTCCCGCGCGATCTCCGCCGCGGTCGCCGCCGGCCACGTCGTGCGCGTGCCGGTTGGCGACACGATCGCGGACGGGCTGGCGGGAAACTTGGAACGCGGCTCGGTGACTGTGCGCCTCGCCGCCGGAGCACAGCTCGTCGCCGTCAACGATGACGAGCTCCGCGCAGCGATGCGCTGGCTGTTCACCAATCACGGCCTTGTCAGCGAGGGCGCGGGTGCAGCTGGGATCGCGGCGGTGCTGAGTGGCAAGATCGACATCGCCGGGCGGCTCGTGGTCGTCGTCACAGGCCGCAACATCGCCGCAGATCGTTTCGCCCAGGTCCTTCAGGGCAGCTGAACCCTCGGCAGACGAGTCCCCCGTGGCGTCGAGCCGCTCAGTACCGGTAGGCGTCCGACTTGTACGGGCCGCCGACCGGCACCCCGATGTACTCGGCCTGCTCTGCGGTCAACGTCGTGAGGTGCACTCCCAGGGCCTCGAGATGCAGGCGCGCGACCTTCTCGTCGAGGTGTTTGGGCAGCACGTAGACCTTGGTCTCGTAGTGCTCAGGCTTGGTGAAGAGCTCGATCTGGGCCATGACCTGGTTGGTGAAGGAGTTGGACATCACAAAGCTCGGGTGTCCCGTGGCACATCCGAGGTTCAAGAGCCTGCCCTCCGCGAGGATGATCACGGCGTGGCCGTCGGGGAAGACCCACTTGTCAACCTGCGGCTTGATGTTCACGCGCTCGATGCCGGGCACCTTCGCCAAGCCCGCCATGTCGATCTCGTTGTCGAAATGGCCGATGTTGCCGACGATCGCCTGGTGCTTCATCCGGCCCATGTGCTCGGCGGTAACGACCGCCTTGTTGCCGGTGGCACTCACGAAGATGTCCGCCGTCTCGACGACGTCCTCGACGGTTGCAACCTGGTAACCGTCCATCGCCGCCTGGAGGGCGCAGATCGGGTCGATCTCGGAGACGACCACTCGGGCGCCCTGGCCGCGCAACGACTCGGCGCAGCCCTTGCCGACGTCGCCGTATCCGCAGACGAGCGCCACCTTGCCGCCGATGAGAACGTCGGTCGCGCGATTGATGCCGTCGATGAGCGAGTGGCGGCAGCCGTACTTGTTGTCGAACTTCGACTTGGTCACCGAGTCGTTCACATTGATGGCCGGGAACAACAGCTCGCCACTTTCCTGCATCTGGTAGAGGCGGTGGACGCCTGTCGTGGTCTCCTCGGTCACGCCCTTGACGTGATTGGCGATCTCCGCCCAGCGCCTCGGGTCTTCGGCCAGCGATCGCGCGAACAGGCGCAGGAGGACGGCGAGCTCCTCGCTCTCGGCGTGGGCCGGGTCGGGCACCGCGCCCGCTTTCTCGAACTCGACTCCCTTGTGCACGAGCAAAGTCGCGTCCCCGCCGTCGTCGAGGATCATGTTCGGGCCGCCGCCATCAGGCCAGCGCAGCATCCGCTCGGTGCAGTGCCAGTACTCCTCGAGCGTCTCGCCCTTCCAGGCGAACACGGGCACGCCCCGCGGGTCGGCCGGCGAACCATTGGGGCCCACGACAACCGCCGCGGCGGCATGGTCCTGGGTGGAGAAGATGTTGCAGGACGCCCAGCGGACCTCGGCGCCGAGAGCGACGAGCGACTCGATCAGGACCGCGGTCTGCACCGTCATGTGCAAGGAGCCCGAGATCCGGGCACCTCTGAGCGGCTGGCTCGTTGCCAGCTCGCGCCGGATCGCCATCAGGCCGGGCATCTCGTGCTCGGCGAGCTCGATCTCCTTGCGGCCGAACTCGGCCAGGGACAGGTCGGCCACTTTGAATTCGAAGCTCATGCGATCTCCTTGCTCCGGCCGGCCGCTGCCGCGACCGGCTCCTTGCTCCAGCCGGTCGCGTTGGCGGCCAGCAACTGGGTGTGCTTTCGCTGCTCGAAGGCGAGCCACTCACCCGGGTCCACCTCGGCGGGCCGAACGGCCTCGGAGCTGAACCAGGCTTCGAGCCCTTCGCGAAGCTGGGCGTCGGCGCGCAGGCGAAGGGCGAAGCCCACGTCGCTCAGCTCGATGCCGAAGGCTCCGAGGAGCTCGCGCAGCGTCCGAAGGCGCTGCAGCTCGGCCGGGCCGTAAAGGCGGTAGCCGGAAGGCGAACGGCGCGGTGCCACGAGCCCCGCCTCCTCGATGTAGCGCAGCATCCGGGCGGACCAGCCGGTCGTGGCCGCCGCCTCGTGGATCGTCAGCCCATCACGAGCCATAGGCTAACCTTACCATGTTAGTGGCAAGGTTGTCACGAGGACTTCTCCGCTGCGGCCGACTAACCTGCTCAGGGCGATGATCCTCTCCGACCAGACGATCCGTGAAGAGCTCGCCAACGGCCGGATCGTCATCGACCCTCTCGGAGAGGGCTGCATTCAGCCTTCGTCCGTCGACCTGCACGTCGACCGCTACTTCCGCGTCTTCCGCAACCACAACCTGCGTGCGATCGACGTCAAGCAAGATCAGGAGGAGCTCACCGAGCTGGTCGTGATCTCAGAGGACGACGTCTTGATGCTGCATCCCGGCGAGTTCGTCCTCGGCTCGACGGTCGAACGGGTCCGCCTTCCTAACGACCTCGTGGGTCGCCTCGAGGGCAAGTCGAGCCTGGGCAGGCTCGGGCTCCTGATCCACTCGACGGCCGGCTTCGTGGACGCGGGGTGGGACGGTCATCTGACACTGGAGCTTCTCCAACGTGGCGAACCTCCCGATCACCCTGTACCCCGGTATGAAGATCGGCCAGATCAGCTTCCTGAGGATGACGACTCCGGCCGCTATTCCCTACGGGTCCGCAGGTCTCGGTTCCAAGTACCAGCATCAACGCGGGCCGACGCCGAGCCGCTATTTCGAGAACTTCCGCGACCGCCAGGCCTAAGCGGCGGGAGGCCGTGTGCTCACGAGGTACCCGATCGGCCTGGCCGCTACAGCGATCGCGCTGGCGATAGCGGGCCGGCGGCTCGCGTTCGTCTTCGGCCTCGTCTCTTCCGGCAGACCGGCTCCGGGTCGGCTCATCCAGAAGTCGGGCCGAGCCAGGCTCGAGCTCGAGGAGGTGGTCGAACAGCGCCGGCTGCTCCGCTGGAGGTTGCCCGGAGTCGCGCATGCCGTCACCTTCTGGGGCTTCTGCGTGCTGATCCTGACGATCGTCGAGGCCTATGGAGGCCTCTTCCGTCACAACTTCTCCATCCCCGGCATCGGCCACGCGGCCATCGTCGGCTTCGCCGAGGACTTCTCCGCCTGCGCCGTTCTCATCGCCGTGTTCGTGTTCGGCGTCATCCGCCTCCGTTCCTCCCCGAAACGGAACGATCGCGCCTCGCGCTTTTACGGCTCGCACACCGCCGTCGCCTGGATAACGCTCGGGATGATCGCCCTCGTGGTCGTGACGCTCCTCGTCTACCGCCCGGCCCAGACCAACACGGGCGACTTCCCCTACGGCTGGTGGGCCTTCGCCTCCCACGGTCTCGGACGGGCACTGGTGCCACTCGGGGTGCCAGCCAACAGGACCATCGAGACCGTCTTCATCGACCTGAACGTGGTCGTGGTCATGGCGTTCCTGGTACTGGTCGTCTACACCAAGCACCTTCACATCGTCATGGCACCGTTGAACGTCGCCTACACGCGCCAGCCCTCCCGCCTCGGCGCCCTGGACAAGACCCCCGCGATCGACCTCGAAACGATGGACGAGGACACTGTCTTCGGTGCCGGAAGGATCGACCACTTCACTTGGAAGCAGCTCTTAGACCTCGTGACCTGCACGGAGTGCGGACGCTGCCAGGCCTCGTGCCCGGCCTGGAAAACCGGGAAGGCGCTGTCGCCCAAGCTCCTCGTCATGGACCTGCACGAGGAGCTGTTCCGGGCAACCCACCAGGTGCTCGTGCCGAACGTCATCTCCGACGAACTGCTCTGGGCGTGCACCACGTGCGGTGCGTGCGTCGAGGAGTGCCCGGTCGACATCGAGCACGTCGACGCGATCATCGACATGCGGCGCTATGCGGTGCTGAACGAAGCCCGTTTCCCCTCCGAGGCGGCTTCGATGCTGCGTAACGTGGAGAACCGGGGCGACCCGTGGGGCCTCGGGGCCGCAAAGCGCCTCGAGTGGACCGCGGGCCTCGGCTTCGAGGTCCCCGTCGTGGACGGGCCGATCCCCGACGGCGTGGAATACCTCCTCTGGGTCGGGTGCGCCGGGGCGCTCGACGAGCGGGCCCGCGGGACCACCCGGGCGATCGCGCGCCTGCTGCATCGGGCGGGCGTGAGCTTCGCCGTCCTCGGTCTCGCCGAGTCGTGCACCGGGGACCCGGTTCGCAGGTTCGGCAACGAGTACCTGTTCCAGGCGCAAGCCCACCGGAACATCGAGACTCTCACCGCCACCGGGGCTCGTAAGGTGATCGCCGCGTGTCCTCACTGCTTCAACTCGCTGTCGAAGGAGTACCCCGCCCTCGGCGGGCACTTCGAGGTGATCCACCACACCGAGGCTTCCTGGCACGGCTCTTGGCCGTGGGGAAGCTGCCGACGGGCTTCCTCGACGCCAAGGTCGCCTACCACGACCCCTGCTATCTCGGTCGCCACAGTCTGATCTACAACCCCCCGCGCGCGGTCATCGCTTCCGTGCCCGGTGTCATCCCGCTCGAGATGGAGCGCTGCCGGGAACGGAGCTTCTGCTGCGGAGCGGGGGGCGCCCGCATGTGGCTCGAGGAACGCGAGGGTACGCGCATCAACCTGGAACGCACCGACGAGGCGCTCACCACGGGTGCGGATGTCGTGTCGACCGCTTGCCCTTATTGCTTGATCATGCTCGACGACGCCGTCAAGGCCCGGGGACGGGAGGAGGATGTCAAGGTCCTCGATGTCGCCCAGCTGCTAGAGCGCTCGCTGGATGCCGCTGCCGAGAAGTAGGGCCGCCAAGACATTGTTCCCGCGGTTTGGCGCCGTCCCGCTCGGTGCGCGGGCGGAGGCGGCGGTAGGTCCCGCTTGAACGCACCACTGCCCGCTCGCTGCTCGGTGAGCGTCCCGATGCCCTCGGTCTGGCGGATCACGCAAGTGGGGGTCATTTTCTCGTCGTTTGGGCCTGTTGGGAGGCTTCCCGAGACCGGCAGGGAAGATTCGTTTCCGCGGTAAGTCTACCAAGCGCCTCTTCTCTACCTTCACTATGATTTAGCACTATAGGGGCACTGCTCCCGCGGCGGGGCCGCGGGGCGGGGATGACCGGGGAATCACTGGGTCGTTCTGGGCAGATCCCTCGCTCCGAGTGCCATCAAGTCCCCTTGGTCGTGAAGACACTTCTCGCGACCCTGGGGCGGGAATAGAACTTAGTGCTAAACAGTTGCTCGATACGTCCGGCTTTTCGTCCGGTCGGTCCCGATCAACAGTGAAGGGGTTGTCACATGCGAATTCGCACCTGCATCGCCGCCATCATGGCCGTCACGGGCGGCGCTGCCGCCCCCTGCTGTTCGACACCGCGGCCCACGCGTCGACGTCACCGGCCGAGGTGACCGTGGTCCACGCCATCCCGAAGACGCCGGTCGACGTCTACTTGGACGGCAACATCGCCCTCAATGACTTCGTGTTCGGCACGGTCACCAAGCCGATCGCGCTCGCACCCGGCTCGTACTCGGTGGCAATCCGACCTCACGCGGCCTCGTCGACGTCCAGGCCCATCCTCTCGACCACAGTCAAGATGACACCAGGCGAGAACGCCACCATCGTCGCCAACCTCACGGCCACGGGCACTCCGACCCTGAACGTATTCGGCAACCCGACCTCGCCGTTGCCGATGGGCGACGCGCGGGTGATCATCCCCCACGTGGCCGATGCGCCCGGCGTCGACGTGTACGCCGGGAACACCAAGGTCGCCTCCGGCCTGACAAACCCACTCAAGGCCGCCCTGGTCATTCCCGCTGGGAAGGTGACCGTCAAGGTGGACGTGGCGAAGACCAGCACCCCGGTGATCGGCCCCGCCACCTTCGACTTCAAGGCCGGCACAACGACCGTCATATACGCCATCGGCAATGTCGCAGGCAAGACCCTCACGGTCGCGGTCCAGACCCACAGCTAGTGACGACTGGTTCAACACAGACCTCCACCGGGCCGGCAGCCCAAACCTGGCTGCCGGCCCGCGCCCGCGGAACAGGAGTGACAGATCACAACATCCCGGCCGACATCTCGGAGCGTGGGGCAAGACAGCTCCTTGAACGGACACCCCGTCTCTACGCTGACAGGATGACTGACAGCTCTGCAGCACTCGCCAGGCTCCGTCCCTACAACCTCGTGGCCGGGTGCCTCCACCTTGCCCAGGCGGTGGCCATCGTCGTGTTGGCGAACGGTTTCTCGCTTCCTGTCCGGGCCACCTACATGACCGGTCCGCCCGGGCCCAACGTCGGCCGCCAGGGTGTCGTCTTGTTCAACCTCAGCTTCGCCTGGGCGATAGCGGCCTTCTTCGCCCTCTCGGCTCTGGCCCACTTCACTGTGACCGGTCCGCGCTGGGATTCCTACAAGGCCCAGCTCCTGAAGGGTCGCAACCCGTACCGCTGGCTCGAGTACTCGCTGAGCGCGTCGATCATGATCGTGCTGATCGCCATGCTGGTCGGCATCAACGACATCGCCGCCCTGCTGGCTCTCGTTGGGGTCAACGCCTCCATGATCGGATTTGGCTGGATGCAGGAGCGTTACGAGACCCCGGGAGCCGGACGGGGCCCGTTCTGGATCGGCTGCGTCGCCGGGATCGTGCCGTGGCTCGCCATCGCGGTCTATCTGGCAGGACCCGGCGCGCGCCAGCACGCGCCGGGATTCGTGTACGGGATCTTCTTCTCGCTCTTCGCCTTCTTCAACTGTTTCGCCATCAACCAGTGGTTGCAGTACAAGAAGATCGGCAGGTGGAGCGACTACCTGGCCGGCGAGAGGGCGTACGTCACCTTGTCCCTCATCGCCAAGAGCTTGCTGGCTTGGCAGATCTTCGCTTCGACCCTGGCCTCCGGTGCAGCCCACTGACCTTCGGAACCGGAACGGGACCTCTCACCGACTGAGCGCGGTGACGCCATGAGCATCCGGATTTCGGTCTCAACACGGATCAACGCATCGGCCGCCGAGGCGTGGGCGGCGCTGGAGAACATCGAGTCGCATGTCCTGTGGATGAAGGATGCCGAGTCGATCCGGTTCACATCGCCAGAGCGAACCGGAACTGCAACCGAGTTCATCTGCGTCACAAGGGTGGGTCCCATCCGCCTGACCGACGCGATGTCAATCACGGAGTGGCGCCCCCGTGAAGCAATGGGCGTCCACCACCGCGGTGTGGTCAAAGGGAGCGGCCGCTTCACCTTGCGCTCCCTGGCCAGAGATGAGACCCACTTCTCCTGGGACGAGCAGCTGACCTTCCCCTGGTGGCTCGGCGGACCCCTGGGGGAGCGGTTGGCATGTCCCATCCTGGAGCGCCTCTGGTGCGGCAACGTGGCCCGCCTCAAGGCTATGATTGAGAACCAGCACTGACAAGACTCCGAGATCCGCGACCCTGGAGGTTGGGCCAACCCCGAGATCGCTCCCGGTCACTTCTCGCCGACCGCCGGCTTTGTCCCGGGGGCGCCGACTGCGGAGAGCTCCCGCACAAGGAACCACGGGCGGATGAAAGCTGCGTCGCGCCGGAACGCGGTCACCTCGGAAGGTGTGGTCGTCAGCCGTGTTCGAGCCTTCGCCGCCGCAGTGTTGTCAGGCGGCGCGCATCGGCTCGGCCGCCTTGAGGGATATTCGTGTTGGCAACCCTCCTCGTGCCGTGGCGCGCCAGCACGGCCTCCGAGTCGCGCCTGCGCCGGGGCGCACCTTGTGCGGGTCCTGGGTCAGTTGACGTCGCCAATGCGGTGCACCCGCACGGTGTTGGTAGTCCCGGGCCGTCCTGGTGGGGTACCGGCGACGACCACGACCCGGTCACCGGCAGCGCCCCGCCCGGTCTGCTGGAGCGCCTCGTCGACCTGTTGCACCATCTTGTCGGTGGTGGCCACGGTCGGGACGATGAAGGTCTCGACCCCCCAGCTCCCAACTGGCTTCGCACGACCGGCTCGGGCGTGAACGCCAGGATGGGGACAGCGGGGCGGTGCCGGGCCAGGCGCCGCGCCGTGGCACCTGTCTGGGTGAAAGCGACCAGGGCGCACGCCTCAAGGTCGCGGGCAACTTCGACGGCGGCGGCGTCCGGGGCGGCACTGCTCGTGCGCAGCGGGGCTTCGATCGGTGGGAGCTGCCCGACCGCCTTGGTTTCGGCGGCCTCGATGAGGGTCACCACCGCCTGGTACGGGTTGGCGCCCACGGTCGTCTCGGCCGACAGCATGAGCGCGTCGGCGCCGTCGAACACGGCGGCGGCGACGTCGGAGGCCTCGGCTCATGTGGGCGCGGGTGGGTGATCATCGACTCCGGCATCTGGGTCGCGATGATCACGGGCCTGCCGGCCTCCCGAACCAGGTGAACCACCTGCTTTTGCACCAGTGGGACCTGTTCCAGGGCGGTCTCGACGCCCAGGTCCCCGCGGGCCAGCATGACCGTGTCAAAGGCCGCGACGACCTCTGGCAGGTGCGCGACCATTCGCGGCTTCTCGATCTTGGCGACGACCTGCGCCAGCGAGCCGGCCTCGTCCAGCACCTTGCGGACCGCCTTGGCGTCGTCGGGGTGCCTGACGAAGGAAAGCGCGACGAAGTCCACTCCCAGCTCCAGGGCGAAGTGCGGGTCGGCCAGGTCCTTGTCGCTCAGGACCGGCCCGGACAGGTCAACTTCCGGGAGCGACAGCCCCGTATGGTCGCTCACCGGGCCTCCTGACACCACGCGGCAGGTCACGTCGGGTCGCATCACAGCAACAGCTGTTGCGATGATCCTTGCCCTGGTCAAGGCCGGTTTGGCCGGACGTTCACGACGGCTGCCGGAGGTCCTCTCTCCGGACGTGCCAAACGAACATGTTCGTTACGTACCAGTTCGTCAATCTGCCGGCGCGGCGACGAGCGTTCACCATCGCATCGGGGGAACGGGTCGGGTCCGGTCGTAGCGTGCCGCGTCCGAGTCGAACGACTCCGCCACCCGTCGGTCTCGATGGAGCTCGCGTTCGGGCACAGGTGCGCTCCGCGCGATCGCAGTGTCGCACCGGGCCGCGGTCGGTGACCGGCCGGCGTGTTATCCCCGACGCGCCCGCCCGGCGCGCCGGCGGTTACTTCGGGGTGTCCGGCCCGGCCTGGGCTGCGACAGCTGCTGCCGCTGCCGCGACCGCCTCGGGGTCGCCGAGGTAGCGTCCCTCGACGAAGTTGAGCCGGTCGTCCAGCGTGATGATGCGGGGCCACCCGGTCGGGATGTCCAGGTCGACGATGTCGTTGTCCGAGATGTGCTCGAGGAACTTCGTCATGGCCCGGATGCTGTTGCCGTGGGCGACAACGAACGGCGTGAGCCCTGCGAGCAGCTCCGGACCGAGGACGTCCTGCCAGTAGGGCACCATCCGGACCACCACATCGGCCAGGCACTCTGCCGCGGGCAGCGCGCTCGGCGGGATGTCGTGGTAGCGGGGATCGTGCACGGGGTGGCGGGGGTCGGTGACCTCGAGGGAAGGTGGCGGCGTCGCGTAGCTCCGGCGCCAAAGCTTCACCTGCTCAGGGCCGAATTTCGCCGCCGCCTCCTTCTTGTTCCCGCCCTGCAGGGCACCGTAGTGGCGCTCGTTGAGGCGCCAATTCCGCCGCACCGGGAGGAACGAGAGCCCCATCTCGTCGAGGGCGATGTTCGCCGTGTGCACCGCGTGGGTCAGCACCGAGGTGTGGACGGTGTCGATATGCAGCTCGGTCTCCTCGGCCAACAGCTGCCCGGCCGAGCGTGCCTCGGCTTCGCCCTTCTCGCTGAGATCGACATCTGTCCAGCCCGTGAAGCGGTTCTCGGCGTTCCACGTGCTCTCACCATGGCGTAAGACGATCATCGTGGGCATGGCCCGAGGCTATCCCCGACCCGTCTCGCGACACGAATCCCTGCCACCCCTCACGGCGGGCCCGCTGGGGACCCTTCTCACCAGCCGTCTTGTCAATGTCCCTGTTCAGGAACGACCCAGAGCGACCTTGACAATCGCACACTCAAGTTTGCTATACTTTTCCCTGTACGAAGGACGTGCGGGTGCCGATAACGGTGGCATCCCTAGAAGTGGAGGCTTTCAGAATGTCCAAGGCCGTCGGAATCGACCTCGGCACGACTAACTCGGTGGTCGCATTCCTCGAGGCGGGCGAGCCCACGGTTATACCGAACGCAGAAGGCGGGCGGACCACTCCGTCGATCGTGGGATTCGCCAAGTCGGGCGAAGTGCTCGTCGGCGAGGTCGCAAAACGGCAGGCGATCACGAACCCGGACCGGACGGTGCGATCGGTCAAGCGACAGATGGGCACGAGCTGGTCGATCGACATCGACGGCAAGCCCTACAAGGCTCAGGAGATCTCCGCAAGGATCCTCCAGAAGCTGCGGCGTGATGCCGAGGCCTTCCTCGGCGACACCGTGAACCAGGCCGTGATAACCGTCCCCGCCTACTTCGACGACGCCCAGCGCACCGCCACGAAGGAAGCCGGCCAGATCGCCGGCCTCGAAGTGCTGCGCATCATCAACGAGCCGACGGCGGCCGCGCTCGCCTACGGCCTCGATAAGGAACGCTCCGACCAGACCGTCTTGGTGTTCGACCTCGGTGGCGGCACGTTCGACGTGTCGGTCCTCGAGATCGGCGAGGGCGTCTTCGAGGTGAAGTCGACCTCCGGGAACACCCATCTCGGCGGCGACGACTGGGACCAGCGCGTCATGGACTGGCTGATCAAGACGTTCAAGGACACCGAGGGTGTCGATCTCTCCAACGACAAGATGGCCCTGCAGCGTCTCAAGGAAGCGGCCGAGAAGGCCAAGATCGAGCTCTCGGCCGTCCAGGAGACGACGATCAACCTTCCCTTCATCACCGCCACCAACGAGGGCCCGAAGCACCTCGATCTGAAGCTCAGCCGGGCGAAGTTCCAGGAAGCTCACGGCCGACCTCGTGGATGCGTGCAAGGGGCCCTTCCACCAGGCCATCCAGGACTCCGGCCTGACCACCAAGGACATCGACCACGTCGTTCTGGTCGGAGGCTGCACCCGCATGCCGGCCATCTACGACCTGGTCATGGAGGAGCTCGCCGGCAAGGAGCCCCACAAGGGCGTCAACCCCGACGAGGTCGTCGCCGTCGGCGCCGCCATCCAGGCGGGCGTCTTGAAGGGCGAGGTGAAGGACATCCTGTTGCTGGACGTAACTCCGCTCAGCCTCGGCATCGAGACCAAGGGCGGCATCACCCACCGGCTCATCGAGCGCAACACGACGATCCCCACCAAGCGCTCCGAGATGTTCACCACAGCCGACGACAACCAGCCGTCGGTGGAGATCCACGTCCTGCAGGGCGAGCGCGACATGGCCATGTACAACAAGACGCTGGGCAAGTTCCAGCTCGTGGACCTGCCGCCCGCTCCTCGCGGCGTGCCTCAGATCGAGGTCACGTTCGACATCGACGCGAACGGGATCGTCCACGTCTCCGCGAAGGACATGGCCACGGGCAGGGAGCAGTCGATCACGATCACCGGCCAGACGTCCCTGCCGAAACAGGACATCGAGCGTATGGTGCGCGACGCCGAGCAGCACGCGGCTGAGGACCGCCAGCGCAAGGAGGAGGCCGAGACGCGCAACAACGCCGACGCCCTCGTCTACCAAACCGACAAGCTGCTGAAGGACCAGGGCGACAAGGTCCCCGCCGAAGACCGCGGGCGGGTCGAGAGCGCCCTCAAGGACCTCCGCGAGTCGGCTGCCGGGACCGATTACGAGCGGATCCGTCGCGACACCGAGACGCTGCGCTCGGCGTCCCAGGCCTTCGGCCAGCGCCTCTACGAGCAGGCTTCCCAGCAGCACGCCGCCAGTGGCTCTGGTGGCGACGGCTCGGCGGCAAGCTCGGGCGGGCCCTCCGACGATGAGGTCGTCGACGCCGAGATAGTCGACGACTCGGGCACGGCGGCTTCGTGACCCACGAAGCAGACGATCCACGCGTAACCCCTGACGAGAAAGCCCGCGGTGTTGAGGACGAGGGGCTGGCCGAACAGCTCGACCTGCCCCTCGAAGCGATGCTCGACTGGGGAACGGGTCCCGAAAAGGCCGAATCCGAGCTGGAGGCCCGGACCGCCGAGGCCCTCGTGACCGCGGAGCGCGACGAGTACCTCGACGCGCTGCAGCGCCTGCAGGCCGACTTCGACAACTTCCGCAAGCGCTCCCTGCGCCAGCAGACAGAGCTCCTGGAGCACACGACCGAAGGACTGTGTCTCCGCCTGCTCCCGGTGCTCGACACGCTGGAACCTCGCCATCGCCCACGTCAAGAGCCAGGCCGAGCCGAGCGACTCGGACAAGGCCCTCGAGCAGATCGACGCGCTGTTCCGCGACATTCTCGCCCGCGAGGGCATCGAGAAGATCGATGCCGTGGGCGTGGCATTCGACCCGACGATCCACGACGCCGTCGGCACGCTGCCGACCGAGCCAGCGCCGGCGCCGGCTGCGGCACCCGCACCGGGTCACAGCGACGCGGCCAGACACGCAAAGCCCACCAAGGGCGCGGTCCCCGTGGCGGGCGACGAGGCCTACCGCCTAGGCGAAACGTCCAAGCCTTCCAGGACGGCCAAGGCGGCCGCCGGTCACGACGGGCCGACCGTCGTCCAGGTCATGAGAGCCGGTTACAAGATGAAGTCGAAGGTGCTCAGGCCGGCGATGGTCTTTGTCGGAGGCTGAGGCACAGCGCGATGGCACCCCAGCGGGACTGGTACACGACCGACTACTACAAGGTCCTCGGCGTCTCGGACAAGGCGACCGACAAGGAGACCCGACCGCGCCTATCGCAAGCTCGCCAAGGAGTACCACCCGGACTCTCACCCCGGCTCCGAGGAGAGGTTCAAGGCGGTCTCGGCCGCCTACGACGTCCTCGGCGACGCCGAGAAACGCAAGGAGTACGACGAGGTCCGCCGGCTCGGTCCCCTGAGCAACCTGGGCGGCTTCGGCGGGTCCGGCGGCGGTGGCGGTGGCAACTTCAACTTCCGGATCGACGACCTTTCTGACATCTTCGGCGGCCTGTTCGGCAAGGCGCGGGGCTCCGCGCGCACGACGGCCGGGAGCGGGCCCCGGCGCGGGCACGACCTCGAGGCGGAGCTCCACCTCTCGTTCCAGGAGGCCGTCGAAGGAGTCGTCACCACGGTCAATGTCGCGAGCGGGACACGGTGCTCGACCTGCGGCGGATCGGGTTCGCGTCCCGGGTCGGCTCCCGTCACGTGCCCGCGCTGCAACGGGATGGGCGTGCTGAACGACAACCAGGGCATGTTCTCGCTGTCCTCGCCCTGCCCGGACTGCCAGGGCCGCGGGACCCGCGTGGTCGATCCCTGCCCCGCCTGCAAGGGGACGGGCCTCGAGCAGCGCCAACGCCAGGTCAAGGTCAGGATCCCCGCCGGCGTGGAGGACGGCCAGCGCATCCGCGTGAAAGGGCGCGGCGAGCCGGGGGCCAACAACGGGCCGGCCGGGGATCTATATGTCGTGGTGCACGTCGCGCCGCACCCGCTGTTCGCGCGCAAAGGGCGCAACCTCACGCTCACGGTCCCGATCACCTACCCTGAGGCGGCGCTCGGCGCTGCCATCAAAGTGCCCTCGCTGGCCGAGCCCGTCACCTTGAAGATCCCGCCCGGCACCCGCCAGGGTAAGACCTTCCGGGTCAAGGGCAGGGGGATAGCGAGCGGTTCGTCAACCGGAGACCTGCTCGTGACCGTCAACGTCGTCGTACCGTCCCACCTGACCGATGAACAGCGCCACGCCGTGGAGGCGCTCGCAAAGACCCTGGACAGCTCACCCCGGCACCACTTGGGGGTGTGAACATGGCCGACTCGTCGTCAAAGGACTTCGGCGAGCGCTCGACGCGCGCCGTCTACGTGATCTCGGTGGCGGCAGAGCTCGCCGGCGTCCACCCCCAGACGCTGCGGATCTACGAGCGCAAAGGGCTCCTGGACCCGGCGCGGACCGGAGGCGGCAACCGCCGCTACAGCGAGGCCGACATCGCCCACCTGCACCGCATCCAGGAGCTGACCGCCGCCGGGCTCAACCTCGAGGGCGTCCGGCGCGTGATGATGCTCGAGATCGAGATCGCGCGCCTTCGCGCCGAGCTCGAGCGCACCCGCGCGGCCGCACGCGAGGCGATCGAGCAGACCCACCGCCAGTACCGGCGCGACCTCGTGCCGGTCACGACCACCCGCCTGCCCGCCCGGCGGACGCCCGGCCGGTGAGCGGCCGAGGGCTCACCCGGTCGCGCACGACACACATGACCAAACAAGAGGATCACAACAGAAATGACGCTTGACCCGAACCGTTGGACCTTGAAGACCCAGGAAGCGGTGCGGGACACGATCGCGCTCGCCAAGGAGCTGCACAACGCGGAGGTCGCTCCGGACCATCTCCTTTCCGCGGCCCTGTCCCAGGACGGCGGGGTGGCGATCCCCCTCCTCGATGGTCTTGGGATCGCCCCCCTCGCGGTGCGCAACCGGATCGCCGAGTCCCTCGCCAAGATCCCCAAGGCCTACGGCATCTCCGAGCCGTCGCTCAGCCGGGACCTGTCCCAGGCCTTCGATCGGGCGGACCTCGCCCGCAAAGAGATGGGGGACGAGTACCTCTCCGTCGAGCACCTGCTGTTGGCGCTCACCGACCACCTCGGGGTCGGCCGCGACGACCTTCTCCGGGCGCTGCAGGCGGTCCGGGGCAGTCATCGCGTCGCCTCGCAGAGCCCCGAGGAGCAGTACCGGTCGCTCGAGCGCTACGGCCGCGACCTGACCGACCTCGCCAAACGGGGCAAGCTCGACCCGGTCATCGGGCGCGACGACGAGATCCGCCGCGTGATACAGGTCCTCTCGCGCCGTACGAAGAACAACCCGGTCCTGATCGGTGAGCCCGGGGTCGGCAAGACCGCCATCGTCGAGGGCCTCGCCACGCGCATCGTCGAGGGCGACGTCCCGGAGTCGCTGGAGGACAAGCGGATCATCGGCCTCGACATGGGCTCCATGGTCGCCGGTGCCAAGTACCGGGGCGAGTTCGAGGAGCGCCTGAAGGCGGTGCTGAAGGAGATCTCGGACTCCGAAGGCGAGATAGTCACCTTCATCGACGAGCTGCACACGATCGTCGGCGCCGGCGCCGCCGAGGGCGCCATGGACGCCGGCAACATGATCAAGCCGATGCTCGCACGAGGCGAGCTGCGCCTCATCGGGGCCACGACGCTCGACGAGTACCGCAAGTACGTCGAGAAGGACGCCGCCCTCGAACGACGCTTCCAGCCGGTCTTGGTAGAACCGCCCTCGGTCGCCGACACGATCGCCATCCTGCGCGGGCTGAAGGAGCGCTACGAGGTCCACCACGGCGTGCGCATCCAGGACGCGGCCCTGGTCGCGGCGGCGGTGCTGTCGGACCGCTACGTGACGGGCCGGTTCCTCCCGGACAAGGCCATCGACCTGATCGACGAGGCGGCGAGCCGCCTGCGTATCGAGATCGACTCCATGCCCACCGAGATCGACGTCGTCACGCGCCGCATCCGCCAGCTCGAGATCGAGCGCGTGGCCCTCCAGAAAGAGACCGACGCCGCCTCGGCCGGCCGGCTCGCCAAGCTCGAGGCCGAGCTTCGGCGACCTGCGCGAGGACCAGACCGCCATGACCGCGCACTGGCAGGTGGAAAAGGACGCCATCGCCGCCATCCGCCGGCTCAAGGGTGAGCTTGAGGCCACGCGGTCGGAGGCCGAGCGTTACGAACGCGCCGGCGACCTCGGCCGCGCCTCCGAGATCCGCTACGGCCGGGTCCCCGACCTGGACAGGCGGATCCAGGCGGCGACCGACAAGCTCGCCGAGCTCCAGTCCGAACAGAAGATGTTGAAGGAGGAGGTCGACGCCGAGGACGTCGCCGAAGTCGTGAGCAGGGCGACCGGAGTCCCGGTCTCACGGCTCATGGAAGGCGAGGTCCGCAAGCTCGTCCAGCTCGAGGACTCGCTTCACCAGCGCGTGGTCGGCCAGGACGAGGCGGTCAAGGCCGTCGCCAACGCCATCCGGCGGAGCCGCGCCGGACTCTCGGACCCCAACCGCCCGATCGGCTCGTTCCTGTTCCTCGGCCCGACCGGCGTCGGCAAGACCGAGCTCGCAAAGGCCCTCGCCGAGGTCCTCTTCGACGACGAGCGGGCGATGATCCGCATCGACATGGGCGAATATCAAGAAAGACACAGCGTTTCGCGCCTGGTCGGGGCCCCGCCCGGATACGTCGGCTACGAGGAGGGCGGCCAGCTGACCGAATCGGTCCGCCGGCGCCCGTACGCGGTCGTACTCCTCGACGAGATCGAGAAGGCACACTCGGACGTGTTCAACATCCTCCTGCAGGTGCTCGACGACGGACGCCTGACAGACGGGCAGGGGCGCACGGTCAACTTCACCAACACCGTGCTGATCATGACCTCCAACCTGCGCGGGGAACCCATCAACACCTTCAAGCCGGAGTTCATCAACCGCATCGATGAGATCGTCCGCTTCCGCTCGCTCGGGCGCGAGGACCTGTTCGCGATCGTCGGGATCCAGCTCGGCCAGCTCCGAAAGCGCCTCGAAGCCCGCGGCATCGGGACCGAGGTCACTCCCGAGGCCGAGATGTGGCTCGGCGACCACGGCTACGACGCGGAATTCGGGGCGCGACCACTGCGCCGGGTCATTCAGCGCGAGATCGGCGACCCGTTGGCGGTCGCCCTCCTCGAAGGCCGCTACAAGGAAGGCGAAACGGTCACCGTGGATGTCGAGGGGAACCGGCTCGTCCTCACCTAGGCCCCGCGGCGGCTCGAATTGCTGGCACCGTGTGACGTCCAGGACTGACAATTTCCGTAAGCCCTCCGGTCGTCGCGCGCCGCTTTCGCAAGCCCACCCGACATCGGGTCGCAGGTGAGATGGTTCGATAGTCGAACCATCGCGCTAACCTGGGCGCGGTGAGCTCACACGGCGATCCCGACCATGGGCCGAGCCCCGAGATGGCGCTGCTGGCTGCCGCACGACTCGCGCGGGTGCTCGACAAGGCCGCGGCGGAGCTCGGTCTTGCTCACTACCGCTTCCTCACGCTCGTCGGCGCCGGCGACGAGCGGGCTTCCCGGCTGGCGGAGCGCCTCGCTCTCGGAAAGCCCGCCGTCAGTGCCGCCGTCGGAGCACTCGTCGCGCGAGGGCCTCTTGACGCGCGACGACGTGGCCGGCGACCAGCGGGCGATCCGCCTGCGCCTGACCGACGAAGGGCGCGTGGTCCTCGCCCGGATCGAGGCCGCGATGGCTGCCCGCCTTTCTGAGCTGGTGGAGGCGACCGACGACCCCGCCGCGACGATGCAGGCGCTTGTCGCTCTCGGCGAAGCCATCGACCGCGACCTCGCCGGGCGGCGGGCGGCAAGAGATCACGCGTGAGCACCGCTGCGGTCTCGGCGGAGGATCGCCGTCCCGGCTGGGTGCGGCGGCTGTGGCCGTACCTCATGGCGCACCGGCGCAACCTCGAGATCGCCCTCGGCGGCGCGCTCGTCGGTAGCGGCGCCCAAGCCGTGGTCCCCCTGGTCGAGCGCCAGATCGTCGACAACGTCATCTTGCACCACCGCTCGCCGCTGGCACCGTGGCTGGCTCTGCTCGTCGGACTCGGCGTGGTGACCTTCGCCGCCGCCTACCTGCGCCGCTACCGGGGTGGGCGGGTGGCGCTCGACGTCCAGTACGACCTGCGCAACGCCATGTACGAGCACCTGCACAAGCTCGACTTCGCCCAGCACGACCAGATGCCGACCGGTCAGCTCGTCGGCCGGGCGAACTCGGACTCGACCCTCGTGCAGGGGCTGTTGAGCTTCTTCCCCATCATGAGCGGCAACATCCTGCTCCTGTTGGCTTCGCTCGCCATCATGCTCGTGCTCTCGCCCCTGCTCGCGCTGGTGACCATCGTCGTGACGCCCACTTTGGTCGTGGTCGCCTACCGGATGCGCACCCAGGTGTTCCCGGCGACCTGGGACGGCCAACAGAAGGAAGGCGACATCGCCCAGATCGTCGACGAGGACGTGAGCGGTGTGCGGGTCGTGAAGGCGTTCGGCCAGGAGGAGCGCGAGCTCGACCGGATCGTCTCGGCGACGAAGACCCTCTACGGCTCACACATGCGGTCCGTGCGGCTGCAGGCGCGTTACCAGCCGCTGCTGCAGGCGATCCCGACCCTCGGCCAGGTCGCCGTGCTCGCGCTCGGCGGCTGGCTCGCCCTCGACCACCGGATCACGATCGGCACGTTCCTCGCCTTCTCCACTTATCTCGCCCAGCTCGTCTCCCCCGCCCGCATGCTCGCCGGCATCCTCACCACCGCCCAGCAGGCGAGGGCGGGCATCGAGCGGATCTTCGAGCTCTTGGACCTCCGGCCCGCGATCACCGACAAACCGCAAGCACCGGAGCTGGCCCCGCTTCGGGGCGAGATCACCTTCGACCACGTGGGCTTCACCTACCCCGACGGTGGCGAGGCGCTGCGGGACTTCGATCTTTGCATCGCCCCGGGCGAGACGGTCGCCCTCGTCGGGCCCTCGGGCTCGGGCAAGTCGACGGTGCTGGCGCTGGTGTCGCGCTTTTACGACGTGAGCTCGGGCGCGGTCCGCTTGGACGGTCGCGACGTCCGGGACGTCACCACCGAGTCGCTACGCCGCCAGGTCGGAGTCGTCTTCGACGACAGCTTCCTGTTCTCCGCCTCGGTGCACGCGAACATCGCCTTCGGCCACCTCGACGCGACGGCCGCCGAGATCGAGTCCGCGGCGCGGGCGGCAGGCGCCCACGCGTTCATCGAGCAGCTGCCCGAGGGCTACGAGACCGTGGTCGGCGAACGGGGGCTCACCTTGTCGGGCGGCCAACGCCAGCGGATCGCGCTCGCCAGGGCCGTGTTGGGCGGGCCGCGGATCCTCCTCCTCGACGACGCCACGAGTGCCGTCGACGCCAAGGTCGAACAGGAGATCCAGGCGGCACTGCGCGACATCATGCGCGACCGCACGACGCTGCTCGTAGCCCACCGCCGCTCGACCTTGCACCTCGCCGACCGCATCGTCGTCGTCGACGGCGGGCGCGTCGTCGACCAGGGCACCGACGCGGAGCTCCTCGGGCGGTGCGCGCTCTACCGCTGCCATCTCATCGGGCAAGGACGAGGCGCCCGTCGAGGTCCTTGCCGCGCAGGCGGGCGCGGCGAGCGCCGCGGTGGTCAAGGGCACAGGAAAGGCCGGCGCGGCTGCAACTTCGCCGAGGGTCTCCTTCGGGCCGGCCTCCCTCGGGCCGGGACTCGGCGCCCGCAGCGCCAGCGGCCGGACCGGCTGGCGGGCGAGCCTCGCCCCCACACCCGAACTGCTGGCCCGGGTTGCGGCCCTCAGACCCGTCCGCGACGTCCCCCGCGTGGACCTCGCCGCGGAGACCGCGGCCGACACCGAGTTCTCGCTGTGGCGTTTCCTCGGCCGCTTCCGCGGCGCCCTCGGCCTCGGGCTCGTCCTTGTCCTGTTCGACTCGCTCGCGTCGCTGGCGGGGCCGTACCTCGTGCGCGCCGGCATTAACAACGGCGTCGTCGCGGGTTCGTGTTCGGCGCTCGTCGGGGCTTCCGCGGTCTTCCTCGCCGTGGCGCTCGCCGACCTCGTGGACTCGGTCGCAGAGACCTTCGTGACCGGCCGTACCGCCGAACGGCTGATGCTGGCGCTGCGGATCCGGATCTGGGCCAAGCTGCAACGGCAGTCGCTCGACTACTACGAGCGGGAGATGGCCGGCCGCATCATGACGCGGATGACCACCGACGTCGACTCGTTCGAGACCCTCCTCGAGACAGGGCTCCTCTCGGCGGTCGTGAGCTTCTGCACCTTCACCGGGGTCGGGGTCGCACTGTTCTTCCTCAACTTCGACCTGGCGCTCGCGACCCTCGGCGTGATGGGCCCCCTGGCGGTGGCGACCGTGGTGTTCCGGCGCAAGGCGGCCCGGACCTACGAACTGGCGCGGGACCGCATCGCGGCCGTGAACGCCAACTTCCAGGAGAGCCTGTCTGGCATCCGCGAGACCCAGGCCTTCGTCCACGAAGAGCCCAGCATCGCCCGCTTCCGCCGCCTCGGGCGCTCCTACCTCGAGGCGCGGGTCCGGGCGCAGCGGATGGTGGGCACGTACTTCCCCTTCGTGCAGTTCCTCGGTGACGTCGGGGACGCGATCGTGCTCGGCGTCGGCGCCGGGCTCGTCGCGAGCGGCCATCTCACAACCGGCGCGCTCATCGCCTTCGTCCTGTACCTCGACCTCTTCTTCTCCCCGATCCAGCAGCTCTCCCAGGTGTTCGACTCCTGGCAGCAGACCCGCGTGTCGGTCGAGCGCGTCGGCGAGCTGATGGCGCTCGAGACGCTCACGCCCGAGGCCCCCGCTCCGGTCACGCCCCAGAGGCTCAAGGGCGCGGTCAAGCTCGCCTCAGTGCACTTCTCCTACCCGACGGACAGGCCCGGGAACGCCACCGCCCCGACGCAGGCGATCGAGGCGCTCCGCGGGATCGACCTCGAGATCGTCCCCGGCGAGTTCGTGGCTCTCGTGGGCGAGACGGGGGCCGGGAAGTCGACCGTCGTCAAGCTCCTGGCCCGCTTCTACGACCCCACGGCGGGAGCCGTCCTCGTCGACGGCGTCGACCTGCGCGCCTACGACCTTTCCGCCTACCGTCGCCAGCTCGGGTACGTGCCCCAGGAGGGCTTCTTGTTCACGGGCTCGATCCGGGACAACATCGCCTACGGGCGCCCCGACGCGAGCAACGAAGAGGTCGCGGCCGCGGCCGTGTCGGTCGGCGCCGACCAGTTCATCTCCGAGCTCGCGAACGGCTACGGGACCGCTGTCTCCGAGCGGGGCCGTTCCCTCTCCGCCGGTCAGCGCCAGCTGATCGCGCTCGCCCGCGCGGAGCTCGTCGATCCGGCCATCCTGCTCCTGGACGAGGCGACCTCGAATCTCGACCTCGTCGCCGAAGCGCACGTGGCCTCGGCGACGGGCCGGGTCGCCCGCGGCCGCACGACCGTGGTGATCGCCCACCGCCTCCAGACCGCCCGCATGGCCGACCGCATCATCGTGCTGGCGAACGGGGTCATCGCCGAACAGGGCACCCACGACGAGCTCCTCGCCGCCGGCGGGCGCTACGCCGAGATGTGGAAGGCGTCCGACCTCGCTCTCGTCCGCACGTGACAACGGTGCAGACTTGTAAGGTGCCGTTCTTCCGGCGAACCCGCCCGAACTCTGCCGTGGCCGTGGCCGTGCTCGCGGTCACGGCCCTCGCCTGCGCCGGCCGCCCGGCCGGGGCCGCCGTCGGGGTCCCGCAGGCCCGTTTCGTGATCCCCACCTCGGCGCGCCAGCTCATCGTCGTCTCGAGCCCGACCTACGCCCCGGCCGACTACCTCGCAACCTTGCGGAGCTTCCGGCGCGCCAGCGCCAACTCCGCCTGGGAACCCGTCTTCCCCACCTGGCAGGCCGAGATCGGCTCGGGCCACATCGTCGACGTCCGCCACGAAGGCGATCACGCCACCCCGACGGGCGTGTACGGCTTCGGCCCCACCATGTACGGGACGAGGCCCAACCCGGGCGGGTTGCACGAGCCCTACCACCGGCTCGTCTGCGGCGACTGGTGGGACGAGGACCCCTACTCGAGCCGGTACAACAGGTTCGTGCACGTGGCCTGCGGGACCACGCCGCCGTTCGCCGCCCGGTCCGAGCCGCTCTGGACCGAGACGCGGGGCGACAGGGGCTACCCGTACTTGGCGGTGATCGACTACAACGACGACCCGACCATCGCCGGGCGGGGCGCGCCGGGCTCGGGGATCTTCCTGCACGCGTGGATGGACGCCCCGACCGAGGGATGCATCGCCCTGCCGATCCCCGAGCTCTTGAAGGTGCTGCGCTGGCTCGAGCCTTCCGATCATCCCGTCATCGAGATCGGCACGGACGCCGAGGTCGGCCGTGTACCTCCCTCTCCGGCTTAGGGACGCGACCGGTGGGCTCCCGCTCGACGCGCACCGCAGGCGCGAGGGCCGTCAGGACTTGATGTAGGGCTGGCCGTCGGCCTTCGGCGCCCGGCTGCGGCCCACGAACCCCGCAACGGCGATGATCGTCGCGACGTAGGGGAGCATCAACAAGAAGTCGGAGGGGATGGGCGCCCCGATCGTGCCGAGCACGTTCGCGCAAGCGACCGAGAAGCCGAACAGGAGGGCGGCACCGGTCGCCCCGAGCGGGGTCCAGCGGCCGAAGATCATCGCCGCCAGCGCGATGTAACCCTGCCCGGAGGAGATGTCCTTGCCGAAGGACCCGACCGAGCCGATCGTGAGGGAGGCGCCGCCTATGCCGGCGAGGAGGCCGCCCAGGATCACGTTGCGGTACCTCGTGAAAAGCACCCTGATCCCCACGGTGTCGGCCGCCGTCGGGTGCTCGCCGACGGCCCTGACCCTGAGGCCCCAGCGCGTCTTGAACAGTCCGATGTGCACGAGCGCCACGGCCGCGTAGGTGATGTAGAGGAAGATCGTCGAGTCGAACAGGATCGGGCCGATGATCGGGATATCACCGAGGACGGGGATCTTGACCGAATTGAACGTGTTCGGGGAGTTCAGCCTGTTCTGGTAAGGGACGAGGGCCTGGTCGTACAGATAACCGGTGAGCCCCGACGCGAAGACGTTGAGCACGACGCCGAGGATGATCTGGTCGACCATGTAACGGATGGCGAACACGCCCAGCAATATGGCCAGCAGGCCACCCGCGACAGACCCGGAGAAAAGGCCCAGCCAGAGCGAGCCGAATGAGCTAGCTATGACGGCGCCGGCGAAAGCGCCGAGGAGCAGCTGGCCCTCGATGGCGATGTTGATGACACCCGACCGTTCGCACAAACAGCCCGAGAGGGCGCCGAGAACCAGTGGGATCGAGGCCAGCATCGTGGATTGCATGAGCGACACGAACGGGAGCGGGACACGCCCGGCGTCGGACCAGCACAGGAAGGACACGACGAACGCGAGCGTCACCGCGATCCCCACGAGGCGCTGCGGGATCTTCGAGAGGCTGAGCCCCGCGTAGACGAAGCCGAGGACGATCGAGAGGGCGCCGAGTCCCTCCGACACCGGGCCGGGCGCGAGCGACAGGTTGGGAACGTTGACGGCGGCGCCGGTGAGGGTGAAGGTGAACACGGCATCGCCCTTGTCGGCGAGCAGGCCGAAGACGAAGATGTCGACGAGGCCCAGCATGACGAAGATGCCGGCGATGGCCCGTTGCCGGTCGAACGTCGCCCGCCTGGGGCCCACCATGGTGATGGCCGTCACGAGCTCCACCCCTTGGCGAGCACTTGGCCGCCCTCACGGCCGCGCCGGCCGCGGAGGTGGTAGATCTCCCGGATGAACGGCGGAGCCGCCACGAACAGGACGATCAGCGCCTGGATGACCGTGGCGATGTCGACCGGGATCTGCGTCTGGGCCTGCATCGTGACACTTCCGGCGTCGAGTGAACCGTAGAGGAGGGCGGCGAGCACCACACCGCCGGGTTTCGCGTGCCCGAGCAGGGCGACAGTGATGGCGTTGATGCCGTAGGCGCCGTAGATCTGAGGCGTGAGCGCGAAGTCCGTCCCGAGCACGACGCTGGCTCCCGCGAGACCTGCGAGGCCGCCGCAGATGAGCATCACGGTGACCCACGTCCGTTCCGGGCTCATCCCCGCCGCGTGGGCGGCACTCGGGTTGGCGCCAACCGTACGCAACTCGAAGCCCACAGTCGTCCGGTTGAGCAGCCACGCAACGGCCATCGCTGCTGCCAGAGCGAGCAGGAAGCCGGCGTTTATGCGCAAGCTCGCACCGGCGAGATGAGGAAGCGTAACATTCGTCGCCACCGGTGGCGTGATCGGGTTGGCCGAGCCGGCCGCCCGGAAGACGGTCAGTCCGAGCAGATACAGGAGCAGGAACTCCATCACGTAGTTGAGCATGATGGTGACGATCACTTCGTGGGCACCCGTGCGTGCCTTCAGGTTCCCGACGAACCCCCCGACGATCGAGCCCCCGACGAAGCCCCCGATCACCGCGACCACGACGTGGATGATCACGGGAAGGTGGACGGCGAAGCCGATCCAGCCCGCGATCATGGCCCCGCCTATGAACTGACCGGTGGCACCGATGTTGAACATGCCCGCCCTGAAGGCGAGCGCGACGGCCAGCCCTGCGAGGATCAGCGGCGTGGCGTTGACTGCGGTTTCCGACAACGGGTTGAAGATCGCCGCGATCGAGCCCCCGTGGAAGGCGGCCGACACCGTGTGCGGGTTGAAGATGGCGCCTTCGAACATCGCCGAGTAGGCAGATGAGGCGACGTCCCAAGCTCGCGAGAACGCGGCGCCGGGGGCAGAGAACAAGTGGCTCCAGGCGTGCAGCACCGTCGGGCTCGTGAAAGCGATGAGCAGACCCCCGATGATTACGGCGGTGACGATGGCGAGAAACGTCACGACGGCCGAGCTGCCCTCCAAGACTGCGTTCAGGATCGAGGTGACGACATCCTCGCCCTTCGGAGGGGCGCCATTCGCAACCGCCTCGGCACCTTCGGGAGCGGGCTGGGCCCCGCTCGGCGACTCGGGCGCGTCGGCCGGCTCGTTGGCACCCGGGGCTGCGTCCTGCTGGCTCATGCTGGCTGTGCCTCCGTCAAGGGATCGGATGCGCCGGCACCGGCCATCAGAAGCCCGAGCTCCTCGATCGAGACCGTGGGCGGCCGCTCGCCGGCGATCCGCCCCTCGTACATGACGACGATCCGGTCGGCGAGGGCGTAGATCTCGTCGAGCTCGGTCGAGCAAATCAGCACGGCGGCACCCTGGTCCCGTGCCGCCACGATGCGGTGGTGGACGAACTCGATGGAGCCGACGTCGAGGCCACGCGTGGGCTGGTTGGCAATGAGCAGGCGCACGTCACGACCGAGCTCACGGGCGACGATGACCTTCTGCTGGTTGCCACCCGAAAGTGTCCCCGCCGCCATGTCAATCGAGGTCGCCCGGATGTCGTACTCCTCCATGTGCTGGGCGGCACTTTCCCTGATGACATCGAGATGGAGCGCGAGGCCCGACGCATAGGGCGGACGGTTGTACACGTCGAGCACGAGGTTGTCAGAGAGCGAGAAGCCCACGACGATCCCGTCCTCAAGACGGTCCTCGGGGATGTAGCTCACGCCGGACTCGAGCACGACCCGTGTCCGGGCGCCTGTCAGATCATGATCGCCGAGATGGATGGAACCCTCGGTCACCGGCTGCAGGCCCATGATCGCCTCGCACAGCTCTGTCTGGCCGTTACCCTGGACCCCTGCCACCCCGACAATCTCGCCACTGCGGACCTCGAAGGAGACACCGTCGACGACGGCGCGGCCGGCCGGGTTGTTGACGCGCAGGCCGTCGACCTTGAGCACCACGTCGCCGGGACGGGCCGGCTCCTTGTGCACCGTCAGCTCGACGGCGCGGCCCACCATCAACGACGCCAGCTCCTCGTCTGTCGCAGACGGTGGAGGTGAACCGACAACCCTGCCGCGAACGGAGAACGGTTATCCGGTCCGCGATCTCCTGTACCTCCTTCAGCTTGTGGCTGATGAAGATGATCGACTTCCCCGATGCCTGCAGTTCGCGGATGATACGGAAAAGCTCGTTGGTCTCGCCCGGGGTGAGAACGGCGGTGGGCTCGTCGAGGATGACGATGCTCGCCTCGCGGTGCAAGGCCTTGACGATCTCAACCCGCTGCTGGATCCCCACGGGCAGGTCCTCCACGAGGGCGTCCGGGTCGATGGCGAGCCCGTAGCGGCTCGAGAGCTCGAGCACGTCCTTGCGGGCCCGCCTGCGGTTGAGCAGTCCGAGCACAGTCGTACACTCCACACCCAACATGACGTTCTCGGAGACGGTGAAGACGGGCACCAGCATGAAGTGCTGGTGGACCATGCCTATCCCGGCGTCCAGGGCGTCGCCCGGGTTGTGGAACGTGACGACTTTGCCGTCGATGAGGATCTGGCCCTCGTCGGGCCTCAAGAGCCCGTAGAGGACGTTCATCAGCGTCGACTTGCCGGCTCCGTTCTCGCCGAGCAAGGCGTGGATCTCGCCCGGCTCAACGGTGAGGTCGATGCTGTCGTTGGCGACGAGGCTGCCAAAACGTTTCGTGATCCCACGCAACTCGAGTTGCAGCGCGACCTCCCTACCGACATGCCACGTTCCAGGGCTGTGCCCCACGGCACCGCCCTGGAACGAACCTCAGTTTCTCTACCCTAGGTGCCACGCCCAGGGTGATGCCACCACTGGCACAGCCCTGGAACAGGCTCTGTTTACACCGGGCTCTTGGTGGGTGTCTTGATCTTGCCGCTCTCGATTCCGGCCTTGACTAGGGCGAGCGCCGCCTTCAGTGCCTGCGGCACCTTGCTGGCGAAGTCGTGGAAGGGCGACAGGGTGACGCCGCCGTTCTTCAGCGTTCCGATGTAGTTGCCACCCTTGAACTTGCCGGCCGCCGTGGTGACGATGGCGGTCTTGACCGCGGCCTGGATGCCCTTGGTCACGCTCGTGATGAAGTACTTGCAGTACTGCGGGGCGCTGATACAGCCGTCGGTGTCAACCCACTCCATGTTTACGGCCCCGCCGGAGTTGTCGGCGTTCTGAACGGCCTTGGCGGCACCGAGGCCCACGTTGCCTGCCACCGGGAAGATGACGTCTGCATCCTCGGCGATGAAGGTCGAGGTGAGGTGCTGGCCGTTGGCCTGGTTCGTGAAGTCACCGGTGAACGAGCCGTTCTGGGTCGTCTCGTTCCAGCCGAGGACCTTGGTCGCCGGGAGCTTGGGGTGCATCTTGTTGTAGTACTGCACGCCATCCCAGAAACCGTCCATGTAGATAGTGACCGTTGGCAGCTTGATACCACCGAAGGTCGCCACCACGTGCGTCTTGCTCATCCCGGCGGCGAGGTATCCGCCGAGGAAGCCATCCTGGACCGTGTTGAACACGAGGGCGTCGATGTTCTTGACTGCCGGTGAGTAGCTGTAGTCGACAATCGCGAACTTCTGGCCCGGGTTCTTCTTCGCGGCGGTCTGGGTGTCGTCACCCATGAGGAATCCGACCGTGACGATGATCCCGCACTTCTCGGCGATAAAGGCATTGATGTTGGGGATGTAGTCGCCCTCGACCGTCGACTGCAGGTACTTGCCTGTGATCGTGGCCGACTCGGCCTCCTTCACACCTTGCCATGAGGACGCGTTGAACGACCGGTCGTCGATACCACCGGTGTCGGTCACCATGCAGGCGAGAAACTTCGCGGCATGCGGTGCCTTGCTCGTTGCGAGATGCACGACAGCGGTCCGCGACGTCGCCGCACCCGACGAGCTGGCCGCGAGCGGGGCCACCAACGCCCCAGCGCCCAGAACTAGAACCGACAACCAGAGTAATCGCTTCATTTTTTTGCGCCTCCCAAGCTGGATACTGGCTAATTGCCATCACGTTACAGGTTGGGTCATCGGCGAGGAGGGCCAAATCGCCCTCCCGGCGGCCAACCGAAAGTCAGTATGACATCGTTTCGCAATATTTGCTCGACCCAGTTGCCGTAAGACAGCTCGTCAGGGCCACCACCTCGGAGCTGAGGCATGGCCGCTCCCCGGGCCACTTTCTCCCACCGGCCGGGCGACCGCCCCGGCTAGGATGCATGGCCCGAGCCCGGAGCGAAGATCGCCAAGGCAACGGTCCAACTCTCTGAGGATCTGGAGGCGTGACGTGCCCGCGACCGTCGTGGTCGGAACCCAATGGGGCGACGAAGGAAAAGGGAAGTTCACCGACCTCCTCGCCAGGGACGTGGGCGTGGTCGTGCGCTACCAGGGCGGTCATAACGCCGGCCACACGATCGTCGTCGACGGCGAGGCGTTCGCCCTTCAGCTCATCCCGAGCGGGGTCCTCTACGACCACGTCGTCCCGGTGATAGGCAACGGCGTCGTCGTCGAGCCGACGGTGCTCCTCGCCGGAGTGCGCCGCGCTCAACGCCCGCGGCATCGACACGAGCCGCCTCGTCGTGTCCGGTAACGCCCACCTCGTGATGCCCTATCACGTCGAGATCGACAGGGTCACCGAGCGCTACCTAGGCAAGGCCAAGCTCGGGACCACCAAGCGCGGGATCGGGCCCGCGTACGCGGACAAGGCGGCCCGGATCGGGCTCAGGGTGCAGGACCTCTTGGACGCCAAGATCTTCCGCCAGAAGCTCGACGTGGTCTTGCGGGAGAAGAACGCCATCCTCGCCAAGGTGTACAATCGCCTCCCGCTCGATGCCGACAAGATCGCCGCGCAGTACCTCGACGAGGTTGCACCCGCCCTCGCGCCGATGATCGGCGATTCCGTGCAACTCGTGCACGAGGCCCTCGACGCCGGCCGCCAGATCATGCTCGAAGGTGCCCAGGCCACCTTCCTGGACCTCGACCACGGGACCTATCCCTTCGTCACGTCCTCCAATCCGACCGCCGGTGGCGCCTGTGTCGGCACGGGGATCGGGCCACGTGACATCGACCGGGTGGTCGGCATCGCCAAGGCCTACGTGACCCGGGTCGGATCGGGCCCAATGCCCACCGAGGTGGACGGCGAAGAAGGGGACATGCTCGTCGATCTCGGCCATGAATACGGGACGAACACCGGCCGCCGGCGCCGCCCGGGATGGCTCGATCTCGTCATGCTGCGTCATGCTGTGCGGCTGAACTCCCTGTCGGAGATCGCCATCACGAAGCTCGATGTTCTCTCCGCCTTCGACACGGTAAAGATCTGCGTCGGGTACCGGGACGGGGACGAGCTGTACGAGCACGTCCCTTACCACCAGTCCGTGCTCCACCGGGTCAAGCCCGTCTACCGCGAGTTGCCGGGTTGGCACGCCGACGTCTCCGAGGCGAGGACCGTATCGGATCTCCCCGAACCGGCGCGTGCCTACCTGGACGTCGTCGCCGAGTACACCGGGGTGCCGGTGACCTATGCCGGAGTGGGACCCGGCCGGGAGCAATACGTACGCTTGGCCGTGTGAGCCGGGCAATGCAGCGTCGCGTCGCGGTCGCAACAAAAAAGGAAGAGGGGGCGCCATGATCCCCCGTTACTCAATGCCTGAGATGTCGGCGGTCTTCGCGGAGGAGACGCGCCTTCGCCTATGGCTCGAGATCGAGCTTCTGGCGGTGGAGGCATGGTCGGAGCTCGGCGTCGTCCCAATGGCGCACGCGGCGGCGTGCCGCGCCCGTGCGCCCGAGATCGACGCCGGTTTTCTGAGGCGAGTCGCCGAACGCGAAGCGGTGACCGACCATGACGTCGCCGCTTTCGTCGACGTCGTGCAGGGGTCGATCGGGGAGCCCGAGGGATCCTGGATCCATTACGGCCTCACCTCTTCGGACGTGGTCGACACGGCTCTTTGCGCAACGCTCGTGCGGGCCGCAGACCTCCTCCTCGTCGCTATCGGGGAGCTGGTGTCGGTCACGAAGCGCCGCGCCTTGGAACTCGCGACCGTGCCGACCGTCGGGCGGACGCATGGCATGCACGCCGAGCCGACCACCTTCGGCACCAAGCTCGCCCTGGCGTGCCTGCAGGCGGATCGTGACCGGACAAGGCTGAAGCGCGCGAGGGCGGCGATCAGCGTCGGCAAGCTCTCGGGAGCCGTCGGCACCTACTCGAACATCCACCCCTCGGTCGAACAATACGTGTGCAATGCCCTCGGGCTGCAGGCTGTGCCGGCCACCCAGGTCATCGCGCGGGACCGCCATGCCGAGTACCTGTACGCCTGTGCGGCGCTCGGCACCACGATCGAAGCCCTTGCGACCGAGATAAGGCACCTGCAGCGAACCGAGGTCGGCGAGGTGGAGGAGCCTTTCGCGGCTTCACAGAAGGGCTCGTCCGCAATGCCCCACAAACGAAACCCGGTCACCGCAGAGCGCCTCGCAGGTCTCGCCCGGGTGCTGCGCGGTTATCTCCTCACCGGCCTCGAGGACGTCGCCCTGTGGCACGAGAGGGACATGTCGCACAGCTCGGTCGAACGCATAGTGCTCCCGGACGCCAGTCTTGTCGCCTACTACGCAACCACGAAGATGACCGGCTTGATCGAGGGACTGGTGATCCACGCCGATCGGATGCGTGAGAACCTGCTCGAAGGTTCACACGGACTCGTGTTCTCCCAACCCGTTCTGCTCGCCCTCATCGCTTCGGGCATGACGCGCGACGGCGCCTACCGGATCGTGCAACGCGACGCACGGGTCGCGCAGGACGAGCGCCGTCCCTTCCGGGACGTGCTCGCGGAGGACCCAGAAGTTGCCGAGGCTCTCGGTGGCACCGAGGAGGCGGCGAGATCGCTGGACGAGGCGTTCGACCTTACGCGGTCGCTCGCCAACGTCCAACGGACTTTCGCCGCGCTCGAGAACGTCTCCGGGTAAGTCGTCAGTGTGGCTGCCACACTGTGAGCGCGTGCCGGACCCGCCCTTTCGAGGCGGCTATGTACCTCATCCGCGCCATTGCCCGGGTCACCGACCACGAGCACCAACGAGACGACTCGTAAGACCGGTCCGGAAGCGGGTTCCGCGTCCTGACCGGCTTTCGGCTAGGACCGGCGACTCCAGTGGATCCCGGCCTTCTGGAGCACCTCGGCCGTCACTCCGGCCTCGCGCCAGGTCGCGTAGTCGATCCCCTTGCGTGACCCGTAATCGGCCGCGACCGCTATGAACGCCTTCTCGAGCTCGGGAAGGTCGTCCTCGGCCTCGGCGCTTGCGCCTTCGATTCGCCGCTCGAGGTTGCGCCGCTCTTGGATCAAATGAATCCGCTGGAGCGGGTCCGCTGCAACGAGCCTGAGCTCGAGGTCTGCAAGACGCGCTTTCAAGGCATCCGCGCTGGTCGAACGCCCACGACGTGGCTTCGACCGCTCCAGCGCGACCAGGTACCGGCGCACTGCATTGCCCTGGCGCCGGCCTTCGGCGAGCGCGTCTTTGTGCGACGGGGAGAGACCCGGCTTGGTTGGCTTTTTTCTTGGTGGCATACAACCAGTATTGCCGATAACGCCGAGCTAATCCAATACTGCTTAGCCGTCATCGTCGCGCAGCCTTATCACGACGGCGAGGTGAGCTTGAAACTGGGCACTTCGCCGGTCGGTCTCGTTGCTCCGAGAGGCGTAAGAGACGACCATCACGCCGACACCCGAAGTGCCAGAAGCGCTTGAAACTGGCGCCGTTTCCGGCGATCTGGGGCGGGCATTGCGCATAGGCCCCAGGCCGCGTACGGGTTGGAAAGCGGCCCCCTGGAGCCGACCATGTGGTCACGGGAAGAGAGGCGATCACACTCGAATGACACAAGTGCGACGGGCCGATCTGGGCCACTGATTGCACTTGGCGACGCGCTAGCCGGCGCCCGCCAAGCGGTCGGATTCAGCCGCGCTGTACCAGAAACGTGCCGGTCGAGCGGCTGACCAGACGCCCCTTCGCTGTCCTCGATACGGGCTTCTGCGAAAGCGACCTGCTTCGCCTGGCGCATCACGGCCCCGCGCACTGCGAGCCGCTCACCGGCGTTGGCGGGCCGCATGGTCTCGGTCTTCAACTCGAGCGCCGCGCCCGTGCGGTCCTTTCCGGAAAGGCCTGCGTTGACCGCGAAGCTCATCGCCGCATCGAGCACCACCGCGTGCACCCCGGCTTGCACTATGCCTTGCGGGTTGCAGGCCACAGACGTCGGCTCCCACGAAGCGGTCGCCCAGCCCGCGGTCGTCGTCCTCGATCCCGTAGTCGTCAAAAGCGACGCCGAGCGCGGCGAGGATCGGCATACCTTGGTCGCCGAGCCAGCGGCTCATGTCCTTGCTGGCAGGTGGTGCGGCAGGACCGGTAGGACTCTCGGGTTGACTTGGCACGGTCCTCACCGTACTCCCGGCGACCGTTGCGGGCCTGGTCGCGGAGGTGCGGGCCCGCAGGGTGCGCCGCGAAGTTCATGGCAAATGGCGGCACCACCGTGAGGTCGTCCGCCGTCGCCCCACGGAGGCGGCCCTGTAAGGGCGCCCGGATTGGGGCGAATGCGGCCGGCGTGCCCGTCAGTGATACTGGGTGGCCATCATGGCGCCTATGACGATCCCGATCAGGCCGCCGATGAGGTACCAGTTGCTCGTGCCGCCGGGCATGATGCCCACGTAGTTGCCGACGATCAAGAGCAGCCCGACGATCAGGAGAGCGAGGAGCACCGGCCCGAACCAGGGGGGACTGTGCCTGACGCTTTTCGGGATCGGGGCGGTGTAGCGCTTGTTGACGTCGCGGCTCCCAGGTGGTGTGGCCCGGCCACCCGGGGGCGTGGCCCGGCCGCCGGGTGGCGTAACGCGGCCGCTCGTCGCGGTCCGCTTCTTCGCTGATGTGCCGTCGTCTGATCCTGCGCGTGTCCTGGCCACGACCTCCGAGGATAGCCACCCGGTAACCTCGGCGCCTATGGGCATCAAAGTGGTCGTCGTCGACAACTACGACAGCTTCGTCTACAACCTCGTCCAGTACCTCGGGGAGCTCGGGGCCGATCCCGTCGTCGTCCGCAACGATGCCGTGGACGTGGCTGGCTTGCGGGCGCTCAACCCCGCCGCTCTGCTCGTGTCGCCGGGCCCGGGCCGGCCCGAGCACGCGGGCGTGAGCTGGCCGCGATCGCCGAACTGGGCGGCGGGGGACTACCCGTCCTCGGTGTCTGCCTCGGTCATCAGTGCATCGGCCAGGTCTTCGGCGGCGCGATCGTGCGAGCGCCCGAGATCGTGCACGGCAAGGCGTCGCCTATCCATCACGACGGCCGCGGTGTCTTCGCGGGCCTGCCTCAAGTCTTCGAAGCGACCAGGTACCACTCGCTCGTCGTCGACGCCGACTCGATCCCCGACTGCCTCGAGGTCACAGCCTGGACAGCTGCCGGCCTCGTGATGGGACTACGCCACAAGAGCCTGCCCATAGAGGGCGTGCAGTTCCACCCGGAGTCGATACTCACCGGCGCGGCCGGGCACGATCTGCTCGGGAACTTCCTCGAGCTCGCCTCCGCGGGTGAGCTCCGCAAGGAAGTGACCGGCAGACGGCTACGGCGCGCCGAGGCGTCGCAGACCACGACCGCGGCGTGTGGCGACGCGCTCTCCTGCTAGCCAGTGACCCCTGAGATCCCCGATACCGACGGCAGGGTCGTCGTTGTCGACGACGACGGGCTGGGCTGCTCGACGTAGATGACGACGGTGGTGCCCCACTTCTCCTGGGTCCCGGGATTCACGGACTGGCTCGTCACCCAGCCCGCCTCGTAGCCGCCGAGATGGACCGGGGAGACACTGGCGCTCAGGTGGGCGCTCTGGAGAAGGGCGATCGCCGCGCCCTCGGTCCTGTGAGTCACCTCGGGCACGACGGCGGCGGGGCCTTGCGAGATCTCGAGAGTGATCGTGTCGCCATATGGCTGCTTGGTCCCGGGAGCGGGTTGGGTCGTGATGACGTTGCCTACGGGCACGGTGCTCGAGAACTCGTTGACCGGGTAGATGATGAAGCCCGCGGCGGTGAGCAGGTCACGTACCGGCTGGATCGCCTGGCCGACTATTGCCCTGGGAAGTGGCAGTTTGACGAGCTTCGGGCCATGGGCGACCGTGAGGGTCACAGTCGTGCCGTAGGGGTAGTAGCCGCCCGTCAGGCTTTGGGAGAGAACCGTGCCCGCCGGGACGGCCGCATTGGGCGACACCTCGTAGACCACGTGCAGGTGGAAGCCGTCGGACTTGATCTTCAACTTGACCGAGCTGAAGCTGTCACCGACGAAGTAGCCCAGGAAGACCGGGCTCGGGCCTCTCGAGACGGTCAGGTGCACGACGTCGTGCTTCTTCACCAAGGTGCCCGTGGCTGGGGACTGGTCGATCACCAACCCGTCGTTGGCGACGGTACCGGTCTCGAACTTGACCACCGGGTGGAGACCCTGGCCCTGCAGCTGCGACACCGCCAGGTGATAGGGCCTGTTGATCTCGTCGATGGGGTGGAACGAGACGGCCCCGCCGAAATAACCGAGTGAGCGCCCGCCGTAATAGACGATCGCCACCAGCGCGACGCAAAGCAACACGGCCGCGAGCACCCAGGGCACGAACCGGCGCTTGGGGTATTCGGGTTGGCCGGAGCCGGGGCGGGGGGACGGCACCCTGTCTTGGACCTCGGTCGGCGCCACGGGCACGCCCGCGGGGGTCAGGACGAGCGTCGGGTTGACCGGGATGGCCATCGTCTGCGCAGCCGCCTCCGGCGGAGACGGTGGTGGTGCCAGGACGGGCAGTCCGCGGCATGAAGCGCTCGAGATCGTCGTGGAAGTCCTGTGCGGTCGCATAGCGGGCCTGCGGCTGTTTGGACATGGCGTGCATGATGATCGCCTCGAGGTCACGCGGCACCCGGAGCTCGATGGCACTGGGGAGAGGGGCCGTCTCGGACACATGCTTGTAGGCGATCGCCACGGGCGTGTCGGCGGTGAACGGAGGACGCCCCGTCACCATCTCGTAGAGCACGACACCGAGGGCATAGACGTCGCTGCGGCCATCCACGCCCAGTCCCTGGGCCTGCTCGGGCGAGAAGTAGGTGGCCGTTCCCATCACGAGACCGGTTTGGGTGACGCTCTCACTGGCGCCGATTGCGCGCGCGATGCCGAAGTCGGCCACCTTCACCTGGCCGTCGGAGGTGATGAGGACGTTGCCGGGCTTCACGTCACGGTGGACGACACCATGGCGATGCGCGTAGCTGAGGGCCTTGGCGATGTCGGCCGCTATTGCCGCCGCCCGCGTCGGTAACAGCGGCGCCTGGGTGCGGATGATCGAGGACAGTGGTTCGCCGTCCACATACTCCATGACTATGTAATAGGTGCGGTCGGCTTCGCCCCAGTCGAAGACCGGGACGATGTTCGGATGGGACAGGTTCGCGGCCGCCTGGGCTTCCCGGCGGAACCTCTCGACGAACGAGTGGTCCGACGACAGTTCCGGGAAAAGCATCTTCAAGGCCACGGGGCGGTCCAGGAGCAGGTCATGGGCGAGATAGACCTGGGCCGTCCCACCCCGTGCGATCTGGCGGCTCAGCTCGTAGCGACCGTTGTACACAGGGGGTGGGGTCTCGGGCATCGTCGGGGACAGCCTATTCGTCGGGCCCGTCCATCCGGGCACACGGTCTGGGGGCAAGGTTCCGCTCATCGCTGCATCTCCAATGCCTTTTGCATCACGGCTCTGACGACCGGCCCGGCAACCTGTGCTCCGGTCGAGTCCACGCACGAACTGCCCGGCGGGATCGGGACGATCGCCGCCACCGCGACGGTGGGCGTCTGGCCGGGACCGGCCGGCGCGGTCGCGATCAGCCAGTTGTAGGTTCCGCAACCTTGCGCATTGATCTGTGCTGTTCCGGTCTTGGCGGCCACCGGTGGGAACAGATAGGACGGGAACACGCCGTGTGCCGTCCCGTAAGAATCCTCGGTGACGCCCAGCA
The DNA here is from genome assembly GCA_963836935.1 of uncultured Acidimicrobiaceae bacterium. Classification (GTDB taxonomy): domain Bacteria; phylum Actinomycetota; class Acidimicrobiia; order Acidimicrobiales; family Bog-793; genus Fen-455. The sequence goes on from CAWILM010000023.1 coordinate 61,527, forward strand.
TGAGCTGGCGGACGGCCTGTGCCGTTGCCACCGAGGTCGCGCGCCGCCAGACGTGAGGATGGTAGGTCTCCACCAGGTTGCCCTCGTCGTCGATGATCTTGTCCAACAGGTGGGGGGCCATGACGACGCCGTTGTTCGCGATCCCCGCCGCCACAAGGGCCATCTGCAATGTCGTCGCGGTCACGTTCTCCTGCCCGATGGCGGACTTCATGAGGCCGGGCGTGTCACCGACGAAGTCCCGTGGCGTCGGGAAGTTCGACGCGGCGGCCTCACCTTCTGGCAGGTCGATGGGCGGGACGGCGTCGAAGCCGAAGCCGGAAGCCTCTTGGTACAGCCTTTCGGGGCCGAGCTCCTGGCCGATCAGCGCGAAGGCGGTGTCGCACGAGCGGGCGAGGATCTCGGCCAGGGGCCCGCCGCAGAACTCGCCTTGGAAATTGGAAAGCGTCTGGCCGGCGGTCTCCGGAAGCGGGACGGAGGACACCGACGGGAACACTTTGGTCGCCAGCTGCGGCGCCCGGTCGAGGATCGCGGACGTGTCGACGACCTTGAAGGTTGATCCCGGCGCCTTCGCCTGGGCTGTCGCGTAGTTGATCAACGGGTCGCCGGGCGAGTTCAGGAGCTTGTTGTAGCTGTTGATGACGGCGTTGTAGGCGGACTCGCCTTTCGGACCGCTGTGCACCGAGAAGACATTGGGGTCGAAAGTCGGGTTGCCGTACATGGCGAGGATGGCGCCCGTCCGTGGGTCGATGGCGACCACCGCGCCGGTCCGGCCGTCGAGGGCCTGTGCGGCAACCTCCTGGAGCGCGCCGGAAACCGTCAGGGTTACGTCGTCGGTCGTCTTGTGCTGGGTGAGCAGCTGGCCGAGCGTCGACGACGGCGTGTTGTGCTGGGTGAGGAACTGGTTGTACTCGAGCTCGAGCCCTGTGGCGTTGCCGACCGCGACGGACTCGTAACCCGCTATCCCCGCGAACAACGTGGCCGTGGCAGAGGGATAGATCCTGAGCTCGCCGTAGCCGTCGTTGGTTGGCTTGGACAAGGCCAGCACGGCGCCGTCCGAACTGTAGATGTCACCTCGGGGCAGCGTGTAGGGGTCGGGCAGAAGCGTCTGATTGTGCGGGTTGTTCACGAGGGCCTTGGCCTCGCGCACCTGGAAGTTGTTCAACTGCAGGAACAGCAGGACAAAACACGCCAGCAGCACGAAGCCCAGCCAGCGGATGCGGCGATTGGTCATCCGGTCCTCACTTCTTCTGGACCGTCGTCATCGTGGTGCGGATCGTGGTCGTCGTGGTCGACTCGCTCGGGACGATCACCAGGTGCTCGAGCGCCAGGCTGTGCACGAGGTTGCGGGCCGCCTGGTACGAGCTCTCCTCCATCCCCAGTCTCAGGTAGACGACATTCGAGGAGAGCAACTCGGCCGGGGTGATGGTCGTCCTCTCCACGACCGAGGGCTCGATCCACAGCAAGCCACCTGGGCGACCTTGAAAGATCGTCACATAGCCATGATCGAGCCCGACGAAGAACGACGCCTTGTCGAACCAGACCACCACGCCTGCGGTGCTCCCCAGTACGCCGACGAAGACGAGCACGAACAGCGCCACCCGAATCGTGAAGATCCGGTCCCGGTGCCCTTTGCGGCGCTTTGGGGCCGGCACGAGGACCATCGGCCGCCCGCGAGGCGCCCTCGGGGCCGCGCCGACTGCCGGCACCGCCGCCTTCCGGGCAGGCGGCACCGGGGCCTTCGCGGCTGCGGCCGCGGCAGTAACAGTCGGCGTGACGGCAACCACCTCAGTGATCGGTGCCATCTCAGCCTCGCGGGCCTGCAACGGGGTACCCGGGATGACCGCCGGGATCACGACGACGTCGTCGGTCACTCCCTCCGACTCGCCTGCGAGAACGTCGAGCACGACGACCGTCACGTTGTCGATCCCGCCGCGCTGGAGAGCCAGCTGCACGAGCTCTTCCGCAGCCTTGTCGGTGTCGGCCTCGTCAAGAAGCACTTTGGCGATGTCTTGTTCGTCGAGCTCGTTCGTGAGACCGTCGCTGCAAAGCAGGAGACGGCTCCCAGGCTCGAGATCGAGCTCCCAGCAGTCCGGTTCGACAACGGGCTCGACGCCGAGCACGCGCGGTCAAGATGTGCCGATGGGGGTGAACGGCTGCCTGCTGAGGCGTCAGCTCACCGCTGCGGACCATCTCCTCGACGACGCTGTGGTCATCGGTCAACTTGTGGATGACGCGTTCCCGCCCGTTGACGAGATACGCCCTCGAGTCACCTACGTTGACGAGAGCGAGCCGCAGCGTGCCGTCAGGCTCGTCTCCGATGAAGGCCGCGGCGGTCAGCGTCGTGCCCATCCCGCGGACACTGCGGTCGGACTTGCTCCGGCGGTATACCGCCGCATTGGCTTCACGCACGGCTGCGAGCAGACCGTCGGTCGTGCGATCCTGTCGGTACGCCTCGAGCAACTGCTCAACCGCGATCCGGGCGGCGACCTCACCGCCGAGATGTCCCCCCATCCCGTCGGCGACGGCTGCCAGGTCGCTCGTTGCCAGGGCGACGTCCTGGTTGGTGACCCGCAGATATCCGGTGTCGGTCGCTGCGGCCATCCGCAGCCGGCTCATCGGGCGACCTCGAGGATCGTGCTGCCGACCTTCACCCGGTCCCCGCGGCGCAGCCGCGCGGGAACCTCCAGGCGCTCGTCGTTCAGGAAGGTGCCGTTCGTCGAGCCCAGATCCTCGATCCAGAGCTCACCGCTGCGCCTGAAGACGCGGGCGTGGATCGAGGAAGCGAATGTGTCGTCGTCGAGGGGCACCGCACAACCCGGCGAACGACCGACGGTGACTTCCTCGCCGAGCTCGAAGACGCGCCCGCGCCGCTGAGGAGGATCGACGACGCGCAGGCGCAGGACCAATGACTTGTCGACAGCCACGGGAGCCGCCGCAGGAGCTTGCGGTTGCTCGGCACGTGAACGCCGTACCTCCACCCAGACCATGCGGGCGGCGTAGACGAAAAAGAGCCATATCGCCGCGAGCAAGGAGTACCGGAGGAGCTCGAGGAGGGAGTGCGGCATGAACCGGCAACTACCTAGGAAGGCTCGAACCTGAGCGCCGTGGTCCCCACGGAGATGACATCGCCGGGAGCAAGTCTGTGCTCGCGGACGGGGATTCCGTTGACCCTGGTCCCGTTGGTGGAAGCGAGGTCGACCACGAAGACGGCATCGCCCTCCCGGCGCACCTGGGCATGGCGGCGCGAGACGTTCGGGTCGTCGAGAACGACGGCGCACTCGGGCAGGCGACCGATCGTGACCACTTCGGAGCCGATACCGACGCGGCGCCCGTCGGGGAACACGAGCCAGTCTCGCGGCCGATCCTCACCTTCGACCAATTCGCTCTCGATGGCGAAGGTGCTGGCCGACAGTTCGGGGTCGACGTGCAGTTCCAGCTTGAGGGGGCCGACGAACTCGTAACCCTCGCGGCCGGCATGCTCACGCACAGCCGCGATCAGCTCACGCTCCAACGAATCGCCGAAATCCTTGAATCTTTGGAAATCCTCGGGCGCGAGGAAGACGCTGAACTCGTTGGGCACGATGAATCCGTGGATGCCAATCGCGCGACGAAGGTCCATCTCGCGAGTCAGCCTCCGGCCAAGCTCGATCGGCTGGAGCTGGCCGCGGAATGCCTTGGCGAAGGCACCTTCGACCAGGCGCTCGAGGCGACGCTCGAACTGCTGCAATCCCATGGTGTAACAAGACTACTTGTGGGGTGATCTGGCCTGATGGCGCGCGACAACATCAGACCGGCTCCAAAGCTGCGGCCGTGAATTGCGGTGGCGTCGGCGGCTATCGTCTCGGCAACGGGCGAGTGGCGGAATTGGCAGACGCGCAGGATTCAGGTTCCTGTGTCCGCAAGGACGTGGGGGTTCAAGTCCCCCCTCGCCCACATCTGTGATGTCGGCGGGACATCGGGGACGGTTGTCCCGGGATGTCACGGACATGGAGGCCGTCAACCGCGCTTGGCGGTGCTTCGTGGGGTGGATTAGGAACCGACCGAGTAGCTCACCGTCGCCCGAGGAATTTGCACGTCATGGTCGGCCACGAACGTCGGTACGGGCTCACCTCGGTGTGCGCCCGCTCTACTGACTCCGTACCGGAACCTGCCCCTCTCTCGGAGTGTCATCTTGCCGTACGAGTCCACCTTGTCGTGCGCATCCTTCCGGTGGCCACGGCGGCACCGGTGCCACGCTGACAACAAGACCCGGATCAGGTCGGCGACGATTCCGAAAGCACCGCGGCGCCGCGAATGACCCGGCGCATGGACTGCACGCGAAGGTACGGTCTGGCTTGACAGTGCCTGCCGCTGGCGCTGTTCGGCCAAGGGGGATCCGATGCGTGTCGGGGTGGTAGGGCTCGGGAAGATGGGGACCGCCCTTGCGCGACGCCTGCTGAGGCAGGGCGCTGACGTGACGGTGTGGAACCGGTCGCGGGCAGCGGTCGAGGCCCTCGTGGCCGAGGGTGCCGTCGCAGCGGCGACCCTCGCTGAGGTGTGGGACCGCACTGAGGCGGTGTTCACCTTCCTCGCCGATGACGCCGCGGTGCGCTCCGTGCTTCTCGGCGCGTCCGGGTTGATCGCGGGCGCACCGAAGCGCGGCTTGCTCGTCGAAATGAGCACCATCTCGCCCGGCACCTCGGCCGAGCTGGCCGCGGCCGCGCAACGGTACGGCGTCGACTACTTACGCTGCCCGGTGAGCGGCAACCCCTCGGTCTTGGCGGCAGGCGACCTCACGCTCATCGTCTCGGGAGAGGCAAAGGCGTTCACCGCCGCCGGTGACCTATTGCACCTGGTCGGAGCCAAGGTGCTGTACGTGGGCGCCTCCGACGAGGCCCGGACGATGAAACTGGCGGTGAACGCCATGTTGGCAGCGACCGCGGAGGCGCTCGCCGAGGCGGTGCTGCTCTGCGAGGCTTCCGGGATCGATCGCGCCACAGCCTTGGAGGTGATCGGCAGCTCGGCGGTCGGCTCACCGTTCGTTGCCTACAAGCGCCAGGCCCTGGTCGAGCACCTCTACCAGGCCACCTTCACGATGGCGATGCTGGCCAAGGATCTCCGCCTCGTGTCGCAGGCCGCCGCCACAGCCCACGTGGAGCTTCCGCTCGCCAAACTAGTCGGGCAGCTCGTCGAGGCCGCCAGCGGCGAGGGGCTCGCCGACCTCGATTTCCTGGCGCTGTTAGTTCATCTCCAGGCGCTGGCCGGACTTCCGACCGACGTTCCGACGACGGGTCCGAGACGCCGATCAGTGCTCACAAGAGCACGCCCGCGGCCAACCGACGACCCGACTCCGCGCGCGGGTCGCTCATGATCGGCCCTCGTCAACGAGGCGCGCGGAATCGGTGTCCGACCCCGCTCAGCCGTCTCTCCGCGTGACCAGGCGGTGCCGGCCGTCTTTCAGTTCAACCTCCATGGCGAAGTCGAATCGATCCACAGCTGTCGCATAGGCAACGTCGTCAGGGTGGGCGTCGTCTTCGTCCATCGCCAAAATGCGCCTGGCGGACGAGGTACGGGTGACCGCCTCCGCCGTCGCTCGCCCGTCAAGTGGTCGACCACAGCGGGCACGCTCGATCAGCTTGGCCGCGAGCAGGTCTTCCTCACCGTCATGGAGGCCTTCAGGGAACTGCCCCGTGATCACGTACGTCGGTGCTCCGAGCCCGGTGCGCCGGACCGCCGTCGCCGTGGCGGACGCGCAGACAAGGCTCGCGGCAAAAAGCCGTTCTGCGCTGGTTGCCGCGATCACTCCCTGCGTGCCGGCAGAGGTCCGCTGCACGAGCACGCACCCTTCCAGATCGGCGCGAGAGACGACAACCGGTGAGTTGGAGAAGTCGAACCCGGGCGGTCGCCGGCCATGTTCCTCTCCCATTGTGAGCGCACCGGGGATCCGCTGCGCCAGATCGATCGCCTCACGCACGGTGGCCACGAGCCAGATCGCCGACGCCCCGGCTGCGAACGCGTACGCCGCCGTCGTGAACGCCCGCAGCACGTCCACGGCGACTACCACCCCGCGAACTCCCTCCAGCTCCCAGCGCGCCACGAATCTGGCCCGTCCGCTCACGCAGCGAAGGTAGACCACATGCTGCCGACTCCCCATCCTTCGTCGGTCCGCTCCCCTGGCGAGCCGGCCCGTCAGGCCGGATCGGGCAACGCGTGCCGGACGTCGGGAGCACACGGCGGCCTATGGTTGGCCCCCATGGCGGGGCCAGTCTGGGACCAGTACCTCCGGGTCGTACAGAACCGGGCGGCCGCGCGGATAGCGACGGTGGCCGACGCCCGCCACCTCTCCAAGAAGAGGTTGCCGCGCGCCGTCTTCGACTACATCGAAGGTGGCGCGGGCGCCGAGCTCACCGTCGGGGCGAACCTCGCCGCCCTCGCGGCCGTCCAGTTCCGCCCTCGGGTCGGCGAGACAATGGGTGTGCCTGCCCCGGAGCTTCGTACCTCCGTCCTCGGTTTCCCCGTTGCCATGCCGATCCTGTTGAGCCCCATCGGCTACACCCGCACGATGGATCCCATCGGGGACGTCGGCGGGGTCCGGGCGGCGGGGAACGCCGGAACGATCTTCACGCTCAGCTCGATGTCGGGCCACACGATGAACGAAGTCATGGCCGCGGCGGCTCAACCGGCCTTCTTCCAGCTCTATTTCCTCGGCGGCCGCCCGGGAGCCGAGAACCTGGTCGCCAGGGCACTTGAGGCCGGGTTCAGCGGGCTTGTCCTGACACTCGACACCCAGATCACCGGCACGCGCGAAGCGCGAGCTGCGCCACGGCCTCAGACTGCCGATAAGGGTCGAACTTCCGACCGTCAAGAAGATAGCGGCGGAGGTCGCGCTGCGGCCGGGGTGGCTGGCCGGCATCGCCCACGACCGCTTCCAGCTCGGCATCGTCAACACCGAAACCCTGGGTGTTGACGGACGGCCCATGTCGCCCGAGGAAGCCCTCCGTCGCTGGACCGAGTCGCCGCTTCGATGGGATGACTTCACCTGGCTGCGGAAGCAGTGGCGCGGCCCGATCCTCGCCAAGGGCATCGTCACCGGTGACGACGCCAGGCGTGCGATCGACAATGGCGCCGACGCCATCATCGTCTCGAACCACGGTGGCCGACAGCTCGACTCGCTCCCCGGATCGCTGCGATCCCTGCTCGAGGTGCTCGACGCGGTCGGAGCAAGTGTCGAGGTCTTGGTGGACGGCGGGTTTCGGCGGGGCGCCGACGTCGCCAAGGCGCTCGCGCTCGGCGCCCGGGCGGTAATGGTCGGCCGCCCCTGGGCCTATGGGCTCGCCGCTGCCGGCCAGCCGGGCATCGCGCGCGTCCTCGAGTTGCTCCGGGAGGACCTGGATCGCACCCTCCGGCTTCTCGGCTGCGCTTCGGTCGCGGCGCTGGACCGCAGCTACGTGCGCGTTCCGCCGGACTGGTGAGGCGGTCGCCGCGACCTCCGGTACAGGCGGAGTGAGAAACGGGGTATCATCGCTTTGCACCGGTCTCCGCCACGCAGGCTGAGTGCTGTGCTGGTATCCGTCATTGGACTCCCGCTCTAATGTGCGTGGAGCAAGAGGAGTTCCAAAGATGGCAGTAGGTACTGTGAAGTGGTTCAATGCCACCAAAGGCTTCGGGTTCATTGCACCCGATGGCGGTGGCGAGGACCTTTTCGTTCACCAGTCGGAGATTCAAGCGCAGGGCTACCGCGAGTTGCTCGAGGGCCAAAGGGTCGAGTTTGAGGTCACCCAGGGCAAGAAGGGCATGCAAGCCAGCAGCGTCCGCGCAATCTGAAGTCTCACGCCCGCAGCGCACAGCTGCGGGCGTGAACCGCAGGCAAAGGAGCTCGACGTGGCCAACAAGTCGCCACAGAAGGACTCGGGCAAAAAGCCCGGGAAATCGCTGAAGGAAAAGCGCGCGGCCAAGAAGGCGAAGCAGGCGCCGGTGAAGATCGGAACCACCAAGCCCTCCTGAGCTTCTTGAGCCTCACCAAAGTCACACGCGCCGCCCTACCTCTCCACGGTCGCGGCTCGGCGCTGCTTTGACACGCGGATCTGCCAGGATGTGGCAATGAGCGACGTGTACGGGGACAGCCCGGTGGTCGAGAAGCCTGACCCCTTCCTTGCGTCGGACGCCGCCGACGCCGTGTCGCTGGACAGCGAGATCGACTACGACGACGAGCAGGAGAATGACCAGTTGCCTCTCGATGTCGTCGAGGCGATCGAGGCTGGCGTCCTGCTCGACGATCCCGAGACCGTCGACGACGACGAGGCCGGCTGACAACGGAACGCTGACGCGGGCGCTTCGCGCCTCGGCGAGCGAACCCGTGCGGCCATGCCCGACAGGTACGCCGTCGTGCCCGAGGCGAAGTCCGCGCTCGCCAGCACGCTTCCGCCGCCCAACACCGAGGCGGACTGGACTTGCCCGGTCCCCGGCGCCAGCGCGACACCCCAGGCCCCAGAGCCGGTGTCGAGCCAGAAGGTGCCGAGAAGCCTGGTCTTGCCGCCGGCCAGGCGCACTTCGCAGCCGGCCTGCCCGGACCACGACCCCTCGTCGAGGCTCATGAACAGCCACGTGGGCCGGCCGGAGTACACCGTGACGTTGCCGATGCTGCGGCCTGCGGCCACGAGTGACGCCGTCTCGACCCGTCCTCCGGGCGCGGTCCCGTACGAGGATTGGCTGGGCTGAGGGCCCCCGCGCACGAGCCACCCGGCGCCGACTCCCGCGCCGAGCGCGACCAGCAGCGCCAGACCGGCCAGCGCCAAAGACGACCGCCACGCGAGCCACTGGCGGGGCTCGCTGGGGCGGGGCGCGCGGCCGGCCCCGAGCCGTTCCAGGAGACGCACCTCGAAACCGAGGGGCGGCTCGATGCCGGGCACCACCTCGAGCAACGAATCGGCGGCAAGCGAAAACTGCTCCATCTCGGCGTGGCAGCGTAGGCACGCCTCGAGGTGGGCGAGCGCCTGGGCACGTTGTCTTCCCGTCGAGATCCCGAGAGCGAGCTCCGCGATCTCCTCGGCGGATCGGCCGCATTCCGGCCCGGAGCGCAGGTCGTCGCCGCTCATCGAGGGCTCCCTTCACTCGTCATGGTGTCGCGCAGCTTCGTCAGGCCCGCGCGGATCCGCGTCTTCGCGGTCCCGAGCGGGATCTGTTCCGCCTCGCTGATCTCACCGACCGTCATCCCATAGAAGTAAGCGAGCCCGAGGGCGCGGCGTAGCTCGGCGCTCAGGCCTGCGAGGGCCCGGTGCACCCCCGGGCAGCGTCCGAGCTCACGGCCGCGTCGTCGGGCGACACCTCGTTGCTCGTCAGGCCGAGATTGACGAAGTCGTCGGGTCGGTCGGCACCGCGCGCCGCAGGAGCAACGCGTCGATGGTGAGGTTGCGGGCAATGGTCAGGACCCAGGTGGACACTGCGCCGCGTCGGGAATCGTGAACCGGCGCGTGGCGCCGCGCCCGCAGCAGAGTCTCCTGGGCGATGTCCTCGGCAAGGGCCGCGTCAGCGACCATGCCCAACGCCAACCCGAACACTCTTCCCTGATACCTCCTCACGAACGCGAGCCCGGCCCGCTCGTCGCCGTGCGCCATGCCGGTCAGCAACGACTCGTCGGAAAGCCCGCTCGTCACTTCACGCGCTCCTCGCATCAGAGGAGATACGTCCGAGCACGGCGCCCGGATTGCCCATCGGCGGTGCAGGACCGCCGGGCCGCTGGCACAGGGATCCGTCCGCCATGGAAGGGACAGCATCGCGAGCCCCGCACGCCATCCGCAACCGGGTGGAACGGGATTCCGCGTCGGCGGCTCTGACAACAACCGGCCGAGGAGCGCAGACGCTGCGGGCACAGTAGATTCCCGCAGGTGAGCGGCGCCTACCGACCTAACCGGAGGCCGACTTCAAGACGTCTCGACCCCGCCGTCTACCGGCGGCGGCGCGTCGGCGTCTCCCTGCTGGCCCTTCTCCTCGTCGCGTTGTTGGTCGGGCTCATCTCGCTGATCGGAGGCGGGGGGGCCTCCAACCAGAACAACGGCCTGCGCACGACAACGACGACCACTCTTCTCCCCCGGCTCAAGCCAACCGGGATCGGGGCCAGGACCGTCACCTGGACGGACACCAATCCGAACGCCGGTCTTGTCGCGAACCCGGCACCGGGGGGCAGCGCCGGACCCCGGACGCTTGTCACCGAGATCTGGTACCCCTCGATCGGCGGTTCGTCAAAGACGCCGACCGCAGGCGCCAAACCCGACTATCAGGGCGGCCCCTTCCCGGTCGTCGTCTTCGCCCACGGTTTCGACACCGTGCCTGCCACCTACACGCCTCTCCTGGCCGCATGGGTGAAGGCCGGCTTCGTCGTCGTGGCGCCGCTTTTCCCTGACGAGAACGCCGACAAGCTCAACTCCCTCGGGACTCGCACGGTGACCCAGAGCGAACTCGCCGAGTCCGACGTCGTGAACGAGCCCTACGACGTCGCCTACGTCGCCGGACAGGTCGAGGCGGGGGTCGGTGGCACCGCCTCGAGCGGGGCGGCCTGGCTGAAGGGCCTCGCCGAGCCCGGCAAGATAGCCCTGGCGGGTCATTCCGACGGCGCCCAGGCGGTCGCGGCCCTCGTCTACTCGGAAAAGTACGCCTCGACCTATGCAGAGTTGGTCGCCCGCCCCTTCGCAGTCGTCATCCTTTCGGGATCGGAGCTCGCCGGCGTCTACGCGCCGCCGGTCAACCCGCCGCCGGCGCTCTTCGTCCAGAGCGGCGTCGACAGCTGCAACCTGCCCCAGGAAGCGGAGACCCTGTTCCACGATGCCGGTGGCGGCTTCTTCTTGAAACTGGTGGGGGCGCATCATTTCTCGCCGTATGTGGGCGTCGGCCCCGCCGCGCCCGTCGTGGAGAGGCTCACGGCCGCCTTCCTCGGCGAAGCGCGCGTGGGCACCCCGCGCCTGTCCGGGCTGTCGGCATCCGGTGACTCACCGGGGGTCGCGGTGTTCTACGGACCGTCGAAGCCCCCCTCTTTGGCATCCCTCCCCGAGCCCAGCCAGGCGCAACGCTCCGTGGCGTGCAGCGTTCCGGGCTGAGCTCTCCGTCCCGGCGGCGGGTGCTAGCCCGTCCCTGCTCCCCGACGCGCCGTGGGCTGTTCGCGGTCGGGTCCCTCGGGTCCGGCCCTCTCCACGACGCCGTCGCGCAGCTTGATCGTCCGGGCGTGCTGGGCCGGGATGCGCGGTCCGGGCAGGATGACGCCGGTCAGGTTGAGCGGGTCCGTCGCCGACAGCGGCACGGTGACGCCCTCAGGTGGTGTCTTCGCGACCGAGCGCAGCTGCTCGACGGCCTCGGGGAGCGCGAACTGCTCACCGCCGAAGCCCGCCACGTGGCGCCCACCGAGCACCACGCCCCGGGCCTCCAGGCGCCGCAAGGCCCACAGGACCTCCCGCCACGCGATCGCGAGCGGCTCGCGCACGAACAGGTCGCGGAAGACCACGCCCCAGCGCGAAAGGAGCTGGCCCGCGACCGCTTCGGCCAGCTCGTCGGGGTCCAAGTCGGGGTCGAGAACGCCGTCGCCGAGCAACGACCACCTGCCGCCTGAGAGCGCGGGCCGGACACGCACGCGATTGCGGCCCGGGCGCGGCAGCCCGGGCCTCGGCCGGCCGGCCGGGCCCAAGAGCGGCGCCGTCCGGGCCGGGAGGAAGCTCGTCCGCGACCTCGCCCCGCGCCCGGCCAACAGTGCCCGCACCGCCTGGAAGCCGTCCGCGGTGAGCAGCCCGCGGGCCATCCCGTCCCAGAGCGCCTCGACGACCTCGCCCGGCAGGCGCCCCGTCAGCTGACACAGGTCGGTGACGAACAGGGCACCGTGGTCCTTGAGTGCCTCGACGACCTCCAGCGCGGCACCGGCCGCCGGCAGGTCGGCCACGGCCCCGCCCCGGGTGGCGGCGAGGAGCCAGACAAGGTCCTCCCGCCTGTAAAGACTGACCGGGGTCGCTGGCGAGGGCGTCGCGCCGCCCCGCCGGGCCGGGTTGCCCAACCGGTCGGTGGCTCTCAGGCCGAGCCTCGCGAACGCGACCTCGCCCCGCGCGCACCATTCGTCGAGGAGGGCGGCGTGATAACCGGCTACCCGGGCCGGCAGGATGGCTGACTCCCAGGCATCCACGGCTGCCTCGTAGCCCTGCAGCTGCTCGATCACTTCGACCACACCTCCCGCGCCGAGCAGGCGGTGCCCGGGCCCGACGTGCTGCCAGCGGAGGAGGAAGCGCATGAACTGCTGCGCGCTCACCGCTTCGACCGAGCGCCGGGAGTTGTCGCGCATCGCGGCGTGGATGCGCGCGAGCAGATGCCTCGCGGCAGAGCTGCTCCGTGGGCCCGGGCGTCGCGGGCCCGCCGGCCCCCACGCGACAGCCCAGCACCGATCCCTCCGCCTCGAGGCGGGCAACGGCCGAGCGCAGCTCACCCACTGTCCCGGTGCCGATCGACGCCGACAGCTCCTCGAGGGTCACCGGACCGAGGATCCCCATGTGCCCGCGGGCGGCGACGACGAGCGCCTCGTCCCTGGCCAACGCGGCGGCCTCGGCCGGCTCCCGCGCCAGCCGGTGGTCAGGACGAAAGCGCGCCCCGCCCACGAGCGCGGTGGCGAGCTCCCGGCATTCGGTGGCCACCCAGCGTGCGCCGGTGGCGGGAAGCTCGACGGTCATGGCGCGGCCCGAGCGCACGAGCGTGGCCATGAAGTCGCTCCAGTCGAGGCGGGGCGGGCCCAGCACCAGCGAACAGAGAAGGTCGTGCAGCTCCTCGGCACTGCGCAGCTCCGGGCGGGCCTGCGCTGTGATCCTCGCCACGACACCCGGGTCGAGCGCGGCAAGATCGCGCGCCTCGAGGGGCAGTCCCCGTCTCGTCGTGACCGCCCGCGTGCGGCGTTCCTCCAGGGGGGCGTCGTCCAAGAAGGTGTAGGGACGCCCGTTCAAGATCTCCTCGGCCAGGACCGACGGGACGACCGTGTCGACGCAGCGCGCCTTCACGTCGCCGGCGCGGATCCGGGCGAGGACGTCGGTCAGGCCCTCGAGGTCCATCGCCTCCGAGCAGCAGTCGACGAGCGTCTGGCGCACGATCGGGTGGTCAGGGATCTCCATCGGGCCGGAGACGTTCTCCTGGCACGCGGCAAGGGCCGGAAAGATCGCGGCCGTGAGGTCGTCCGCCTCCATGCGCTGGATGGCAGGCGGGACCCGCCGGCTCCCGCGGTAGCGGGGGGCGACGAGCGCGCGCGTCAGGTTCCACCGCCAGCGGGACCCGAACATTGGCGTCGGGAGCACCGCCTGGACCAGCGTCTCGCGCACGGTTGCCGGGGACAGGAAGCCGAGCACCTCCTCCAAGGGGAATGAGTGCTGGGGCCCGAGCGACAGCACCACCGCGTCGTCGCTGGCGGCCGCCTGCAGCTCGAAGTCGAAGGTCCTGCAGAATCGTTTCCTGAGCGCCAACCCGAGGGCGCGGTTCACCCTCGCGCCGCGGGGCGAGTGAACGACGAGCTGCATCCCGCCCGTGTCGTCGAAGAACCGCTCGATCACGAACTGTCCCGTCGTGGGCAGCGCACCGAGCTCCCGGTAGCCGGCAGCCAGGTAGGCGACGACCTGCTGGGACACGGCGTGGTCGACCCCGGCAAGGGTCTCGACGACCTCGCGCGCCCTCTCGGTGGCCCCTTCCGGACCCCGGACGTCCTCGGCCCGCAGGGCGGACTCGACGGCGCCGCGCAGGCTGGAGACCGCCTCCGACAGTTCGGCCGTACGCGCGGGTGCCTCGCCGAGCCAGAACGGCACCGTCGGTGAGGCGCCTTCGGCGTCGACCACCCGGACCGTTCCTGGCTCGATCCTGCGGATGCGCCAGGCGGCGCTGCCGAGAAGGAACACGTCGCCCGCCATCGACTCGATCGCCCAGTCCTCGTTGACGGTACCGACGAGAGTGTCCTCCGGCTCGAGCAGGACGCGGAAGTCCGCCACGTCCGGGATCGCCCCGCCGGAGGTCGCGGCGGTGAGGCGGGCGCCGCGTCGCGGCCGGAGCACGCCGTTCACGCGGTCGCGGTGCAGCTGCGCGCCCCGCCGGCCGCGCCCGGTGACGACACCTTGGCTGACGAGCTCCACGACCGTCTCGAAGTCGTCGGCGCTGAGCTCGCTGTAGTGAGCCGACCGGCGGGCAAGCGCCCAGAGGTCCCCTTCGCTACAACCTTCGGCGTCGGAGGCGGCGCACTCGGCGACCAGCTGTTGCGCGAGAACGTCCAACGGTGCGACCGGCGGCGTCACCGCGTCCAGCACACCCGATCGGACCGCGGCGCAAAGCGCCGTGCACTCCACGAGCTCGTCACGGGTGAGCGGGTAGAGGCGGCCGACCGGGACGCCACCGACATGGTGCTGGGCCCGCCCGACGCGTTGGAGGAAAGTGGCGATGCTGCGCGGCGAGCCGAGCTGGCACACGAGCTCCACGGGGCCGACGCCGATGCCGAGCTCCAAGGACGCCGTCGCGACGACGGCCCGGAGCTCGCCCGCGCGAAGGCGCGCCTCCACGCGCAGACGGCGGTCCATGCACAGGCTCCCATGGTGGGCCTGGACGCTGTCCTCCCCGAGTCGCTCCGCGAGCTGGTGGGCAACCCTCTCCGCCATTCGCCGGGTGTTGACGAACACGAGCGTCGTACGGTGCCGGCCTATGTGCGCCGCGATCCGTTCCAACACCGAGGCCATCTGCTCGTGGGTCGACACGGCGCCCAGCTCGTCGTCGGGGAGCTCGATGGCGATGTCGAGCCGGCGTTGGTGGCCGACGTCGACGGTGAGACACCTGGGCTCGCCGCCGGGCAGGGTCCGCTCCGGTCCGGCGCCCACGAGGAGCCGGGCGATGGTCCTGATCGGGCGTTGGGTCGCCGACAGGCCGATCCGGACCGGTCTCTTCTCCCCCCGACCAGGCGGTCCAGCCTCTCCAGGCTCAGGGACAGGTGCGCGCCCCGCTTGTCGCGTGCCAGGGCGTGGATCTCGTCGACGATGACGGTCCTCACCGTCGACAGCATCTCGCGGCCTCGTGCCGAGGTGAGCAGGAGGTAGAGCGATTCGGGCGTCGTGACGACGATCTCCGGACGGTTGCGCAGCATCGCCGCGCGCTCCGAAGAAGGCGTGTCCCCGTTGCGGACCGCCACTTGCACCTTGGGCGGCTCGAGGCCGAACTCGATCGCGACTTCGGCGATCTCGGCGAGGGGCTTTCGGAGGTTCTCGCTCACGTCGACCGTCAGGGCACGAAGCGGCGAGACGTACACGACGTCGGTCCCGCGCCGGGCGTCTCCCGACGCGGCCGCTCGGTAGCAACGGTCGATGGCCACGAGAAAAGCGGCCAGCGTCTTGCCGGACCCGGTGGGAGCGGCGATCAAGGTGTCGAGGCCCGAGGCGATGGCCGCCCAGCCTTCGGCCTGTGCCTGGGTCGGCCCGAGCGGATAGCGCCTGGCGAACCATTCGGCGAGCGCGGGGTGGAATGCCCCGAGCGCCCCACCCGAGCCGTGGTCGACCTCGTTCCCCCTCACCGGCTGCATTGGTCGGATATATTATCCGAACACCTGTTCGACTGTGGCGGGCGACTGCACCGGCTGCGGGCCGGCTTGAATTCGCCTGTCTCGGCGCGAAGAGCGCTCCGATAGGCAAACATGTGCTATGGACCTGCTCGTCGTAGTCGGAACCGGCCGGCCGCCCGAACGCCTCTCGGCCAAGGCGCACCACGTTCTCACGGTCCCCCTCGCAGAGGTCACCCCGAGCTTGGTCGCCGAGATCCGGGCGCGAATCCCCAGGCATGTCGCGGTCTTCGGTCCGGGCGCGGACGCCGTGGCGGCGACCCTGCGCAAGGCAGGGATCCCCACCGAGCTCCACACCGACGAGGACATGTCCGGCCGGTCCGATCTCAGAGGCGTGGAGGTGGTGCCGCTGACCGATCGCGGGCCCGAGATGGAGGTGGCCGGTTCGCTCCTCGACCTCGTCGGCAACACGCCGATGGTGCGCCTCGACCGGATCGGCCGGGACCTTCCCTGCCCCCTCGTCGCGAAGCTCGAGATCCTGAACCCCGGGGGGAGCGTCAAGGACCGCCCGGCCGTTGCGATGCTCGACGCGGCCGAGCGCGCGGGGCTGATCCGGCCCGGCGCGACGATCGTCGAGGGCACGTCCGGCAACACCGGCGTCGGCCTAGCGATCGTGGCCGCCAGGCGTCGCTACCGCTGCGTGTTCGTCATGCCCGACAAGATGGCTCCCGAGAAAGTCGCGTTGCTCCGTGCCTACGGCGCGGAGGTTGTCCTGTGCCCGACCGCGGTCGCACCGGACCATCCCGACTCGTACTACTCGGTGACGGCGCGCCTCACCGAGGAGATCCCCGGCGCCTTCCACCCGGACCAGTACCACAACCCCGCCAACCCGGCCTCCCACGAAGCCACGACCGGGCCGGAGATCTGGCGCCAGACCGCCGGACGCGTCAGCCACTTCGTGGCCGGCATCGGCACGGGCGGGACTATCTGCGGTATCGGCCGCTACCTGAAGTCGCAGAACCCCGACGTCCAGATCGTGGGCGCCGACCCGGAAGGCTCCGTCTACTCCGGAGGTTCGGGCAGGCCTTATCTCGTTGAGGGCATAGGCGAGGACTTCTGGCCGACGACCTACGACCCGGACGTGGTCGACCGCGTCGTGATGGTGAGCGACACGGACTCGTTCCTCACCGCCCGGCGCCTGGCTGTCGACGAAGGGATCCTCGCCGGGGGCTCGACGGGCACCGCCGTCTGGGCGGCGCTGCAACTCGCGCC
Source organism: uncultured Acidimicrobiaceae bacterium (assembly GCA_963836935.1). GTDB lineage: Bacteria > Actinomycetota > Acidimicrobiia > Acidimicrobiales > Bog-793 > Fen-455. Next base: position 78,310 of record CAWILM010000023.1, read on the forward strand.
CGAGCTCGGCCGCGGCGACGTCGTCGTCGTTCTCGTCCCCGACTCCGGCAGGGGCTACCTGTCCAAGCTTTACGACGACGGCTGGATGGCGGACCACGGCTTTTTGAAGACGAGCGGCCACACCGTGGCCGACCTGCTCGTGGGCAAGGGCGGGCGCCTGCCCGGGATAATCCACGTGCACCCCGACGAAACCGCCCGCCAGGCCGTTGCGATCATGGCCGAGTACGACGTCTCGCAGATCGCTGTCATCAAGGCCGAGCCCCCGCTGGCGGCGGCCGAAGTGGTCGGATCCGTCCAGGAACGCGATCTCATGCAACGGGCGCTCCAAGACCCGCAGCTCCTGGACCGCTCGGTGGCGGAAATCATGGGTCCGCCCCTCCCGTCGGTGGGCAGTGGTGAGACCGTTGGCAACGCCCTGCGGCGCCTGGAGTCCTCGCCGGCGGTGGTCGTGCTCCACAACGGTCACCCGGTTGGCATAATCACCCGATCGGACGCGCTCGCGTTCCTGGCGCAAGCAGGCTCGTCGAGGGAGGGCGCGTTGAACTCGTCCCATGACCGGGAGGGACAAGGCCTGGGGTTCTCCACTCGCGCGGTCCACGCCGGCCAGGACCCGGACCCCTTGACGGGCGCGGTGGTCACACCGATCCACCTCGCCACCACCTTCGCCCAGAAGGCCGTGGGCAAGCACAAGGGCTTCGACTACGGGCGCACTCGCAACCCGACGCGCGTCTCGCTCGAGACCACGATCGCCTCGCTCGAGGGGGCGCGCCACGGTTACGCGTTCTCGAGCGGTATGGCGGCTTGCGACACCGTGCTCCGCCTGCTCAGGCCGGGCGAGCACCTGGTGATCCCCGACGACGCCTACGGCGGCACCTACCGGCTCGTCTCCAGCATCTACGCCCGCTCCGGCGTCAGGTTCTCGCCGGTCGCGCTGCAAAGCCCGGACGCACTGGCCGCCGCCTGGCGCGACGAGACGCGTCTCGTGTGGGTGGAGACGCCGAGCAACCCGAAGCTCAACATCATCGACATCGCGGCCGTGTCGGCGGCTGCCCACGCCCACGGCGCCCTCTGCGTCGTCGACAACACCTTCGCGACCCCTTACCTGCAACAGCCGCTCGCATTGGGCGCCGACGCCGTGGTGCACTCGTCGACCAAGTACCTGGGCGGGCACTCCGACGTGGTGGGCGGCTTCGTCGCCACCAACGACGACGAGCTCGGGAACCACCTCAGCTTCGTTCAGAACTCGGTGGGGGCGGTGCCGAGCCCGTTCGACTGCTACCTCGTGCAGCGCGGCCTCAAGACCCTCGCCGTGCGCCTCGACCGCCAATGCGCCAACGCGGCCGTCATCGCGGCGCACCTTTCGTCCCACCCGGCCGTGAAAGAGGTCTACTACCCGGGCCTGGCGGGCCATCCGGGGCACGAGCTTGCCGCACGGCAGATGCGCGACTTCGGGGCGATGGTCTCTTTCCGCGTGCGGGGGGGCGAGGCTGCGGCCCTCGAAGTCGCGGCGGGCACACGGCTGTTCACGCTGGCGGAGTCCCTCGGGGCCGTCGAGTCCCTCATCGAGCTGCCGGCGAGGATGACCCACGCCTCGACCGCTGGCTCCGAGCTCGAAGTCGATCCCTCGCTCATCCGGTTGTCGGTCGGCCTCGAGACCGTCAGCGACCTCGTCGATGACATCGACCGCGCGCTCGCCGCTCCTCCGCGCTGAGAGCCGCCCCGCGTCCCGGCTCTGCCGGCGTCAGGTCCCGCGGTCGCGCCGGCGGGATCGAGAAGCACCGGTCCTCGAGCCTGCCGAGCGCGTAGGAGGGGTACATGCCCCAGAACAGGCCGCGGCACTTCTCGGACCAGGCGAGCGCCGCCGACGAGGACAGCCGCCTGTGGACCTGCAGGATCCCTCCCTCGAAGACCCGGTACTCGGCCCAACTGCCCGGGAAGTCCTTCACACACGCGACCTCGGCGTAGGGGACCACACCGGTCTCGGCGAATCGCCGCACGCGGTTGCGGTGCGTGTGCCCGGCGAAATACCCGCATATGGCCGGTCGCCGGGCGATCACCTCGACAAGGCGCTCGGAGTCGTTCGGGTTGATCCCGAAGTAGTCCGCGGCCCTGTTCGCCGAACCCGGCTTCCAAGGGTGGTGATGCCCTAAGACGAGCACCGGCCGGTCCGCCCGGGCGCCGAGCTCGTCGAGCCACTCTAGCTGCTCGCCACGAACCTGGCCCGAGTCCCTGCCCTCGATGACCGTGTCGAGCAGTGCGAGCGTGACGCCGGGGAGCTCCATCTCCTGGCAGGGCTCGGAAGCGAAATGGCGGCCCGAGAAAGCGTCGTGGTTCCCGCGCACGTGCAGGAGCCGGTCGGCGAATGAACCCAGGTAGCACTGCAGGAAGGCGTCGTACTCGCCGACCTGGCCCGAGGCTGTGAGGTCGCCCTTGACGACGACCGCCGCCGGGTCGATGGCGGCGATCTCGGTGACAGCCGCCCGGCTCATCAGCTCCGGGTAGGGCGTCGTGTCGTCCGGCGAGGAGATCTCCAAGGCCGGGCCGAGACGATCGAGCAGGGCCTGCAGCCTGTCCTTCGCGTCCGCCATGCCCTGGGCGTCCATCCCGCCCGCGGTGAGATAGCCGACGGCGTCGGAGATGTCGGAGATCCGGCCGCACTCGCTCTCGCCGAAGTGGACGTCGTTGACGGTGGCGAAGCGGCAGAGGAGCTCGCCCTCGGGGCGTTCGAGCGTGCGCGTCGCGATCCCGTGGCGCATGACGGCCGTGCCCGGCCGGAGGGCGGTGATGACCTCGTAGCCCGGTCCCGACCAGCTGGCCGGCCTACCCGTCTCGAGGCTGTCGGGAGAGTGGAGATGGAAGACGACCTCGTCCTCGGCCACGGTCGTCAGGTCCCAGATCTCCGGGACGGCGCTCATCACCACCCCCGCCCGGTCCGAGGCCAATCCCGGCGCAACGCCGCAAGGTCGTGCCAGGAGCGCCCCGAAAAGCGCCACGCGAGACCGGACCCGGGCTCGGGTGACCCGCGGGCGCCGCGGCGGGCATCGGCCTCGGCGACGCCTGCGGGCCAGCAGATCGCCACGGCGGCGGCGATCGCCTCGGCCACGTCCGCGGGAGCAGTGAGGGGACGGGGCGGCACACCTGCGCGGGTCCTGCCGGCGTCGGTCAAAGCGGCACGTTCCCGTGTTTGCGCTTGGGCAGCTCCTCGCGTTTCGAAGCCAGCAGCTGCAGGGCCCGCACCAGGACGCGACGGGTATCGGCCGGGTCGATGACGGCATCCACGTAGCCGCGTTCAGCGGCGACATAGGGGTTCGCGTAGCGCTCGATGTAGTCGTCGACGAGCTCGGCCCGCCGCGCGGCGGGGTCCGGCGAGTCCACGCAGCTCGCGGCGGTAGACGATCTCGACCGCCCCTTGCGGACCCATGACCGCGAGCTCGGCCGAGGGCCAGGCGTAGGCGAAGTCCGCGCCTATCGACTTCGAGTCCATGACGATGTAGGCGCCGCCGTAGGCCTTGCGGATGACGACTTGCACCCGGGGCACCGTCGCCTCGCAGTAGGCGTAGAGAAGCTTGGCGCCGTGGCGGATGATGCCGCCGTACTCCTGGTCGGTCCCGGGCATGAATCCCGGCACGTCGACGAAGGTCACGAGCGGGATGTTGAAGGCATCACAGGTCCGCACGAACCGGGCGCCCTTCTCCGACGAGGCAATGTCCAAGACGCCCGCGAGCACGCTCGGCTCGTTGCCCACGATCCCGACGGCGCGGCCCCCGATCCGGGCGAAGCCGCACGTCAGGTTCATCGCCCAGCGCGGGAAGTACTCCAGGTACTCACCCCAGTCGACGACGGCCGTGATCACCCTCCTCATGTCGTAGGGCTGGTTCGGGCTGTCCGGGACGATGTCGCGGAGCTCTGTGACCTGCGCGTCCCCATCGTCGGGCTCCTCGAGGTCCGGGGGCGCCTCGAGGTTGTTGGAAGGGAGGAAGGACAATAGGTAGCGGACCTCGTCGAGGCATGCCTTCTCGTTCGGTGCGACGAAGGTCGCGACACCCGAGCGTGTCGCGTGGCTCATGGCCCCGCCGAGCTGCTCGAGGGACACCTCCTCGCCGGTGACGGTCTTCACGACATCGGGCCCGGTGATGAACATGTGGCTCGTCTCGTGCACCATGAAGATGAAGTCCGTCATCGCCGGCGAGTAGACGGCTCCCCCGGCGCACGGGCCGAGGATGACGCTTATCTGGGGCACGACGCCTGAGGCCCGCACGTTGCGGTAGAAGATGCCGCCATAGCTGTGCAGCGAGACGACACCTTCTTGGATGCGCGCCCCGCCCGAGTCGTCGAGGCCGATGATCGGCACCCCGACGGAGAGCGCAAGGTCCATGACCTTGTGGATCTTCTCGGCGTGCGCCTCGCCGAGCGCCCCGCCGAAGACGGTGAAATCCTGGCTGAACACGCACACCCGCCGGTCGTCGATCGTCCCGAAGCCCGTGACGACCCCGTCGGTGTAAGGGCGGGAACGCTCGAGGCCCATGCCGTGGGAGCGGTGCCGCACGAGGAGGTCCATCTCCTGGAAGGAGCCCTCGTCGAGCAGATAGTCGATCCGCTCCCGGGCCGTCATCTTCCCCTTGGCCTTGTGGGCCTTGACCGAGCGTTGCGATCCCGCGTTGATCGCCTCCGCGCGCCTCGCCTCGAGCCCGGCAAGACGTGCTCCCATCGAGCGATCCGGGTGCCCCGCCATGGCGCGCAAGGCTACCGGTCCAAGCGTAGGCACAGAACATCTCGCGGCGGCTCGCCCCCCGGCACCGGGCTTGCCGCGAAACACGGCGGCGGGACGCGCCGTACGCTGCGGGCGTGAGTGACGACGACCTGGTGCGCCGACTGCGTGCCGGCGACGAGTCCGCCTTCAGGGAACTGGTCGACACTCACCAGTCGTCAATGGTCCGCCTGGCACAGGCGTTCGTCCCGAGCCGGGCCCTCGCCGAAGAGGTGACCCAGGACACCTGGCTGGCGGTTCTCAAGGGCCTCGACCGCTTCGAGGGCAGGTCGTCGCTCAAGACCTGGGTCTTCCGCATCCTCGCGAACAGGGCCCGGTCGACAGGCGCGCGCGAGCAGCGCACGACGCCCGTAGACCTCTCGGACGAAGCGGCCGTCGACAGGCGGCGCTTCGACGCCGGGGGCGCCTGGTCGGACCCGCCCGCCCACTGGGCCGACGAGGTCGTCGCGCGTCTCTCTAGCGGGCCGCTCGTCTCCAAGGTGCGGGCCGCCATCTCCGAGCTGCCCGAAAGCCAGCGTGCTGTCGTAACACTTCGTGACCTCGAGGGACTATCCAGCAAGGAAGTATGTGACGTGCTCGAGATCAGCGAAGCCAATCAGCGCGTGCTCCTGCACCGCGGACGCAGCCGGGTGCGGGCCCGGCTCGAAGAGGAGTTGGCGAAGCGATGAAGCTGCCCACGCTCCGCAGGGACATGGTCTGCCGGCAGGCCGTCGAGCTCGTGACCGACTATCTCGAAGGAGGCCTCTCGCGGCGCGACACCTGGCGTTTCGAAGCGCACCTAAGAGCCTGTGACGGCTGCGAGGAGTACCTGCGCCAGGTCAAGATAACCATCAGCGTTCTCGGGCGGGTCGAGCCGGAAGACCTCGCGCCGGAGACTCGCCAGGGCCTCATCGAGCTCTACCGGCAGTTCCTGGAGGCTTGAGCAACCGGACGGGACGGGTCGTCGCGCTACGTCTGAACCAGCTCGATGAGCGTGCCGAAGGCGCTGCGAGGGTGCACGAAGGCAACGGTCGTGCCGCGCGATCCGGGTCTCGGCCCCTCGTCGATCAGCACCGCGCCAGCGGCTCGCATCTTCTCCATCGCGGCGGCACAATCGGCGACCCGGTAGCCGACGTGATGGATGCCCTCGCCCTTGCGATCGAGGAATCTCGCGACGGGGGAGCTGTCGGTGGTGGGGCTCAGTAGCTGGATGAAGGACTCAGCCACCTGCAGCAGCGCCTCCTCGACCCCGTCGTGGTCGACCCGCTCGCGATGGGCGACCCGGGCGCCCAGCGCCGCCTCGTACCAGGCGATCGCCGCGTCGAGATCGCGCACGGCGATGGCGACGTGGTCGATCTCGGTCAGGCTTGAGGGTTCTGATCGACTGTCGTCCACTTGCCCAAGCCTCCTCCCGCCGTGATCCCGTCGTGGTGGCCGCGCCGCAGTCGCGGCTGGCCCCTTGCGCCCCCCCACGCAGACATCAGGGAGCTAGCCGCTCACCTCCCGCCGGCCCTCGAGGGCACGTCCCAAGGTGAGCTCGTCGGCGTACTCGAGGTCACCGCCGACGGGCAACCCGCTCGCGATGCGTGTCACCTTCACTCCGAGCGGCAACAACAGCCGCGCGAGGTACATCGCCGTCGCCTCTCCCTCGAGATTCGGGTTCGTGCACAAGATCACCTCGGCGACGGCCTCGTCGCCGAGCCTCACCAGAAGCGGGCGCACGCGCAGCTGTTCGGGTCCTACCCCGTCGATCGGGCTCAGCGCTCCCCCGAGCACGTGGTAAGTACCGCGGAACTCCCGGGTGCGCTCGACAGCGACGATGTCGCGCGGGTCCTCGACCACGCAGATGATGCTGCGGTCACGACGCGGATCGGAACAGATGCTGCAGAGCTCGGCCTCCGCGACGTTGAAACATCTCTCGCAGAGCCGGATGCGGTCCTTCACCTCGACTATCGCCTGCGCGAGGCGCAGCGCCGCGTCCCTGTCGGCCTCGAGCACGTAGAAGGCGATGCGCTGCGCCGAGCGGGGCCCGACGCCAGGGAGGCGCCCGAGCTCGTCGACCAGTTCCTGAATGGGCCCGGCGAACACTGGACGATCAGGCCTGCGGCTCGTCGCCGGCGTCGTCGACGAGGTCTTCGTTGTCCTCGTCCTCGTCTTCGCCCTCACCGAGCGCTCCGAGGCCCGCGAAGGCTCCGAGATCCTGGCCCATGCCCAGGTTCCCCATCAGTCCCTGGATGTCGACGCCGGCGAGCAGACCCCCGAGATCGAGATTGCCGACGAACCCGCCGAGATCGAGCCCGCCCGCAGGATCGGCGGGGGACTGCACCGACGCAGCGGAGCTCGTTGATCCTGTCGAGCGCATCCTGCAGGGCAGCGAGCACGGCGTCCTCGAGAAGCGTCGGGTCAGTGGGGTCGGCGAGCGAGGGGTCGATGTGCACGGACTCGGCTTCGAGCGACCCGGTGAGCCGTATGACAACGGCACCGCCGGCGGCGTGGCCCTCGACGCTGGTCGCCTCGATGGCCTCGGCCTGCGCCTCGAGGTCGGCCCGAGCTTCCTCGAGCCGGGCGAACAGATCACCCAGGCCGCCAGTCGGAGACGACTCGCCCTCGGCCATGTCAGACCTCCTCTGCCCCTGGAAATGCCTCCATCACCCGGTCGTGCGCCCAGGAGATCTTGTCACCGGCAACGACTTCGGCATCCGGATCGAGATCGTCCGGGTCGATCATCTCGTCATCGGTGCCTTCGGGGCTGTAGCCGGCCACCATGCTGGCAGGAGGCGCAGCTCGGCCTCGCACACGAGAAGCACCGGACGAGCCGGACGGGACGCCCCCCGCAGCGGAACGGGGAGCTTCACCCGGGACGCCGGCCGGTGGCGTCTTCGAGATGTACACACCGCCGCCTGGTTCCGGTGACCCGTGTCCACCCGATGCCTGTGGCGGCGTCCCGAGACCGGTCTCGGCAACGAGCCGCAACTCGACGGGACGGCCGAAGTGCCGGCTGAGTGCTTCCGCCACCTCCTCGCAGTCGAAGCTCGCGCGCTCGACGTGGGCGGAGTTCGGCAGTGCGAGAACCGCTGTCCCATCTTCGCTGGCGAGGAACCGGCCCACCGCGAACACGGCGCGAACCCGGGACGCAATTGGCTGAGCACATGATCGCCCCACGCCGCGACGAGCTCGTCTCGGGTCGGCGGGGGAACGGCCCTTAGCGTTGGCTCGGCAACGGGACCCTCAGTCACCGGGACCGGGGGCGGGATGGGAAGCGACCGAGAAGAGGCGAGCGGACCCGGGCCCGGCCGGGCGTCGCCGAAGGCACCGAGCGCCGGCTGCGATCCCGGCTCCGGCTGAGCTTGCGGGAGCGGCGCGCTTGGCTGAGAAGTCCGGTCAGCCGCTGGCGCCGGCCGCGGGGCCGGTCCCGGAGGAGGCGGTGGGGGCGGCGGGGGCGGGGGAGCGGCTCCGACTGGCGTCGCCAGGCTCTGGATCCGGCGTTCCAGACGCTCGATCCTTTCGAGCAAGGCGCTGGCATCATCGTCGGCCTCCGGGTGGGTGAGGCGAACGATGGCAACCTCGAGCGTGATCCGGGCGTCGATGGCATCGCGCATCGCCACCAACGCCGTTCCCAGTACCTCCATGGCGCGGACACTACGCAGCGGGCCCGAGCAGGAGACCCTGCCCGCCGCGTGACTGTGCCGATGGGGTTTCCTGCGCCGCCGGCGGCTCACCTTCGCGTAACAGGCCAGGCGCCACGGCCTCGAGGAACTGGCCGCGCAGCTCTTCGAGCAGCTCAGCAGCAATCCGGGGGGCATCGCGGCCCGAGACGAGCGCGCCCTGGACCGCCTTGAGGGCGCGAGCCGTGTCACGCTCCGCCAGTGCGGCCACGAGCTCGCGAATCAACGCGGTGTCGTCATCCACGATGCCTGAGGCGACAACCTGGTCAAGAGCGGAAAGGGCGTCACGCGCCGAGCCACGGCCCCGGCGAACGGCCGACTCCACCGTGGAGTCGGGCAACTCGAGCTTGGCCTCTCGCACGACGTCTGTGAGCAACCGTGCCAGCACCTCGGAGTCGAGCAGATGGAACTCGTAGTGCTGCGTGCGGCTGCGAATCGTGGGGAGGACCTTTTGCGGATCGGTTGTGGCAAGCACGAACACGACGTGGTCCGGGGGTTCTTCCAAGGTCTTCAGGAGCGTGTTCGAAGCCGACGCCGAGAGCATGTGGACCTCGTCGACGATGTACACCTTCCAGCGACCCGGCGTGGCGAGGGAGGCCCTCGCGACAAGGTCCCGCATGGCGTCGACACCGTTGTTGGAGGCTGCGTCGAGCTCGTGCACGTCGAAGGAGGCACCCCTGGTGATGTCCACGCAGGAGTCACACACCCCGCAAGGCTCACCGTCGAGGGGACGCTCGCAGTTCAGCGCCTTCGCGAGGATCCTTGCGGTCGAGGTCTTCCCAGTCCCGCGCGGGCCCGAGAAGAGGTACGCGTGCGCCACGCGGTTGTCCCGCACCGCATGGCTGAGAGCCGTGACAACGTGGTCCTGGCCGCGCACCTCGGCAAAGCGCTGCGGGCGGTAGCGCCGGTATAGCGACTGGAAATCGGCCATCGGTGCGAGCCTACGACTTGGCGACGTGACCGACAGCGGGGCGGACCAATGTCGTGAAGGGCGGCCGTCTTGGCAAGGGGAAACTGCCGTCGACATTCTTCCGCCGGGACTGAACATCCGGCGCTGCCGTGCGCAGCAGCCAGGTCCCCTGCGGCACACAGGCGAATCCGCTGAGAGCTGCTGCCTTCCGGCTCTGACTCGGTTCACGGTCGTCCGTTGCGCAGAACCCGGCTACTGCGCACGACAGCGCCAGTAAGTGCAACGATAGCCGCCTAAGGCTTGTGGGAGGAGTGCGAGAGCGGCCGAATCGGCACGATTGGAAATCGTGTGACCTGCAAGGGTCCGTGGGTTCAAATCCCACCTCCTCCGCTGCAAACGCCCTGGTCAGGGGCTTAAGTTTCCCTCTGTGAGGCTTGCGACGTGGGCGCGAAAGCACTTTGACCACCAAACTGACCACCAAACTTTGCCGGTAGCGCCGCGGTCGGACCGGAAAAGCGGGCCGCCAATCGGAGAAGCCACCACCCTCTCAGGCCGCAATTGGCCCTTGGCCGCGCACCGGCGGAGCGACATGAAGCCTCATCTGGATGGTCTCGCTAGCGGGCTGGACGGGACCCGCGGCCAAGACCGATCAGACGGCTACGCGTGCGCACGAGTCGCCGACTCTGGCGCGGCGGACTTGCCGCCCGCGAGAGTCTCGGCCGAACATTCTCGTACGTCGCTGTCCCAACGCTACGAGCGGCGCTGACCGATCGATGGTGTGCGGAATCGTGACGTCGAGTACGCAAGACAAACGACCAGCTTGAGCCTTCGACTCAAGATCTGACGGCCCTGGAGCCTGTCACGAGGCGCTCCCTATCCAACATCTTCGAAACGATGCGTAAGGCCCGCACGTCGATCGCCAGCAGGACGACGGCAAAGATGAGTGCCGCAGCGAACGTCGGATGGATCACCCCCACGGCCAGCAGGAGGATCAGTCCCACCGGCGGGAGGCTCGCCAGCATGCTCAGTTGTTGGGCGACGCGGACCTCGCTCGCCCTGACCGACATCGCCATCCCAACCACGATTGCCCAGCCCGCCAGGAGCGGCGTCAGGAGGAAAAGGGCGAGGAGCACCGGGACTTGGTAAAACACGGCCGAGGCGATGACCGATTTGGCGAACAGTGCCACGGCGGCGAGGAACAGCCCGAACACGGTGTAGGAGAGCACCATCGTCGGAATCATGACAGCCGCTGCCTTGCCCAGGATGAACTCCCTTTGGCTGATCGGCGTGGTGAGCAACGGCTCCAACGTCCCTTGCTCGCGCTCGCCGACAACCGAGTACGCCGCCAGGGTGCTGGGCATGACGCTGGGGATCAGGAGCAGGTAGAGGAGCGGGAGGATGACGTAGGTGTCCGGGCCGGAGATCGCCGTCGTGGTCGGGACGAGGAAGATGGTGACGACGGGCTCAATGAGGAACAGGAACGGGAGGATCGCCATCGTCACGACGATCGACCGTTTGCGCCGGTAGTCCCGCATCTCCTTGCCCATGACAGCGCGGACGCGCGTAGTATCGAGGCCCGTCACTTTCTGCGCGCCTCGACGTCGTCGTCGATCAGCTCGAGGTACACGTCTTCGAGTGAGTGCTGAGCTTCGCTTATGGAAAGGACATCGGCACCGGCGCCGACGAGGCGCCGGGTCACCTCGGGTGCGGCCAGTCTCGGATCGGACACAGAGAGCACGTACGAGCCCGCGTCATCAGAGCTCCAACCCTCGAGTGTCACGATGCCGTTGAACACCTGGTCAGGGTGGCTCAGTGGCACGAGGGTCCTGACGACCAACGCGCTCTCGAAGAGTTGTGCCCGTAGCTCTGCGGGCCGGCCAACGGTTCGCAGCGTCGTGTTCAAGATGGCCACTCGGTCGCAGAGCTTCTCGGCCTCCTCGAGCCTGTGGGTGGTGAGGAAGATGGTCACCCCCTTTTGCCGGAGATCGCCAATCAGTTCGTGCACCTCGCGGGCCGCCACCGGGTCCAGGCCCGATGTCGGCTCGTCGAGGAACATGATGACCGGGTCGCTCAGCAGCGTGCGTGCCAGCGCCACTCGTTGGCGGAGCCCCTTGGAGAGCCCGCCGCAGAGATCTCCCGCTCGATCGCCAAGGTTGACGGCCTCGAGGGCATCAATGATCCGCGCCCCGGGCTGACGCAAGCCGTAGAGGCCGGCGAAGTACTCCAGGTTCTCGGTCACGGTCAGCCGCAGATAGAGCCCGGGAGCCTCGGGCATGATCGAGATGCGTCGACGGATCTCCATCCCGTTCTCGGAGCTGAGCGGGATCCCCGCCACGGTGGCTGTTCCCGAGGTCGGGGCGATCAGTGTGCCGAGAGCGCGAACGGTGGTGGTCTTGCCTGCTCCGTTGGGACCCAGGAATCCGAAGACCTCCCCATGAGCGACTTCGAATGACACGTCGGAGAATGCGACACGCTCACCGAAGCGCTTGGTCAGCTGATTGACGGCGAGGGCGGGTGGGCTCTTCGAATCAGAGGGGATCCGCCGCGATGCCTCGTCGGTCTTCAGTCCGAGCTTGGAATCGTCGACCATGCCCGATGGTATCGACCTGAGCCCAAAGGGCGCCCTCTGAGCAGATGGCCGCCTCCCAGTCCGACGGTCCGTGGCCGTTCTCGATGGCTGTCCGGGTCCGCCCTGTCTTAGCTGGACATCCTGGTCGATGGTGTGACCGTCCACACCGCCCCGGTTAGCGAGCGGGACTCCCTCTGTTTCCTGTGCTGCGTTGGCGCACTCGCGAATACCGAACCTGCTGCCCGAATCGCCTCGCTCGGAGCAGTGAGGACCGCACATCGACGGCTCGGCGCAGGGCTCCGCGAGCCCAAAGGGGGCGACAGAACGGGTAGATGGCGGCGCGAAGCGGTGCCTGCACGCTCAGCTCTGGGAGAACACCTCGATCTCTGCCGCTCCCGTATTGCCACCGGTCGACCGGACGACCTCGAAGCGAAGGAAACGGCCCGTGAACGACACCGGCACTATGGGCGGGTCGAGGCGGTTGCCGGCGGGGAAAGGCCCGTAGCGTTTGCGACCGTCGACGACTAGGGCGAAGGTACGGGTGATCGCCGAGCCGTCCGACATCTCACGTGTGATGAAGGAGATGCCGGTGATCTTGCGTTGTCGTCCGAGGTCGATGGTGACAAAGGCCCTGTCGCCGTCGTCGTCTGAGGCCCACTCGGTCGAGAGGTTGCCGTCGACCGCGTTTGCTGCCCGGTAGGCGCTGCTCCACTGCGAGCTGACGGCGACGATCTTCGCGCCGATGGCGACGTCTTGGCCCGGGGCGGCCTTCTTGCGCGGCGTCGTGAAGGTGGTCAGCTCTCGGGTCTGAAAGACGCGCCCTTGCGCGTCGGTGGCGGTGAGCAGGAAGCGGTAGGTCGTGCCGGGGGTCAGACCGCCGAGGATGACGGTGTGCCGGGAGATCGCGGTGCCGCCCATGTTGGGATCGTCTGCGATCGATCCCAGCGACGCCGTCCTGCCGTAGGCGATGGCGCAGACAGTCGGCGGGTTGGTCTCGACCTGCACGATCGCCGATCTACCGTCGGGGGCGATCTGGAGGCGAATCTTTCCGACCTCGATCAGGTGAAAGTCACCGACGCTCGCGGTGTCCTTGGTTGCGGGGGTGCCACCGCACGCAGCGAGCCCGAGACAGAGTGCGACGACCGCGGCTAGCGCGCGGGCGGTCGGCTGCCTCACGGCGCCCGGCCCTGTCGCCCCGTCGTATCCGGGGTCAGAACCGGCGTCCTGCCTGCCCGTGCATCGCCGCCGAGTCTTGGCACATCGATGTAGCCTTTGGCACCTTGCCTCCTAGACCTTGATCCATGGGCCACCCTGGGCCACGTTAGGACACAGGATACGGCGGCTACGAAGCTGGTCCGGGACGTACCGCCAGCGCACCTGAGCGGCTCCGCCATTGCGGGCGTTGCGCATTCGTTTGACTTTCCAGCGAATCATGTCTGCGCAGAAGCACTGTTATCGCGCGATGCCTCTTGGGTTCGGGAGGTCTCAAGAACGAGCAGACAGGGTTCCGGCAAGCTCCTATCAGCTGTGTGGCTGGCGCCCCGACGTCAGTCAGTGGCGGAGCATCCTGGCGAGCACTTGGGCCTCGCTGATCTCGGGCTGTTTGGTCGCGGTGAGCAGTGTCCAGGTCCGGCGCTTCATCAGTTCCCGCAGGTGGCCAGTGCGTCTGACCGCTCCGGCTGCGTCAATTCGACGTGGTAGCGGCGCTCGAACTTCTCGAAACGCTCCGGATCGTGGGCGTACCATTTCCTCAGTTCCGTCGACGGAGCCACCTCCTGGCACCACTCGTCGAAGTCAACATCGGCCTTGGTCATCGCGCGAGGCCAAAGCCGGTCGACAAGAACTCGCGTTCCGTCACCCGGTTCTCGGTTCTCTAGACCCGTCGTAGGGTCATCTTGCTCCGGCAGTCGGTCGACACTGTCTCGGCCTCAGCGGGCTCTCCCGGCTCAATGCCAGGAACGGTGGCCTTCCCGCCGGGCCAAGGGGGTTAGAGCCCCGTGTTACCTCCGTAGGGTCAACCGTGAGCCTTGGACCAGTCGCCGTCGGCCCGGTCCGGCGCAGACGGCCTTCCCCTGCCCGCCAGTTGCGACTAGGAATGCTGACGTCGAATAGGTGCGTAGCGCAGGCGGGGAGAGAGGGATGCCACACGTCGTACTTTCAGAGGTCGCCGTCGCGATTGACGTTCAGACGGGCGCCGTCGTATCGCGCGTGATCTTCCGCGACGAGCGAACCGAGGTCACAGTCTTTGGCTTCGACGCGGGAGAGGGACTTAGCGAGCATCAAGCATCCCGGTCAGCCATCGTTCAGGTTGTCAAGGGGCGGCTCGAGTTCTTCGCGGACGGTGAGCAACTCGACGCGGAACCTGGCTTCTGGCTGCACATGGACCCAGGAACGCCTCATAGTCTCACCGCGCGCGAGCCGACCGTCATGCTCCTGACTCTCATCGACGCTGGGTGAACCGACCCATCAGTTCATCTGGCCTGGTCGGTGTGACCGTAATGCCCCGGCGAACCGCGGCGCGTTGCGCCCTCCTCTTTCACCCGGTGTGCGGACGCTCAGAATGGTCCGGACAGTTGGCCGAGAGCGTCGGTGAGCCGCACGTTCTCCGTGTAGTCGACCGGGCAGGAGATGACCGACACAGCGTCGGAAGCCAGGGCGTCGGTGAGGGCGGGCAACACGTCGCCGGCCGAGCTCACCCGGAAGCCTCGGGCCCCGAAGCTCTCGGCATAGGCCACGAAATCGGGGTTCGAGAAGCCGACGGCCACATCGTGGCCGAGCTCCAGATCCATCTTCCACTTGATCAACCCGTAGGCGTCGTCCTGCCAGATAAGTACGGTTATGGGGACGCGTTCCCGCAACGCCGTCTCGATCTCCTGCGAGTTCATGAGGAACGCCCCATCGCCCACTGCGGCCAGCACTCGTCTCTCGGGCGCAGCCAGCTTGGCTCCGATGGCTCCAGGCAGGGCAAAGGCCATGGTGGACAGCCCGTTGGAGAACAGGCAGGTGTTGGGCTGGTAGGTCGGATACAGCCGGGCCATCCACATCTTCACTGCCCCGGTGTCGGCGAGGACGATGTCCGAGCGGTCAAGCGCGGCACGAGTATCGGCCACGAGCCGCTGGGGCTTGAGCGGGAAGCTGTCGTCGGCCGCGCCGCGGGCCAGCTCGTCGGCCAGTAGCCGGCGGATCGTCTCGCCACTGGCTCCCATTGCGAACCGGCGAGTAGTGGCGGCGGCCAGTGCGTCGAGCGTCCTGCTGAGGTCGGCTTGAACGCCGACCTCGACGTCATAGTGGACGTCCACCTCGGCCGGGAAGCGGCTCAGGTGGAGGATTCGCTTGTCTCCGCCCGGATTGATCCGCACCGGATCGAACTCCTGTAACTCGTAGCCGACACTGACGATCACGTCTGCCTCATCGAAACCGAAGTTGACGTAGTCGTGGCTCATGAACCCCACCGCGCCGAGCGCGTGCGGGTGATCGTCAGGGAACACACCCTTGCCGTGAAAGGTGGTGGCAACCGGGACGCCTAGCTGTTCGGAGAAGCGCTGCAGGGCGGCCGCCGCACCGGTCCGGGCCGCTCCGTGCCCAGCCAGGACGATGGGGCGACGAGCCTCGTTGAGCACGACTGCCGCCCGCTTGATCTGCGAGGGCGAGGGCTCGTCGGGCCTGGGAATGTTCAGGTCGAGCGGGACCAGTTCGCCCGGCGCGACCATGGCCTCGACGTCCTCGGGCACGGCCAGGTAAACGGCACCTGGGCGCTCGGTCTGAGCCAGCTTGAACGCCTTGCGGACCATCTCTGGGATTGCCCCTGGGGTGAGGACCAGAGCCGCCCACTTGGTTACCGGGGAGAACATCGACACCAGATCGACGCTCTGGTGAGACTCCTTGTAGATGCGATTGAGCCCGACCTGGGCCGAGAGGGCCACCACTGGTGTGCTGTTGGTGGTGGCATCGGCCGTCCCGAGGAGGAGGTTGATGGCGCCCGGACCGAGGGTCGCTGAGCACACACCTGCTCGCCCGGTGAGGCGGCCGAAGATCTCCGCCATGAACGATGCCGCCTGTTCGTGGCGGACCAAGACGTACCGGATGGACGACCGGGCCAGGGCGTCAGTGAGGTGGATGTTCTCCTCGCCAGGGATGCCGAACACACAAGTGACGCCCTCGTGCTCGAGGCAGCTTACGAGTAGGTCCGCGACGCGTCTTTGGTCCGCAGCCATCGAGGCAGGATACCGAGCCGACGCCGACGGACGCTACGACGATGTCCAAGTAGGCTGGAGTTGCTGCATCGTCTCTGCGTACAGGGTTACGTCCCCGCCGCTGGGTGCCAGCAAATCGGTCGCCTAGAGGATAAGTCCCGCCGTCATCTTCCCATCGCTGGAAGTCCTCCGGGGCCACCATCTGGCGCTCGGCCAACGATCGCACGGCGATAATTGCCCCCTCCAGGCGGCATACTGTGCCTGGGCCAGCAGCCAGCTCGCCCCGCCTGATGGTGTCGAGCAGGCGCGCTAAACCCGTCGGCGACCTCGGCCAGCTCGGTCCGGGTGTAACCGCGTTTCCCGCCCCTGCTATTTGCTCTTCGTTGCAGTCTTCTTCCCTAGCTTCCGCAAAGACACGTCCCGTGCCGGCTGGCCCTTAGCGGACGTGCCCGGCTCGACCAGAATCTCCAGCACATCACCGATCGATCGTTCTCGGCCCACGGCGCCAAGGAGCGGCAGCTGGCCCTGGACCTGGTAACGATTGCGACGGCCGTCCTTCTCCTTGGTGACATAGCCGGCCGTGGTCAGGTCGGTGACGATACCAAAGACGCTGCGCTCCGTGATGTCCAACGTGGAGGCGATGTCGCGCAGGCGCACCTCCGGGTCGTGTGCGATGCAGACGAGGACCTGGGCGTGGTTGGTGAGGAAACTCCAGTCTCGCATGAGGCGAGTTTAGCATATTCTGGAAAAAGTTTGCTAGTTCCCATAAACTAGAGTATGGTAGCGACATTCGTCGCCGACTGCATGTGGCCGCGAGCTACGGCAACGACACGTAGGCCCAGGAGATGGGTCGAGCTGGGACTCCTCAGCACCGTCGCGAGGACGGAGGAAGAACCAGATGTTTGAGTCACTAGATTCGTCGCGCGAAAACACAAATAGGCGCACGGTCCGGTTGGGTGCGGCCCTGATCGCTGTGCTTGGCGTGCTCGTCGGCCCACTCGCGTTAGCCGCCTCGGCCGCAACCTCGCCACATGCGACGTCACCCGTCATGGGCTCGTACATCGCAGTGACACCTTTCCGCATCACCGATACCCGGCCGAACTCCGGTCAGCCGAACGCTGGCAAGTCGCTGGCCACAAACTCCACGCTGAATGTGCAGGTCACGAGGGTGGGTACTGCACCCGTACCCGCTGGAACGGCGGCCGTGGTGCTCAACGTGACAGCCGTCGACCCGGGAGCCTCGGGCTTCCTCACGGTCTTTCCCGAGGGGATCACGATGCCGACAGTCTCCAATCTCAACTTCACGCCCGGCGTGACAGTGGCGAACCTCGTGACGGTCCCACTGAGCTATTCCGGCGCGGTGTCGATCTACAACCATGCCGGTAGCACAAACGTGGTAGTCGACGTGGAGGGCTACTACACCAGCTCTCCTTTGGCCATCGGGAGCGGTCTGTACAACTCGCTCTCTCCCGTGCGTGCGCTTGGCACCCTGGCCTCCGGTGCCGCGATAGGACCGAACGCGAGTGAAGACGTCACAGTGACCGGAAGCCTCACTGCCGTTCCTGCTAACGCGACCGCCGTCGTTGTCAATGCGACTGCTGCCCAAGGGACGAAGACGAGCTTTCTCACCGTCTATCCCGCAGGGGTGAGCATGCCGACCGCATCGAACGTGAACTTCGTAACTGGTCAGGTCGTCGCGAACCGGGTCACGGTCAGAGTCGGCACCTATGGCCGGATTGTGGTCTACAACCACACTGGCACGGTAAAGGTGGATATTGACGTGGACGGCTACTACACCGGAACGGGCGGCACCGGCTCAGCCTTTGTGCCGATCACCCCGGTGCGCCTCACCGACACTCGTGTGCTTACGAACGGATCGCCGATCTCGGCGAACACTTCGGCGGAGTTCAATCTCTCCACCACGATCAGCGGCATCCCGGCGACTGCTGCTGCCGTGGCGACAAACGTCACAGTCGTTCCGGGCGGCGATCCGGGTTATCTCACCGTCTACCCCTCGTCCGACTCGTCGGTGCCGGTCGCGTCTGATGTGAACTGGGCCGCGAGCGGGTCCCGAGCCGTCCCGAATTTCACCGTTGCGGACACCGGGGGCACCGGCGGCGTGGAGATCTACAACAGCCATGGCGCAACGGTCAACATCCTGATCGACGCTTTCGGGTACTTCGAGCGTCAGCTCCCAACAAGCGTTTCGGTCTCGGAGTCACCGACCACAGTCACTTACGGCCATGAATCGGCGTCGGTCTTTTCCGTCACCGTCGCGACCAAGTACGGCCAGGCAGTGCCCAACGGCGAGACAGTGACGACGACGGTTGGTTCTGTCACGTGCAAGGTCGTGCTGAAGAGTGGCAAGGGAACCTGCACGATCGACAACACCGCCTTGGCGGTGGGCTCGTACCCGGTGTCGGCCACGTACGGAGGTGACGCCAACTTGAGCGGGTCGAGTGGGACGAGCGTCTCGAAACTGGCCGTGAGCAAGGACGTCACGCTCACTGCAGTCTCAGAGTCACCGACCAGCGTCACTTACGGCAACGAATCGGCATCTGTCTTCTCGGTCGTCATCACGACCCACTCTGGCGAGTCAGTACCCGACGGCGAGACAGTGACGACGACGGTTGGTTCTGTCACGTGCAAGGTCGTGCTGAAGAGTGACAAGGGAACCTGCACGATCGACAACACCGCCTTGGCGGTGGGCTCGTACCCGGTGTCGGCCACGTACGGAGGTGACGCCAACTTGAGCGGGTCGAGTGGGACGAGCGTCTCGAAACTGGCCGTGAGCAAGGACGTCACGCTCACTGCAGTCTCAGAGTCACCGACCAGCGTCACTTACGGCAACGAATCGGCATCTGTCTTCTCGGTCGTCATCACGACCCACTCTGGCGAGTCAGTACCCGACGGCGAGACAGTGACGACGACGGTTGGTTCTGTCACGTGCAAGGTCGTGCTGAAGAGTGACAAGGGAACCTGCACGATCGACAACACCGCCTTGGCGGTGGGCTCGTACCCGGTGTCGGCCACGTACGGAGGTGACGCCAACTTGAGCGGGTCGAGTGGGACGAGCGTCTCGAAACTGACCGTGAGCAAGGACGTCACGCTCACTGCAGTCTCAGAGTCACCGACCAGCGTCACTTACGGCAACGAATCGGCATCTGTCTTCTCGGTCGTCATCACCACCCACTCTGGCGAGTTAGTGCCTAGCGCCGAGACGGTGACTGTGCAGGTGGGCTCGGCCAACTGCACCGCGCCGCTCGTCGGTGGCAAGGGAACCTGCACGATCGACAACACCGCCTTGGCGGTGGGCTCGTACCCGGCGTCGGCCAACTATGGCGGTGACGCCAACTTGAGCGGGTCGAGTGGGACGAGCGTCTCGAAACTGACCGTGAGCAAGGACGTCACGCTCACTGCAGTCTCAGAGTCACCGACCAGCGTGACTTACGGCAACGAATCGGCATCTGTCTTCTCGGTCGTCATAACCACCCACTATGGCGAGTTAGTGCCTAGGAGACCGCTGAGCAAGGCGTCTTCGAAGCTCGGCCGCTGTTCGATCGCCGCTTAGGCGTCAGCTGCTCCGCTCGCCGCCTGCCCGTCGGGCGAAGGTCGGGGGAGAGATTCGGTCGGAGGGCGGCCGGGAAGAGGCTCTCTCGGCGCTCTTGTGGCCGTTCTCCTTTGTTCTCAGCGGGGTTTCCTCGCCTCTGGCTACTCGGCCGTGGCAACCAGCCATGTCGAGCCGTCGTGGCTGAGGCCGAGGTTCAGCATCCGCATCAGGTTGACGGCGGCCGCCCGGTGGGCGAGCCAGATCCTGTTCTTCTCTATTCCTATGTAGCGAAGGCGGCGGTTCTGGCCGCGCACGAGCCAGGCGATCGTACGCTCGATCATCGGGCGCTTTTGCCGATAGGTCTCCTGGAACTCTGCTGTCGAGGCCAGCTGGCGGGCAGCCGCCAGGATGGCGGAGTTGTCGTGGACGACGATCGTGCGGCCCGCCTTGGACTTCGTGCAGCGCTTCTTGGACGGGCAGGTGGCGCAGCTCTTGGCGAAGCGGGCACGGCCATGGGCGTTGATGCTGACAGTCACGCCCTCGGGGCAGGTGACCGTTTTGCTTGCTTCGTCGATGTCGAAGTCGTCCAGGCTGTAGCCGCCCTCGACCGCCGGGCGCAGCGGCAGCGGCTTTATGACGGCGCTCATCTCTTTTTGTCCTATGTGCTGACGGAGGTCGCCCGAGCCGTAGGCCGAGTCGGCGAGGATCTCTGTGCCGGCCGGCTCGTCTTCGATGAGCCGGGGAGCGACGTCGGCGTCGCCGCTGTTGCCCGCGGTCAGGTCCGTGGCGGTGATGATGCCGGTGTCGGGCTCGGCGGCCACGTGGGCTTTGTAGCCGTCCCGGTAGGAGTGCTGTGTCTTGTGGGCATGGCGGGACTCGGGATCGACGCTCGAGATGACCCGGTCCGGGGCCGTCTGTTCGGCGATGCGCCAGGTGCCTGGCCTTTCTCCTTGTTCCACGTCCTGGCCGGCCAAAAGAGCCAGCAGCGCCACGGCCTCTTGCTGGGCCCGGTCGAGCTCGAGGCCGAGGTCCTCGGCGGCAAAGACGAGCTCGTAGGCGTCGTCCACGAGCTCAGAGACGAGGCGATCGATGTCGTCTTGGTCCTCGAAGTCGCACGACGGGCGCCCGGAGCCGAGGTTGTGCTCGTGCACATAGACGCCGTCGGCCAGCTCGGGCACGAGCTTTCGCACCCGACGGATCTGGCTTTGCAGCAGGCTTATGGTGTCCTGGCGCTGCACGGCGTCGTCGAGCACTGTCGAGTCGAGCGCCCGGCGGTTGCGCTTGGCGATGACGCCGGACTCCTTCACCACCTCCCGCACGGCCTCGAATATCCGCTCCGGGCGATCCGAGGCGCGCAGCTTGTTGCGCCAGAGAACCAGCACCGTCGGGTGGAAGCCCTCGTCGTCCAGAGCCAGGCCGGCGGCCACCTTCCAGGCGATGGAAGTCCGCAGCATCTCACAGGCCTCCCGATCGGAGAGCCCTTCCAAAGCCTGCAAGACCATCACCGTGGCGATCACGTCTGCTGGCACTGACGGCCGGCCGCGGCCGGTTGGGAACAGGTCCTCGAACAGCGCGTCCGGGAACACTCTTTGGCGGTGCTCGGCCAAGAAGGCGTGCACAGAACCCGGCTTCAGAAGGTGCTTGCAGAAGACGGCGGCGTCGAGGAGCTGGCGATCCGGCTTGGAGGATCCTTGCATCCCCCAATTCTTCTAGACCTGAGCCGAAATCGCGAATCC
Organism: uncultured Acidimicrobiaceae bacterium; assembly: GCA_963836935.1. Classification (GTDB taxonomy): domain Bacteria; phylum Actinomycetota; class Acidimicrobiia; order Acidimicrobiales; family Bog-793; genus Fen-455. The sequence goes on from CAWILM010000023.1 coordinate 99,680, forward strand.
TGCCGGATTGCTCAGCGGCCTCCTAGCGCCGAGACGGTGACTGTACAGGTCGGATCGGCCAACTGCACCGCGCCGCTCGTCGGTGGCAAAGGAACTTGCACGATTGGCAACACTGCTCTGGCCGTGGGCACCTATTCGGTGTCGGCCAACTACGGCGGCGACGCCAACCTCAACAGCTCTGGCGGCTCGAGTGCCTCAAAACTGACCGTGTGAGCAGACCGTCTCGGACGGTTCTGATCCACAAGGCAGCCATCCTCGATCGGCTTCACGCTCGAGGATGGCTGCCTGTTGGCGAGATAGTCGAGGCTGCCGGCATCGACACGTTCCCGGCAGTCGCCACGGAGCTCAGGTGGTGCGTACTAGTCGCCCAGTAACAACCGCGCCGCCCGCCCCACGGACCCCAGGCGGCATAAGGAGCATCTCGCTCTGGCAGGCCCCGGCGTGTAATGCGACACTCGACGGCTACCTGCCGAAGGAGCACGGGAAGCCCTACTTCGCCTACGCCCGCAACCGGGCGATTCGTGCCTCGCATTGGCACGCTCCGTCAGGCGCGCCAGAGGGTCGAAAGCGGCGGCGGTCGACGGCTTGTGGAACCGGAACAGATCTTGAGACACATGACGGCGGTGCTTGCCCCAGTCGTCGGCGCCAGCACCACGACTGCGGCAATCATGAAGGCTGGGCCCGTCAAGTCAAATCTGCTGGGTTGAAACACCGGCTCACTCGATCGGCTGATGGGCCATCGCAGTCGGCTCGCGGCCCGCAAAGAGCCAAGCGACGAGCGCGGCAAAGGCTGGCATACCGAGGAGAATGAAGAGAAGATCTGCCACCGGGACGTTTCCGAGCGAGGCGATGCCGCCGTTCAGCGAGTTGCCACGGAGCCAGCCGATGAGCGCGACGTAGCCCCCGACGGTCCCGAGCAACGCGCCGAAAAACCCGAGCGCGCCGGCCGTGACCGCCGAAATTGTACGCCGGGCGTAGCTGCTTGCCCCTGTCGCGGTGAGCGTCCGTAGCTCGCTCGCGGTCTCGCTCCGAATGAGGCCGACCGACATGCCGAGCACGCCGAGGGCGATCACGATCCCGAAGATCGTCGCCCAGGTGATGACGGCGAAAGAGGTGGGCTGGTCGTTCTTCGACTCGACGGAGAGCTGCGCCGTCGAGGCGGCGAGCTGCGCGCTGCTGATCTGGGAGGCGCTGAACGCCTGAGTGCGCTGAACCAGCCAGTCCGTTGTGGTCGCCTGGATGTGGAACTCCTTCATGGCGTGCTCGGTGATCACCGTGTTCGGTGCCGAGGTGCCGGTCGGCAAGGCACCGACCTCCTGGATTACCGGGTTGGCGAGGCAATCGGTCGCCGCGCTGCACCTCGAGGACGGCGGCGAGCCCGAACCGGGGTTGCTGAAGCTGTTGTCGTTGTTCGACCCGTAGGTGAAGGTCATGTTGGAAACACCGGAAAGGCCTGGACGTGCGCTCAGGACATCGGCGTTGGGATTGATCTCGGACGCCTTGATCCCGAACGCCTGCAGTAGCTGCGGGGTCGCGACGTAGATCTGTCCGTTCCAGCTCCGGCCACCTTGCGTCGCGTTGAGACCCGCATCGGGGGTCTCGAGCGCGATGAGCTGCGCGCCGAGCCCCCTCGCGATCGCCTCGGCGTGCGCGGCCAGCTGCTGCAGCAGTGTGGCAACAGTCGCGGCCGACGAAGCCTTTTTTTGGATGTGGACCTCGCCGTTCGGCGTGCGGATAGCCGTACCGGGCGGTGGCGGCACGTTGGCGTGGAGGGCGAGCTCGTTGGAGGCAAGGTTAGGTCCCGCGTAGTCGAGCACGTTCCCGTAGCGGGCCGAGGCGGCGAGCATGACGATGACCGCGGCGAGGACGCCAACGCTGATCGCGGCGAGCGCCGAGCCCGAGCGGGCCCGGTAGCGGGCAAGGTCGCGAAGCGCCAGTCGGGCCGCGATCGGCGCGCGCTGGGCCAGCCTCGCGCCGAGCGAGAGAAAGAACGGCGCGAGCAGGATGAGCCCGGGGATGAGCAGCACGATCCCGAGCACAAGCTCCGGAGCGCCCCCACTCCCGTTCCCACTGTTCGTGCTGCCCGAGTAGCCGAGGAGGAGGAACGCCCCAACGAGGCACACGATGCCTGGGATCGCCGAGCGGTGGACCTGGCGCGGTGGGGCGGGCCGACCCGAGAGCGCGGCGACGATGGGTACCCGGGTGATGGCACGCGCGGGTCGGGACGCGGCAAAGAACGTCGCGACGACCGCGAGCACCATGGCGGCGGCGACAACGACCCAGGGCAGGGCGAAGACCCCGATGACGTGGTGCACGCTCTGCTCGAGGCTCGGCCTGTAGGCGAGCCAGACGACGAGCCCGAGCACCAAGCCGGCAACCGCACCGACCAGGCCGACAACCGTGCCGTTCGCACGGACGACGAGACGGACGTGGCGATCCGTTGCCCCGGTGGACTCGAGCATGCCGATGGCGCGGAGCCGGCGCTGCGCCAACACGGTGAAGCCGCCGACCGAAACGAGCGCGATGAGCAGCATCCCGAGCACGAGGGCCACGAGCGAGATCGTCTCGGGGTTGAGCGGGTTCGATTGGGCGACTGACGCCGGCGTCTGCACCTCTGGCGCGATCGAGCTGGGCGGCACGCCCGGTGCGTCGAAGAGCGCCACGACCTGCGTCGGCGTCTTCACCTGCCCCGGTACGACGAGCGCGAACTCGTCGAGAAGGCTCTGGGGGTTCTCGACGATGCCGACGACCCGGCGCTCGGCGGCGCCGATGGGCCAGGTGTCACCGACTCTCAGGTGGAACGTCGCGGCCACGCCGCTCGTCACGGCGACCTCGTCCGCGCCCGCCGGGTAGCGCCCGGAGACAAGCGCGAGCATCGGGCCACCGAACGGCCCGTGTGGATCCTGGGCACGAAGCTGGAAGGTGTTGATCGAGCCCGGGATCGAAAGCGTCTCGTTCTCGATCACCTCGACGGGCCCGAAGCGACGCTTGAGGTTGGCGATTTCGGTTCGGGAGGACGCGTTCAGGCTCGAGAAGGTTGCGGAGTCCCCCGCGGTGCCGAAACCGAAGTTCTTCGGCTGGGGGGTATTGGTCGCGACGGCCGAGCCGACGATCGTCGCCACGACCGCCACGACGATGAGGGCGAGGATCAGGAACTGCTGACGCCACTCCCTGCGAAAGAGGCGCCAGGCCCACCGGACGACGGCACGACGAGCGGGCGCTCCCCCCTCGGGCGGACGAGCGTCAGCGAGCGGCGCGAGGACGGCGGTGCTCATCGAGGCTCCTTTCGCGTCGCGGGTCGGTTCGCGCTCACGAGCGATGCGTCGGCGCGACGAGTGACGCCGTTGCGTCGGGCGCGGCGTGGTCGACGAGGCGGCCGTCGCGAAGGTGGATGACCCGGTCGGCCCAGGAGGCGAGGTGGGCGTCGTGAGTGACGACGACCGCGGCGACGCCTCGGTTGCACGCGTCGGCGATCAGTTGCATCACCGCCTCCCCGTTCGTCGAGTCGAGCGCCCCGGACGGCTCGTCCGCGAGGAGGAGGTGGCGCTCGCCGACCACAGCGCGGGCAATGGCGACACGTTGGCGCTCGCCGCCGGAGAGCTGGTCGGGAAAGTTCCCCGCCCGCCCGGCGAGGCCGAGCTCCTCGAGCGCCGCCATGCCGGCAGCGTGCGCCCGCTTTGCCGGAACGCCGTCGAGCTCCAGAGGCAGCGACACGTTCTCGAGCGCGGTGAGCCCGGCAAGCAGGTTGAAGTCCTGGAAGACGTAGCCGATCGTGCGTCGGCGAAGCCGTGCCTTGTCGTTTCGCGACAGCCGCGACATTTGCGCGCCCTCGATCACGACCTCGCCGCTCGTCGGCTCCTCGAGGCTGCCGGCGATCGTGAGCAGGGTCGACTTACCCGAGCCGGATGGGCCCATCACCGCGACGAGGTGGCCCTCCTCGACGGAAAGGTCGATGTCCTCGAGCGCGCGAACGGCTGTCTCGCCCTCGCCATATGACTTCGACACCTGGCGGAGTTCGAGCAGGCTCATTCGGCTGCGACCATCCTTTGTTCTTTGCACCGCGCCCAGGCCCATAGCCACTTAGAGATCATACTTCGTATGGTACTCACAATCCTTGACCCGTCAAGTGCAGCGGTGGCAGACGTCTACCGCGGCGCTACCGACTTGGGCTCGACGGCGAGTCTTCTTCCAGCAGCGATTCGGGACTTGGTGGCGGTACCGTCTGGTCCACGACGCGTCCGTCTCGGAGGAAAACCACCCGGTCCGCCCAGGACGCGAGCTGCGCGTCGTGGGTGACGACAACGGCGGCGACTCCCCGCTTGCAAGCCGCAAGCATCAGGCGCATCACCGCCTCCCCATTCGTCGAGTCGAGCGCCCCGGACGGCTCGTCCGCCAGGAGCAAGTGCCGTTCCCCGACGACCGCCCGCGCAATGGCGACGCGCTGGCGTTCACCGCCGGAGAAGCTCGTCGGGGAAGTGCGTCGCTCGATCGGCGAGGCCGAGCCCCTCGAGCACGGCCATCCCCGCAGCACGGGCCTTTTTCGCCGAGAGCCCGTCGAAGCTCGAGCGGTAACGACACGTTCTCGACGGCGGTGAGGCCTGCGAGCAGATTGAAGTCCTGGAAGACGTAGCCGACCGTCCGCCGCCGAAGCCGGGCTCTGTCGTTTCGCGACATCGCCTGGATCGACGCACCGTCGATGAGCACCTCGCCGCTCGTCGGCTCCTCGAGGCTCCCGGCGATGGTCAGCAAGGTCGACTTCCCCGACCCGCTCGGTCCCATGACCGCGATGAGCGACCCGCGCTCGACGGCGAGATCCACGTCCTGGACGGCGTGGACCTCCGTCGGCCCCGCGCCGTAGGACTTCGAGACGCGGCGCAGCTCGAGGAAGCTCACCGACGGACCACCAGCCGCCGCGCGATGCGAGGTGTGGTCGAGGAGGCCGGCGGCTCGGTCGCGGCGCGCTTCAGGCGGCCGTCGGCGGTGTCGAGCCAGCGCACGACCGAGTCGAGTCGGAAGAGCTCCGCGTCGGCGACGAGCGCGAAGGTGAGATCAAAATCGACCTCGTCCTCTTTGAGGCGCGTCCACTGCTGCATCAGTTCGACGAGGTAGCGGCGGTGAATCTGGATGACGTCGTGCACCGAGACGCCGGGAACACGCAACGCCGCGAGGACCTTGATCACGAGTTCATCGCGCGGAGGCGAGGTCATGTCCGGCGGCGTATTGAGCCAGCTGGAGAAGCTCCTCGTACCCCGCCGCGGTGATGTGAAACCCCTTCTGCGGGCTTTCCTGCTCGGGTTCGTCGGATTCCACGAGCCCGTCGCGCTCGAGGCGCTGCAGCGTCGTGTACACCTGACCGATGTTGAGTGGCCACACCTCACCGGTGCTCGACTCAAATTCCTTCTGGAGCTGGAGGCCGTACTTCGGGCCCTCACTGAGGAGGGCGAGAATGGCGTGCCGGACACTCACTGTGCTGCCCGTTCCCTGATCATACTCAGTATGGTACAGGCTCGGACGTGAGCGTCAATGCCGTTCGAAACTCGAGTCGTCCGTCCGGTTCACAATGTGGCCGGTACTTGCGGCCCGCGACAGGTCAGCCGACACGACGTGGGCTTGACCGCCGGCGTCCTGCACAGCTCGAGCCGTCAGCTCGCGGGGTCCGGTCCCACGCCCCACCAGCACGGTATGGGCACCTGCAGCCGCACCGGACGGCCCAAATACTGGTCGACTCCTGGCTTGCCCCATGAAGCCAGCTCGGAGCTCGCTGCCCGGGCCAGAAGCCATCGGTGGAACTGCTCGAAGCGAAGAGCCGACCATGCCTCGCGGGGTAACGTTCAGCCTCATGGAGGGATCCAGGGCAGAAGATGGTGGGGATCCCCGGTCGTTTCGTGTCTCCGATCGCGAGCGTGACAACGCTGTCGGTCGGCTGAAGGACGCGGTTTCCGAAGGTCTGATCGACATCGACGAGCTCGGTGAACGGACCTCGCGGGCGCTCGTCGCCCGCACCGCGGTGAGCTGGACGCCGTGACCTCGGATCTCCCCAACAGCGCCGGCCCAGGACCGGGAGCCGGTGACATCGTCGAGCTCAAGGGCAGCATGAGCTCGCTGGAACGCAAGGGCGACTGGCAGGTGCCGCGCAAGTTGGTGCTCCGGTGGCGGATGGGCTCCATCAAGCTCGATTTCACGGGGGCGAGGATCGTCCACCCGGTGGTCGAGATCGAGCTCGACGTGAGTGGCGGTTCGGTGGAGATGCGCCTGCCGGAAGGGGCGAGTGTCTCGTTGGACGCAGTGGAGGCACGCCTCGGCAGCGTCAGGGACCACAGGCGGGGCGCCCCCGCCGCGGGGCGGCCCCATTTCCTCTTGGAGGGCAAGATCAACCGGGGCTCGGTCGAGGTTCGCGGGCCGCGCCGCTCGTGGTCGCGGCACGAGCGAAGATCCTCGTTATAGGGCCCCCGCCGTAGAAGCTGCGGCCCGCCCGTCGCAACAAAGCGCATGTGCGGCTCACCTGTGCCGAGGTCACCCGATGCCTATACGGGCGGGCCCTGCGGCACGAGCCCGAGCTGCTGCATCAGGGACATCGTGTCCATCACACCCCAGTGCTCGTGGACCAGGCCGTCGTCACCGAAACGCAGGATGTCGATCAATTGCACATCGACGCCTTTGCCGGTTGGTGGCATGCCCATGAAACTTCCGGTGTTGGTACCGGTGGCCCGGGTCCGGGCCACGACCTTGTCGCCGATCGACATGACATCTTCGGCGTCGAAACGGAGGTCCGGGAACCCTCCGATCATCATCTTGATGAGTGCTTTGGCCCCTGCCTTCGTAGAGTCCTGCGTCGGAGTCGCCTCGTGCTCCAAGAAATCCTCGGCCAAGTGGTCGCCGAAAGCGTCGACATCGCCCACATTGATCGAGTCGTACATGAGCCGAAGCGTTGCCGCGTGATCCATTTCGTTCCCCCCAGTTGGTTGACCGTCGGATGAACTCCCGACGACGCGCAGCGTAGTGGGTCTTCGGAGATCTGACGCCCTGCAGGCCTGCGCCCGGGCGGCGCGGGCTCAGCGGGGGCGACCGCACACGCCGGCATGGCCGAGCTCGGCTGAACCGGTCCGGCAGAACCACCGTCGAGCGGGATCCTCGGCGACTGGCGAGCGCCAAGATTCGGTCAGCCGCCAGGGCGTTGCCCAACTCGTGCGTGCGATCTGCCGTGACAAGCGTGCGATGGCCGAGGGAGGGTCGTCCCCTTCGGCATCTCGTCTCTTCCGAATCAGCCGACGTGTGGCGACGGTTGTCCTTGCTGTTCATGTCTGCCCCCTTGTCCGAGAGCCGCTCTGCGGGCTCACTGCCGAACAGCCTGCGCTTGGAGGCTTCGAGGACACCCAGAATTGTCTGTCAGTTGCCTACGTGTTTCCGGGAGTCGTGGCGCCGTCGCGGCGCACCTGTCATCCCTCAGACCGCCAGACGCCGACGATCGGAAAGATTTGGCAAAGAACCAGGAAAGAAGGGTCCCAGTTGCCCGCGAGGGTGCGTACCGTCCGGCATGCTCGATGAAATGACGGCCGAGGCGGCGACTGCCAACCACCATCGTCAGCTCGCAGAATCACGAAGGCGCACCGCCGGCGGCACGATGACGACGACAGGTGGCCCCGGGTCTCGCCCGGGCCGTCCGCGCAGTCCGCGACGCCCGGCCAAGGCACGCGAGGCGACTCTCCATCGGCCGTCGTGGAAGAGCCATCGCGCTTACGTGCGCGATCGGAAGCTGCGTCGCAGGCTTGTGCGGCGCGCTCGGCGTACCTGGCCCGGTCGCCATCCGCTCGCCACCGGTGTACTGGCAGCCTTGGTCCTCTTGACACCGCTATGGGTCTCCCTCGGCGGTGCGCTCACAAACCCGGCGCTCGGGCTCTCGGTTCCGGCGCACTTTTCAGAATGGCTCCGTGACAACGGCGGCGGCTCGCTCGTGAACACGGCCGAGAACTGGTGGTACTCCCACCACCCGCCTCCCGTCGGTGGGCGGCCCCTGGCACAGGCTCTGCCCTCACCGCAACACACCCGGGTTGCAACGACCGGTCTGACACACGATTCTCCCGCTCACCTCCCGGTACCGGCACCGCTCACGCCACTTGCCAGTCCTGCCCTGCCGGGAGAAGGCAGCTGGAGGCCGGCTGGCCGCCTCGTGCGGGGAATTCCAGCTGTTTACGAGACGTTCCTGCGGCCCGATGCGGTCCACACGAGTGTCGTGGACGGCATCGCCTGGCTGGACACGAAGCTGTTGTCGGCGACCTTGTACTCCGGCAGCTACATTCCGGGCGGCGGCCCCTATACCTACACGGCCCCGATCCAGCCCAACGCGGCCACCTCGCTCGTGGCCGCGTTCAACGCCGGGTTCCGGATGCAGGATGCCGATGGCGGCTACTACACCCAGGGGCAGACGATCATCCCTCTGCGCGCCGGCGCCGCTTCGTTCGTGATCCACCGGAACGGCAGCGCCGCGGTGGGCGCATGGGGAACAGACGTGAAGATGAGCTCGGACGTGGTCGCGGTGAGGCAAAATCTCAACCTCCTCGTCGACAACGGGAGGCCTGTTTCCGGCCTCAATGCCTACGACACGACCACGTGGGGGAACACTCTCGGCAACCAGGTCTACGTGTCGCGCTCCGGGATCGGGATAACCAGTGACGGGGCTCTTGTCTACGTCGGGGGACCGAACCTCAACATCACCGACCTCGCCAACCTCCTGGTAAGGGCCGGGGCCGTGCGGGCCATGGAGCTGGACATCAACACCGACTGGGTGAACTTCGCCACCTTCGCCCCATCGACTCCGACCGGCCTGGCGTCGCCGGCGAACGGCACCGACCTCTTGCCGCTCGCCGACATGGCAGGACCGCCGACCCGCTATTTCGACACGTGGTGGGCGCGCGACTTCATCACGATGTCAGCCCGCTGACCGTTCCGATTTCTGTCTCATCTGTCACTTCCGAAAGGACAGGGTTTGGAGCTACCTGTTGTTGGGTGGCGGTGACGGTCTTATCCGGCCTGGTCGGGCCGTGCACGCCGCGCAGGTTCTCGACGACGGGTACCACCGGTCGGCGACGATCAGGGTGGATCCGAACCAGGTTGTCTTGTAGGCGAGCTGACGGCGAAGCTCGGCGGGGGAGACGTCGAGGAAGGCCCGGTTGAGCCCGGCCTTGCCCCGCTTTGGCTTTGCCTGTGCCCGCCTTGGTCATACCGGCCACCGCCAGGTCCTCCACCACGACCGTGACGCAGCTGCGGGCGAGCCCGGTGGTCAGCTTGTGCAGGCCTCGGCGCGGGTGTTGGCCACCGTGGCGTGGCCGCGGGCCAGGCGGGCCTGGCGGCGAGCCCACCTGTGCGCGTGCTTGGGGTTGGGGACGGTCCCGTCCACCTAAGGCACGGCGGTGGAGCACACGGCCAGGCGGGACAAGCCCACACCTTTCCCCCAACAGTTGGCGACCCTGAACCGCTCGGTCCTGGTCGGCGCTCCGTACCAACCTTGCGCCTAGCGTTGGATAGGGCCGCCCCCTCCGTACGCGGACCGTTACCTCCGGAAACGGTTGGTCAGCCGGGAATCCTCCGCCAGAGCCCCCGCGGCAAGAGGCGCATCAGAGCTAGCACTAGCTGGAGCACCGGAGGAACCCAGATAACCGAAGCCCCGGTCTCGAGACCCCTGACGATTGCCTCGGCCACAACCTGGCTCTCGACAGCGAAGGGGGCGGCCTTCAGTCCCGCTGTCATCTTGGTCCGTACGAACCCGGGTCGGACGACCGTCACTCCGACTCCGGTGCCCTCGAGCACGTCGCCGAGTCCGAGGGCGAAGCCGTCGATGCCCGCTTTGGCGGCGCCGTAGACGAAGTTCGCCTTTCGGACACGAACGCCCGCGACGGAAGAAAGGACCACTATCCGACCGGTCCCCTGGGCGCGCAAAGTGGCAACGAAGGCGCCGAGCGCGGCGCCAGGCCCTGCGAAGTTGGTGACGGCTGCGCGGTAAACAGCGTCCGCGTCGAGCGCGTCGAGGTCGGACGTGCCGAGAGCGCCGACGGCCATCAACAGCAGGTCCACCGAGCCGAGCTCTGAGGCGGCTCTCTCGGCGAAGGCGCCGAGACGGTCTGTCTCGGTGACATCGAGAGACCACGTGAGCACACGCTGCACACCGCGGGCGTGCAGCTCGGTGGCGGTCGCCTGAAGGTCTGCCTCGTCCCTGCCGGCGAGCACAACGGCAGAAAGGCGCCGGTCGGCAAGCAGCAGCAGGGTGTCGCGGGCGATCTGCGAGCCGCCTCCGATGACGACAGCTGTTTGCGGCATGCCGGTCGCGTCGATCACACTCTCACCCTGGACGTCCACGGGCGTCGCACGCTGCAGAGCCCGACGCGACGGGCCAGGTCCGAGCTGAGCACTCCCTCGGGATCAAGGCTCTGCTTGATCCCCACCCAGCTTGCGAGTCGCGGGTACATCGACGCCAACATCTCGGGGCGCACGCGTCCGTCCTTGGCCAAGTAGACACGCCCTCCTGCCGACACGACCAGCTCGTCGAGACAGTCGAGCAGCACGCCGAGCCCGGGGGACCCCAGGGGCACGTCCAGGGCAAGCGTCCAGCCCTCCGTCGGGAAGGAGAGGTGGCCCCGGCCTTCTTCGCCGAAACGTTTGAGGACCGCGAGGAACGATGCAGCCCGCGCCTTGCTGAGCCGCTCGAGTACGGCGCGTACTGTCGCCTCGGCCCCGAGGGGCACAACGAACTGGTACTGGGTGAAGCCTCGCGGCCCATAGAGAAGGTTCCAGCCCGCGAGGCCGTCAAGCGGATAGAAGAAGCTGGCGAGGGGGACCAGCTCGCCTGTCCGGCGTCTTGGTGCGCGTCGGTACCACAGCTCGTTGAAGGCCGCAACGGTCCGCGACGTCAGAAGCGAGATCGGCGGCATCACAGGCACTTGCAGGGGCCTTCGGAGGTCAAGGCGCAGCGGATCATGCCGCGCGTCGACAGGAAGATCATCCAGGACGGCGTGGTTCGCCCGGGTCAACACGGAACGACCCAAGTGGCGCCCTGCAGCCAGGCCGTCCACCCAGGCCGCCGAGTAGCGGTAGGCGTCCTGGTCCTCCGACAGACGGGTCATGCAGGCGTCGAGGTCATCCGCCCGATCGGTGTCGACGAGCATGGTCGACGTCTCTATCGGCAACAGCCGAAGGACTGCCTCGAGGACCACGCCAGTAAGGCCCATGCCGCCACAGGTTGCCCAGAACACGTCCTCACGCTGCTCAGGGCCGCACTCGACGGACCCGGTCGGAGTTGCGATTCGCAGGTAATCGAGGTGCCGGCTGACCGTGCCGTCCACGTGGTGGTTCTTGCCGTGGACGTCACTCGCGATGGCACCGCCGAGTGTGACGAATCGCGTCCCGGGCGTCACGGGAGGGAACAGCCCTCTCGGAACAAGCAGTCTCAGGAGCTCGTCGACGGACACGCCGGCTTGCGCACGGACCTTTGCCGCGCCGATGTCGAGATCGAGAACCCGATCCAGGCCGGTGCATTCGACAACCAGGCCGCCGCCGCATTGGGCTGCGTCACCGTAGGAGCGACCGAGACCTCGCGCGACCATGGGAAGCGTGCCGCGTTCGCGAGCCACGAGATCTTCCAGTTCCAAAACCGACTCCGGTCGCACCAGCGTCGCGCTGGAATGCGCCGACCGGCCCCAACCGGCCAGCAACCGCCGGGAGGCAGCCTTCATGCGTAGATCCCGCAGATCAGGAGGGCGAGCCAGGTGAGGCCCAGCACCTGGAGGCCACGATCGCTGAGCGCGAGCTCTTCGGGCTCACCTCCGCGACCCTGCTCGATCGCAAGCTCGACGACGAGGACGGCGAGCACGAAGGGGATGATCGAGAAGCTCGAACCAGACGATGTCCTCGGCCCGCTCCACCGGCCCGAGACGCCCGGCCCGCTCGAAGGCCCAGAGGCAGTACGTCGTCACGGTCACCGACATCGCGAGCAGGCGCACATTTCTCAGGAATGCCGCCGGGTAAGCGGCAAGTGCGGACCGGTGCCGTTCCCCCTGCTCCTTCATGACGGAGAGTTCGACGCTTCGCTTCCCGGCGACGATGAGCAGAGAGCCGAACGAAGCCACCATGAGGAACCACGGGGAGATCGTGACATGGGCGACGGCGCCTCCCGCCACCGCCCGGAGAGCGAACCCGGCCGCCACACAGGCCAGTTCGACCAGGGGCAACCGCTTCATCACGAGCGAGTAGCAGATGCTTACGACCAGATAGGCGGTGACGATCCCGGCGAGGGCGGTCCCGAACATCAAGGCCGCCGTCACGAGCGCAAGCATCGCGAGGCCCGCCGCGGTCGCCAGGGCCGAGCCCACCGAGAGCTGCCCCGAAGCAATGGGCCTCCTCCGCTTGACCGGATGGAGCCGGTCACTTGCCCGGTCGACGACGTCGTTCACAAGGTAGGTCGCGGCCGAAGCGGCCACGAACACGAGCGACGCCACGACGCTGCGGGCGACGACGCCAGGGTGGACGATGGAGCCTGCGGCCGTCGGCGCTGCGAAGACGAGGAGGTTCTTCGTCCACTGGCGGGGCCGGGTGGCACGCAGCAACGCCATCGGCCGGCTCCGCCCGGTCCCGGCTTCCCACGCCGGTGGTTCCTCGTCCGCGAAGACCCACGTTTCCGGGAGTTGCACTTGCGCTCCGGTCACCGTGAGCGCCCGGTCCGCGACCGCAGGCCTGACCCGGCTGCGGTCCCGTCCCCCCCGATCCCTCGCTGGGCGCGACAGCACGTCACTCGGTTGGCCTCCATCGCTCTCCTCGCCATGCTCACCGCGAGCCGACCTCGGGGATCCGCCGGACAAGCCCTCTGACAAGAGTCGGTAACGACGCGCCATGAGCGGCTACGACTTCGTCACGACCGGCGCAGCCGCACCCGTCCAGGCGAGCCGCCGCCGGGGACCCGGACAAGAGACCCACCACGGGCAGCCGGCGCGAGCTCACAGCACAACCTCGGTCGCGAACACGATGCCCTCCGTGGCGCTCTCGGTGCCGTCGGCCCTGATGATGTAGGCCTCGTAACCCGGTAGGGAACGAGCAAGCTCGGGCCCATCGTCGTCCGCGACCACGAGGGCGGTAGCGAGGGCGTCGCACAACGGCAGGCTCGAGCCGACAACGGTCGCGGAGGCGGTACGGAACAGCATCCTTCCGTTCTTCGGGTCGATGAGGTGAGGGCCACGCTCGTAGCAGCCGGACGTGGCAACGGCGCGGTCGGTCTCCAGCACGCAGGCGAGCGCCTCCGGCCTCCACGGGTGACGGATACCTATCCGCCACGCGTGCGCGTCTTCCGGCAGTTCGAAGACAGCGATGTCGCCCCCGCCGTTGACGATCGCGGCCCCGACACCCGCAAGTCGCAGGAGGGCGAGTGCTTGCTCGGTGGCCCAACCCTTGACCAAACCTGTCGGATCGAAGCCGCCGGGCATCGACCAAGGGTCGAACCAACCCTGCGAAAGCGCCTTCGCCTCCTCGCACAGCTGCAGCACGAGCGCCATCTCGGGTGGTGCATTCTCGAGGAGGACGCGCCCGGTCCGGAAACGGCTCATCGGGCTGGCCGGTTTCCAGGTGCTGAAGATGTCGTCCAGCTCGTGGAGCCTCGCACAGGCCGCGGCGACGGCTGCATGGGCGTCTCCGACAGGGCATTCACCCGGTTCGACATGGAACGACACCACCGTCCCCATCACCTTCTCGGCATGGGAGATCACGCCGGTGACACTCACTTCACGCCGAGGGTGTCGAGCGCCGCCTGGACGGAGTAGGCGTAAGCCTCGCTCGTGTAGGTGGCGCCCGAGATCGCGTTGATGCGCGCGCTCTGGGCAGAAAGGACCTCGTTGCGCAGCAGCGGGATGACCTGTTGGGCGAGTTGCTGCGAGTACTGCTCGGCGGTTTGGATCGTCGCCACGGAAACGTCGGTGATCCGACTCCCCTGGACGGTGACATTCACGGCAAGCGCCCCGTAGCCGTAGTTCTCGCTGGTTCCGAGGGCGGCCCTGGGCGTTCCCGTCGGTACAGCAGTCGGGGTTGTGGAGGGGCCTGTCGTGGTCGGAGGGGAACTGACCGGCGCCGAAGGACCGCTTCCGCTTAGCAGCGAAGACGAGCCGGCGCCGTGCATCGCGACGATCCCGGCGAATCCGGCGGCGCTGGCGATGACGACGGCCGGGGCGCGCCTCATCCTGCGCAGCTCCTTGGTATTGGTTGCGCGACTTGGTGAACGTCGGTCAGGGGCGTTCACAGGGAGTAGACCTCAAAGTGGAGCGAGTCCTTGGGGACCCCGAGTCGCAAAGCGGTTGAGACCACCCGATCGACGAATCCCTCGGGTCCCGAAACATAGACGTCCCGGTTCGCCAGGTCCGGCACGAGTTCGGAAAGGCGGTCGACCCGCACCTCCGAGCGAGGGCCGACGAGCTCGTGAACCCGGCCCTTACGGTGCCGGACCAGCTCGGCCACCTCCGATGCCAGGGCCAGCTCCTCGGTGCTGGAAGCGCGGAGGATCACGACCGGGTCGCAGTCCCGGGGCAGGTCCTCGAGCAAGGAGCGGATGGCCGTGACACCTATGCCCCCGGCGATGAGCGCAACCTTCGCGCGGCGACGCGGCATGGGTCGTGAAGGCTCCGTAAGGCCCCTCGATGGCGACGCCGGTGCCGGGCCGCAGCCGGGCCACGGCCGACGAGTAGTCGCCGATCCCCTTCACCGTGATGCGCACGAAGGGCGGCCGGGGTCGCGCCGAGAGCGAGAACGGGTGGGCCTGCCACCACATCCCCTTGGTGAGGAAGCGCCACTCGAAGAACTGACCACCCGCCACCGCCAGGCGGTCGAGATGCCTGCCCCGGCAGATGACCGAGACCGTGCCCGGCCCTTCCGGGTGGATCTCGACAACCTCGAGGCGGTGCCGGAAAGTCCGGACCAGGGGCAGCCCGAATCGGTACACGAGCACGAGGCCGGCGCTCGAGGCCCAGAGCAGGGACCAGACAAACCTCGTGAGAGGGTGCCCCACGAAAGACGGTCCGAGCGCGATCTCATGCGCGAACGCGAGCGCGAGCGCGAGGTACATAAAGAGGTGAACGGCCCACCACATCTCCCTGCGGAGCCGGCGGCGAATCGAGTAGACCGACGTGATCGCGACCGCGACCATCACCACCAGTGCGATCGTCGCCGTCAACATGTCGGGGTAGGACCTGATGAACGCGCCGATCTGGCCGAAGACACCAGTCCGGGCGGCTTCGGCGTAAGCGAAGGTGAGCAGCACCGCGTGGGCGACGATGAGTGAAATGGGCCACGGGGCGAGGCGGCGGTGCGAGGCGAGCAGTTTGTCCTGACCGAGCACCCGTTCGACGACCGGGATCCGGCTGACGAGGAGCACCATTACGAGCGCCAGATAGGTACCGGCCAAGCCCGTCAGATTGCCGAGGAACATGGCGACGCCACCTGGCGCCGAGAACTGTTTCCAGCTCTCCGCGGTGACGGCAAGGGCGACACAGACCCCGAAGCCAAGCCCGCGAGGACTGTTGCGACCTCGGCGACCACGGGCCGCGGAGCCGGTCCCGGCCGGGAGATGACCGACGGCCGGCGATGCCTCCCGCTGTGCGGGGCGTAGGTCGGGTCAAAGGTGACGAGGACATGTCACTGTGACCCTACGAAACCGGCCGTCCAAGATGGACCCAGGAACAGGTAAAGATTTGACAAGGAGGACGGGCTGCACCGGCGACGGCTGTCAACCGGGGTTCCTCGTGGCCGGGCTGCTGTCACGACCCGCCTACCCGATCCCGATCGCCTGTGGAAAGCTACCCGAGCAGTGCAAGTTCTCGTGGTCGAAGACGACAATGCCATCGGCGAGCCATTGGCCGCCAAGCTCCGCCGTGAGGGCTTCGACGTGACCCTCGTGCAGACGGCCGCGGCCGCCTTGTCGGCCCCGCCGGCGGATATCGTGCTGTTGGACCTGGGGCTGCCCGATGCCCACGGTTTCGAGGTTTGCCGCCAGCTACGCGCGCGCTCGTCGGTCCCGATCATCATCGTCACCGCGCGCGACGACGAGACGGACAGGGTGGTGGGTCTCGAGCTCGGAGCCGACGACTACGTCGTCAAGCCGTTCGGTTTCCGCGAGCTCGTGGCCCGGATACGTGCGGTCAGCCGTCGGAGCACGACGTCTCCGCCCGTGCTCGGCCCCCAGGTGATCGGCGATCTCGAGATCGACCGCCGTTCACACCGTGTGCTGCTGGGAGGCGAGGAACTGCCCCTCACCCCGAAAGAGTTCGACCTGCTTGCTCTGCTGGCTCTCGACCCGGGGGCGATGGTCACTCGACGCGAGATCCTGGCAGAGGTCTGGGATCCTCATTGGTACGGCACTTCCAAGACGGTCGACGTCCATATCGCCTCTCTGCGCAAGAAGCTCGGCAACCCGAAGTGGATCGAGACGAGCAGGGGCGTCGGATTCCGGCTCGCCGTTCCGAAATGAGGCGGCGGCTCCTCGCGGGCTTCTTCCTCTTTGCGTTCGTTCTCGTCGTCGCTCTCGAAGTCCCGCTCGGACTGAGCCTGGCCCGGAACGACCGCACCACGTCGATGTCGGAACTGCAAAGCGACGCCTCGTCGCTCGCCGTGCTCGTGTCTGCGGGTCTGCACCGTGGCGCCGGTTACGGACTCCAGCCCGTCGTCAACCAGTTCGCACGCGCTGACGGGGCCATCGTCGCCGTCGTCTCGAACGGGCACGCCCTGGTCGTGGCTGGACGGGGCGCCGTGGAGGAGCTGCGTGACGCCCGCACCGAGGCCATCATCAAGGTGGCTGCTTCCGGCCACACCTCCGGTGAGGAGGGGTCGGACGATCCTGACGACGACCTCTTGTACGTGGCGCTGCCGGTCGCCGTCGCCGCGCCCGGCGCCGGCAGCTTGTCGTCCACGACACACGGCTCGGACGTGGTCCTGCTCGTCGCAGAGTCGGCGGCGCCTCTTCACGCGCGTATGCGGAGCCACTGGGTCACGCTGGCCCTCTTCGGAATAGGCATGGTCGCCCTGGCCACTGCTCTCGGGACGGTACTCGCGCGATCCCTCACGCGGCCGCTCGAAGGCATCGAGGCGGCCGTCGCGGCCGTCGGTGCCGGCCGTCTGTCCGAGCGGGCCCCGGTCGGGCGCGGCCCGGCCGAGCTCGACGCGCTCGGCGAGACCGTCAACGAGATGGCGGAGCGCCTGGAGGAACTCGTCCACACCCAGCGGGCGTTCCTCGCCGACGCCTCCCACCAACTCCGCACGCCTCTCACAGCACTGCACCTCCGTCTCGAAAACCTCGAGGACACCCTCGACCCTGAGCAACAGGCCGATCTCACCGCAGCCCTCGCCGAGGCTGACCGGCTCTCCAGGATTGTCGACGGACTGCTCACCCTGGCGCGTGCCGAGGGGGGTGTGCGCCCGACGAGAGAGCGGGTCGACGTCACGGACGTGTTGCGCGACCGCGCCGAGGCGTGGAGCGCCCTGGCCGAGGAACGCCAAGTGACTCTCACCTGTGAACTGCCGGCTGCCCTCGACCAGCCCGGACCAACCCCCATGGCCCTGGGTTGTCCGGGCCACCTCGAGCAGATCCTCGACAACTTCCTGGCAAATGCCCTCGAAGCGACGTCCGCGACCGGAAACGTCGTTCTCCGCGCCGTTCCCGCAGGGGACACCGTCGAGGTTCATGTGATCGATGACGGGCCCGGTATGAGCCCCGCAGAAAGGACCAGGGCCTTTGATCGATTCTGGAGGCGGGAAGGCGCGCCGCACGGTGGCTCCGGCCTCGGCCTCGCCATCGTTGCCCAGCTCGCCAGGATGTCGGGTGGGACCGCTTGGCTCGACACGTCCCCGACCGGCGGGATAGACGCCGTCGTACGGCTTGAGGCCTATGACAGCTGAGACCCCGGCCCCGAGAAGGCGGCGCCGCGGCTGGAAGTCGAGGCTCGTCCGGACCGTCCTCTTCCTGCTCGGTTTCCTGGCCGCCGTTTTCCTCGCGGGACTGGGATACGAGCTGAGCCTCCCGAGTGTCGCTGACGCCCCGGCGCGCGTCGCGGTGATCGTGCGCACG
The DNA here is from genome assembly GCA_963836935.1 of uncultured Acidimicrobiaceae bacterium. Lineage (GTDB taxonomy): Bacteria > Actinomycetota > Acidimicrobiia > Acidimicrobiales > Bog-793 > Fen-455. Next base: position 117,762 of record CAWILM010000023.1, read on the forward strand.
CACGCGGGTGAGGCCGGGCAGCTGCCCTTGCCGGCCAAGCTGGCCGAGGCAGTTGTCGCCGTCGAGGATGAGCACTTCTACTCGAACGCCGTCGTGAACATCTTCGACGGTGCGGCTCGTGCCGGTTTGGCGACGCTGCACACAAGTGGCGACCCAGGAGGGAGCACGATCGCCCAGCAGCTGGCAAAGCAGCTCTACCACGCCGGGAGGGGCCTCGGCGGCACCTTGGAGCAACTGGGACTCGGGCTCAAGCTGTCACTGAGCTACTCAAAACCGCAGATCCTCGAGATGTACCTCAACGCCATCTACTACGGGAACGGGTACTGGGGCTATGTGACTGCCGCCCGCGGGTACTTCGGGGTCAGTCCGAGCGAGCTCACCTGGTCCGAAGCAGCCCTGCTGGCCGGACTTCCGCAAACACCCTCCGCCTACGACCCGGTCCTGCACTTCGCGCTTGCCAAACAGCGCCAGCGCCAGGTCCTCGACCAGTTGGTTGCCAATCACATCCTCACCGCCGCACAGTCGGATGCCGCGTATCGGGCGCCGCTTCACCTGCGCCGTTAGGCAAGGACGAAAGGCCTCAGAAACGACGGCTCCGCGCAGGGACCCGACACTGCTCCCGGCAAACCGGGCACCGGGATCGCTTCGAACGCGGCACTTGTCCTGCTTCTGCGACTGTTCACACTTCTGCGACTGTTCACAAGCTGTGCTCAGAAGGGGCACCGTCACACGCGGCCACCAGCGGCGCCAACGCCCGCCTCCTCCCTTCTCGAGCACTCGACCGACGCGGCGCCGACCTCGCCAACCGTCCCACGCGGGGCTCGCCTCGCACCGTTCTCGCGCATGACAATCAGTTGTGAGGAGAACCTACGGCCGCGCTTGTCCAACTCGCCTCCAGCAATCGGTAAAGACTCGACAAAGGCGGCGAGATAACTGGGAATGCCCGCAGTCGCGGCTGTCCGGGACTGCTAGGAATTGCCCGATGTCATCTCCAACCAAACGGTCGTGGCCCCGCGAGGACTCGACCGTGATGAGCGCGCTGGCGGCCTGCAAGATCGACTTCTCCCCGCGACCCAAGCACACCGGCCCCTGCCAATCTCGCGCTCGCGACACTCCTGTCGCTCACAGGGTCTCTGGCAGCAGATGTCATCCTCGTGGCGATCGGCACACGGATCTTCCCCACCACCAGTGGTTACGTGCACTTCCGGTTCTCCGACTACGGCGCCCTGACGACCGTCGGCGTGATCATCGCCTGCGTCGCCTGGCCCGTCGTGACGCGAATCTCGTCTGCCCCACGTTGGGTGTTCCTACGTATGGCCGTCCCGGTCACGGCGGTCCTGCTGCTGCCGGACCTGTACATCCTTGCCAAGGGCCAGCCCCTCAAAGCGGTGCTCGTCCTCATGGTGATGCACCTTGCGATCGGTGCTGTGACCTACAACGCCCTCGTGCGCCTGGCTCCGGCCAGGCGCGGCACGTCGCTGCTGGGTGGTCATCGACGGAGCCGTTGGTAGGGCAGTCCTTCTGGGGCGGTCCTCGTTCGCGAAGCCGGCTTGGTCACAAAGTCGGGGCCAACAGACCGGTGAACAACGCCCGACTCGTCTCCCAAGCAGCCCTGCGGCCCCGTCTGGGGAATGAAGACCGGCGGGAAGGCCGCCTCGGTGGAGCTGGGCTTGTGCCGAAGCAGCTGACCATCTGACGGACTGACTTCGCCGGATGCGTCCACGCACTGTTGGACAAGACACGCCGCCTGAGCTACAAGAGTGGGCAAGCGTCGGACGGACCTGGTGCAGCCCTGCGGCCTGAGAGGCTCCTTGGCCTCAGATCCCGCCTCCTTCGCAGCGTACCCTCGTGCCGGTCTGCGCGGTCATACGGAGCACTCGAGAAGGGGGGACGTCTTAGATGGCCACAAGAGAAGGAGGGCGGAAGTTGTCGACAGAACCATTGCGTTGGGGGTTGATCGGTTCGGGCCTGATTGCCAAGGCTTTCGCCACCGACCTGACGGTGACAGATTCGGGCCGGGTCGTCGCCATCGGTTCACGGAGCCGCGAATCCGCGGACGGCTTCGCCGACAAGTTCGGCATCCCCAACCGCCATGCCTCCTATGAGGCGTTGGTGGCCGACCCGGACGTGGACGTCGTCTACGTGGCGACACCGCACCCGATGCACCTTGCCAACGCGCAGCTGGCTCTCGATGCCGGCAAACCAGTGCTTGTGGAAAAGGCGTTCACCATGAACGCGGACGAGGCTCGCGAGCTCGTCGCGAGCGCCCGCGCCAAGGGGCTGTTCTTGATGGAGGCGATGTGGACGCGCTTCCTGCCTCACATAGCCGCCGTCAATCGCCTCCTCGCCGCAGGCACGCTCGGTGACATCGTGACCGTCACGGCCGATCATGGTCAATGGTTCCCGAGAGATCCGGCCTTCCGCCTCTTCGCGCCCGAGCTCGGTGGCGGCATACTCCTCGACTGCGGCGTCTACCCGGTGTCCTTTGCGTCGATGGTCCTCGGCAAGCCGGCCGAGATCGCGGCTCTCGTCACACCGGCCTTCACTGGTGTCGACGGCCAGACCTCGATGCTGTTCGGGTACGCCAACGGCGCGCAGTCGCTGCTCACCTGCACCTCTTCGGCCAAGAGCCCGACGATTGCCGCCATCGTCGGCACCGAGGCCCGCATAGAGATCGACAGTCTGTTTTACGCACCATCGTCCTTCACCTTGATCGGCCGCGACGGGACCTCCACCCGCTACGAGCCACCGCATGAGGGCAAAGGCCTGCATTACGAGGCAGACGAGGTCGCGCGCTGTCTCAAAGCCGGGTTGCTGGAAAGCCCACTGATGCCGCTCGACGAGACCATCGAGATCATGGAGACTATGGACGCCGTCCTCGCCCGGGCCCGGAAGATATAGGGCCAAAACCACACGAACAGCCGCCAGACGAGAAACCCGGTGGAGGGCTGCCCACCCACTATCTTCGTTCCTGAATGCCGGACTCCACCGAGGTGAAAGCTGCTCCGGGCGGTGCAGCGCCGGAGAAGAAGCTGTCCTCCATCGAGCGCATCCAACGGCTGGAGCGCCTCGAGCACGAGCGCCTAGACGAGAAGGCCCGCAAGGAGGAACAACGGCGCCAGGTGATCGCCGGGGCCAAGCCGGCAGGCGGGCGCCACGATCTCGTGGATCGGATCGAGCAGGTCACGAAGTACCCGATGGCCCTCCTGGGAGTCGCCTGGATGGTCATCGCCATCATCGTCCTCACCACAGACGTGAGCGGCACCGCTTCGGAGTCCCTCGTCGCCACGCTCTTCGTGCTCTGGGTGATCATGCTGGTGGAGTACCTCGTGCGTCTCGTGATCTCCCCTGACAGCCGTGGGTACCTGAAGCGGCGGTGGGTGGAACCGGCGACCGTGGCGGTGCCGGCGCTCCAGGGCTGGCACCTGATCGGGATCGAAAAGATGACCCTGCTTCTTCACGAGGGCGAGCTGCGGCTGGAGGCGATCCTCAAGCACCACAGCCTCTTCCGCGTCCTGCTGGCCGCCCTCGCCACCCTCGTCATCGGCGCCTGGTTGGTGCTGCTGTTCGAGGAGAAGACCAAGACCGGCAACATCCACACCTATCCCGACGCGCTTTGGTGGGCCATCGTGACGGTCACAACCGTCGGCTACGGCGACCGGTACCCGGTGTCCGAAGGTGGGCGAGTGGTGGCAGCCGTCCTCATGCTGGTCGGCATCGGCCTGATCGGAGTGCTCACCGCCACGGTCGCGTCGGTGTTCATCAAGGAGCACACCGACGCCAACAAGGAGACGTTCAAGCAAGGCCACGCCGATCTGGGCCAGCAGCTGGCCGAGATCAGGGACCGGCTCGCGGACGTCGAGATGCGGCTCGGTGCCACACCGGCCGACGTGGCCGCTGTCGACGCGGTCGCGGACGCCGGCGCTGAGGCAAACAGGCCGGTCGCGCAAGACCAGGGAACATCCACCTCCTGAGAAAGAGGTCATCGTCGCCATGAAAGGCACCCTCACCCAAGACGGAAGGACGACCGATGCCACGGAGGAGGGGATCGAGCAGGCGGCGGCCGGAGGTGGGTTCTTCTGGCTCGATCTCGACCTGCATGACCCGGGGCCGGACGATGACGTCAAGGCGCTCTTGCTCAACACGTTCCACTTCCACCCTGTGGCCGTCGAGGCGGCGGACCAGTTCGGCCAGCGGGCGCGGATCGACGCCTACGCCGACTTCGTCCACATCGTCACTTTCGGCATGGCCGCCGACGGGAAGAGCGTGGCGGAGGTGCATTGCTTCATCACCGACAAGCTCATCATCAGCCTCCACCAGGGCGACTGCCCGGCGCTGACCACGGTGCGCGACCGGATCGGCAACCACCACTCCTCGGACGTGGCCGCACCTCAGGTCGGCGTCTTCTACCTGATCATGGACAACCTGATCGACTCGTTCTTCCCGGTGCTGTCCGACTTCGACGACTCGATCGACGAGCTCGAGGGCGCCATCTTGAACAAGCCGACCGAGGAGCAGTTGGGGACTCTGTTCGCCATGAAGCGCCAGATCATGACCATGCGCAAGGCCGTCTCGCCTCAACGGGACATGATCTCCGGCCTCAATGCCGGCATGGTCACAATCCCCGGCATGACCGATCAAGGCGCTGCCTACTTCCGCAACCTCTACGACCATCTAATTCGCATCAACGACATGTTGGACGGGTACCGGGACCTGATCGGGGGCGCCATGGACACGCACCTGTCGATGGTGTCCAACCGGCTGAACGTGGTCATGAAGCAACTGGCCATCATCGCCACCATCTTCATGCCCCTCGGATACCTCACCGGGTTCTTCGGGCAGAATTTCGCCTGGCTGACAGGTCATCTGCAGTCGAACCTCGCCTACTTCCTCTTTCTCGGCATCGGCTCTGAGCTCGTCGCCCTCGTGCTCTTGTTCCTCCTTTTCAAGCGGCGCGGCTGGCTCGGCAGCGATTCGGCCGCCTGAGCGCGACCCGACGTAGCTGGCGGTCTCGCGCCTTTCCTGCGCACGCGGGCCCTGCCATGCTGTGCACATGCACGGCTCGATGATCAGCATCCCGACCGGGGAACTTCCCGTGTACGTGTCTCACCCATCGGGCGAGGGCCCGTGGCCCGGAGTCGTCGTGATCCACGATGCCGTCGGGATGACCCAGGATCTGCGGAACCAGGCCGACTGGCTCGCGGAGGAGGGATACCTGGCCACGGCACCGGACCTGTTCCACGGCAGAGGAAAGGCGGCCGGCATGTTCTCTGCCCTGCGCGACGCCAGGACCGGCAGGGGAAGGTCGTACGAGGACATCGAAGCCGCACGCGCCGCGCTCGCGGCCCGCGAGGACTGCACGGGTGCGATCGGCGTGGTCGGCTTCTGCATGGGCGGCGGTTTCGCCCTGATGCTCGCACCCAGTCGCGGCTACGCCGTGGCGAGCGTCAACTACGGGACCGCCCCGAAAAGGGCGTACACAACTGGCTTCCTCCGGGGTTCTTGCCCGGTCGTCGCCAGTTACGGAGGCGAGGACCGAGTCCTCCGAGGCGCCGCCGAGCGCCTCGAGGCGGTCTTGGCGGCGGTCGGGGTCGAACATGACGTCAAGTCGTACCCGGGCGCCGGGCACGGGTTCATCAACGACCACGAAGGTGCCGCGGACAGGCTGCCACTGCTGTTCGCCACCATGGGAAAACTCTCGGGGGGAGGCGGCTACCACGAGGAGGCTGCCCTCGACGCCCGCCGGCGCATCATCGCCTTTTTCGATGCCCACTTGAAGAAGTGACCACGCTCGGCGCCAGCCCGGCGCCGTTATCTTCGACCCGGAACCCCTCGACATGAAGGGCGAATAGCCGCTCGGCGTGCCTGGAGTTCATCAGTATCCACGGCCGTTAGCCCGAAAGCCGTCCTGCAATTGAGTCTCGCCTACCTCGCGGTATTGATTGGGCTGTACCCACGCGAGCTGCTCGGAGGCCGCCGAATGTCATAGGGGGCCGTCCGGCCTCCCCGGTGGGCTGCACACAAGCCGATCCCACATGAACCCTGGCAATACGGGCGCCAGCCCGGCGGGGCGTTATCGCCCGACCCGAGAAGCGGTGTCGAGCACGTCCACGGGTTGAGGCCGTCAACAGCAATTGCGATCGCCTCGGCGCGCACGTCACAAACCGATCCGCGTAAGAGCATCCTGCTCCGGAACGATCCCCGAACGGTCCGACCGGTCTCTGGCGCATCGGCGCGAGCGCGAGTGCCAGTTGCACTACGTCGCTGCGCTGCTCAGGCGCGCCAGGTGCCCGGCAGGAACCGCACCTGCCAGGCACCTTGGACACAACTCGGTTAACCGGTACCTAGCCCGGCAGAACAGCTGAACCACCACCACGGGTAGACCGGGCTCGGGCTCCGAGAGGAGATGGGCCGAGGCCGGCACTACCGCGTGGCGGCAAAATGCTGCAGACCAGTTGGTTAGCTGGTCGGCTTCAGGTGGAGGACGACGACTTCGTTAGTCGGCCTGTTCGGGCTACCCGACTCGTACGGGTTGGCCGCCGTCGGCCAACCTGTGAAGTGCGACGTGTTGTACTCGTCGAACGCCGCTCCGTAGAGAATCGGGATCACTGGCAGCTGCGTCGCCACGTACTCCTCGATCGGCGCCAGATCCGCCTTCTGCGCGCCAACTGTCGTCGCGCTCGCCAGCTTGGCGAGGCTGGCGTCCATGGCCGCGTTGTTCAAGCGCTCGAAGTCACCCGTGACGGCCTTGGGGCTCGAGGTGTAGAGCGAGCTGTTCAGCCAGTAGTTGTAGAGCTGGTAGGCCGAGATGCTCGTCTGGCCCCAGTGCGTCGTGAGCTGGAAACCGCCACTCCCGACCTCTGATCCCCATGCAGCGGGAGTCGTCCCGTCGAAGGTGGCGTCGATGCCGGCCGACTGCAGATTCTTGACGACGATCAGGTCGTCAGCTGCGTAGTCGGTGTAAGCCGACGGGTCGGTGACACTTATGGCCACAACCTTTCCGTTCTCCTGGAACCACCCATGGCTGTTCTTCGTGTAGCCGGCCGCCTTCAGCACGGCTTCCGCCGCTTTGGCGTTCGCGGCCCCGGAGAGCGTCATCTTCGCGACCGATGGGGAGATCAGGTTGTTGAAGTTCGGAAGGGTCAAACCACTGGCGTTTGTCGCCGGTGGTTCGAAGCCGGACTCACCCTGCGCGCTGAGCGTGTTGCGGCTGATGGCGAGGCTTATCGCCTCACGCACAGCAAGCTGGTTGGTCGGCCAGACTGTCAGGTTCGGGTAGAGCGTGACGGTGTTCACCGGCGCGAACCACACGTGGTGAGTCGCGGGACTCGGCTTCACGAAGGCCTGCTGCAGGCCGGTGATGAAGTTCCCCGCCCAATCGAGCGTGTTGTTGTCGAGATTGCCGAGCACCGTGGTGTTCGAGGTCAGCGCGGGGAACTCGACTGTGGTCACCGCGGGTGGCCCCGCGGCAGTTGCAAACGGGCCGCCCCAGTAGTGCGTGTTGGCCGTCAAGGTGAAGCCCTGCGGCGTGAAGCCGTTGCTCGAAAGCATGTAGGGTCCGGTGCCGACCGGGTCCGTGATCGTGGCCAAGGACGGGTCCGTGGTGCCGTTCCAGGGTGCCTCGTCCGGGACGATGTAAACGCCCGCGAGGTTCTGCAGGTTCGTGTACTGCGACGACGCGAAGGTGATGCGCACGTTGTCCGAGACAGCCACCGCGTTTACGACCGCAAGCCCGGTTATGTTCAAGGCGGGCCACTTCTTCAGCAGGTTGTAGTTGAACGCCACATCCGCGGGAGTCAGGCTAGATCCGTCGTTGAACTGCACGCCGGTGCGGATCTTGAACGTGATCGTCTTGCCCCCGTTGCTCCAGCTGTAGCCGGTGGCCAAGAAGTCGTACGGCGCCACTGCCGGGTTGGCGACATCGAACTGGAGCAGGGACTCGTAGATCAACGAACTCGCGCCGAGCAGGCTGATCGCTGAGTTCGGGGTGTCAGGATTGAAGTTGTCTGTGACCGAGGGTGTCGGGCTCGACTCCATCACGAGCGGCACGCTCGACACATGCGGCTTCGAGCTCGCCAAGGCGGTCGGGGCTGTGATACCCGTAAGTCCTACAGCAAGAAGGCCCGTGGCCATCAGACCCGAAGCGGCCAGCAACCGAAACTTCTTGCCTCTGAATTTTCCTGTCATGACGTAATGCCTTCCTCTTGGGTGGATCTGACTTTACAGTTAGATGAATATGGCTTTACGGTTATATTACATCCTACAGAAGATGGCCTCCATTTGCAATAGGGCGATTGGGCCCAATTTTGATAGATAGCTCCCCTGCATGCACGAGCTGTGACACACGCTTTCGGCACGCATGTTGGTCACCGCCACGAGCGCTGGTGATTCTCATACGACGGCACCTGTACTCACACGTGCGTTCTTATAGGCACAATTGCCGAAGTTGAAGAAGAAGTTGGCCCCGAGCGCCACCCGGCCGCGACGAGGTAGAAGGCGAGGCTCCCGCGAGGAAGGCCATCACGACGCCGCCGGCGGCGGTGCGACCGCCTGGTTGGTGCACCCGCAACTCGCCCGAACGACGAGCTCGGTCGGCAGCAACTCGACCTTGTGGGCCAGCGCGGGATCCTTGATGCGTTCCAGCAGCCGGGTTGACGCCCGTTCGCCGAGCAGGCGCATAGGTTGGCGAACGGTCGTGAGCGGCAACGCGAGCAGCGCTCCCGGGTACACGTCGTCGAAGCCGACAACCGCCACGTCGGCCGGCACACGAACACCAGCGGCACCGAGTTCGCGGATCACGCCGATCGCCATCAGGTCGTTGCCACAGACCACCGCGTCGGGCAAAGCACCGCGGCCCAAGGCGAGGATTTCCCTTGCCGCCTCCTCGCCGCTCTGGGAGGAGAAACGACCCTCGAAGAACCCTGCGATCGTCGCTTCCGGGTGATGGGCGAGAACATGCTCGAAGGCGGCGCGCCGTTCCTGGGCGTCCGGCGCATCGGCGGGCCCGGCGACGTAGTACAGGCGCCGGCGGCCGTGCACTTCGAAGAGGTGGTCGACAAGGCTGATGGTTCCTGGGCGGTTGTCGGCCGCCACGACATCGACGTCCAGCTCGCCCGGCGAGCCGGCAATCAGCACAATCGGTAGTCGCGCCGAGAGGTGAGCGAGCTGCCGAGGCTCGACTATGCCCTCAGCGATCAGTAGCCCGTCGAGCTTCCCCGACATCGACTGCAGTCGCTGGTAGGCACGATCGCCGGACTGGAGGAACGAGATCAGGAGGGACCAGCCGATCTCGCGCAACGTGGCCTCGACGCCGCGCACCACCTCATCGACGAACAGCAGGTTCACCTCCTCGATGTGGGACTGCGGTCCGAGGCGCTCGACGCTGACGAGCCCGATAACCTCTTTGCGTCGTCGGGACAGGCTCTGGGCTGCGCCGTCGGGAACGTAGCCGAGCGTCTCGATCACCTCTAGCACCCGCTGGCGGGTGGAGGCGCGGACGCGGTCGTGGCCGTGCACAACGCGTGACACGGTCGCTGTCGACACGCCGGCGACCCGTGCCACGTCGTACAGGGTGGACGGTGTGGCGTAATCCAGCCGGCCCCGCGATGCCTCGTCCTTGTTGCCCGCCGATGCTTCCTGCGGCGCTCGGCCTCCAGGCTGGCTCGCCCTGCCGCTGCTCTCGATTCCTGCCACCCCCCTTGCGGAGAAGGCGGTTAGCGCTAACCGCTGAAGCTAAGCGCCTACATCTAAGCGCTTACATCTAAGCGCTTACACTAAGGCAGGTTCTGACCGGCGTCAAGCGCGATCACGGGTCGCCCAGGTCCGAACGCGGGACGCCCGGCTACCCCGTGCGAGCCGAGCACGTCGCACGCGAGGGTCGTTGCCGTCTGGTCCTTGGCTGGGGCGTCGCTTTGCATTGGGCAGGTGGCAGTAGAAGGCACCACCGGTGACACCCTTACCGGCCATCAAGTGGCTATCGCACGAATCCTTCCCGACGAGTCACCGCGACTGAAATTTAGGTCGCCTGCCCTCAACCCACGCTGCTGGTCTCGGCCGAAGCGGCCGGGCTCGTGCCGGGACCGCTTGACAGGATGTGCGGCGCGGCGACGTCGAGGTGCCAGCAGGAGGCGGCTCGCTGATCGGTGATGCGGACCGGCGGAGGCACCTCTCGACGGCAGTGGTCGTCGGCAAAAGGGCAACGCGGGCTGAATCGGCACCCGACGACGGACGAGAGCGCGCTTCCCGCTTGGCCGGCGAGAGCCTTCGAGCCGATCCGCAGCCCACTGTCGAGCGCGTCGGGGTCTGGCGCCGAGGCGACGAGAAGCTGGGTGTAGGGGTGCGCTGGATACTGGGTCACGTCCTCGGACGGGCCGCGCTCGACGATGTCGCCGGCATACATGACGAGCGTCTCGTCGGCGACGTAGCGGGCCGAGGCGATGTCGTGGGTGATGTACAGCATCGCCAGATCCAGGCGCTCGCGCAGATCGTCCAACAGGCTCAGGATGTCGAGGCGGATCGAGACGTCGAGCATCGAGATCGGCTCGTCGGCGAGCAGCACCCGAGGGTTCGCTGCGATGGACCGGGCGATCGCGACACGCTGGCGCTGTCCGCCGGAGAGCTCGTGTGGGTACTTCGCCAGGAACTGCTCGGGCGGGGTCAGTTCGACTTCGGAGAGAAGCTTGGCCACCTGCGCCACGATCGCGGTGCGGCCCTTCGTGCCGCGTTGGATTCGAACAGGACGCTCGAGGTGGTAACGGACGGTGTGGACGGAGTTCAAGGAGGCGAACGGGTCCTGGAAGTCCATCTGGACTTCGTGCTTGTAGTTGCGGAAGGTCCGGCGGTGGCGGAGGTGAACGACATCGCCGTCGAGTCGGACCTCGCCGCTCGTCGGGTGATCCTGGCCGGCGAGCAGGCGAGCGACCGTCGACTTGCCCGAGCCGCTCTCGCCGACGAGCGCCACGACGCCGCGCCGATACAGGCCGAATGACACGTCCCTGACAGCAGAGAGGACCCGGGCCTTCCGGCCACGTCCGAGCTTGAAATTCCGGCTGATCGACACGGCCTCGAGCACGAGCGGGCCGCGGAACTGCGCCGCAGATCGGATCTCGGCGCTCACTGCTGGTGCCCCTCCGTGCTGGCCGACGTAGGCACTTGTTCGTCAGGCAGGACGAACGGGCACGTCGATAGATGGGAAGGATCGCGCGCCTGTTCGATCGGTACGAGCCGCATGTCAATCTGCCGGCAGGCATCGGTGGCGAACGAACAGCGCGGGACGAAGGGACAACCCGGTGGCAGGCTGCGCAGGTCGGGGGGGGAGCCCGGTATGCCCGCCAGCTCACGACGGGGCCCGTGCAGCGAGGGGAAGGAGTTCAGCAGACCTCGGGTGTAGGGGTGCGCGGGAAAGCGATAGATCCGCTGCGCACTTCCCAGCTCGACGAGCTGTCCCGCGTACATGATCGCGATGCGATCCGCGATCTCGAGCAGGAGCGAGAGGTCATGGGTGATGAACAGGACCGAGAAGCCGAGCCGCTCCTTCAGCTCCACGATCTGGGAGAGGATCTCGCGCTGCACCACGACGTCGAGCGCGGTCGTTGGCTCGTCCATGATCACGACCTCGGGATCCACAGCAAGCGCCATGGCGATCATGACCCGCTGGCGCATCCCGCCGGAGAGGCTCATGGGGGTAACTCTTCAGGCGGTCGCGGGCGATACCGACGAGATCGAGGAGCGAGCAAGCTCGCTCGCGCTCTTCTTCGCGGCTCATCGAGAGATGAGCGTCGATCACGTCGAAGAGCTGGTCCTCTACTCGCAGCACCGGGTTGAGGGCGTTCATCGCGCTCTGGAAGACGATCGCGATCTCCCTCCATCTCAGCGCGCGAAGCTGCCCGCGCGTCTGTTGCAGCACGGCGATGCCTTCTGGGCTGACGCGGCGGCCGCGGTAGGTGACGCTTCCCGCGGTGATGACCGCCGGCGGCCGGAGCAGTCGGCAGGCTCCGTAGGCGAGGGTGGACTTGCCCGAGCCGCTCTCGCCGGCAAGGCCGACGATCTCTCCGGGATGCAGCGCCAGGTCGACGCCGACGACCGCTTTCACGTCACCCGAGCGCGTGCGGTAGGAGATCGACAGCCCGCGAATATCGAGCACAGGTTGGGGTGCATCCCGTCCGGGGACAGACGGCAACGACGAGGCCCGCGCCGCCGCCGGAACCTGCCCACCTTCCCGCGGCTCGCCTGCGGCGCGACTCACTGCACGTCTCCTAGTCCACGCTCGGCGCCCCTATGACCGCGGACAAAGGGCCGGGCTCCGCGGCTGGTGTCTCCTCCGAGCCCCGCGGCCTCTGCCGCCAGCGCTCCGGCCAGCTTGCGATGCGAGACCTGCAGCTCTCGCAGCACGGGCGTCGGGTCCGCCGGGCGCCAGGCATGGCCGCCTATCTTCCGCTGCCCGCGGCGTCTCGAAGCCTCGGGTTGCCGAGCTCGTCGAGGCCGAAGTTCAACAGGACCAGGCCCATTCCGAGAAAGGCCACGCACAGTCCTGGTGGGACGAACCACCACCACGCGCCGAGCACGAGGGCGTTCTGGTTCTGCACCCAGTAGAGCATCGAGCCGAGGCTCCAGCTCGAGAGGTCCCCCAGGCCGAGGAACGTCAGAGCGACCGAGGTCAGCACCGCGTACAGCACGGTCCCGACGAAGCTCGCCGCGATCAGGCTCACCTCGTTCGGCAGGATCTCGAAGAAGATGATCCGCCACGTTCGCTCCCCGGTCTCACGGGAGGCGGCGACAAAGTCCCTGCTGCGCAGCGACATCGTCTGCGCCCGAATGACACGAGCACCCCAGGGCCAGCCCAGGATGCTCAGCACGAACGCAGTGACGATGTTCCCGGCATTCGGCAGGTAGCCGAGGATGACGACGAGAAGCGGCAGGGCGGGCAGCACGAGGAAGGCATTGCTCAACAGCGAGAGCCCCTCGTCGGCAAAGCCACCAAGGAACCCGGCGCTCACGCCAATGACGACCGACAGGAACGTGGCGATCACACCCGTCACTAGTCCGAGCACAACGGTCGAGCGCACGCCAACGAGCAACTGGGAGAGCACGTCGCCTCCAAACGAGGTCGTGCCCAGCAGGTGGACCCCGTTCGGACCGATCGGCAGGCTCTGGCCCGCATTGATCACCGAGGGATCGAACGGTGCGATGTACGGTCCGATGATCGCAACGAGGATGAAGATCCCGATGATCAGCGCGCCGAGCTTCGCCTTCAGCGGAATCGACCGAAGGGAGCGCTTGTGACCGGTTGCGGTTGGCGCTGTCGAGATGACTTCGACGGCCATCAGTACGCCGCCATCGTGCGGGTCCTTGGGTCCGCGATCACGTAGATCGCGTCGGCAAGGAGGTTCGCGATGAGGACCGCCATCGCTATCATGAGAAAGATCCCCTGCATAAGCGGGTAGTCGTTTGAGGTGACGGCGTTGTACAGGGTGTAGCCGACGCCCGGGTACGAGAACACGAACTCCATCACGAGCGCGCCGGCGACGACGAAGCCGAGGGAGATGGCGAAGCCGGCGATGTTCGGCAGGATCGCGTTACGGGCTGCGTAGGTCCAAACGACTCGGCGGTTCGACAGACCCTTGGCCTGGGCGGCGAGCACGTAGTCCTCGCCGATCGTCGTGATCATGACGTTGCGCATCTGCAGCATCCAACCGGCCATCGAGGTGACGACGAGGGTGAGCGCCGGCAGGATCGAGTGGTACACGGCGCTCTGGATGAACCGCCAGTGCCAGCCCGGCACAAGCGGCATGACGTAGCCACCGCCGTTCGGGAAGATGTGCCAGTGGAGCGCGAAGGCGTCGATCGCCAGCAGCGCGAGGAAGAAGTACGGGACCGCCTGGAGGAAGGTGAAAGCCGGGAGCAGTTGATCGAGCAGGCCACCGCGGTGCCAGGCGGCGAGAATCCCGAGCAGAGTCCCCAGGGCGAAGCTGATGACTGTCGCGGTGCCCACGAGGATCAAGGTCCAGGGGATCGTCTGGGCGAGCACCGACGCGACCGACGAAGGGTAGTAGTTCGTCGAGAGCCCGAGGTTCCCGTGACCCAGATCGACAAGGTAGCTGAAGTACTGGTGAATGAGGCTGCCGGCATGGCCGACACCGAATTCGGCCTCGAGGGCTCGCACCGCGCCCGGCTGGAGCGAGGGGAACTTGGCCATCATCGTCGTCACCACGTTGCCCGGCATCAATCTCGGAATGAAGAAATTCACGGTCACTGCGATCCACGCCGCGAAGATGTACGTGGCGAGTCGCCGAGCAATGAAGCTCACGCCGCTCCTCCCTTCGTCCGCTCCGTCTGAGGTCCGACCGCAATCGGATCGATGTCCCTGACAAAACTGTCGCCGAGACTAGTTCGCCCAGCCTCCCGCGTGTAAGCGCTTTCGCCCAGAGGCTTCGGTCACAAGCCTGCCAGGTCAGCCGGCTCCACTGTCGCCTCGACCTTGACGGTGGATCCCGCCCGCGCCGGGCGCACGAGGTTGCCCTCGACGCTTGTGCCGTCGACAACGAGCCGCCGGACACGACCTTTCGCGCCCGGTTCTTGGTGAACCACGATCTCATAGGTCGCCCCCCGCCACCGCCGCCGGGCGGTGAACCCAGGCCAGGTCGGTGGCAGTACCGGGTCGATGCGAAGACCGTCGAGCTCTGGCCGCACTCCGAGGATCCATTGGGAGATCGCGGTGAGGTGCCACGACGCGGATCCCGTCAGCCAGGAGTTCTTTGCCTCGCCGGCGGTCGCAGCATCGCGGCCGGCAATCATCTGGGCATAGACGTAAGGCTCACATCTGTGCACGTCACTGATCGGGGCGCGAGCCGAGGGATTGGTCCTCTTGTAGTAGTCGAACGCCGCTTCACCGTCCCCGAGGATCGTCTCGGCAATCATGATCCAAGGATTGACCTGACAGAAAACGCCGCCGTTCTCCTTGTAACCGGGGGGATAGGACGTGATCTCTCCAAGCTCGAGATGGTATCGGGAGAACGGAGGTTGCACCAGCATGATCCCGTGCTCGGTTGCAAGTCGGTCCCGCACGCTCACGAGGGCGGCCGCAGCCTTCCCATCGGAGACACCGATCCCCGCCATGACGCACATGCCCTGTGGCTCGGCGAAGATCTGTCCCTCCGCGTTCGAATGCGAGCCGACGACCCCGCCCAGCGAGTCGTAGGCCCGGAGGAACCACTCGCCGTCCCACCCGTGGTCCTCGACAGCTACAACCATGCGATGGGCGGCGGCCTCGAGGGAGGCGGCCTCGGCGCCATCGCCCCGGAGTCGTGCGACACCGGCGAGCTCGTTGCATGCAAGCACGAACTGCGCCGCAATGAAGAGTGACTCCGCGACGCCTCCCTCTCTGTTCTCGGTGGTCTGGAAGGACTCACCGGAGCTTTCCGAGAAGCAGTTCAGGTTGAGGCAGTCGTTCCAGTCGGCCCGGCCGATCAACGGCAGCCCGTGCGGTCCCAACCGATCGAGTGTGTAACGGATGCAGCGGTGAAGGTGCTCCGACAGCGGAGTCTCGCTTCCCGGCGCGTTGTCGTAGGAGACGAGCTCGCCCAGTACCCCGGTGTCCCCCGACTCCTTGATGTAGGCGCTCACTGCGAGGACCAGCCACAGGGGATCGTCGTTGAACCCGGATCCGATCGCGTCGTTGCCGCGCTTGGTGAGCGGCTGGTACTGGTGGTACGCGCCCCCGGAAGGCAACTGCGTGGCCGCAAGGTCCAAGAGCCGCTGGCGGGCACGAGCGGGGACCATGCCCACGAACCCGAGGATGTCCTGGCTCGAGTCACGAAATCCCATGCCCCTGCCGATGCCGGACTCGTAAAGGGAGATCGAGCGGCTCAGGTTGAACGTCGCCATGCACTGGTACGGGTTCCAGATGTTCACCATCCGGTTGGTGTCGGGATCGGGTGTGTCGACCTCGAACACCGAGAGAAGCTCGTCCCAGGAATCGTGCAGGGTGCGAACAGCTCCCTCTACCTCATCGGTCGCCAGCCACCGCTCGATCACGGGCCGGACCCGGGCCTTGTTGATGGTCTGGGTCCCGGGTGGGTCGAACTTCGCCTCGGCCGGGTTCTCCGAGTAGCCGAGGATGAACACGACGTCTCGCTCCTCTGAGGGGGCGAGCGAGAGCCGGACGTGGTGGGAGCCGATCGGTGCCCACCCGTGTGCGATCGAGTCGGAACAGCGGCCCCTCTCGACCGCTAGCGGTGAGTCCCATCCCCGGTTGAGCCCGAGGAAGGCGTCGCGCTGGGTGTCGAAACCGGCAATCGGCTCGGAGCAGGCGAAATAGGCGAAATGGTTGCGCCGCTCCCGGTACTCGCTCTTGTGGTAGATGACGTCGTCGACCACCTCGACCTCGCCCACCGAGAAGTTGCGCTGGAAGTTCGTCGAGTCATCCAGGGCGTCCCAGAGGCAGAACTCCACGAGCGAGAAGACCGAGAGGTCGGCCCTCATTCCCCGGTCGTTGCGCACCCGGAGCCGCCAGACCTCGAGCGTCTCGCCGGGGGGGACGAAGTAGAGGATCTCGGCGCGAATGCCGGCACGCTCCGAGACGATGGACGTGTAGGAAAGTCCGTGGCGGCACTCGTAGGCGTCGAGCGGACTACGGGTTGGTTGCCACGACGGTGACCAGTAATCGCCGTCGAGCTCGTCACGCAGGTACAGATAACGGCCACCGAGGTCGAGCGGTGCGCCATTGTGCCGGTATCTGGTCAGCCGGCGCAGGCGTGCGTCGCGGTAGAAGGAGCAACCACCGGCGGTGTTGGAGATCATACCGAAGTAGTCCTCAGTCCCGAGGTAGTTGATCCACGGCAGGGGCGTGTCCGGCTGGGTGATCACGTACTCCCGGTGATCGTCGTCGAAGTATCCGTACTGCACGTTTTCTCCTCTACGAACCGGGCACGACGGCCGGTCTGGCACAACCAGTATCGCAACCGGTTCAGTTGAACGCCAGTAGGCGCTGGGGGTCCGACGACGGAAAGGACGGAGCGGGCCAGCTGCCGTTCCCCGCGGGCAGTTTCAGGAGCCCAAGATCGGTTCAGTTGTAGGCCCCGCCGACGCCGCGTCGGGTCTCTCGGCGGGAGCGACGGAACGTTCTCGTCCGCAGCGCGTGCGGGACGGCGCGCGGCGGACGGGACCGGCCCCTCCCTCCCCGCGAGAGCAGCGCGCCATGAGATGACACACGACGTCCGGGGCCCGACAGAACGCCGGGGACTAAGGTCGAACCAGCGGGATCCGGAGCAGTGGGAGCAGTGCGCTCTAGTCCTTCGTCGCTCCACCGACCAACCCGTGATGGTTCTGAGGAGGCCCACCATGACCGATACCGCCGGGCTGCAAGAGTCCGAGGCGCGGCTCTCACCCGAGACCGCCGACAGGCACCGTGCGATCGCGTCCCTTCGCGAGGAGCTCGACGCGATCGACCGCTACGACCAGAGAGTCGACGCCACGAACGACACCGAACTGGCCTCGGTGATGGCGCACAACCGCGACGAGGAGAAGGAGCACGCGGCCATGCTGCTCGAGTGGCTGCGCCGCCACGACGCCGCCCTGGAAGGCGACCTGCGCACGTACTTGTTCACGCGCGCCGGTGACCGAGATCGAAGCCGGAGCCGAGAAGAAGGCCGGCGCCGGTGCAGCCGGTGCCTCCGGCACCTTCGGCATCGGCAGCCTCAAAGGAGAGTCACTGTGAACCACCTCCTGCGCTCCCATGCGCCGATCACCGACACCGCCTGGAGCCGTCTCGATGCCGAGGGCCGCGACCGGCTCGTGCCGGCGCTGGGCGCACGCAAGCTAGTGGACTTCTCCGGCCCGTTGGGCTGGGGGCATTCAGCCACGAACCTCGGACGTGTGTCCGAGGTCAAGGCTCCCGGTGAGAACCTGCAGGCGCGCCAGCGCCAGGTCCTGCCGCTCGTCGAGCTGCGGGCTCCCTTCGCGATCTCGCGTCACGAACTGCTCGACGCCGATCGGGGAGCCACCGATCTCGACCTCGCGGAGATGGACGCGGCGGCGCGGCGGATCGCCGTGGCGGAGAACATCGCGGTCTTCCACGGTTGGCCCGAGGCCGGCATCGTCGGAATCGCCGACGCGTCCTCACATGGTCCCATCACCCTTGGCACCGCCTACGCCGGCTACCCGGGACATGTCGCAAAGGCTGTCGAGACCCTGCTGGAGGCCGGCGTGAGCGGGCCCTATGGCCTGGCCCTCGGCCCGCAGGAGTACACCGGCGTCGTGGAGACGACGGAGCACGGTGGGCTCGTGGTGCTCGACCACCTGCGCCAGATCCTCGGTGGCCCGATCGTTTGGGCCCCAGGGCTGGAAGGTGCGGTCGTCTTGAGCCTGCGGGGTGGGGACTTCCTCTTCGAGTCGGGGGAGGACCTGGCCGTCGGCTACAGCCACCACGATGCCGACCGCGCCTACCTATACCTCGAGGAAAGCTTTAGCTTCCGGGTGGCGACGCCCGAAGCAGCGGTGGCCCTGACCGCCTGAGCTTCACGCCCCTCGGTCCGGCTGCACGGCTCAGCCGAGGACGCGGAACGCCTCGACACCCCCCGCGGTCGGCACGAATATCATCCCGTCTCCGACACCAGGTGTCGCGAAGTGGTTGAGCACGTCGGTGTTGCGCTGGACGGCGACGTGCCCGTTGACCGGGTTCATGCCGTAAAGGGCCGCTCCGTCCCAATCGAGGGCCCACACAAGGCCGCCCGCCACAATCGGTGGCCCGTTCGGGCTGCCGGTCGATGGCGACCACACGCGCCGGAACGCCATCGGCGAAGTAGTGACCTGGAATGCCTCGGTCCCGCTGCCGCAAGCCGCGTAGATGAAGATCCGCCTACCGATCACGTCGGACGCGTCCGCACCGAAGTCACCACCACCCGGACATGCCGGACCGGTGTAGGCACCGGGGCCGATGCCGCCCAGATGACCCTCTTTCATGAGGTATCCGGAGTCGCCGTTCGCGCCGGGCTTGCCCGCAATGAAGAGGAGCGAGGTCCCCGGCACGTTGATCGGCCCGGCCGATCCGAGGTCCCAGTCCTGGTCGTTCAGCTGGACCCAGTCGCGCGGTGCCCAGTAGCCGAGGCGCTGAAGATTCGGGGACAGCTCGACAACGGAGTTCCCCTCGTCGAAGTCCGCCGCCGTGTTGGAGCTCCCGTTGCCCGTGGCGACGTACAGGTCGCCCTGGGGCGACACGACGGCCCCGTTGGTCTCCCAGATCGCGCCCTCGCGTTGGGTCGGGACCTGATAGCTCTCGAGCGGCCCGGTACCGGAGATGGGGAGGTCGACGACGTAGCCGTGGTACTGGCCGCAGTCACCGTCAAGTCCGCCGAAGTCGACGTAGAGCCGCCCGTTCGCCAGCGTGATCGCAGGGCGCTGCTGCTCGGCGGCGATGATGTAGTGGCTCGGGTTGTTGGCATAGGGCGGATCGATGTCCCGGTGCCAGAGCACCTCGTGGCTGCGGAGGCTGATCGCGACGAGCCAGTGCCGGATCCCCTGCCAGCCGGTCTGGCCAGCCAGTTCGGTCTCCTCGGCGGTGAAGATCTCGTCGGTCCCGGCGTCGATGACGGGAGTGCCCGTGATACCGAGCGGGTCGATGTCCCCGCATCCTACCGTCGGCGCCGAGTCGACCACCGACTTCGGCACCGAGTGCCCGACGACGAGGTGCCAGAGCAACTTGCCGGTGCCGGCAGCGATCGCATAGACCGAGTCGCCCTCCGTGTCGACATACACCGTGGCGTCGTAAACGAGAGGCTCGCCATAGACTGCACCGTCGAGGGCGTCGTCGTTCCAGGCCGGCTTAACTGACAGGTCCTTGATCGGGGGATCGACTGTGTCCTGGCCCGAGCGCGTGTTCCCGTAGTCGTAGGTGAGAAGGTCACCGAGTGACGTGGCGTCGACCCGGTACGGGCGCGTCCGATGGCCCTGCAGCCCTTGCAAAGAGGCTTTGCGAGGTGCCTGGCTGGAACCGCCGCTCGTCGACGACGCGGACGCTGCGGCCTCCGAAAGACCGGCCAGACTCAGTGTGATCGCCGCCGCGAGCACTCTGACCGCCAACACGCGGCTCGTCCCGCCAAAGGACCGCCGTCCCATAGGACCCCCCGATCTGAACGTCTTGTTGAGCGGGGACCGAGCCTAACGGCGATCCCCGGACGCGCTGTAGGTGAGCGTGCGCCAACAGGCAGTTACAAGTTGGCCAGGACAGATTCGGCCGAGCTGACGCTCAGGCCCCCAGCGGGCTCGACCATGAGCGCCGTGACGATGCCATCGTTGATGACAACCGCGTACCGCTGGGATCGCATTCCGAGGCCGGCAGCTGTCTTGTCAGACTCAAGGCCCATCGCCTGGGTGAAGGTGCCGTTGCCATCGGCGAGCATGACGACCGAATCGCCGACTTCCTGGTCGCTCCCCCACGCATCCATCACGTACGGGTCGTTGACAGACAGACAAGCAATGGTGTCGACCCCCTTTGCTCGCAGGTCGGCCGCACGGATGACATAACCGGGGAGGTGGTAGTCCGAACAGGTGGGGGTGAAGGCCCCCGGGACGGCGAACATCACGACCTTTCCCCTCCCGAGGATGTCTCCGGTCCGGATCGGTTCCGGTCCGTCACTGCCCATCACCCTTATCTCGACATCGGGTATGCGGTCGCCAACGGCAATCGTCATGGTGTCCTCCCACTCCCCAACTTGACATGCGTTCGAACACGAAGTCTAAGAGTGCCCGGCCCCGGCTGCTCGGCACCCCGTTCGCTCACAAAGATGGTGAGCCGCACTCCTCTCGGTGCCGGTGCCGGGACCAGCTCCTCTTAGCATGGGCTCGGTGATCGGGCCACGAGACCTCCTCCAGCGCAAGGCGGACGCCTTGGAGAAGCTGTCCGCGGGCAACGATGTCTGGGTAGCGACCGCGAGCGGGACGGGCGAGCCCTGTCTCGTGCCACTCTCATTCGCCTGGATCGACGGGCGGATCATCCTCGTCACCTCCAGGCGCAACCGGACCGCGCGCAACATCGCCGCCACCGGTTCTGCTCATCTCGCCCTCGGCCCGCCCAGAGACGTCGTTTCGCTCGAGGGCACAGCGGTGATCTGCGACCTGGAGGCGATCGCAGAGGAGGACGCGGATCGCTACTCCGCGCAGGCGGGCTGGGATCCGCGTCCCGTGGCGGCGATGGCCTGGATCGTCTTCAGCCCGCTTCGCATTCGGGTTTGGCGCGAGGTCGACGAGCTCGAGGAGCGTACCGTCATGGGAGACGGCCGCTGGCTCGTCTGAGATCGGCAAGACTCGTGGCCGGGTGGGACGACGTCCGTCACCTTGCCCTCTCGCTGCCCGAGACGAGCGAACGGGAATCCCGCGGCAACCTGCAATGGCGTGTGAAGGAGAAGCTGTTCGTTTGGGAAAGGCCCCTTCACAAGCCTGACCTCGAGGCGCTTGGGGATCGCGCGCCGAAAGGACCGGTGCTCGGGGCGATGGTCGCGGACCTGGGAGAGAAAGAGGCGCTGTTGGCCGAGAACCGGGAGCTCTTCTTCACTACTCCCCACTTCAACGGCTACCCCGCGGTGCTCGTGCGGCTCGAGCTCATCTTCGTCGACCGGTTGGCGCCGTTGGTCGTCGAGGCATGGCTGGCCCGAGCACAGACGCGTCTCGCACGGCAATACCTGGACGATAGGTGAACATCGCCCGTGCGCTCGGCCGGGATCGAACGCGAACTGGACCGGCTCCTGCCCCAGTCCCGAACGGGCGACTGCCTCAGTGACGTCCCGAATGCTCGAGCTGCGAAGGTCCGACGTTGGCCGCCAGCCACTCGTTCAACGGCAGTGACGTCCTCAGGAAACTGACGACGCGGTCCTTGGCGGTCGCCTTGCCGAGCCAGGCGCCCGGCAGCCACTGTTTCCAGCTCGTGACGCCCTTGTAACGCAGTAGCTCGATGCGCGGGTGATCCTTCGGATAGCCCTTGGGCGCCGTCTTCAAACTGTCGTGCCCCTCGGCCTGTGACCCGGCCGCCCGCAGCGTCTTTAGTACGGCTACGAGCGATTGACCGGTGGCCTCAGCAGCGACGGCCGTCCGGTACCGCTCCAGCTGATCTGGGGCCATCATCCACATGCCGCTCCCCGCAGCGAGGCCTTGCGCCGACAGCTGGACGTAACCACCCCATCCGAGCGTGGCGCCGATGGCCGTCTTGTAGGGCGCTTTGTTGGCACTGAACCTGACGTCCCTATAGGGGCGGAACACCTTGGCCTCGCCGAACTCCGGAGCGAGCTCGGCGAGCAGCTCGGTCATCGGTTGCAGAACCAGTTTCTCGTAGACCGACTTGTTCGCGTTCCAGTACGTCTTGGAGTTGTCAGCCTCCAAGCCCTCGTAAAACTCGATCGCCTCGGCCGTCCATCCACGAAAGCCCATGCGCGGAGCCTATCGAGCCTGACCAGAAAACGCCTTTGGCCGCCGTGGCGGCCCCAAGCGCGAGGATCCCACGACGCGCTCAGGACTGACCTGCATTCGGCAGAATGACGGTCACCATGAGGGTTTCGCCATCGCCGCGAGCGGCGGACCGGGTGCAGGCGCCCCTCCCGGGCTCGACCGAGCGACGGGAGCGAACGGCACCGAGCGTTTTGAGCGTCCGACCATGAACGACGTCACCGCCATGCCGCAGACGGCAGTGGTGCTGGGCGGCGGCTCCGATCTCTCCCGTGCCATCGTGCGCGCCCTCGCTAGCCGACGCCTGAGCTCGGTCCTCCTGACAGGGAGGAGCCCCGTCACGCTCGAGGCCGCGGCGGCCGAGCTGCGCGGCCGCCGACGCGGCCGCCGTCCGTCTGGGCGACATCGACCTCGTCCTGATCGCCGCCGGTGAGCTCGACATGACAGACCTCGCGACTCTCGATGCCTCCAGGGTCGCCTCGCTGGCGACGGCGAACTTCACGGGCCCGGCCGCCGCCATGACGGCCTTCGCCCGCGTACTGCGCGCCCAGGGGCACGGCCGAGTCGTCGTGCTCTCATCCGTGGCTGGATACCGCGTCCGGGCCGCCAATTTCGCCTACGGAGCGGCCAAGGCGGGCCTCGACGGCTTCACCCTCGGGTTCGGAGACGCGCTCGCCGGAAGTGGTGTGAGCGCGATGGTCGTACGGCCGGGCTTCGTACGGACGAAGATGACCGCCGGCCGCAAGCCGGCTCCCCTCGCCGTAAAAGCGTCCGATGTCGCGGACGCAGTCGTGCGCGGCCTCGAGACCGGCGCGGAGGTCGTTTGGGTCCCGGGTGTGCTCCGGTACGTGTTCTGGATCTTCCGGCTCCTCCCGCGCTCGCTCTGGAGACGCATCCCCGGCTGACGCCCGCTGAACCCGGCCGGAGTGCAACTCGAGTAACGGGCACTAACCTTCCTCCGTGCGTATTTGATCCCCGCTCCGAGCTCCGCCCACCGTCCGTCTCAACCTGGGGATCAACCTGCTGAACGCACGCAACGCCCACAGCGCATTCACAACCTCCGCCGCGGGCGCGCCAGCGGCCGGCACCGCGACACTGGTCGCCCGAGGTGTGACCAAGCACCGGGGTGCGCAAACGGTCCTGGAGGCGGTCGCCCTGTCTATAGGCGCCGGGACAAGACTGGGCGTCCTCGGGCCTAACGGTGTCGGCAAGACCACATTCTGAGGATCCTGGCGGGACGGGACCAACCTGACAAAGGCAGCGTGACGCTGCCGCCCCCTACCGCGACGGTGGGCTACCTGGCCCAGGAGCGCGAGGCCGCCGCGGGGGAGACCCTGGCCGAGTACCTCGCGAGGCGGCCACCAACGACCTCGACTTCGACGGCCTCGAGCGGCTCGAGAACTTCCTTCAGCGTCACGCAGGCGGACTTGCCGTCGTCGCCCACGACCGGGCGTTCCTGGAGCGCATCGTGACATCGGTCGGGGAGATCGACCCGGGCTCTCACAGGATGACCCTGTACCGCGGAGGCTGGGAGGCCTACCTCGACGCCCGGTCCACTGCGCAACGCCACGCCGAGGAGGCTTATGCCGCCTACACCACCGAAGCGCGACCGACTCGCAGCCAGAGCCCGCCGGCAACGGCAGTGGGCGGTGACGGGCGTCTCAAAGGCCGCCAGGAGCCCGAAGGACAAGGACAAGACACAGCGGGACCTCCGGCTGAATCGGACCGAGAAACAGGCCTCGAAGGTGCGCGCGACCGAACGGGCACTCGAACGGCTCGCGGAAGCGGAAGAGCCGTTCGAGCCCTGGCTCCTTCACCTCGAAATGGCGGCCGCACCACGAAGCGGCGACGTCGTAGCGCGGCTCGAAGCGGCGGTTGTCCGGCGTGGAACCTGGCATATGGGGCCGATCGACCTCGAGATCAGGTCGGGCGACCGGCTGGGGATTCTCGGGCGGAACGGAGCGGGCAAGACGACGCTGCTGTCGGCGATCCTCGGGATGGTGCCGCTCGATCAGGCAAGCGATGGGTCGGCCCAAGAGTTGTGTTCGGCGAGCTCGGCCAGGCGAGGAGGCGCTTCGAAGCGAACGAGCCACTGATGACGGGCTTTCTCGGCTCAAGCGGCCTTCCGACTCGTGAAGCACGCTCGTTGCTTGCCAAGTTCGCCCTGGGGGCGGGAGAAGTCGAGCGTAACTTCGCGACGCTTTCGCCCGGCGAGCGGACGCGGGCGGAATTGGCGCTGCTCATGTCCAAAGGCACCAACTGCCTCGTGCTCGGCGAACTCACCAACCACCTCGACCTTCCGGCCATCGAGCAACTCGAGACGGCGCTCGGGTCTTGGGACGGGACGTTGCTGCTCGTCACCCACGATCGGCGCCTTCTCGAGACGGTCTCGCTCACCGGCACCCTCGAGCTTGCGGAGAACTCCGGCGTTGTGCCTCGTCCCGCACGTGCGTCGGCACCGGGATCTACGCTCCCAGCGTGAACGACACCGAGGCCATGGCTGTCGCCTTACGGGAGGCCGTGCTCGCCCTCGACCACGACGATGTGCCCGTAGGGGCGGTCGTGCTCGTGGGGGGCCATGTCGTCGCGCAGCGCCACAACGAACGTGAGCTGCGCAAGGACCCGACAGCCCACGCCGAGATCCTTGCCCTGCAGGATGCCGCCGAGATGCTCGGCTCCTGGCACCTCGACGGGGCAACGCTCGTGGTGACACTCGAGCCCTGCCCGATGTGCGCGGGCGCGGCGGTGCTCGCCCGGATCGGCCGACTCGTCTTCGGCGCGTTCGACCCGAAATCTGGCGCTTGCGGGTCAATTCTCAATCTGTGTGCGGACCCCCGCCTCAACCACGAGATCGAGGTCATCCGCGGCGTGAACGCTGAACCGGCCGGCACGCTGCTGCGGGACTTCTTCGCAAACCGCCGCGACGTCCTCGGCTAACCTCGCACCCGGAGGGATGCGAGAGTGGCCGAATCGGGCGGTCTCGAAAACCGTTGTGTCCGTGAGGGCACCGTGGGTTCGAATCCCACTCCCTCCGCCCAAAAATGAATGCTTGCGCATGAAGTGGTTGCCTTGTGCCGACGCTCCGACCGCAGGATCATCCGAGGCGGAGTCGGTATATCGGTTGCAAGCCGATGTCTGGCCGCTTCTGCTTGCATGCAACTCAGGCCGGCACTTCCTCGGTCTGAGCTGCGTCTTCTGTACCCCTGCAATTGGAGAGGTGCGCGGTCGAGCCTTTGAAGCCCGAGCGTCGAGGCGTCGCCAGAGGCCCCGAGGTCACGGGAGAGATCCGACAGGTTGCCCGTGCCCGGGGTGGTAACGCCCCTGTGACACACCGAAGCGCCGAGGCGATCTGGCGGGCTACGCGGTGGCTCACCCAGCCAGGACCTCGGTAAGCACGGCCGCCACCTGGCAGGTGGCTACGACACGGGGCGGTCGATTGATTGCACGACCGACCACTCAGCAGGACACCTACTGCGCAGCCATCCTCCTGAGGTTCTGGATGGTCCTGTCCATGCCGGCTCGGACAACGGGAGCGCGGACTTGCTCGAAGTTGTCACGGACTTCAAGGTAGTCACTCGGGAACTCCTCGCCTTTGCAGTCGAAGGCCTCGGCGACCAGCCGTCCTCGTGGCGTCATGTTTGCTAGCTGCATCTCGTCACCCATCGCCTGGCTCTCCTCGCTCCGCCGAGCCTCGACCTCACGGTGCAGGGACCGCGGTCACGGTGCAGGTCCGTCCCCACAAAAAAGGAACCCCGGTCCCTTGTGAGGACCGGGGTTCCCACCACACCTTGCTAGAAGGCGTTAGTCCCTTGGCTAGCTAAAGGGACGCACCCGCGATCGTCTGCGTTAATGCAAAATCCGACGTGCTGCCGGTTGCGTACACCGCAGTCACCGTGGTAGCCCCCCCCGGCTCGGTGTAGACGAGCTGGGCGGTACCCTGTGGTGCGTTGAAGCCTCCAGTCGCACTCAGGACCAGCGTGTTGCCGGTCCCTGATGCGCAGCTGGTGACCGTACCACCGACAATAACAGCGGGGACACTCACGGAGTTGTACACGAAGCCGTCCTGCCCCGCGAACGTTGTCGGGCAGGAGACGGGCAGGTTGTAGGTGATAGTG
This sequence comes from uncultured Acidimicrobiaceae bacterium, assembly GCA_963836935.1. Classification (GTDB taxonomy): domain Bacteria; phylum Actinomycetota; class Acidimicrobiia; order Acidimicrobiales; family Bog-793; genus Fen-455. The sequence goes on from CAWILM010000023.1 coordinate 144,305, forward strand.
ATTGTCCCGGTGGCCACGACCGCCGAGGCCATGACCGGGAGCGCCGTCAGACCACTGTATGGAAGTGTCTGCGTCGCCGCCCACTCCGGGAAGATAGCTGCGGTGGCACCCACCGAAACCGTAGCGCCGTTCGTCGCTGGCGCGGTGTACGTGAGCGTGTCCGTGGACACCGGGGTGACCAGGGTCACTGCCGTGGTACCGGTCGTCCCACCAGCGAGGAAGAGCGACAGCGTCAGCGTTGTGGTGCCAGAACCTGCGCACGCGGTTGGGTAGGCGGGTGTGCCACCGTTGCTGTACACAAAGGCCGCCTGAATGCCAGCAAGCGTTGACGGGCAGTTGACGTCCTCGTTGTAGGTAACGGCGATGATCCCGACCCCGGACGCACCAGGCGTCACGACCGCCGACGTCATGGCCGGCGTCCCCCACGTCGTCAGCGTCTGCGTTGGCGCAAACACTGATGTACCGCCGGTGGCGTAAACCGCGTTCCCAAACGGAGCCGCCGCAGCCGTGGCTATCGGTGTCGTCGGTTCGGTGTACACGACCTCGGCACCGGTCCCTGGGTCCTGGAAAGCAACAGCCGAAGTCAATTCCAGTATGTCAGCGCTCGCTCCGGGTAGGCAGTTGTTGATCGCGCCACCGAGGATTCCAGTAGATGAGTAGTACACGAAATCGGTGTAGGCAGTACCACCGGCACCTTCGGCCTCGCAGGACGCGGCCTCGTTGTAGGTGATCAAGAGGTCGTCTCCGGTCACTTGCGCCGACACCATCGTGAGACCCACTGTCGAGGCCACCGTGAGTGCCTGTGGCGTTAACGCGGACGTCCCGGCGGTGTTGTACACGTCGTGTGTAGCGACGCCAGAGGCGATGTACTCAATGGTGCCAACACCTACTGGCAAGGTGAAGCCTGCGCCACCAGTCGTCAGGGTCAGCACATCACCGGAACACGTACCTCCGGTGGGCGCGCCGCCGGAGGCTGCACCACTGTAGTAATACGTGAAGTCAGCGGCAGTCAACGCTGCGCAGTTCACGGCCTGGTTGTAGGTGATCGCGATGGACGCGTTGGTCACGACCGCCGAGGCCATGACCGGCCCAGCAGTGGCGTAAGCCGTGAAGTACCCGAAGACGTCGACCACGAGGTTGATCGTCCCGTAGCTGTTGTAGACCTCGACGCTGCCAGTGCCGTTCGTGTCCGCGATCGTGAAGTTCGGGACAATGCCGTTGGCAACCCAGTTGACGTCCGAGAAGTCTGGCTGGGTCGTCATGGCCGGTGCCGGGTAGATCGAGGCGTAGCCGGAAGTGTCGCCTGCAACCACCGTGAAGTTCGCATCCACCGAAGTGGCAGTCGCGGGGATCCCACTGGCGGTGGTGGCGAGGAGGAAGCTCTCCGAGGCATTCGCCGTGATCGGTGTCTCGGTGCCGACCAAGCTGGCCGTGCGCGTGTCGGCCACACGGACCGGTGCGGCCAGGGGCACGAAGGCCGAGCCGGTGCCACCGATGCCGGTGAAGTACCCGTCCACGTCGATGTCGACGTCAGCGCTGCCGGCGTGGTTGTAGACCTCGATCACTCCGCCGGTGCCGACTGCGACGATCGCGCGGTTGGCAACAGCTTCGCCCGCCGCCGCGTTGAGGTCCGAAAACGTCGGCTCCGCCGCTATCGCCGGCGCCGGGTAGAGGCTGAGGAAGGTCGCCACACTGTCGTGAGCGACAGTCTCGTTGACCACGACAGCGCTCGCGTTGGCGGGCACGGTCGTGGTACCCCCGGCCACTGTGACGGGCACGCTCGTGTTCGCCGCAACCGCTGCGCCGAGGGCGAGGGTGCCGAGATCACGCACGGGAGCCATCGCGTTGTACAACCCGTAGCCGTTGGCCGCAGGAGTGGCGGTGAAGTAGCCCTCCACGTCGACCACGACGTCCGCGCCAGTGGCCGAGCTGTAGATCGAGACCGCGCCCGCAGCGCTCAGCGGCACTGTGACGAGGTTCGCCACGGTCTCACCGGCGACGAAGTTGAGGTTGGAGACCGTCGGCCTCGTGATCCCCGCCTGGGAGACGGTCAGGAACCCGGAAGACATCGTGTTGGTGACGGTCACGTTGAGTGCCGCCGCCGACGCTCCGGCCGGTACGGGATAGGTGCCCACCCCGGTGACCTGCACGGTCAGCGTGGGGGCGGCAGTGGTGAGAGTCGAACCTGCGTTCGGCAGGCCGGAGCCAGTCCGCGTGTCGGTGATTCGGAAGGGTGACACCGGGACGTAGGTGCCCGTCACGGGCGTCGCATGTGGGGTTGCGGCCGAGGCCGAAGTGGCTAGTGCGAGTGGTCCGAGGAGCAGACCGGTCGCGGCAATCAAGGCCGTCCCGAGCCGGATCGGCATGCGCCTACCCGTCTTCTCCTCCGTCGGGCCCTCACGGGATGACCTAAACATACTTTCTTCCTCCATCTCCAGGGTTCCTGCGCATTTCTGCACCGTCGTGTGGCTCTTGTCCAACCACAGGCAACGGCACAAAGCTATCACAGCCCAGCCGATACCACTCGATACATGGAACAAGGCGAAGCTAGTTAATCATGTGGCAGGAGTCAAGCTTACTGACATATCTGTCACGACAACCACCTGCTGTGAAGCCTCCCGCCGTACTCGGTGGTCTCTGTCGTTTCCAGAATAGTCTTGCGCCGCTCCACAAGCAATGACAGTCCCAAGCGGTTTCTGCTCGTGCTTGCGTGTTGGTGCTCATGACGCGCCGGTGTGCAACAAGTTCCTTCACACGACGCGACTGCTCCGACACGCGGCCGCTGCCACAGCCGGACTTTCTCGCACGACGTGCGGCCGGCGAGATCGGGGCGCGGTCCTCTAGTCACGCACGGGGATCGTCTTCTTGCCGATCCGGGCAGGCACCGCGGCGATCCTTCACAGAGGCCGAGCGGACCTCGGGCTGTCCGGCGAGCCGACCTGGGGGCCGACAGCGAGGACCCGCTGGTCGAGGCTGCCGCGTTCAACCGCCTCCATCACCTGAGACGGCGCTCAGGACCGGTGGTCGAACGACCTCAGGAGCCCGCGCTTCGCCGGTCGCCCCGGATCAGCGTCACGAGTGCGCGAAGTGGTGCGGTCAACCGCCAGAACTCCGAAGCGAGCAGTTCGTCGCGAGCGTGCTCTGCCTGGTGTGCGCGGTGTTCGAGCCGGGCGACTTGCAGAACCAGCTCTTCGGCCTGTGCACTTTCGGCACGGAGGCGGTCCATCTCGAGCCGTAGGGTCTCCTGAGTCACGGCCAGAGCGCCCCTCACCTCAGCAAGCGCACGGTCGAGCTCCGCTTGATGGGCTTCACGCGCTGTTGCGAGGCCGTCGTTGCCGGCGAGGCAGGCCAGCTGCGAGGCACTGCCTGGCGGAAGGAGCAACGGACTGGCATCAAGGCCCGCGAACATTCGCAGGTATTCCGCTTCCGGCACGTCGGGAGGGACAGCCTCGGCCTCTGTACCGGCGTCATCCCAGCGCAGTTGGATCGAGGTCACGTGACCCGTGTCCTCGACGCCGACGACCGAAGCTGCACGTACCAGGAAGTCCCACTCCGCGCAGACCGCCAGCTGCTCGTCGAATCGGACGTGCAGCTCGGTCACGAGCGAGCGGGGCAGAGCGAAGCTCGAGACCGGCGTCGTGTCCATGGCCAGGCTGGAAATCGCGTCGAATCGCTCTCCGAACTCCCTCAGTGGCTTGGTCAGCGTCACCGGTGACGCACCCATCGCCTCCTCCTCCGGGGCGCGTCCGCGGACATGGCGGGCAAAGCAGACCGAGCAGACAAGCTTGCCCGGCGCCCTGTCGGTCCCCTCAGCAAAGCGCTTCGCCCAGTCCACGGTCACGATGTCGTCGTCATCCAAGAAGGCGACATAACGTCCCCGTGCAGTCGCCAGCCCCGCGTTGAGAAGTGTTGCCCTGTTCCCGCCCTGAACCTGCTCGACGCGGACGCGCGAGGCGAAGCTCTCCTCGAAACTCCCCACGACAGCTCTTGAGGACGCGAGGGCGCCGGGGGCATCGCCAGGGACGAGAACGATGACCTCGAGGTCATCGAAACTCTGGGCGGCGAGGCACGTCAGCGCCTCGGCGAGCAGGGAGGGGCGGGTGCCGTCGGATCGGGTCAGCACGGAGAGGAACGGAGCATCGGTCACGCTGAGCTCGGCCGGGTGGGCATCCCTTGCCGGCAGTCGTGACTCGCCGTCGGGCGCCGAAGGAAGCTCGACCAGGCGGTAGGCACGAACGAACTGGTTGACGGTCATATTGGGGTCGGCCGCGGACCGCAACGCCCGGAGGTGATCGTGGACCAGGCCTCCCTCGACCAGGAAGGGGTGGTCGAGGGGGAACCACTGATCGGAGTGCTCCATGATGACGTCGTCACGACCGCACTCGCGCCAGCCGAAACGGCCCAGCTCGGTGCAGACGCGCTGCTCTGTGAACATCTGCAGGTGCGTCCGGTCCAACAGGCCGCTGGGGGTGACGTCCCACCGCCCGCCGACAAGCTTGGCGGCGAGGTCGAAGTGCGCCACGTTCGGAATGCTCGTCACGAGAATCGGGGCGCCGTCCTCGTCCGCCAGGGACCACGACAACTCGGCAAGCTCGCGGAGCACCGCGCGTGGGTCGGGCAGGTGCTCGATGATGTCGAGCATCATCACAGCACCGACCCGACGGCCCGCGACGAGATCGGCAAGGGTGCCGGCAAGACCGTCGCCCCCCGCCAAGTCGACCACGTGGCCCTCGAGTCCCCGCGCCACGATGTCCGCGACGGCGTCGACGTCCCGGTCGCCACCTACATACTCCCACCCTGCGTCACGGAGCACCTCCCCGACCGCCGCGTAGCCGCAACCGAGATCGAGGACGACACCTGGTTGCGCGTGGCGCTCGACGAGACGCACGGCGTGCCCATACGGGCCCTCCCACGAGAAGGAGAAGCGGTAGGTCGCAGCGTGCCTTGGCGCGCTGCTCTCGCCGGGCGCAGCCTCGCCCGGCTCAGAAGCGGTGCTCGGCATACTCCCCCTCGCGGAAGAAGGTGACTGAGGCGACCGCCTCTTTGGACAGGCCGAGCGCGTCCCGGTAAGGGGCAGGGAGCGTCCCTTCGGCCTTCCGGCGCACGAACTCCGCCGCCGCTTGGCGATGCAGCTCACTGCCGTGAAGGCCGGCCCAGCCCAGCCACTCCTCGACGAAGTCGGGTCGCTCCGCGCGGTGTCCGAGGAGCAAGCGGGCGAGCACGACCTGGTACTCCTCCTCGACACTCGGGGCCGGGAAGCCGGTGACCATTAGTTCTTTGTCGTGGAAGACGGCTGCCTCCGGCACGTGGCGCACGCGCAGGCCGGCCAGGCGGACCCGCCATGACAGGTCGACGTCGTCACCGTGGAGAAAAAAGGCGGGCTCGAACCCGCCGAGCGCCTCGAACACAGATGCCCTCATCGCCATGAGGCAGCCACTCGCCCACGGCGTGTCGCCTGTCACCGGGTCGAACGCCTTCGGGTGCTCGAGCGGGATCTGACGTGCCTCGGCGATGCCCACCGAATCGTCGCCGAGCACGCCGACGAGCTTTGCCAGGCAGTTAGGGGACAGGTACGTGTCGGGGTTCGCCAGCACCAGGACGTCGCGGTCGCCCCGCATGCCATCCGAGCCCGCCGCCCGCTCGGCGAGCCCGTTCTGGGCGGCGCCATGGCCCAGGTTCCGCCTGAAAGCGACGTAGTCGAGCAGGATGCCGGCCCTGGTCAGGATCTCGCGAGCCTCGCTGAGCGCCGCTTCGCCGAGCAGGGCATCGGGGCCCTCAGGGCCGCCGCAGTCGCCGATCGCCACGGTCACCCCGGCTGCTCCGCCACCGAATTGACGGGCCGCTGCCGTCACCGAGCGCAGCATCCGCAGCAGACCACGCGCGTCGCCCCCGTAGCGGACCGTCTGGACCCGCAGCGCCGCCGCCATGGCGCGTTTCAACCAGCGCGCTGGCGGTACGAGTCGACGAGCCGCAACGCGAGGCGGAGCGGGACCGTCGCCTTCCAGCTCTTGGTCGCCTCGTACTCGTCGCGGACGCGGGCTTCCGCCTCGCTTATGGCCGTCTGCAGGCGGGCGAGCGTCGCGTCACGCTCGGCGGCGGCGACCCGGGCACGGGTTTCTGCCTCGCGGCACTCGCGCAGCCTCGTCTCGGCCAGGGCCGCCACCTCCGAGGCATACTGCTCCACCTCCGCGGCCCGCTGCTCGGCCGCGAGGACGCGCTGCTCCGCGAAGAGGACCCGCTCCTGGGCGAGAGCCGCGCCCTGCTCGGCGGCGGCGACACGCTGCTCGGCGAAATCCACGCGCTCTTGGACGAGGGCCACGCTCTGTTCGGCCACGGCCGCGCTCTGCTCGGCGACAGCCACGTGCTGCTCGGCAGCGGCGACGCGCTGCTCGGCGAAGGACACCCGCTCCTCGGCAGCGGCGACGCGCTGCTCGGCGAAGATCACACGCTCCTGAGCAAGAGCGGCGCCCTGCTCGGCCGCCGCGACGCGCTGCTCGGCGAAGATCACGCGCTCCTGAGCAAGAGCGGCGCCCTGCTCGGCCGCCGCGACGCGCTGCTCGGCGAAGATCACGCGCTCCTGAGCAAGAGCGGCGCCCTGCTCGGCCGCCGCGACGCGCTCCTCTCCAAAACCGACGCGCTCTTGGACAAGGTCCACGCCCTGTTCGGCGACTTTCACCCGTTGCTCGGCGACCGCCACGTGCTCCTCGGCGACCGCGGCTTGACGCTCGGCAACCTTCACGCGCTGCTCGGCGACAGTCACGTGCTGCTCGGCGACCGCGGCTTGGCGCTCGGCAACCTTCACCTGCCGCTCGGCGACGGCCGCGCGTTGTTCGGCGACCGCCAGCAGCTTCTCTGCCGCCTCCACGCGCGCCAGCAGCTGACCCTTTTCCACCCACAGGTCGGCGACCTCTGCAGTCGCGGTCGCCAGGGACTCCTTCAGCGCGTCGAGGTCGCTCTGCAGCTGTGCGACCGTGTTGACGGTCATCTCCATCTGCGTGAGCCTGCTCACCGACCCGGGTGGGACGAGGACGGGCCTGGCGTCGAACCGGGCCCGTATGGACCAGGTCGTCAAGTCCCAGGTCTCCTCGGGATGCTCGATGTGGGAGGCGTAACCCTGCTTCCATCTCCTATATAGAGAGGTCACCTCGGGCGTGCTCACCACTCCGCACAGCAATGCGGCGTTCAGCAGCATGTCCCAGTCCTCGAGCACCGGCAGCGCGTCGTCGAAGGACATCCCCAGGTCCGTGAAACAGCTCCGCGGGATCGCCACCGAGCAGTTGGGCGTTCTGTTGCCGACCAGGTGAGCCACGAGGTCGAACTCGAGCGGGTACGGAGTCGTTGTCGGCCCGATCTGGCAGTAGCCGGTGCCGCATTCCCACGTCTCCTCATCTATCGAATGCGTGGCGCAGCCGGCGCGCGCCACCGCACCGGGATGGAGCTTGACGAGCTTGGCGAACTCCTCCACCCAGTGGCACAGGGCCAGGTCGTCGTCGTCGAGGAAGGCCACATAGCGGCCCGACGCTTCGGCGACCCCGACCTGGAGCGGCCGCGCCCTGCCCCCGCCCTCGACGCGGATCGCCCGGGACTTTCCCACGAGCCAGCGCGGGAGGCGTCCCATCATCTCGGTCACCGCCGCGTAGTCCTTGTCGGTGGTGTCGTGACAACAGACGAGCACCTCGATGTCGCGGTTGGTCTGGGCGGCCAACGAGGTGAGGTTGTCCTCCAGGGTCATGAGGCGCCGGCCCTGGGTGCGCACAATCACGCTCAGAAAGGGCGCCTCGAGAGGAACCGGTGCACCCGGTCCGGATGCCGGCCGGGGCCGGGCGACGGGCAGGTAGGCCCTCACGAACTGGTCGACGAGGGCGCCGGGGGCGCTCTGCTCCCGCACCTTCAACAAGAAGTCGTGCAGGGGGGTGCCCACCGAAAGCGCCGTCATCGTCTCGGGGAAGTGCTGGTCGCTGCGGCGAACGACGAGGTCGTCGGCCTTGACCTCCCTCCAGCCGGCCTGGGAGAGCTCGGCCTCGAGCCTGGCGGAGGCGAACAGCGAGGGGCGGTCTTCTTGGAGCAGGCCGGCCGCGGTGACGTCCCAGCGTCCCGAGATCAGCTTGGCGGCCACATCGAAGTGCGAGACGTTGGCGACGCTGACAACGAGCGGCGCGCCCTTGTGCCGTCTCGCCACTGCGGCCAGCACCGTGAGCAGCTCAGCCGGCCGAGCCGTACGCCCGATCAGGTCCAGCGCCGTGATAGCCGCAAGCTGACGGCCGGCGAGAGCCTCCTCGAGGCGTTTGGCGAGCGAAGCGCTCTCGCCGAGGTCCACGAGAGCGGTGGCAACTCCTTGCTTGGAAAGCTCCTCGAGCCGACCCGGTTCGCTGCCGACGCCAAGATACTCGAGGCCGAGCTGCGCGCACGAGGCGGCCGCCGCGCAAAAGCCGCACCCGAGATCGAGGAGCACCCCCTCGGGCAGGGCGTGGCTGGAGAGGAGCCGGGTCACGTGTTCGTGAACGGTCCCCTCCTCGTGGGGGTGCTCTCTGAGCTCTGTCATGGAAGTGCCACCTCAAAGGTCGCGCCGCGGTCCGCCGGTCCCATCGAGAGCGCCTGGTTCGTGCTCATGAACAAAGGCTCACGCGAAACGCCGGGCTGCGTAAGATCCGTCGAGAAACAATGCCACCCTCTCCGCGCCGGGAACCGGCGCGGGCAGACGGCCCGCTGTCTGGCGGTCCCGGAAGTCCGCCACGACTTGTCGCTCTGCCTTCGTCCCGTGCTCGCTGTACCAAGCGAGCCTCTCCTCGAACCGGCTCGGCTCGGCGTACTTCCGGCTGAGCAGCAGGTCCGCCTCCGCGGCGTCGTGTGCCTGCTTGGGCGAGGCGAGCAGCGCACCCCAGTCGTCGACGCGCTGATCGACGATGACCCGCGCAGAGGGCCTGTACACGCATTCGTGACCGGACAGCCTCAGGCGCCAGGAGTAATCGACGTCGTCTCCATGGAGGAAGAATGACTCGGCATCGAGGCCTCCAAGCGAGGAAAAGAGCTTCGCCCGCGTCAGCGCGCAGGCCAGGGAGCACCAACCGGTCTCCCCGGTCACAGGGTCGTACTCCTTCGGGTTCTCGAAGGGGAGCTGGTGGGCCTCGGCGAGGCCCACCTCCGGGCGCGCGATGAGGCCCTTCACCAGCTCCGTCACGGCCTGCGGCCCGACGACGACGTCGTCGTTGCAGAGCAGGAGGAGCTCGGAGTCGTTCTGGTGGAAGAGGCGGTTCTGTCCTTCGGCGTGGCCGAGGTTCGCACCGAAGCGCTCGTAGGTAAAGCCGGCGCCGCCTGCCCTGACGGCGTCGCCCAGCGAGTCCAGGACCTTCTTGCCGAGCGCGGCCTTCTCGGAGCAGTCGCCGAGAGCGACGGTCGTGTCCCCGATCAGACCCGCAGAGCGCGCGTTGTCGAGGGACTGGGCGAGCGCATCTGCATACCTGAACAGCGTCGCGGTTGTGTACGCATGCGCAACGGTCTGCACCCGCAGGCTGAACCGACGCGCCTCGGCTTTCGGCACAGCTCTCCCATCTCCCGAGAACCCGGTCCCAGACCGGGGCCGACGCGTCGACAATATCTCCGGCGGGGCCCCGCGAGGTGCTCTGGGCAGTTTCGCGGCTCCAGTCGACTCTCGACGACACCTGCCGTCGTGTCGCTGATCAGGCCAAAAGCGCGGACCCGGGGCACCGTTTGGCATCCGCCCACCCCGATCGGATACATTGCCACCGCTCTGCCGTGCTTCGGAGTCAGCTCCTTCCGAAGCCCGGCCCGGCAGGCTGTCTCCCGACGTTCCCAGCCAGCAACAACCCCCTGACGTCGGGCGCTCTGAGCGCGCGACAACCCAAGGTTCACGCGGCGTCGTGGACATAATTTAGTGTTAAGCTACTCAGTCCCGCGACTACCTGATCAAAAGGGGCGGAAATGCCGAAAAGACAGCTGACTCTGCCGGAGGTCGCAGACAAGCTCGGAGTGCACTACATGACCGTCTACCGCTATGTCCGCACGGGCCGGCTCCCCGCCAAGCGGTTCCGGGGCGCGTGGCAGGTGGATCCGGCGGACCTCGCGCACGTGGAACGCTCCCGGCAGGCGACCCGGGCGACCGGCAAGGCACCGTCCCGGGCGCGCCTTGAGGCGCGGCTCGTCGCCAGCGACGAAGCGGGGGGGTGGGACGTTCTCGAAGAGGCGCTCGCGTCCGGCATGGAACCGGACGAGGTGCTCCTGGAGCTCGTCGCGCCCGCGCTCGCGTCGATAGGGCAGCTGTGGGAGCAGGGCAAGCTCTCGGTCGCGGACGAGCACAGGGCCAGCAGCGTCGCCGCTCGGCTCATCAGCCGGTTGGGCGCCCGCTTCGCCCGACGGGGGCACAAGCGGGGGACGGTCGTGCTCGCTGCCGCGCCCGGGGAGCTGCACGGGCTCCCGGTCGCGATCGCGGCCAACCTGCTCCGGTGGAGGGGGTTCGACGTCGTTGAGCTCGGGGCGGACACGCCGGCGGAAGCACTCGCGGAAACGGTGGCAGGCGAGCCAGACCTTGTGGCCGTGGGCGTTGCGTGCACTGCGAAGGGCTCTCCCCAGGCCGCGCGCCGTGCGATCGCCGCCATCCGCACAGCCGCCCCGAGGGTGCCCGTCTTGCTCGGAGGGGCCGCCATCGCCGATGCCGCCCAGGCGCGCCGCCTCGGCGCCGACGTGTTCACGGGAGGCCGCGCCGACGAGGTCGTGCGCGCGGTCGAGGCTCTCCTCGAGCTCAAGCCGTCGAGCTGACGCCGCTGCGTTGCAGCAGAAGTGGTTAGCTCAGACGGCCCGAGCCCCCAGCCGGCCGCGCCAGGACGGCTTCGCGAGCACGATCTGCACGTCGCTCACATGGCGTTCCAGGAAGGCGGTCTCGCAGTACGCGAGGTAGAGGGTCCATAGCCGGCGGAACTCGGTTCCGACCTCGAGGCGCCGGAGCTCTGGCTCGTGCGAGGCGAGGTTCGCCGCCCAGCGTCTCAGCGTCTCGGCGTAGTGGCACCCGATGTCCTCGAGGTCGACGACGGAAAGGTCCGTGGCCCACCGCGAGCGAAGCCGTGATCGACGCCACCGACGGGAGGCAGCCACCCGGGAACACCATGGCCCGGATGAAGTCATGATGCCGCTTCGCCCGTTCGAAACTGCGATCGTCGATGACGATCGCCTGCAGCGCGGCCAGACCGCCGCCTGTGAGCAGGGCAGCGCACGCGGCGAGGAAGTCATCGTGGTGCCGCCAGTCGACGGCTTCGATCATCTCGACCGACACCAACTTGTCGAACCGGCCCCGCAGGTCACGCCAGTCGTCACCGAGCACCGTCACACGGTCGGCGAGGCCCGCGGCGCCAACCCGTTTCTCGACATAGCCGCGTTGGGCTTCCGAGACGGTCGTGGTGGTCACGAGGCTCCCGTAGTGCTCTGCAGCGTGGATCGCGAACCCTCCCCAACCCGAGCCGATCTCCACAAGGCGATCGCCGGGTCGCAGGTCCAGCTTCGAACAGAGCCTGTCGATCTTCCTCACCTGCGCATCGTGCAGAGTCGAGTCGGGGCGTTCGAACAACCCACAGGAGTACGTCATCGTGTCGTCGAGCATGAGCTCGAAGAATTCGTTGGACACGTCGTAGTGCGCCCGGATGTTGCGCCTGTCGTCACTGCGACTCGGCGCGGCCAGCCGCGCCGGAACATCGAGCACACTTCCGACGGTCCGCCCCAGGCGGTCCAGCCCTTCGAGGAGCGGCTGCATCCGCGTGAACAACGCCCGCAAGAAGGCCGTGAGGTCGTCGGCATCCCACCAGCCGGCGACGTAGGCAGAGCCGAGGCCGACCGATCCGGCGCGAAGCAGCGCCTCATAGGTGCGGGCGTCGTGCACCTCGACGCGCGCCACTGGATCCCCGCGGCCTAGCCGGTGCGTCCGACCGGCCTCGTAGACCTCTATCGCGCCGCCGCCCAGAGCCCCGGCCCGAAGCACGAGGCGGCGCGCCGTCGCCTCCAGGCCGGGCCAGACCCGGCGTGGCGTCGTGTGGCTGAGGAGCCCGCCGCCGTCAACCACGGGTGCGCCCGCAACTCGCGGAGCCTGACCCCGCCGCGCCGAGCGTCGTTGCCGTGCGAAGCGATCTCGCCAAGGCCGTGGCTACCTTCCCGCCGGATGGGTGTAGAAGGGCGCCCCCCGCAACCGAAGGCGGGCGGCCTGGGAGTAGATGCTGGCGGAGACGCGATGTGTCGGCGCGAGATGCTCCCACAGCAGCCGCGCCAGCGCGTGGCGGTCGAGGGCCCGGCGCCGCAGCGACAAGGTCACCGCTAGCAGACGTTCGCCGCCGCGCCGCACTCCGAGACTGACCACGAGGTGCTCACCCGGAGCGTTGTACCGCAGCTCGTACGCGACGTCCATCGGCAGGAAAGGCGACACGTGCATCGCCTTCGCGAACCGGTGCCGCCCGGGCGGGCCGACCACGTAGGCATGCCGCTCGTGCCAGGGTGTGTTCTCGACCTCGGCCACGAGCGCCTCGACCTCCTCGCCGTCGGCGCCCAAGCAGAAGTAGAGGCTGATCGGGTTGAACAAGAAGCCCCAGGTGCGCAGGTTCGCCAGCAGCGCGACCGGACCCGGGGACTTGAGCTCGCCGCGCTCTTCGACGAGGTCGCGCACCGCTTGGGAAAGAGGCGTAGCGGGATCTCCCAGGAAGTCCGCGCGGCGGAACCGGACCGGCGCCGGCCAGCGGCTGGACCACAGCGGGTGCAGCCGGGTGACCGAGTCGATCTCGTCCAAATAGATGAGCGGCATCGCCACCCGGTAGGAGAACTCGTGCGCCGCACCCGGCCCGAAACGGCGGTGGCGCAGCGTTCCCTCGTACACGGCGCTGCGCAGGCCCCGGACCGGTTCGGCCGCCTGGATTCGTGCTTCCAGCACCGTGGTCACAGCGCCGCCCCCAGGGCACGGCAGGTCTTCACCGCGCTCGCCACGCCGTCCTCGTGAAACCCGTACCCCCAGTAGGCGCCGCAGAACCAGGTGCGGCGAACGCCGTTGATCTCCGCGTGGCGCTTCTGGGCGGCAATGGCCGCCGGATCGAGGACGGGGTGGGCATAGTCCATGCGGGCGAGCACCAACCTGGGATCGATCGCGTCATCACGGTTCAAGGTCACGAGCACCGGCGTCTTCGACGAGATGGCCTGGAGTTGGTTCAGATGGTAGGTCAGCGTCGCCTGATCGGTCTCGCTGTCCAGCCGGTGGTAGTTCCAGCTGGCCCACGCCCGCCGGTTGCGGGGCAACAAGCTGGCGTCGGTGTGCAAAGTGGCCCGGTTCGCCTGGTAGCCGATGCCACCGAGGATCCGACGCTCGGAGCTGTCGGGATCTGACAGCAGGGCCAGCGCCTGGTCGGCGTGGGTGGCGACGAGCACATGGTCGAAAGACTCGGGGCCGGCCGGTCCCACGACCTCGACACCGTCGGGCCCACGACGGATCTTGTCGATCGGCGTCCCGAGGCGCAGCCTGCCCTCTTGTTGCAGCGGGCGGAGGATCGCCTGCACATAAGAGCGCGACCCACCGGTGATGGTCCGCCAACGGGGCTGTTCGTGCAGGCTCAGCAGTCCGTGGCGCTCGAAGAAACGGGCGAAGGTGGCCGCAGGGATCCGGGTGAAGGTGCGCGGGCCGGCGGACCAGATCGACGACCCCAGTGGCACGAGGTACCAGTCGCGAAAGCCGGCCGACCACCGCTGCGCGCCGAGCACGTCTTCCAGGGTCACCTCGTGGGGCGGAGGGTCATCGAGGAGGCCTCTGGCAAGCCGGTTGAACCGGGCGACGTCGGCGAGCATCCGCAAAAAGGCCGGCCGCGTGATGTTGCGGCGCTGGGCGAAGACGGTCGCAGGGGAGGTGCCACGCCACTCGAGCCCGGTGCGGCGGTCGGCAACCCCGAAGCTCATGTCGCTCGGCTGGGTGGCCACACCGAGGCGGTCGAGGAGCCGCCAGAAGAGCGGGTAGGTGCGCTCATTGTAGACGAGGAAGCCGGTGTCGACGGCCACCGTGGCATCGGCCAGCTCCACCTCCTGGGTGTGGGAATGGCCTCCTGGTCGATCATCGGCCTCGTAGAGGACTATGTCATGGCAGCCGTGCAGCAGGTAGGCGCAGACCAGTCCGGACACGCCGCTCCCGATGATCGCGATCCTCATACTCTCTCCTCTTTCTCTGTGGCACTCGGTCTTGTGCCCCGGCGGCGTCGTCACGACGTGGCTCACCGCCTGGCGCCGGTCCTCGGTGTTGGTCGCCGGGGACGTCTCGTACGTGGCTGTCTCGTCGGGGTCGTCCTCGGCCGGACGGCTTACAGGACGCCTCGAACGCGGCGCTCTTGCACGAGGATTACTTTAGCACTAAACTCCGGACATGAGCACCTACCGCACGACAGTCGACTCGCCCTGGCCCCCTGCGGATACATTCGCCTACATGGCTCGTTTCTCGAATGCCGCCAAGTGGGACCCGGGAGTCCTCGCCTCCGAGGAGACCGAGCCCGGACCGCCGCGAACGCGGGAGCACCTACCGGCTCGTGGTCGGGGCACTCGGGCGGCGCCTCCCGCTCGAATACCGCATCGAGGAGATCGACCCGCCGCGCCGGGTCGTGCTTCGGGCCGAGAACGCGGCGATCCGTTCGACAGACGTGATCGAGGTGTCGCCGCTTGCAGGGGGTGGCTCCAAGGTGACCTACGAGGCGACGCTCAGGGCCAAGGGGGCCGCTCTAGTGTTGGCCCCGCTCCTCGGTGTGGCGCTGCGGCGAATCGGGGACCGGGCTGCGGCCGGGCTCAGGGCCGCGTTGGCGGCCTGAGAGCGTGCGCACGCCGCAGCCGCGAGCACGTCGGGCCCTCGCGGGGGTCGTGGACGCCGCCGCGGAGGCGACCGTCGTCATCAGCTTCAGTCGTCTGGGCATCGCCTTGCGGCGGCGGCTGGAAGGATGGAGCGATCCGCCGTCGATGCACGGCCAGGTCGCGGTCGTGACCGGCGGCACCTCGGGAATCGGGCTGGCCGCGGCGACGGCCATGGCCGGGCTGGGCGCCACGGTCCACATCGTGGGTCGCGACCCCGAACGCGCCGCACGGGCGCGCACGGTGCTTGAACGGGCCGGCTCCCAGCCGGTGGGAGTCGACATCGTCGACCTCTCCGACCCCGAGGCCGTCGCCGATCTCGGGCTCCGCCTGATCGACCGTTACGACCGCGTCAACGCGTTGGTCCACAACGCCGGGTCCCTTGCCCGGGTCTACAAGGCGACGCCGGCCGGGATCGAGACGACCGTCGCGACGCAAGTCCTCGGCCCGTACGTGCTGACCGCGACTTTGGCCCCGCTCATGTGGCCCAGCTCGCCGGCGACCATCGTGACGGTCAGCTCCGGTGGCATGTACACCCAAGGGTTCGACCTCGAGCACCTGGAGATGCCGGCGGACGGCTACGACGGGGTCCTCGCCTACGCCCGCTGCAAACGGGCGCAGGTCGTGCTGGCCGACGCCTGGGCAAGGCGCTTCGGCCCGGTCGGCGTGCTCAGCTACGCCATTCACCCCGGCTGGGCGGCCACTCCGGGCCTCAAGTCGGGCCTCCCCCGCTTCGAAGCGTTCTGGCGGCCGCTGCTGCGAACTCCCGCCGAGGGTGCGGACACCGCCGTGTGGCTCGCCGCGGGCGGACCGACCTTCGAGGCGGGCGCCCTCGGGGTGCCGGCACCGGCCTCGGGGTTCTTCCTCGACCGCAGGAGACGCCGCGAGCACCGCTTCCCCGCCGACCGGCCGACGCGGCCCGGCGACGCCAACGCGCTGCTGGCGTGGTGCGCGGCCCGTACCGGGATCGTGACGCCGCTGCCTGCCGACGCCGAATGACTCCCCGCGCCTCAGCTGACGCTTGCTATAGGCGACACTGCGGGCACAGGCCGAGCAGGTCGAGCTGGTGCTCAGTGACCTCGTAACCCTGTTCTTCCGCCACCGCCCGGGCCGCCTCGCCAAGCGCCCTTTCCAGCTTCGGGGAGGGGTGGACGTCCTCCACCTTCCCGCAGGTCGCACAGACGAAGTGGTGATGGTGGCTGGAGAGCTCCTCGGCGAGCTCGAAGCGACCGTGGTCGTCTGCGCCGGCGACCCTGCGCACGACGCCGACGTCGATGAGAGCGGTCATGTTGCGATAGGCGCTGCTCTGGGCAAGTTCCGGTGCCGAGACGACGATCTCGGGAATCGTGAGCGGCCTGCCAGCCGCCGCCAACGTCTCTACGAGCACCCTGCGCAGGTGCGTGTAACGCTGGTCCACACCGGCCAGCCGGAGGCTTGCGGCCTCGTGCACAGAGCGCGCGATCACCACTGCCCGAGACATTAGGTCGGCTCGACGCTCGTTCCGTTGGCCGTCGCGAGGTGCACTGGTCCCATGGCCGGATGACCGTTTCCGTCCCGGCGCGCGGCACCGGAGCGCTGCCACGCGACCCAGCCGCGCCCGGCCACGAAGAAGACCGCGCCGA
Source organism: uncultured Acidimicrobiaceae bacterium (assembly GCA_963836935.1). Lineage (GTDB taxonomy): Bacteria > Actinomycetota > Acidimicrobiia > Acidimicrobiales > Bog-793 > Fen-455. The sequence goes on from CAWILM010000023.1 coordinate 160,786, forward strand.
GCACGCCGACGAAGAACCCGACGGGCCAGTCCGTCTCGTACGAAGCCGCAATGGCTATCCAGACGATGGTCAGCGACAAGCCCACCGAAAGACTCAGGGCACCGAGTGGCCTGTCGGTGAAGGATCGGGCCGTACCCGGAGGCTCCGATCATGAGGCTGAACATCAAAAGGGCCCCGACGACAGGCACCGACATCGTGGTGGCCAGTGCCACCACGACGAGAAAGCCCATCTCCATCCGCCGTGTCCCCACCCCACGGGCTTGTGCCACCTCCGGCATCACCGACGCCAGCAGCAGCGGGCGGTAAAGGGTCGCGACTGCGAGGATGCACACGACGCCGAGCCCGGCGGTCGCGAGGACCTGGTTGCTGGAGACCCCGAGCACCTCGCCGAACAGCAGCGCATAGATCGCTGACGCGTACTGGTCGCTCCAGCTGAGGAACAGTGCCCCGAGACCCAGCATGAAAACGAGCGCGAGCGCGGTCACGGCGTCGTGGCGGCCGCGCTTGCCCAAAAGGCCGATGGAGAGCGCGCTTATGACGGCAAAGGTCCCCAGTCCCGCCAGAGTGCTGGCACCGATGAGCGAAGCGCCGGCGGCTCCGGCGAAGCCGGCTTGGGGGACCGCGTGGGCCACGAAGGCTGATCCTCGTAGCACCGTGAAGAACCCCACGACGCCTGCGACCACGGCGACCATCGTGGCGACGATCCAGGCATTGGCCATGATGCCCGAGAACATCACCGTGCTCCGCGAGCCGGGATTTCCCCCGGCTGCCCGCCGGCCGCACCGCCCGGGCCCTTGCGGGCAGCCAAGGCCTGGGCGCCGGCCCGTCTCGCCTTGCAATGGCTGGCGAAGTCGGACAGCAGGTAGACGACGAGCACAAGGGCCACCACGAAAAAGCTCACCGGCCAGCCCCGCCCCGTCGGGGGCCAGTAGTAGCTGTCGTAGGCGAGCAGGATGCCGATCCATGTCACCCCGAGCCCGATGAGCGCCGCCCAGGCGATCGCCAAACCGGGCCGCTTGGTCAACCGCAACGCCGCCGCGGCAGGGCCTATCAACACCGCGGTGGAGAGGATGGCCCCGATGGTCACACAGGCAAGCGACACCGCCACGGCCATCGCAAGCAGGTAGAGGAGCCCCACCGTGCGCACCGGCACGCCCCGGGCGGAGGCGACGTCCTGACTCACCGCGCTCAGGAGCAGCGGACGGTAGAGCAAGGCGACGATCGCGAGGGCGAGCACGCTCAGCACCGCGAAGACGGGAATCATCGACGCCCGTATGACGAACATCGAGCCGAACAGGATCGTGATCGTCGCACCGGTCGTGTTGTCCTGGGTCGTGCCCAGGTAGAGGAACAGCGCCGCGATCCCAAGGCCCGCGCCGAGCACGATCCCGGTCGCCATGTCCCTTCCCCTGGGCCGGCGGCTCCCGAAAAGCTCCATGGCCCCGGCTCCGATGATGGCGAAGGTGACGAAGCCCCAAAGTGGGTTGGCCCCGACGAGGAAGGCGGCCGACCCACCCGTGGTGCCCAGGTCTCCCAGGGAATGGCCCGCAAATGACTGACCGCGGATGACCGTGAACACTCCCACCACGGCGGACACGACGGCGACGGCGCCACCCACCACCACCGCCACCCGGACCGGTTCGTTCGTGAACAGTCCGGGTTCGAAGATTCCGTTCAGCACCGCGGTCATAGGCGTCACCCGAGCCCACGGGGCACGACGGTGTGCCCGCTCTCGCCCTCTGGGTGGTGGGCCTCGTCCTTGCCCGCGACCACCAGGATACGGCCGTGAACGTGCAGCACATCGACGTGCTGGCCGTACAGGGTGCTCAGCACGTCCTCACGGACAACCTCCGCGGTCGACCCGCTCGCGGCGCGGCCGGCCGCGACGTAGACGACGCGGTCCATCACCGGCAGCAACGGGTTCATCTCGTGCGCCGAGATGAGGACCGCGATCTGCTGCTGCCTCGCGATCGTCGCCAGAAGGCCGACGACCTCTTGCTCGCTGCGGATGTCGAGGTTCGCGAGTGGCTCGTCCAACAGCAGGAGCCTGGGCCTGGCTATCAACGCGTGCGCGATGAGGGTCCGCTGCAGCTCACCGCCCGAGAGCTTGCCGACGCGGGTGTCGGCAAAATCTCGGGCGTCAACGGCGTCGAGCATCTCGTCAACCAGGTGCCGGCGGCGGCGAGAAGGCAGGGGGATCCCGAACCTGTTGCCGTCGAGCCCGAGAGTCACCAGGTCCCGCGCGCGCAACGGCATGTCCGGGTCGATGCCGATGCTCTGCGGGACATAGCCGATGGACCGGTTGCGACGCGGACGCGGGTGGCCGGCGAAGAGCACCTTGCCGGGGGACGGCGTCTCCATGCCGAGGATCACCCTGAATATGGTCGTCTTGCCTGCACCGTTGGATCCGATGAGGCCGGTCAGCTCGCCGGCATGGAGACTGAACCCGACGTCGTGGAGGATCTCCCGACCCGACAGCCAGAGGGAAACACCGTCGAGGGAAAGGATCTCCTCTCGTGCCGCGCCGGGCCCGAGCACCTCTGTCACAGGTGCTCCGTCGAGACCTTGTTCGCGACAGCCATGTCGAGCGCCCGGACTTCGGCCAGCATCCAGGTCTGGTAGTCGTAGCCGGGCACCGGCATCGTCTCGTACACGCCCACGACCGGAATCCCGTTCTTTTTCGCAAGCTCCAGGAAGGACTGCGTGATCGAGTCGGTCACCTGCTCGTTGTACAGGAAGACCTTGATCTTGTGCCCAGTGAACAGGTCGTCTTCGGTGGTGATGTCCTGCGGCGCCGGGTCGACGCCATTCATGATGTCGGCTTGCAACGCCCAGGGCGTCTCGTTGCGGGCCCCTACGGCCTCCAGCATGTAGTCCGCGACCGGTTCGGTGGTCGCCACCGGAGTGCCCGGATGGCTTGCCTTGAAACTCGCGATCGCCTGAAGCCAAGGGTTGAGGGAACGATCGAATCTCGCCAGGTTTGCCCTGAAGTACGAGGCGTGGGCCGGGTCGAGCGCGGACAGGTCGCGGCTTATCGTCTCGGCCACGGCCGGCATCGTGCCCGGGTCGTACCAAAGATGCGGGTTCGGCGTGCTGTCGGAAAGCCCGAGCGTCTTCTGGACGTCGATGACCCTCCGCCTGGGCTTCGGCGAGGCGGCCTCGATCGAGTTCATGAAAGTGTCGTAGCCGACGCCGTTTTGGACGACCAGCTCCGCGCTGCCTATGTCGCCGGCCACAGACGGGCTTGCCTCGAACGAGTGGGGGTCAGTGTTCGGATTGCTCAGGATCGCCGTCACCTTCACGTACCTGCCGCCGACCTGGCTGATGACGTTCGCGTACTCGCTCTCCGCCCCCACGGCCGCGACGACTGCGCTGCCACGGGCGGCGGCACCCGAGCAGGCGCACCCGAGCGTGGCCACCGCCAGGCAGAGCGCCATGATCCTTGCCTGCGTGCCGGCTTGTAAGAGCTGAGAACTCGCTTGCGTGGGACACCTCGAGTGACAAGGGCGGCCTCGTCTCGACCACCACGAACGGAATGATAATCACTCTTATCAGGAGGGTCAAACCGGCGGGCCGCGCCTGCTCGGCAGGGTCGCCCGCAACATGTTTGACATCTCGATATGGGACCTTTGGCTCTATGGCGCCGCCGGTGCCCGGACATAGCGTGAGTTGATGGTCCTGGGCGTGCCGGGTGCTCGCGGACGCTCCCTCACCGGCGTCCCTAAGACGCCCGGTACGCCGGGATCCTTCTGACCGGTTTCGGATTGGACGACTCGCGACCCCGTTCGGGAAGCGTCGTCAGGAGCCCATCGCGTTTCGCCGGCGGCGCCGCCTTTGGTGCAGGCCGAGCGCGGGCGGCTGGATCCCCGCAAGCCGGTGCTCGTGGGTGAAGCCCTGGGCCCTGCCGAGGAGCCCGACCGTGGTGTTGACCAAGGAGACATGTGAGAACGCTTGGGGGAAGTTGCCGACGAGACGTCGCGCAACGGGGTCGTACTCCTCGGCCAAGAGGCCGAGATCGTTGCGCAGGGACAAGAGCCGTTCGAGCAGCTCGACGGCCTCGTCGTGGCGGCCGATGAGGTTGAGGTCGTCGGCCAACCAGAACGAGCAGGCCAGAAACGCCCCCTCGCGGCCGGTGAGCCCGTCGACATGGCCGGACTTCTGCGAGTCGTACCTCGCTACAAGACCGCCCGCCATGAGCTCACGCTCGACGGCCTCGACCGTCCCGACCACCCGCGGGTCCCGTGGCGGCAGGAACCCCACGATCGGGATCATGAGCACACTGGCGTCGAGCTCCTTCGAGCCGTAGGACTGTGTGAAGGTGTTGCGCGCGGCGTCGTAGCCCTTCTCGCACACCTCCTTGTGGATCTCTGCACGCAACGACTTCCACTTGGCGAGCGGCCCTTCGAGCCCGAAGTCCTCGACGTCGTGGATCGCCCGGTCGACCGCCACCCATGCCTCCACCTTGGAGTGCGTGAAGTGGCGGCGGGGCCCGCGTACCTCCCAGATGCCGTCGTCCGGCTGGGCCCAACCGGTCTCGATGAAGTCCATGAGCGCGAGCTCGAGGTCCCAGGCCGGGCCGGCGGGTTCCAGGCCCGTGCGGCGTGCCTCGTGCAGCGCGCCGAGGACTTCGCCGTAGACGTCAAGCTGGTATTGGCCCGAGGCCGCGTTGCCGACGCGCACGGGCCTCGAGCCCTCGTAGCCGGGCAACCAGTCGAGGACGTCCTCCTTCAAGTTCCTCTCACCGGCCACCCCGTACATGATCTGGAGCTTCGACGGGTCGCCGGCCGCGGCACGCAACAGCCAGTCACGCCATGCTGCCGCCTCGTCGCGGTAGCCGGCCGCCATGAGCGCGGACAAGGTGAGCGTCGCATCGCGCAGCCAGCAGTAGCGGTAGTCCCAGTTTCGCTCCCCACCGAGCGTTTCCGGCAACGAGGTGGTAGGCGCGGCGAGGATGCCGCCGGTCGGCTCGTAGGTGAGCGCCTTCAAGGTGATGAGCGATCGGACCACCGCCTCGCGCCAACGATGCGGCTCGAAATTGGCAAGGTCCGCCCACTCCTGCCACCGGCGCTCGGTCTCCTCGATCACGTACTGGGCGGCGACGGGACGCGCCACTTCGCCGTGGGATGAGAAATGGGTGAGCACGAAAGGAACCTGCTGGCCCTCGCGGAGGCGGAATTCGGAGACGGTGCGCATGTTCTCGCCCCGAGTGTCCGCTGTCGTCCACAGCGCCAAGCCGTCGGGCCCGGCCACCGCCACGAGCTGGCCGTCGTAACGGCGCACCCACGGCACGACAGACCCGTATTCGAAACGGATCTCCAGATCCATGCGCATCTCGACCGCGCCCCGCGAGCACTCGACCAACCGCACGACGGTCGGGCTTTGCTCCCGCAGCGGCATGCAGTCGGTGATGCGAACGCTCCCCTCCGCCAGGTCGAACTCGCTCTCGAGCACGAGGGTGTCCGCGACGTACCGGCGACGCGTCGCCAGCAGGGGCTCGCCCTGGCCGGGAGGCGGGCTCGCGGCCGGAGCGATCCGCCAGAACCCGTGTCCGACGCCTCCTAGGAGGCGGGCGAAGCACGCCGCCGAGTCGAAACGGGGCAAGCAGAGCCAGTCGATCGACCCGTCCCGGCCTACGAGAGCGGCCGTGTGGGTGTCGCCGATCAGGCCGTAGTCCTCGATCGGGAGCGTCACCGGGCTATCTTTCCCTGCCCGGCGCCCCGCGGTGCGGACGCTCCCGACTGGCGAGCTCGACGCTCATCGCGCGATACAGCCGCCCGTGCCCACGATTGTCGAGCTCGGCAGCAACTCCGCCTTCTTGACGCGCTGGAGAACCCCTGGGGACGCGAGCGCGTAGCCGACGTCGTCACCGGTGGGCGACCTCGAGAAAACGACTCCGATGACCACACCGTCCGGCTCGACCAGAGGGCCGCCGGAATTCCCGGGCCGCACCAGGGCCTGGACCACGTACACCTCGCGGACCGTCGGGTTCTCGCCATAGATGTCGAGTCCGGTGGCGAGGATCTCCGAGCGCACGCCCGCAGGGTCGGCCGCGAGGGGACCGCCCTCCGGATACCCGAGCACGACCGCCTTGGTGGCCCTGCCCACCGTGTCGGGGTCGAGGGAAAGGGGCGGTTCCGAAAGACCCTGCACGCGCAGGACCGCCAGGTCGAACTCCGGGTCGAAGAACTCGACCGCGGCAACGTGGAAACCGACCGCGTCCTCGACCCTGATCGACTGCGTACCGGCTACCACGTGCGCGTTCGTGACGACCAGGCCTCGCGCCACCACGAAGCCCGAGCCCTCCTGGACTTCGCCGCAGCCGACCGCGACGACCTTCACCGTGGAAGGAGCCGCCCTGCGGGTACCGGCGCGCACTTCGCCGGCAGACGGATAAGGGACGGGCCCGGCGAGCTGGATGAAACCGTCGGCCACGAGCTGCAGGCCTTCGTCGCTCAAGAAGCGCTCCACCGGCGCAAGCGCCGTCGGGATGGGCGGCATTACCCCTGTGACGGCCCGGACGATTCGGGAACCGTCTATCTGATTGGCAACCAGGGGGAACTGACTGTTCACCAGAATCGAGGCCAGCAGCCAGACCACGACGAGAGCGCCGCTCGCGGCCGTGATCGCGCCGCCCACCGCGTCGACGCCGCCAAAGCGGGCCCGGCGCAGGCGGTTCCACAGCCCCGCGCCCAGCTGTCGCCCGGCGGCGGCCAGCACCGCCGCGGGCACGAGAAGAAGAACGAGGGCGGTGACGGTCTTCGCATGCTGTCCGCGCACGTGCGGGCAAACGACGAGGACCAGGACGACACCCAGGGCAAGACCGCCGAGAACCCCGCCGTAGGACAGGATCTGGACGGCTGCTCCCCGCCGGAATCCACGGAACGCCGCCGCCAGGATGACGACGACGACGATCAGATCGAGAACGTCCATGTCACGGTCGGGTCATGTCCCGTTCGAGCTCACGGGGACTTCGCGGAGGAGCCGTGGGGGTCGTAGCGAGACCGGGGACCGTCCTCGTCGCGGTCTCGAGACACCGGTCGGTCCATAGGCTTGGGGCGAGTGTAGGCGCGTGGCCACGAGGGTCGAACGCGGCCATCTGGCCAATGGCGCCTTTCTCGGCCGCGTTCTCGGGCCGCGAGCGACCGCTCGGCCCCGCGAGGGGCTCCGCGTCCGGAACCGGTTGCGCGCCGGGCGTCCAGGTGTTCCAAACTAGAGACGTGGTCCGATCATCCGACCGACCCCTCGCGGTCGCGCGGCACCCCGCCAAGGGCCGCGCGCGCACCTCCGGGCTCCCCCGATGGCTCGTCAGGATTCTCGGCGCCCGCCGCCAGGCCCACGGTCTCAGCGAGGGGCCGCTGCAAGAGCACCACCACCGCGACATCCGCGGAGGGGGCGCGCGGGCCGCCGTGTTCGGCATCAGCGACGGGCTCGTGACGAACATCTCTTTGATCCTGGGGCTCTCGGGTGCGAGCCCGCCTGCCGGCGTCGTACGGCTCGCCGGTCTGGCCGGGCTCTTGGGCGGTGCCTTCTCGATGGCTGCCGGTGAGTACGTCTCGATGCGCGCCCAGACCGAGCTCTTCGAGCGCGAGCTCGAGCGTGAGCGCCAGGAGCTCCATCGTCGGCCCGAAGGCGAGCTCCAGGAACTGGTGAGAATCTATGAGAGCCGCGGCATCTCCACTGAGCTGGCCAAAGAGGTCGCCCGCCAGATGATGGCCGATCCGCAGATGGCGCTCGAGACCCATGCCCGCGAAGAGCTCGGGATCCATCCGGACTCGCTCGGCAGGCCCGTACAGGCGGCGTTCGTGTCCTTCGTCACTTTCAGCGTGGGTGCCTTGCTGCCCCTGATCCCGTTCCTCACCGGGCATGGAACCGGTGCCGTTCTGGCGTCGATCGTGATCACGGCCATCGCGGCGATCCTGGTTGGCTCGGCGCTCTCGTTCTTCACGGGGCGCTCCTGGTGGTGGTCGGCCTTCCGTCAGCTGGTGATCTGTGCCGCGGCCGGTGCGGTGACCTACGGCGTCGGCGCCGCAGTCGGCCTGAGCGCTGTCCACTGATGGGAAGCAAGGTGGCAAGCTCCAAGGCGCCGGGGGGCGCTGGGGCCTCGGCGAGTGACGAGCCGACGGCGACAGTCGCGGTCTATCTCGTGCGCCACGCCCACGCCCAGCCCCGCGAGGGCTGGTCTGGTCGGGACGAGGACCGTCCTCTCACCGATCGCGGCGCAAAGGAGGCCAGAGCGCTCGCCGATCGCTTCGACACGACCGCACCGGGCCTGCGCTCGCGAAGGGCTGTTGCCCGCCGCCGTGAGCCCCGGCCCACGCTGCTGTTGGCGAGCAACACCGCTCGTTGCCTGGCGACTCTCGCCCCTCTCGCGACCGCCTGTGCTCGGCCGGTCGGCACCGCCGAGTTCCTCCTGGAAGGATCCGACCCTCACAGCCTGCTCACGAAAGTGGAGGAGCTGGCCGCCGCCGGCGGAGTACCGGTGCTGTGCACCCATGGGGACGTGATCTGGGGGGTCGTCGAGCTGCTCGAGAAGTCCGGTGCCTACCTGCCTGGACCGGTGGACGTGAGGAAAGGGTCCATCTGGGTGCTCGAGGTCGAATCGGGCTCGATCGGGTCCGCCAGGTACGTCCCCCCGGCCAAGGTGTAGGTTCCCGGCCCGTGAGCAATCGGCAAGAAGCAGGAACGACGGCCGGGGCCTTGCCCGGGCAAGGGCCCTCGCCGGGCGTGCTCGCCCTGGTCGGCGGGGGCGAGTGGCAAGGGGGCACCGACTACGACGCCGAGCTGCTCGAGAGCTCGGGCGCCGACGAAGTCCTGGTTCTTCCCACGGCCGCCGCTTACCAGCACCCCGACCGCGTGGTCGCCAACGCCGAGAGGTGGTTCTCCTCGCTCGGCACGAAAGCCCGTGGGCTGATGGTGCTGCGCCATTCGGATGCCAACAAGGAGACGAACGCGACCACGGTCCGGGAGGCACGCTTCATCTACCTCTCGGGTGGTTCCCCCCTCCACCTCCTCTCTGTGCTGAAGGGCTCGCTCGTCTTCGAGGCGCTCGCCCGGGCCTGGCGGCACGGCGCGGTCGTCGCCGGATCCTCGGCGGGGGCGATGGTGCTCGTCGATCCCATGGTCGACCCGCGGGGAGGGGCCTTCACGGTAGGGCTCGGCCTCGTCGAACAGCTGGCGGTCGTGCCCCATCACGACTCGGGGACTTCGCACCACTTCTGGCGGACGCTCGAGCTTGCCCCGGCCGGGCTCCCGATTGTCGGGATCCCTGAGCGCACGGCGCTCATTCGGAACCCCGACGGCTCGTGGCGATCAGCCGGCGAGGGGCACGTCACCGTCTACCTCGACGGAGTCGAGGCCGGCCTCGAAGCTCTGCGCCGCTAGGGCTGTTTCAGAAACAGCTCGGGCGCTCACTCCGCCTCGGCGATGGTGACCGACTCGATCAGGACCTTCTCCTTGGGCGCGCCCGACCGGGTCCCCGCCGCGTCGATCGCCGCGACGACGTCGCGCCCGGAGACCAGCTGACCGAACAACGAGTAGAGCGGCGGCAGGCGCATCCCGTCTTGTCCCGAGATCACGAAGAACTGACTCCCGTTCGTGTCCCGCCCGGCATTGGCCATGGCCAGTGATCCGAGCTCGTAGCGACCAGGCTGGGGAAGCTCGTCCTCGAAGCGGTAGCCGGGCCCTCCGGCGCCCGTTCCCTCCGGATCGCCGCCCTGCAGGACAAAGCCGGGGATGATCCGGTGGAAGGCGATCCCCTCGAAGTAGTGGTAGCGCGCCAGGAACACGAAGTTGTTCACGGTCCGCGGAGCGCTCACCGCGTCGAGGGCGAAGACCATCGTGCCCTTGGAGGTGACCATCTCGGCCGTGTAGCGCTTGGAAAGGTCGATGCACATCGGTGGCGGCCCATCGAAGTGCTGGGTCTTGGGCGCAGAGCCATCGGCGGGCGGGCACTCGCTCGGCATTGGGGAACTCCGTTTCTTCTCGTCGGACGAACGGCCAGTCAGGCGGAGACCTGCTTCACGGTGACGCTGAGAAGGTAGACCGTGACGGTCGGGGTGCCGGAGCTAGACCCGTCCGCCCCGATCTTGTCGACGACGCTCATCCCCGACACGACGTGCCCGAAGATCGTGTAACTGGGTTCGGTGTTGAGAGTGGTCTGGCCGCCCGGCAGCACGAAGAAGAACTGACTGCCGTCCGTGGACGGACCGGTCGAGTTGGCGAGCGCAATATCACCGGGCTGGTAGCAGGCCGCCTGGCTCGGCTTGGTCTTGCAGCTCGCCGGAGGCGTGTTGCCCGTGAAGCTGTAGCCGGGATAACGGTGCGGCCCCCCGGTACCGGTGCCTGTCGGGTCGCCACCCTGCACGACGAAGCCGGGGATCACCCTGTGGAAGAAAGTGCCGTTGTAGTACTGGTAGCGGGCGAGAAAGACGAAGTTGTTGACCGCTGCGAACGAGGCGGCCGCAGGCATATTCACCACGATGTCCCCGAGGCTCGTCTTGAAGGTGGCGTCCCAGACCGAGGTCGCAGGGATGCACGGCGACGGCGCGCGCGTGAACCACACGACGCGTTTGGTCGATCCTGTGGCGGGCGGGCAGGTCGTGGCTGCGGCCGCCGTCGACAGCGGCTGGGTCGTCGTTGACGGCTGGGTCGTCGTCGTTGACGGCGGGGTCTTCGCCGTCTTGTTACCCGAGCCGTTCACCAAGAGCACGATGCCGACGATGACCGCGGCCACCACCACAGCCCCGATTCCACGGCGCGTGTTGCGGCGTCGTTTACGGCTCTTTTGGATGACGGCCTGCTTTTGTTCACGGGCGGCTCGCTGCCGCGCTCTCTTCTCGGTAGGCACGGATCGAAAGGCTACATACCTGCACCCCAAAGCGCATACGCGGGCTCTTCGGACGCCAGGGCACGCCCGCGGCGGGTCCGGCGCGAGCGCGGTCTGGTCGCCCGGCGTCTCGCCTCGGCGGTAGGTTGGCGGGCGTGACCCTAGTCGTCCAGAAGTTCGGCGGGACCTCGGTCAGTGATGCCGACCGCATCCGCGCGGTCGCGGACCACATCGCCCGCACGCGGCGTACCGGCGCAAATGTCGTCGTCGTGGTCAGTGCCATGGGCAAGACCACCGACGGGCTGATCCGCCTCGCCGAGGACGTGAGTCGCGTGCGCCCGGGCAGGGAGCTCGACATGCTGCTCACCGCCGGCGAACGGATCTCGATGGCCCTGTTGTGCATGGCGCTCGCGGAGCTCGGTGTGCCTGCCGCCTCGTTCACCGGCAGCCAGGCCGGCATCATCACCGACACCACCCACACCAAGGCACGGATCCTCGAGGTGAAAGGCGACCGCCTGCGTGAGTCGCTTGCCCAGGGCATCGTCCCGGTGGTGGCCGGCTTCCAGGGAGTCTCGAGCAAGCGGGACGTGACCACGCTCGGGCGCGGCGGGTCCGACACGACCGCGGTGGCGCTCGCCGCCGCCCTCGAGGCCGATCTCTGCGAGATTTACACGGACGTCTCGGGAGTCTTCACCGCGGACCCGCGCGTGGTTCCGACCGCACACCGGATACCCAAGATCTCCTTCGAGGAGATGCTCGAGATCGCAGCAACGGGTGGGAAGGTGCTCGCGCTCCGCTCGGTCGAGTTCGCCCGGAACCATCATGTTCGACTCCACGTGCGCTCGAGCTTCACGTGGGAGCCCGGGACAATCGTCAGCGAGGAGGACTCTTCCATGGAACAACCCATCGTCTCGGCGGTGACGAGCGATTCGACCGAGGCCAAGATCACGATCGCCGGTGTGCCGGACCAGCCTGGCATCGCGGCCTCCGTGTTCAGGGGGCTCGCCGACCGGGCGATCAATGTCGACGTCATCGTCCAGAACACCTCGCACCACGGCATGACCGACATCTCCTTCACCGTCCCCCGCTCCGACTTGGACGGCAGCCTCAACGTGGCGGAGCAGCTGGTCCCGCAACTCGGCGCGGTCTCGGTCATCGCCGACGACGACGTCGCCACGGTCTCTCTCGTCGGCGCGGGGATGCGCACCCATCCCGGAGTCACCGCGACCATGTTCGAGACCCTCGCGGCGGCCGGGATCAACATCGAGATGATCTCCACCTCGCCCATCCGCATCTCCTGCCTGGTGCGCGCCGAGCACGCGGAGCGGGCCGTCCAGGCCCTCCACACCGCTTTCGAGGCTCGACAGCTGACGACGGAGCCGTGGCGGCCGCGCCCGGCGGCGTCTTCCGGGCCGACTCCGGCCGCCAATGGGGCGGCCACTAAGCTCGCCCCATGCAAGTAGGCGTTTTCGGCGCCACGGGACAAGTCGGCGCCGTTATGAGGTCGATCCTTGCGGAACGAAAGTTCCCTGCGGAGAGGGTGCGCTTTTTCGCGAGCGTGCGGTCGGCAGGAAGAACGCTCCCATGGGATGGCGGCGAAGTCGTGGTCGAAGACGTAGTCGGCGCAGATTTCACGGGGATTGACATCGCTTTGTTCTCCTGCGGCGCCAAGACCTCCCTGGAGCTCGCGCCGCGTGTCGCCGACGCCGGCGCCATCGTCATAGACAACTCGTCCGCCTGGCGCATGGACCGGGACGTTCCCTTGGTCGTGCCCGAGGTCAATCGCGGCGCACTGGGGTCCATACCGAAAGGGATCGTGGCCAACCCGAACTGCACGACGATGGTCGCCATGCCCGTGCTGAAGCCGCTGGACGAGCGGGCGGGGCTGCACCGAGTCGTGGCCGCGACGTATCAGGCGGTGTCGGGCGCCGGCCTCGCCGGAACCTCCGAGCTGGACGAGCAGATCCGCAAGGTGGCGGACGGCGCCGCTGCGCTCGCGCACGACGGCAACGCCGTCGATCTGCCCGTCCCCGTGAAGTTCCCCAGACCGATCGCCTTCAACGTCATCCCGGTGGCCGGCCAGCTCGTCGACGACGGGAGCGGCGAGACCAACGAGGAGCAGAAGTTTCGCGACGAGAGCCGCAAGATCCTCGGTCTCCCCGACCTCCTCGTCTCGTGCTCGTGCGTCCGGGTGCCGGTGTTCACAGGGCACAGTCTGGCCCTCAACCTAGAACTCGAGCGCCCGCTCAGCCCCGAGGAAGCGGTCGCCGCTCTCGAGGACGCGCCGGGCGTCGAGCTCTGCGAAATCCCCACGCCGCTCGGCGCCACGGGTGGTGACGTGTCGCTCGTGGGAAGGATCCGGCGGGACCCGACCCTGCCCCACGGGCTGTCGCTCTTCGTCGTCGGCGACAACCTCCGCAAGGGCGCCGCGCTCAACGCCGTGCAGATCGCCGAGGTGCTGGCCGGCATCGCCTGAGGCGATCTGGCTGTCCTCCCCCGGCGGCAGCGGACAGAGCCGCCGGACCGAAAAGATCACATGCCGTAGTAAGGCAGTATCTGGGTGGGCAGCACGCGCCGCGGAGGGGATGACCACCACGTACGGCCCGCTGGAGCGCATCGAGTAGCCGATGTGGTGAGCCTCGCACCACGCGACGATCTCGGGGATCAAAAGGCATTGCTGGTCGGGCGCGACACAACCGGGATCGAGGGCCGTTGTCCCGGCCTCGACGGCAGCGTCTCGAGCGAGCGCAGGGTTCACGAAGATCCACGCGGGTGTCGGACTCGCGGCGATGGCCCGATAATAGGCCGGATAGCGAATGAACTCGGGCCCGGCTGGGCTCACGGTGACACGGCCGTCGGAGAGGAACCCGACGTCGTAGCCGAGCCAGTAGCTCGAAAAGGCGTAGTGCACATCCCATCGCATAAGCGAATCAGCGAGCGCCGTTGGCAGGTTGTTCGGGTTGGTATGCCACGAGAGCCAACTCGTGCGCGCGACGGCCGGCAGAGCGGGGCTTGGTACGTAGGGCTGCTCGCCCCGGGCCGCGACGAGCGTCAGCCCCAGGGCGGCAACGAGCACAAGGCCCGCCATGATCGCTGGCGCCGACCGCGCGTACCCCAGCGCCCACATGCCGGCCTCACAAACCAGGGAGACGATCACGAGCCCGAGCAATGGTGCGAGGAAGATCGCGTAGCGGGCATCCTGCCAATGCCAGGTGAACGGCTGGGCCGCGTAGAGAAACGGGAACGCCCCGACGAACAGCACCAGCAACCAGGCGCGCCCGTGCGCCACCAGGTACACGAGCCAGGCGAGGAGCACCACGATCAAGACGTTCACGAGATGAGGCGTCAGCCTCGACGGGACGACCCATGCGCCCGACCCCCGCGTCCGAAGGCCGAGCACGATCGGGAGCACGTAACGGTCGAAGATGCCTAGATGCCACCAGTAGGCCCCGCCCGGAGTCGGAGGGGGAGGCTGGGGAACCCCTGCGAGCGAGTCGAAGTGACGGGGGATGTTGTGCCACCACCATGGGAGCGATCCGAGGCCAAGAGCCGCAAGACCGAGAGCCAGCGAACCGAGGGGCATGCTCGCCCGTCGCTTCACGATGCGGGCCACGAGGTAGACGCCGCCCGGGGCGAGGAAGTAGGCGATCTCCGGGCTGGACCACCATCCCACGCCGGCGCTCAGCCCGAGTGCGAGCCAGTCGAGCCTCCCGCCGTCGCCGTCCCCGAGCCTGAGAACGGTCAGGAACACCAGGAGCCCGCAGATCAGCACGATCCAGCGGAAGCCGTCGCCGTGGCGGTAGTAGGTCACATAGGGCTCGGGCCAGACCCAGAAAGCGATCGCGGCCACCGCCCCGACCGGACTGCCGAACAGGCGGTTCCCGATCCGCCACAGGATCGCGACCGAGGCGGCACAGAGCAGGACCGTGGTGAGCCCGAGAGTGAACGCGGAGCTCCCGAACAGGGCGAACACGACCGCGACGGCGTAAGCCTCCGTGCCGCCGTAGTTCTGGGCCCAGTAGAAGGCGAAGAAATGACCGTGCAGGATCTGCTGGGCCATGAGCCCGACAACTGCCTCGTCGGAGTTGATGGTGCCCCGGCCGAGGGCGTACAGCCTGAGCAGGAGGCCGAGCAGGAGCCCGAGGACGACAACGGCGGTGAGCCCCGGGTTTGCCCGCCAGCACGCCGCGAGTCGCCCCCAAGGAGTTGACCGGCGGCTCGGGGCTCTCACGAGCATGGCCGGCGGAGGTGCTTCAGCTGACGGGAAGCGAGCGGCGGGCAGCTGCGCGAGCGGCCATCGTCACATCAGCTTCGCGAGATACGGCGCGAGGAGCTTTTCAATCTGCTTCGCAGCCACGTCAACCTCGATGTTGACCTTGTCACCAGGTATCCGACGGCCGAGCGTCGTCACTTCGGCCGTGTGGGGTATCACCGCGACCGAGAAACTGTCCTCGTCGACGTCGAAGATCGTCAGGCTCACGCCGTCGACCGCGATAGAACCCTTTTCCACGCAGTAGCGGATCAACTCCGGCGGGATCCGGACCCTGAGATCCGGCGCCTCGGCTGTCACTTCCCCGATGGCGTCGACGTGACCCTGCACGATGTGCCCGCCGAGGCGGTCGCCCACCCGTACCGGCCGCTCGAGGTTCACTGGGTCACCGGGCTCGAGCAGGCCGAAGGTCGTCCGGCTCAAGGTCTCGCCGGTGACTTGCGTCTCCCAGATCCCCCCGCCGCAGGCGACGACTGTCGTGCAGCAGCCGTTCACCGAGATGGAGTCACCTACCTCGGCGCCCTCCAGCACGAGCGACGCCCTGATCCGGTAGCGATCGCCGTCGTGGCCAACGTAGGTGCCCATCTCCTCGACCAGTCCCGTGAACACGCTCGCCGAGCGTACCAACCCGGGTGCGCCGGCGTCATTGCCGCGCCAGCAGTATGCAGCCGACCGTGACGCCGAAGGTGAGGACTACGACGCGCAAGAGGACCGGGCTCAGCCGGCGGGCAAAGCCGCCGCCCAGCCGACCGCCGGCAAGGCTGGCCACGGCCATGACGGCGACCGCAGTCCACGCGACGCGACCGAAGGCGCTGTAGGCGACGAGCGCCACGGAGTTGATGACGACCGAGAGGACCTGCTTCAGTCCGTTCAGCCTCTGCAGGCTGTCCGGGATGGCCAACCCGAGGATCGCTAGGAGCACGATGCCAAGCCCCGCCCCGAAGTAGGCGCCGTAGACGGCGGCAAGCAGGACCGCGAAGTGAAGACCGAACGAACGGTGCTCCCTCGAGGGTGCCTGCCGCTTCCCGCTCACGCGGGTGGCGATCGGTTGCAGGGCGAACAGGGCACACGCGAGGAGGATGAGAAAGGGCACGGCTCGCTTGAAGACGCTGGCGGGCGTCGTGAGCAACAACACCGACCCGGCGACGCCGCCGACTGTGCAAGTCGTTGCCAGGATGGCCGCCCGGGATCGCTGGCCTTGAAGCTCCCGGCGATACGCGGCCGAACTGCCCACGTAACCGGGCCAGAGTGCGACCGTGTTCGTCATGTTCGCCGTCACAGCCGGATAGCCCACCGCCAACAGGGCGGGGAAGGAGATGAGCGAGCCGCCCCCGGCGACGCTGTTCACCGCGCCCCCGAGGAAGCCGGCGATGCCGAGGACGATTCCCTGCTCGGGATTCAATCCGTTACCGCACTCGGCCAATGCTCGTCGCGGACCTCGGCGAGGTACGAGGCGTGGTTACGCCCGAGCTCTGCGATGCTGTCGCCTCCGAACTTGCGGAGCGCTTCGGACGCGAGCACAAGGGCCAGCATCGTCTCCGCCACCACGCCCATGGCGGGCACCGCGGTGACGTCGGTGCGCTCCTTGAACGAGACGGTCTCCTCCTTGGTGAGGACGTCGACAGTCTTCAGAACCGGGCGGTTCAGCGTGGCGAGCGGCTTCATGGAGGCGCCGACGAGGAGAAGGTCCCCGGTGGACATTCCGCCCTCGATGCCACCGGCCAGGGAGGTCTCTCGCCTGTAGGCGCGTGACTCTGGGTCGAAGTAGATGGAGTCGTGGCCGACAGAGCCCCGGCGACGGGCGATATCGGAGCCTTCGCCTATCCACACGGCCTTCACCGCCTGGATGCTCATCAGCGCCTGGGCGATAAGGCCGTCGAGCTTGCGGTCCCAATGCACGTGACTTCCCAGGCCCACGGGCACTCCGTAAGCCACGACCTCGACGTTGCCGCCGAGCGAATCGCCGTCTTTGGCCGCAGCCTTGATCTCGGTGATCATGGCCGCCTCGGCCGCGGGGTCGAAGCACCGCACCGGCGACGCGTCGACCGTCGGAAGATCGTCCGGCGTCGGGCGAAGCCCGGCCGACGCTTCGGCGCCCCCGATCTGCACGACGTGGCTCACGATCGCGACACCGATCTGCGCCAGGAGGGCCTTGGCCAAGGCACCGGCTGCCACTCTCGCCGCCGTCTCACGGGCCGAAGCCCGCTCCAGCACGTCACGGGCATCGTCAAAGCCGTACTTCTGCATGCCGGCAAGGTCCGCGTGGCCGGGGCGCGGCTGTGTGAGCCGGCGCGCGGGATGCCCGGGCTCAGGGGACATCTCCTCCTCCCACTTGGGCCACTCGGCGTTCGCGATCTCGATGGCAACCGGTGATCCCAAAGTCCGTCCGTGACGAACCCCACCGACGATGGTGATCTCGTCGGTCTCGAAGCGCTGGCGTGGACCTCGCCCGAAGCCGAGCCTGCGTCGGGCCAGTTCGCCGGAGATCTCGTCCACGCTTATCGGCAGGCCGGCGGGCAGCCCCTCGACGACGGCGACAAGCCCACGCCCATGGGACTCTCCGGCGGTCAGAAGGCGCAGCACGGGCTCAGCCTACGCCGGGGGAGGGCCCGCCAAACCGTTACCGGCAGTGACTCGGCTTTGGCTTCAACAGAGCGGGTCTGTTCGATCACCCGGTTGTTCGCCGAGGTCGCTCTATGCCTCGCGAAGATCTGGCCCCTGGCCGCTGGCCGGGACCTGGCCGAGATGCAGGGCCTGCCACCCGGCGCCCGGTGCCGCCCCGATCTCCGACCAGGACCCGGTTGGGAGCGCAACGCTGCCCGGGTCAAAGGCGGGCAGGAGCCGTCCGAGCAGCGCCCGGAGGACGGCGTCGTGAGTAACCAGCGCCACGCCGACCTGCCCACCGGCCGCGGCGCCAACGCCCGCCACGGCTTCCAAGAAAGCCTCCTCGGCCCTGTCCTCGACACGCTGCCAGTCTTCGACCCCCGGAGCGGCGTCGATCGACCCGAAGCGTTCCTCGACCTCCGCGAGCGCGTGCCCGGCCCACTCGCCATAGAAACGGTCCCGCAGGCGGTCGTCTATCCGGAGCGGAGCCGTCGAGGCGTAGACCAACGGACGCGCCGTGTCGGCCGCCCGCCGGAGCGGGCTCGACACGACGGCTCGCAGGGGTACGAAGCGAAACAATTCGCCGAGCGCAAGCGCCTCGGCTTGACCCGTCGCGCTCGAGCGGGACGTCGAGCTGTCCCCGCAGGAGACCGGCGGCATTGAGAGCCGTCTCACCGTGCCGCACCAGAAAGACACGATCTGCCTCCACGTCCAGACACGGTAGACGGCCTCCGGCGACGTCACGACCATCAAGAAACGTCTTCGAAAGGGCGTGCACCGGGGCGGCTGGCCGCTCCGGGGATCAGCCGACGAGCCCGTAGGGGAGCCGCTCGGCCGCTTCGATCTCGATCAGCCGGTTGTACTTCGCCACGCGTTCGCCGCGGGCTGGCGCGCCGGTCTTGAGTTGCCCGGACCCGGAGCCGACGACAAGGTCGGCGATGAAGGTGTCCTCGGTCTCGCCCGAGCGGTGCGACACCATCTGCGTCCACCCGGCTTGCCTGCACACCGCGATCGCGGCGAGCGTCTCGGTCACGGTGCCGATCTGGTTGACCTTGATCAGCGCCGAGTTCGCCGCGCGGCGGGCGATCGCCTCGGCGATGATCTTCGGGTTCGTGACCAGGAGGTCGTCGCCCACGATCTGGAGGCGGTCACCGAGCTGCTCGGTGAGATGTACCCAGCCTTCCCAGTCTCCCTCGGCTAGTCCGTCTTCCAGGCTCCACACCGGGAAGTCCTCGATGATCGCCGCGTAGCGGTCGATCATGTCG
Source organism: uncultured Acidimicrobiaceae bacterium (assembly GCA_963836935.1). Classification (GTDB taxonomy): domain Bacteria; phylum Actinomycetota; class Acidimicrobiia; order Acidimicrobiales; family Bog-793; genus Fen-455. Next base: position 179,750 of record CAWILM010000023.1, read on the forward strand.
TTGCTCGACAGGGTCTCGCCGGCAACGTGGTAGCTGCCGTCGCGGAAGAATTCGCTCGCGGCCGGGTCGAGCGCGATCGCCACACCTTCGCGGCCGGGGCGGTAGCCGGCCTGGTTGATCGCTGCGACGATCAAACGCAGGACCTCTTCGGGTTCGTCGATCTCAGGGGCGAAGCCCCCTTCGTCACCCAGTCCCGTCGCGAAGCCCTTGCCGGCCAGCAGCTTGCGCAGCGCCGTGTAGACCTCCGCACCGGCGCGCACGGCTTCTGCCATGGTCGGGGCGCCGATCGGGGCCACCATGAACTCTTGGAAGTCGAGCTTGTTCGGCGCGTGCACCCCTCCGTTCAGCACGTTGAAGTGCGGCACGGGTAGCCGCGGCGTCACCCCTTCGGGGTTGAGCGAGCGCCAGAGCGGCACCCCGGCGGCCAGGGCGATCGCCCGGGCTACGGCCATCGACACCCCGACGATGGCGTTGGCCCCGAGGCGAGCCTTGTTCTCGGTGCCGTCGAGCTCGATGAGGGTGTGGTCCAGCTCCGCGAGATCGGCGAAGGTCCGACCGCGCAACGCCTCGGCGATCTCACCGTTGACGGCCCCGACAGCTCCGAGAACGCCCTTGCCTCCGAAGCGGGCCGGGTCGCCATCGCGCAACTCGACCGCTTCGCGTGAGCCCGTCGATGCGCCGGACGGTACGCCTGCGCGCGCACTGGTGCCGTCGCCGAGCGTCACCGTCACCGCCAGGGTCGGGTTACCCCGGGAGTCAAGAATCTCGACGGCTTTCACACCTGAAGCAGTTACGCCCATCTTCGGCTCTCCTTCGACTTGGACCGGTCGCGCAGCGCGCGCGGCGACTTCGCGAGTGTCGCCTACGAGGGAAGGTAACGGCAAGCTGGGTCGTCGGCGAGTGGGTCCCCGGTGGCCGCGTACGCCCGAGCCCTCGACCCACCGCACTCGTCGGAGTACTCGCACCGCCCGCAGCGCCCCGGGAACGCGGCGTTCCGGATCGCCTTCAGCACCGGGGCGTCGCGGTAGATACCGAGCACGCCGGTGCCGCGCACCGATCCGAGCGGAAGAGGCATGAACCCGGCGGGGTACACCTGACCGTCGTGGGCCACGAACACGATCCCCTTGCCGTCACGGGTGGAGGCCGTCGGCGCGAGAACCGGGGACGTCGGCGCGCCCATCAGCTCGCGAAGGCGGGCGCGCAGCTCCCCGTCAGCGCGGTCCGAGCCCGAACTCGACCCGGGCGTCCCCGTTGGCCTCGGTCCCCCTGGACCGCCAGTCACGGACCCGGCGGAAAAAGGGCGCCTCCACTGTCCGCACGGTCATCCCATGCTGGGCGGCGTCGACAAGGAAGTGACAGACGTCCTCGTACTCGTCGTTCTCGATCTCGGCGATGTCGTGCCCGCGTCCCACACCGATGAGGAAGAAGACCTCCCAGGTCCTCACTCCGTGGCAAACCAAGAGACTCGCCAGGTCCGCGAGCTCCCTGACGTTCTGCGCCATGACAGCCGTATTGATCTGCACCGCCAGGCCGTGTTCTTTGAGGAGTCCGATCCGCGGATCGTCTCGTCGAAGTGGCCGGGGATCTGTCGGACCTGTTCGTGCGTCTCGGCCACGGCTCCGTCCAGACTGAGCGACGCTGTCCTCACCCCGTGGGCGTAAAGCATTGACACCATGGCGGCGTTCAGGCGCGGGGAGACCGAGGGCGAGATGGCGACAGGCACGCCCGAAGCCTGTGCGTACGCGGTAAGGACGGCGAGGTCCGGCCGTTGCAGGCAATCGCCGCCGGTCAGGATCAGGACCGGGGCAGGGCGACCGGCCCCGGCGAGCTCGTCGATGATCGCTTTGCCTTCTTCGGTGGTGAGCTCGTCCGGCGCGGGCTCGCGCTGCGCGACGGCCCGGCAGTGCACGCACGCGAGCGGGCAGGCCTTGGTTGTCTCCCAGAAGACCAGGCGGGGCACGCGATCGAAGGACGTCGCCCGGTGCGCGCGGCTTTCGGCGCGTGCTCCGCGGTGGTCGTTCGGTCCGTCATCACTCCAAGTGTGGCATCGGGAGGCTCCCCGTGGGGCGGCGGCGGCTCTCCGCTCTCGTGCGGTCCACGCGGGCAAGACGGGAGTACCCACTAATCGCTCGCCTGCGAAATGCAGGAGAAGTCGGGCGGACGAACTGTCGTTTCGGTCGCGGCGTTCGTGGAGGGCCGCCACGCCCAGGCGTTCCCGAGCTTCGGCTCGGAACACGCCGGCGCCCCGGTGGTGGCGTTCTGCCGCAGCAGCGACACGAGATGCGCACGGACTCGCCGATCGCGGCCCCTGACGCGGTGGTCGTGCAGGATGCGACGCTTCTGCACCAGGTCAGCCTTTTCGCCGGCCTCGGCGCAGACGGCTATCTCCTCATCAACACGACTCACAGTCTCGACGCCTGGGCCTGGCGAGCTCGCCGGAGGGATGCGCCGGGGCCGCCTGGCGATCGTCCCCGCCACCCAGCTCGCGTTGGAGAACCTCGGCCGGCCTGTGCCGGATGCCGTGCTTCTCGGCGGCTTGGCAGCGCTGAGCGGCGTGGTGTCTCCCGACGCCGTCGTGGGCGCGATCAGGGAACGTTTCCCCGGGTCGCTCGCCGATGGCAACGCGGCCGCGGCCGACAAGATCGTCGCCGAACAGCAAGAGGAGGTGGCGAGTCGTGCCGCGCCAGCTTGAGGGTTCCTGAGCCGTCGCCCCGGCCCTGCAGAGGCGTCGTCTTGGAGCCGGAACTGGCCTGAAGAAGCGCCGCGGCGGCGGCGTCACCGCCGTCGGGTCAAAAGGCAGCATTGCTTGTACTTCCGGCCGCTCCCACACGGGCATGGCTCGTTGCGCCCGGTCGTGCGCCATCGCAACCGGTCCTCGCGCTCGGCGGCTTCGAGCTCCGCGCTGATCTCGAAGATCGGCCGGCCGTTGCGGGCGAGGGCCGTCATCCGCCTGAGATAGGGCAGGACGTGGCCGTAGAAGCGGCGGTACCCGGCACAGAGGTAGTTGAGACCTGCCTCGCCGGCGGCCGTGATGGCAAAGCGGTCCTTCGGACAGCCCCCGTTGCACAAGAAGCCCACCGGGCACTCCCGACAACACGCCGGCAGGGAGTCGTGCTTCGCCTCGCCGAAGGCGATCTGCGCGGGCGAGTCGACGAGTGCCGCGAGCCCGTCGCCCGTCACCTCTCCGAGGCGGTGAGCGCGATCGACATAGTGGTCGCAGGAGTAGACGCTCCCGTCGTGCTCCATGGCGAGAACCCGTCCGCACGTCCGCGACATCACGCAGAGGTTGGCCGGCTTGCCCGTGACGACGAGGAAGCACTCGAGGAAGTTCTGCACGCCGATGTGCTCGATGTCGTGGCGGACCCACTCGTCGAAGATCGTGCAGAGGAATGCCCCCAGCGCCGCGGGCGTCACCGAGCGTTCCGACACACCGCCCGGTGCTTTCTCGACAACCGGGAGGAATTGCAGCCACTGCATCTTCTGGTCGACGAAGAACCTGTAGACCTCGGTCGGGTGCGCGGCGGTGAGCGCGTTCAGCGTGCAGAGCACATCCGGCTCGAGGCCCGCGGCGCGCAGCAGGCCAAGTCCCCGCATCGCCCGATCGTGGCTCGGCCGTCCGCGCCGGTCGGGACGAGAAGCATCGTGCAGGCGCGCCGGACCGTCGATACTGAGCCCCACGGCGAAGTGGTTCTCGGCGAGGAAGCTGCACCAGCGCGCGTCGAGCAGCGTCCCGTTCGTTTGCATGTTGTTGAGGCAGCGCCACCCTGCCGGCAGGTACCGATCCTGGAGCTCGACTACCCGGCGGTAGAACTCGATCCCCGCCAGGGTCGGCTCGCCGCCATGCCAGCCGAAGTGCACGAGCGGCCCGGGGCTGGAAGCGATGAACGAGGAGATGTACGACTCGAGCACCTCCGGGCTCATCCGGAAGGGCTCCCCAGGGGGGAACAGCGCCGCCTTTCCCAGGTAGTAGCAGTATCCGCACTCGAGATTGCAGAGCGGCCCAATTGGTTTGGACATGACGACGAACGGCCCTGTGCCGCTCATCGGCCTGCAGCCGATCCGTCACAGACCGCCGGGCCCGCAGCGCCCATCCGCCTCACGCTCTCAAGATTGGATCGATACTGACGACATATAATAATGTCGGCACATTAGCGAGGGACAGGTGGTTCGGCCAACGACGTGACCGGTGCGGCATAGCTCCGGCGACTGGGCACTTCGGGAAAGAGGCGTAAGGCGATGAGCGACGTGGCGGGCGCCAGAGGCGAGGCGGATGCGCCCAACGTGCTGGCCGCCCGGTTGCGATTGTCGATGGTCCGCCTCTCGCGACAGCTTCGTCGGGTGGACCCGTCCGAGCTCACGATCGCCCAGTTCTCCGCCCTCGCCACCGTGGTCCGCAACGGCCCGCTCGGTGTCGGCCATCTCGCCGAGATCGAAGGCCTGCCTTCCCCGGCCGCGACACGGCTTGCCGACAAACTGGAACTTGCGGGTCTCATCGCCCGACGGATGAACCCCGCCGACCGCAGGGGCGTGCAGCTCGTGGCCACGCCCGCAGGCACGGAACTTCTCGAACGGCGCGCCCGCATCGGCAACGCCTGGCTTGCCGAGCACGTGAGTGCCCTCTGCAAACCGGACCGCGCGGCGCTCGAACGCGCTGTGACCCTACTCGAGTCGTTCGCGACCGAGCGCCCGGGGGAGACACCGGAGGTGACGGCGAGCCACCCCAAGCCAGAGGAGAAGCGAACGTGAGCCTGCTGACACCGACTCCGTCGACGACCGTGGGGCCCCGCTACAAGTGGGTGGTCCTTTCCAACACCACGATCGGCATGCTGCTTGCGACCTTGAACGGGACGAGCCTCATCATCGCCCTGCCGGTCATCTTCCGGGGCATCCACCTGAACCCGTTGCAGGCGGCCAGCTTCCCGTACCTGCTCTGGATCATGATGGGCTACAGCCTCGTGTCGGCCGCGGTCGTGGTGACCGTGGGGCGCATCGGCGACATCTTCGGTCGCGTGAGGATGTACAACCTCGGCTTCGCCTGGTTCACCGTCTCGGCGATCCTCTTGTCGACGGTCTGGAGTACAGGCACGAACGGAGCGCTTGAGCTCGTCATCCTGCGGATGGTCCAAGCCGTGGGCGGAGCGCTCCTGATGGCGAACTCGGCGGCGATCATCACCGACGCGTTCCCGGCTGAGCAGCTCGCTCTGGCGCTCGGGATGAACATGGTCGTGGGGATCGTCGGCTCGTTCCTGGGCATTCTCGTCGGTGGGCTCCTCTCCCAGGTCGGATGGCGTTGGGTCTTCCTCGCGAACGTGCCGATCGGCGCTTTCGGCACGGTCTGGGCCTTCCTCAAGCTGAAGGAGATCGGCATCCGCATCAAGGCGAAGATCGACTGGCTCGGGAACCTCTCGTTCGCGGCGGGTTTGGCCATGCTCCTCACCGGCGTCACCTACGGCATCAAGCCCTACGGCCACTCCCTGACCGGATGGGGGAATCCCTTCGTACTGGAGATGATCTTCGGCGGTCTCGCGCTCCTCATCTTGTTCAACTTCATCGAGATGAGGGTGGCCGAGCCCATGTTCCGCCTGTCGCTCTTCCGCATCCGGGCGTTCACAGCCGGTAACGCGGCGAACTTCCTGGGCGGCGTCGGTCGAGGCGGCCTCCAGTTCATGTTGATGATCTGGTTCCAGGGCATCTGGCTCCCACAGCACGGATACAGCTTTTCCCGTACGCCGTTGTGGGCAGGGATCTACATGCTCCCGTTCATGCTCGGCTTCGTGGTCGCCGGGCCTATATCCGGCAAGCTCTCGGACCGCTACGGGGCCCGGCTCTTCGCGACTTCTGGGATGCTCCTCACCGCTGCCATGTACGCGGTGATGATGACCTTCCCGGCCAACTTCTCCTACGAACCCTTCGCCATCGTGATGTTCGTCTCGGGGATCGGCGGCGGCTTGTTCGCTTCGCCGAACACGGCGTCGATCATGAACTCGGTCCCGGCCCGCTACCGCGGCGCAGCTTCGGGCATGCGCGTGACCTTCGCCCAGACGGGCCTCCCGCTCTCGATGGGGCTCTTTTTCACGTTGCTCGTATTCGGGCTGAACGACAAGGTGCCCGCGGCGATGCTCCATGGCCTCCTCGTGCACGGCGTCCCCCTGGCGACCGCCACCCAGCTCTCGCATCTGCCGCCGCTCGGTTACATCTTCGCCGCCTTCCTGGGCTACAACCCGCTCAAGAGCCTGCTCGGCCCGGCAGTGCTCAACCACCTCCCCGCCGGCCAGGCGGCCGCCATCACGAGCCGCTCCTTCTTCCCCCATCTCATCGGTCCGTCGTTCAAGGGTGCGCTCGTCCTGATACTCAGCTTCGCGGTGGTCATGTGCGTGGTCGCCGCCATCGCCTCGGCCCTGCGGGGTGGGAAATTCATCTATGTGGACGACGAGTCGATCGCTCAGAAGGCACGCCTCCACCACGGGCACGGCCTCAGGATCCACCACGACCACGACGGGAAAGCCGCCGCCGACCTTCTCGCAAGCGTGGCCCAGGGAGCCGACGGGAATGACCCGGCAGACCGGAACGGGGCCGGCGAGTTGATCGGATCGGCCGGTCCGGGACCAACGGCGCCCGCTGCGCGAGAGTAGGGCATGGCCATAAGGAGTATCGTCGTCGGGACGGACGGTTCTGATCCGAGCTACCGCGCCTTCGCCATGGCAGTCGGCTTGGCGGTTCGTGAGCAAGGTTGCGTCCATGCCTGCTTCGTCTCCCACGTACCCGGTGCGGCCGCCCTCGGAGGGTTCTTCGCACCTGTCCCGCTCGTCGGTGATGCCGAGAGCGACGAGTACCTGGCGCAGTTCGTGACCAAGGAACTGGGCCAAGCCAGTGTCCGCGGTGATTTCACCTGCCGCAGCGGTGAGGTCGCCGCCGAGGCTCGAGCAGCTCGCGCAGGACTGCAAAGCCGACCTGGTGGTCGTGGGACGTTCGGCTCACCCGGCTCTCCACCTCGGTGGCGTCCCGCGCCAGCTGCTCGCGCGAGGATGCTTCCCGATTCTCGTCGTGCCCTGATCCTGTCCCGCTCTCTCGACCGGCACCGGACCGCCTCTCCGCGCGAGACAACGACACGAGATCCGACCCACCTCTCGGCGACCAAGGTCATGCGATGCACCAAGTAGCGGCGGTCGGTGACAACGTGGCGGACATCTACCCGTCGCTCGGGTGCCTTTTCCCGGGCGGGAATGCCTTGAACGTCGCCGTGGCCGCTCGCAAGGCCGGCATGAACGCGGCCTACGTCGGCGCCATCGGCACCGATGAGGCCGGGCGCGCAATCAGGGCGGCGCTCGACGACGAAGGGGTGGGGACCGAGCGCCTCAGGATCGTCGAGGGACCGAACGCGTTCTCGGTCGTCGAGCTCGCCGGCGGCGACCGGCGCTTTGTGGCCTACGGGCTCGGCGTGTCACGGTTCGTCCTCGACGAGACCGACCTCGAGTATCTCGCCCGGTTCGACTGCGTCCACTCGGGCGCGCGCAGTGGTACCGAGGAGCAGCTGGATGCCATGGCACGCGCCACCCGCGTGTCCTTCGACTTCTCCGACCAGCCGAGCGAGTACTACGAGCCCCTCTTGGACAGGGTCTGGATGGCCTGTTTCTCGGGCTCGGGGCGCGACGCCGTTGCCGTGCGCGATCTGACAAGACGAGTCCTGCGCGCCGGGCCGCAGGTGGTGCTGGTGACCAGGGGTCCCCGGGGCGCTTCGATCTTGACCTCCTCGGGCGAGACCGTCCATGCCGAGCCCCGTCCGATCACGCCCCTCGACACCCTGGGAGCGGGCGACGTCGTGATCGGGACGGTCCTGGCGGGAGTGCTGCGCGGCGATGACCTCGAGGGCGTGATGAACTCGGCCATGGCCGTCGCTGCCCAGGTCTGCGCCCACCACGGCGCTTTCGGCCACGGCCGGGCCGTCGGATCTGCGGGGAGCGGAGGCGGCCCGGACACGGCCCGGGCTCAGGGCCCGCGGCGGGATGGGGGCTGAGGAAAAGCGGGCTGTGCACCCGTGAGCTCACCATCCCGGCTCGTGCCTGGTGCCGAAGATCCGTTTCAGAGCAGGGGGACCGCGAAGTCACAGTCCGGCACGCTCTCGGGAGTCACCGGGGACGGGGCGAGGAAGGTCACCCGGACGCCCAATTCGCTCGGTTGCCGGTCTCGCTCGGTTCCCCAGATACGCAGCGCCTCGGACACGAACTGCCACCGGGCAGGGCTCATCTGGTTTCCTTCACCGGGAAAGCGGGCCGCGAGCTCGTTCGCCTGGTCCCCCGGCACAGGCCGGCACCACTCGACCGGACCGTCGCTGTCGTCGCTGACCTCCCCGTGATAGATGCAGAAGGCTGCCCCCGCCACACCTTCCATGGGCGGCAACGGGCGCTCTTGGAGGAGACCGACGAACTCCTTGCCGAAAGCCCAGGCTCCGTGCCGATTGACGCTGCGCTCGAGACACAGCACGCTGCGCACCGGGATCTCGCGGGTAGTGACCTCGTACATGACCGAGCTCTTTCCGTTCAGGCTCGCGACGACGTAACCGGCCAGTTCCCGTCGGGCGCCGTGCTCCTGCTCTCTGCCCGACCAGTCGGCGGCGATCTGGCGGGCGGCGGGCGGCGGCTCGAGACCGAGGACGACGCTTATCTCAGCGAGCGGAAGCCCGATCTGGCGAAACATCGCGACCAGACCCGTCTGCTCGAGTTGCCCGGTCTCGCAGAAGCGATACCCCGAGTCCGAATCGACGCGCGCCGGCGACAGCAGGTCGAGCTCGTCGTAGAGGCGCAGCGCCTTCTGCGACAACCGAGACCGCCGGGCGAACTCACCGGATGCTCATCAGCTCCACGATCGACTCCCCCGTCCCGGCGGATGGCCGGTCACACCAACTGTGCGGCCTCCCCCAGGGTGAGAATCAAGGCCTACGGGCAGGTCGTCCGCGATTTCAGCCCAGCCTGGGGAGTGCCACCGCACGCCATCTCCGGCCGTCCGTGGACTCCGCGAGTCTCAAACCGGGGCTCACCGGCCCCAGTCCGAGCACCCAGACCGCTCCGGCTCCCCGCGACAAGCTGAGGAACGTCGCCGCCGATCTGAGGACGAGCTTCCAGGTACGGCCTCCGTCGAGCGACATGTCCACGCCGCCTATCGGGTAGCCGATCGCCATCACGAGGGTGCCATTTGGCAGCGCGACCATCGCGCCCGGGTAGCCGAACGCCGGGCAAGCGCCGACGATCCGCAGCAGGCCCCGGGGGCCGTTGTCACAGCGTTCCGTCCAGCTCGCGCCACCGTTGGCGGAAGTCACGACCTCCATCGGCGCGAAACCGGTACTCGGGCCGCCGAGGCACAACGTCGCCACATCGTTCCCGACGGCGGTGAGCATCCCGGCGACGTCGTCGATCTTGCACGGCAGCGTGCTCACGTGCCATGTGCGACCCGCATCGGCGGTGTGCGCCACCGCGAGGGTCCCGGCCGCGCCGTAGGAGCTCGGCGCGGTCCTCGACCCGATCAGCCAAACACTCGCAGGGCCCGCCCCGGCCAAACTCTCCGGCGCGGTGGCATCGACGAGATTCGCCTGGTCCAAAGACTCAAGCGGCATGTCTCTTGACCTTGTCCACGTGGCTCCCGCGTTGCCCGAGACCAGCACGACGCCTGCCGATCTGAGCCCGCAGGCATCGGCGAGAACCACCCAAACGGATTCGCCGGCACCCGCCACCGAGCAGACCGTGTAGGTCGATTCGGACGGCACGAGACGGTCGGACCGGATCAGCTCGAAGCCCGCCTGGCGGGCTCGGCCGCGGAACAAGCCCTGGGCGGTGGCGAGGAACCAGGTGCCGTCAGGTGTCATCGCCATCTCGTCCGGCGAGCCACCGGCGCCGCAGGAAGCACCGTGGCTCAGCACGACCGGCGCCGCCCACGTGACGCCGCCGTTGGACGTGGAGTAGAGCGCGAGCTCGCACCGTGCCGCCTGCTCCACGCCACTCCCCTCCACCACCGCGCCAAGCTCGCGGTTGGCGAAGGCGAGCGCCACCCACCACTGCGACGCGGTCACGGCCGCCACAGGCTCTCTCGCCGGCAGGGCGACCACTGAGCCGATAAGGGCTACGAACAGCAGCAACAAGCGCACGCGCACAGGCGTGATTCTGGCAGCGCCACTGTCGGCCCGCAGCCCGGGTTTGCCGGCGATAGGAGCCCTCCCCCCTCTTGACGATCGCCGAGTTGTGGATGCTGTTGGCGCGAGGGAGAGCGCGCGGTCACCACGGGGTTGCCGCCCTAGCGTTTGAAGACGGTCTCGCTAGCCATGGTGTTGGTGTGCCTTTCCGCGTACGTCCCGGTTCAGAGCCGGCATTCGTGTGAACCGGTCCAGAGCCCAAGGTCTGGGGGATACCAGGTGCAAGACCGCGAATCTGGCCCGGACCGCCACCCCATTTCCTCCCCGGGGGCGGTTCCGCCCACCAAAGGCTGCCATGTGGGTAACCGGTCCGGGACGGCTACACTTTCTCAGCGACTTCAAGAAGGACGTCGGTCTCATCGTGCTCGGCCACCCAGCTTGTCATCATGCACTTCAAGGCCAACTTACCCGGTTCACCTTCTGTCGTGGCGACAGGCACCGGTCATGATGGTCTCCCGCAAACTTGCATCGGCGTTGCCGGCGTCGGGAGGTGCCGCACAGGAGGAGGTGCCAGTGACGCAGAAGACGACTCCGCTCCACCGCGTTACCATCGCCGACATAGCGCTTCGCGCCGGGGTGTCGAAGGGTGCCGTGTCGTACGCGCTCAACGGCCGAGCGGGGATCTCCGAGGTGACACGACAGCGCATCTTGAAGATCGCCGACGAGCTCGGCTGGTATCCGAACAGTGCCGCCAGGGCCCTGTCGGGAGCGCGCGCCGGCGCATGCGGGCTCGTGCTGGCGCGGCCGGCTCAGACGCTCGCCTTCGAGCCCTTCTTCATGGAGCTCATAGCCGGCATCGAGATGGAGTTGTCGCGCTGTTCCGTCGGCCTCACCCTCCAGGTCGCCCACGACCTCGAAGCCGAGATGACCATCTACCGCCGCTGGTGGGCGGAGCGTCGCGTCGACGGCGTGCTCGTCGTCGACCCCCGCGTGGTCGACCCTAGGTTCGAGCTGATCGAGAAGCTCGGTCTCCCGGCTGTCGTCATCGGCGGTCCCGAGGGGATCGGGGGCCTGTCGGCGGTATGTAGCGACGACGCGGGCGCCGTCGTCGACGTTGTCCGCTACCTCGCACGCCTCGGCCACGAGCGGATAGCCCGCGTCGCCGGTGTCCTGGAGTTCCTTTCCACCCAGGTCCGCACGGACGCCTACCTGGCCACCATGGAGCGGCTCTCGCTCCCGCCCCGAGTCGTCCCGACGGACTTCATGGCCGAGAGCGGCGGCAGGGTAACACGTCAGTTGCTCGCGGACCCGCTGCCTCCGACCGCGATCGTCTACGACAGCGAGGTGCTAGCCGTCGCCGGCCTGGGCGCGGCCCATGAAATGGGGCTCGCGGTCCCGCGTGACGTCTCCCTCGTCGCCTGGGACGACTCCACCTACTGCCAGGTGGTCCACCCTCCGCTCACGGCGGTGAAGCGCGACATCCCCGCCATGGGCACCCACGGGGCGAGCGCACTGCTTGCCCTCATCGAAAGCGGCGTGATCACCCGCACGGGTGAGGCCCGGGGACAGCTCATCACCCGGGGAACGACCGCCCGCCCGCCTCAGAGCCTCGTCGCGTCGCCAGGGGGCGGCACCGCCGGGAGTTTCTGACACCTGCTGGGTGCCCCGGATCATCGCGTGCACGCCTCCGCTTGTCGCCCCCGCTGCTGGGACTCCGCCGGACGCCCCGTTTCCGGTGCCGATCAATCGATCTCAGAGGCTCTGCCACCCTGCCTGGAGGCGATCTGCCGCTCCGCGGCCGCAAGCGTTCTCACCACCGAGACGCCAAAGTGCACGTCACAGGGGTGCGAGCGCTCGCCGGACCTGACGTTGCCCCGGAGGCTCGCGCAACGCGACCCGGTACGAAGCCTCCGCCGTCGAGCCGGCGAGCGGCATGTTCGACACTCCGCCCGAGCCCCAGAGGGAGAGCGCGACGTTGCTCGCGGCGGGAGGAGCGTTGAGCGTCAAGGTGGCGGTGCTCGTGGCACCGCTCGCGTGGCGGCAGATGAGATGGACGAGATCACCCGTCCCCCCGTCCGCCGTGACAGCCGCAACCGGGCCGAGCGCCGCGGTCAGCATCGAGAGGGCGTGCGGACCGACATCCCAGAGGGCGCCTTCTCTCTTCGCCACGGGGAGTTGGCATAGGGGCTGGCGGGGGCGAAGGCCGACACGATCCAGCGCCCAGGCGCCTTCCCAGTTGCCTTTGGCAACGGTCGCCAGCCATTGCCGCTTGGTCTCGGCGAAGCGGGCGGTGAAGAAGACCACCGTGGCGACGCCGGCACGATCGACCGCATCGACCAGGCGCTGCGCGTCGGCGACGGAGGTCGCTATCGGCTTGTCGAGGAGGAGGTGTTTGCCCGCGTCCGCGGCCCGCGCCGCGAGCTCGGCTTGCACGTCCGGCGGCACTGCGAACGCCACGGCGTCGAGGCGGCTCAAGAACTCGGTGAAGTCCGGGTGCGCCTCGGAGCCGAACTCAGCGCCGACAGCGGCCGCCTTGTCGGCGTCGCGGCCCCAGACCGCCGCCAGCTCGACCCCGGGCGCGGCGGCCAGCACAGCGGCATGCGTGACCCGCGCCCAATACCCCGTACCCACGAGCCCGAACCTCACACGCCCTCCAGGTCAGCTCCAGTGCAGCCCCTCTTGGGACTGCGCCTCGATCCGCTCTGCACGACTCCTCAGATGAGATGATCCACGATCGGCCACCAAGCCGCACGGTGCCTGGTAGCAACGAGCAAGGATCCGGCAAGCCGGCGTCACGGCCAAGCGCCTCGTCGCGTGCGATCGCTCGTCGCGTGCCACGTTCCTGCGACAGAAACCGAGGTCCTCGTCAGTGCTTCCCCTATGTGCGTGACCAGGCGACCGACCGGACGGCTCCGCAGATACCCCGGCCTCAGCTCCGCCGCCAGCAAGACGGCCCCGACGACCCCGGCGGCGTCGCCGAGCGCGGGTGCGACCACGAGGTCCTCGATCTGACGTGCCTCGGGAAAATAGCTCTCGTCGAGCAGCTCACAGGTCCTCCGGCGGACACTTTGCATCAGGCCGACTTCGTGCATCACCCCACCACTCAGGATGATGCGCTGGGGACGATACGCGGAGATGAGATTCACAAGCCCGAGCGCGATGTACTCGCTCTCCAGCGTGAGCGCGTCGGGCGGCTCCATCAGGGCCTGCGCCCACAGGGCCGAACGCTCCGCCCTGGCTGGGCCTGACGCCAGGCCTTCCCAACAGGTGCCGTGGAAGGGGCAGTTACCAGTCCACATCTGTCCTGGAACACCCGGTTGACGATCGGCGGGATGCTGAGGAAACCGCATGTGCCCGGCTTCGGGGTGCGAGCGCCCGTGGACCAATGCGCCGTTCACGATCGCCCCGACGCCGATTCCCGTGCCGATCGTGACGTAAAGCACGTCCGAGCACCCTTGCGCGGCGCCCCAAGTCTGCTCCACGAGCGCGGCCGCGTTGACGTCGGTGTCAAGGTTGGCGCGCACGCCGAGGGCCTGCTCGAACTTCTCGACAACGGGCCAACCCCGCCACGCGACCTTCGGTGTCGCTTGGGCGATGGTGCCGACCGCAAGATCGAGAGGACCGAAGCTTGCGACTCCAAGAGACACCAGCGAGCCCGAGTCCTGCTGCACATCGCGGAACCAGTCGATGGCCAACTGGGTCGTCGTCTGCGGCTCGGTCGTGGGGGTGACCATGCCGACCCAGGCATCGTCGGAACCGTCGCCCACCGCACAGACGCATTTCGTGCCGCCAAGTTCGATGCCGCCGTAGGCAGCCACTTCATGTCCCTTCGCTAGGCCGTCGTGCACGCGCTGAAATCGAACGCCGTTCCGAATCATGCCGAACAAGGCTCTCGCGCGGCCTTGGCGCGCGACTCTCCCCAACGAGCTCACCGGGCTTCAGGACAACAGTGATGTCTTGATGGCAGACCGTCCCCGCGAGCGTCATGGCAGACGTGGCGCCGTATGCGGCGCTCAGGACGAGGCCACGCGAACGAGCGGCTTCAGCACCGACGGGTCGCGGCGAGCCGCGGTGAGTGCCTCCTCGCTCGATTCCAGTGAGAACCGTGCGTCGACGAGCGCTTCGAGGTTGATGGCCCCGGACGCTAGGAGCGCGATCGCCTCGGGGTAGGTGTTCGCATAGCGGAACGTGCCGGTCAGGCGGATCTCTCTGTTCTGAACGCTAGCAATGGGGAAGGGCACCTCGGCGGAAGGGCACATCCCGACCAGTACCGCGGCTCCCGCCGGACGCACACAGCGAATGCCGTCCAGGATCGCAGCCGGCGAGCCCGAGCAGTCGATGAAGACGTCCGCGTCAAATGCCTCCTTCTGGAGGCTCGACGAGGACGAGTCGACGACAGCCGTCGCACCGATCTCGGCCAGACGCGCCCGGCGCGAGGGCACCGGGTCGCTGACAATGACCTCCGTCGCCCCCGAAGCCAGGGCGACAAGGGTGACCGAGGCACCGATCGGCCCGGCGCCGGCGACGGCGACGCGAGACCCGACCCTTATCTCCGCCTTGCGGCAAGCCCACAAGCCGACCGACAGCGGTTCGCAAAGGGCGCCGGCGTCGTCGCTGACATGGTCCGGCAAAGCGAAGGCGTAGTCCTCGTTGATGGTGACGTAGCGGGCAAGCGCACCGTCGACGGGTGGCGTAGCGAAAAAGACCACGTCACGACACAGGTTGTAATGACCCGTGCGGCACTCGCGACACGAGCCGCATGGCACGCCCGGCTCGAGGGCGACCCGCTGCCCGAGGTCGTGGCGTTCCGCCAGCTCCCCTTTGCCGACGACCACCCCAGAGGCCTCGTGACCGAGCACCATGGGGGAGCGGACTATGAAGTCGCCGATCCGGCCGTGCTCGTAGTAGTGGACATCCGATCCACAGATGCCCACAGACGCCACCTCTACGAGGATCTGTCGGGGACCCGGAACCGGCACCGGACGGTCCTCTATCCGGAGATCACCTATGCCGTGAAGCACGGCCGCTTTGTTCGACAATCCCAGCATGGTATTCAGGTCCTTCCCGGCCAGAGCTTATTTAGAGACTAGCTCCGCATAGTCACAACGGCCCCGGTCCGAGTTGGTGTCAGATCGTCGGTTCTCCCTCCGCCATCGGTGCTCGTTCCCGACTCTCAGGCCAGGGGACGATCGCCGCCTTCATGCAGGACGGGTCGTCCCGCAGTGCCTCGAGAGCACGGCCGTAGTCTCCAAGCTCGAATTCGTGGGTGACTATGCCGTCCGTGCGAACGCGTCGGGACCGAAGCACGCCGAGAGCGCGGTCGAAACAATGGGTCTGGGCGAAGGAGCCCTTCACCGTGAGCTCGCGACGAAAGATCTCATATGGATGCAGGGGAAGGACCGCTTGTTCGTCAGCCATCCCATAGATGAGCACGGTGCCGCCGTCGCGGGCGAGCGACACACACAGCTCGCCGACCGCGGTTGCGCCGGTCGCCTCGATGACAACGTCGTAGCCATCGGGCGCCGCGTCGCGCAGGGACGCAAGCGAGGCTCCCGGATTCGCCCTGTCCATCTGGACAGTCGTGTCGACTCCGTAGGCGCGAGCGAGGGCCAGCTTGAACTCCGTCGGCGCCGCGACGGTCACCCGTGCCGCCCCGCCGTGCACGAGCAGCTGTGCGAGCACGAGTCCGGTCGGGCCCGCCCCGAATACGAGCACCTCGGAGCCGGGCCGCAGGTCCAACACATCCATCCCGTGAATGGCGCAAGCGGTCGGCTCGGTCATCACCGCTGTGGTCGGGCTCAAGTCGTCCGCGGGGAAGCACTTCTCCGCCCTCACGATGACGAACTCGGCGAATGCTCCTGGTCCGTTGACGCCCAGTGAGTAGAAGTTGCGGCAGAAGAGTGGCTCATCCCGGCGACACGACGTGCAGTGGCCGCACAGCACCGTGTTGTCGGCGGCGACCCGTCGGCCGACCGCGAGCCCTTCGACAGCTTCCCCGAGCGCATCTACACGACCGACGATCTCGTGACCGGGTGTCAGCGGGTACTTCGAGAAGAAGCCTCCGTCGTGGATGTGCAGGTCCGTCCCGCACATTCCGGCCATCTCGACCGCAAGACGGACTTCTCCCACGCCGGGCACCGGCGTCGGGACCGTACGAACCTCGAATTGCCGCGGCGCACTGTAGACGACGGCTCTCATGGCGTCATCGCTCCTAACCAAGTGCAGGAGGCAAACCCTTCACCACCTGTGCTGACAAAGGATAGAGAGCGCCGGTCGTGCCGACCGATTCTTCGCACAATGACATCGCCGTCTTGAACGACCACCGGACAACAACAGGTTTGAGCCAACTTGCCAGCACCTGATCAAAAGGCGTCTGCCGAAAGGTGTCCAGTTTCCGCCCCGGGAAGACTTTGGGGAAGAGGGCTCCTTCAGCTGGCGGCGTCGGCTCCCGAGCCGCAACTGAGAGAAATGGAGGATCGACGCCGCGCTGGCTTTCGCTTGGGAGCAAGCCGGTCGGCGAGGTTTGCCGGCTGAGCTCACCCCGTCCTTCCAGCGGGCCGGTGCCCACACGGAAGTTGCGCACCGTCAACACCTCCTGGTCGCAACATATAGCCCCGAGGCGCGCGGCCGAGGCGCGAACAACAGGAACCTGGAAGCGAAAAGTCACGACCACGTCGTTTGCCCCGGGTGCACCGACGGCTCGCGACGCGCGCGCTTGCCAGGGATCACTCAGACCAAGCGACCATGACGTGCTGACCTCGATGCCGCTCCTCGCAACGATCGGCCTCGACAAATCCCTGTCAGGATGAAACCATCGCAAGAGCCGAGCGCAGCGTGACGACCAGTTGCGGGCAACGGGTCCCGCGACGGCGTGACCATCTCGTCCCTCACCGCCAGGGAAGAGTCCGGGACGGCGATGTTCGGGCGGTCCTGTTTCTGGGAGACAGCGAAGGGGGAAGGCCGGATGAGCCAGGTTCGAGGCATCGCCGATATCGGACGCAACGGGCGGTAGGGCGTTGCCCGACGACGAAACCGAGACTGCTGGCGACGATGGTGCTGTGATCGCCGTTCGGCTCTCGCCCGATGACGACGTCGCCGTGGCAATGGTGGATGTTCCCGCTGGCGCCCAGGTTCATCTCGGCCGAGAAGTGGTGACGGCGATCCAAGACATCCCCCGAGGTCACAAGGTCGCGCTGCGGCCGATCGCCCTCGGGGACCCGGTGCACAAGTACGGCCAGATCATCGGGTTCACAACCGCACCGGTGCTGATGGGCGAGCACGTCCACACGCACAACCTCGAGTTCCGGGTCTTCGCACGTGCCCATCGGTTGGGAGGCGAGGCCCGGCCCACCGCTACGGTCGCGGGCGTCGAGCGGCTCAGTTTCAACGGCATCGTCCGCTCCGACGGCCGAGTGGCCACCCGCAACTACCTGGGCGTGCTGACCTCGGTGAACTGCTCGGCGACGGCGGCGAAGATGATCGCCCGCCATTTCGACCGACCGGGCGTCCTCGATGACTTTCCGGGCGTTGACGGGGTCGTCGCGCTCACCCACACCAGCGGTTGTGGCATGGACGGCCACGGCCAGGGTCTCGAGGTGCTCCGGCGCACCCTGACCGGTTACGCCCGGCACCCGAACTTTGCCGGGGTGCTCCTGGTCGGACTCGGGTGCGAGGACAATCAGGTTGCCACCCTCTCCGAGAACTGGACGCCTGCTCCGGACACGCAACTGCACGTCATGACGATCCAAGGCGAGGGTGGGACGAAGGCCACTGTGGCTGAAGGTATCGCCCGCCTGACGGCCATGTTGCCCCAGGCCGACGCCGCAGTTCGCCGCCCGGTGCCGGTCAGCGAGCTCGTCCTCGGGCTGCAATGCGGCGGTTCGGACTCGTTCTCCGGCATCACCGCCAACCCCGCCCTCGGTGTCGCAGCGGATCTCCTGGTCGCTCAGGGCGGCACTGCGATCCTGGGGGAGACGCCTGAGATCTACGGGGCCGAGCATCTCCTCACCCGCCGCGCCGTCAGCGCCGAAGTGGCCGAGCAGCTCCTCGAGCGCATCTCTTGGTGGGAGTCCTATACGGCGGCCAATAACGGCTCCATGGACAACAATCCCGCTCCGGGCAACAAGGCGGGCGGTCTGACGACCATTCTGGAGAAGTCGCTCGGAGCGGTCGCCAAGGGTGGCTCGACGTGCCTGACCGGCGTGTACGGGTATGCGGAGGCGGTCACGAACAAGGGATTCGTGTTCATGGACACGCCCGGTTACGACCCGGTCTCGGTGACCGGGATGGTGGCGGGGGGCGCAAACGTGGTGTGCTTCACGACCGGCCGGGGCTCCGCGTTCGGGTGCAAGCCCGTCCCCAGCCTCAAACTGGCGACGAACACCCCCCTGTTCGCTCGCATGGGCGACGACATGGACCTCAACTGCGGCGCCATCGCCGATGGCGATGTCGACGTCGAGGAGATGGGCCGGCGGATCTTTGCCGCGCTCGTGGGAACGGCATCGGGTTCGAGGACCAAGAGCGAGCTGCTGGGCGTGGGGGACGAGGAGTTCGCTCCCTGGCAGTTGGGGGCTGTCATGTAAGTCGGGAAAGTGCGTGTCCCCCGCAGCCGGACAAGACCTCGAGTCCCCCAATGGCGCCTGCGGCACCCATGTCGAACTTTGCGTGTGCCAACGCGAGTCGCCCGCGGGCTCGTGACCACCAGAGGCCAATTGGTCGGGAAGGCGGGATTTGAACCCGCGGCCTCAGCGTCCCGAACGCTGCGCGCTACCAAGCTGCGCTACTTCCCGTCGGCAGGAGCCTCTGCTTGCTCGGCACCGCCTTGTCTGGTCATCGTAGCCGCTGGCGCCTGCACAACGACCTTGGCAACCCTCCTGCGGTCCATCCTCGTGACTCGGAACGTCCAGCCCGCGAAGTCAAGTTGATCCCCCTCTTCCGGGATCCTCCCAAAACCTTCGAAAAGGAAGCCACCGAGAGTCACGTAATCGCCCTCGGGAATCGGGATCCCGAGCTCGGAACTCACTTCGTCAACTCCGCAGGAGCCGTCGACAAGGAACCGTGACTTGTCGACTCGCTCGATCGCGGGCAGTGAAGCACGGTCGAACTCGTCCCGCAGGTCGCCGACGAGCTCGCTCACGAGATCGTTGATGGTGAGGACGCCAGCAACACCTCCGTACTCGTCGACCACGACCGCGAAGGCCCGTCGTGCCCGGCGCATCTCGGCCAGGATCTCGAGCGCGAGCCGGGACTCGGGGACGATGTAGGGCTCGCGGACACGCCTTGTCATGTCGAGGACCGGTGAACCGCCCTCGTCGCTGCGCCCGACGGCGCGGATGCCCTCGATCCCGAGCGGTCCAGGATGGAACAGGTCCTTGACGAACAGGACCCCGAGCAGATGGTCGAGGTCGTCTTGGTAGACGGGAAAGTGACTGTGCCCCGAACGTCGCACGGCGAGGGCCACGTCGTCGAGCGTGACGGGCACCTCCAGGGCGACAACGTCCACGCGTGGCGTCATGACCTCCCGCGCGGTCGCCTCCCTCATCGACTCGAGCCCTTTGCGAATCTGCATCTCCTGCTCGGAGACCTGCGCCGACGGCTGGCGGCCGAGCCGGTGCGGCTGGTGGCGGAGCTTCATCGTCCCCGGCTGTCCGGCTCCCGACGGCTAGCGGTCAGCGGCGAGAGGAAGAGGTTTGTAGGACTCGTCATGGAACGTGCCACCGTCCAGGACCGCCCGGGCAGCACGCCGGATCCGGATCGCGTCCAGGGGTTTGACGAGCCAGCCCTCGGACGCCGAGCGCTGAGCGAGAAACACGTCCGCGCGGCGGTCGAGCAGGATCACGACGGGGACGTGAGGGATCCGACCCCCCGACTCCTCCAGATGAAGATCCAGACAGATGGCCATCCCGCCCATGTTGCCGACTTGCAGGTCGGTGATGACGAGGTCAGGCGGATCCTGCTCGACCGCTGGCCTCACGTCCTCGCCGGCACGCAGCTCGCGGACTTCGGTCTCGTCGTCCTCAAGGGCCGATCTCAGCTCTTCGAGAACTGACACGGAGTCACTGACGATCAGTATGACTTCCACGGTCGGAGACTAGTTGGCCCCCGACCAGGTAGCGAGCGACAACACGGAGACCTTCGATATCGTGCACGTCCTCGCTGAGAAACGGAACCCGGACGACGGGAGCTGGCGCCACTTCCCCGGCCAGCTCGGCGACGTATCGCTCCTCACGAGTCGCCACGACAAGGAAATCCTCGAGATTCCGCCGCAGCTCCTCGTAAGCGAGAGGGTCCGGAGGCGACGCGCCCAACCGCTCGGGGAGGGCTGGCGCTGGTGATTGGACGTCCGTGGGCGGTTGCGGTGGCACACCACCGGCAGTCGCCTGATCAGGCCCGAAGTCCGAGAAGAGCCGGTTCACGACGAGGGCGCCCACGGCTATCGAGCCCTCCGCCAGGCGGCGGGCAAAGAACCGCGATTCGTCGATCGAGTCCTCCCGCGGCGCCACCACCAGCACGAAAGAGGTTCCCGGGTCCGCGAGAAGGTCCTCGACACGGCGCGCCCGTTCCCTGAATCCTTCCTCCATGCCTTCGAAAGCGCGGAAGAAGGCCATCGCGTCCTCGACGATCTCCGAGCCCGCGACGCGGGAGATCGTCCGCAACAGCGCGTGGGCCGCAATCGTCATCGCTTTCATGTACGCGCGAGTCGGCATGAGCACGAGCCGGAAGACCCGGTTCTCGAGGAAGCTGTAGAGCCGGCGCGGCGCATCCACGAAGTCGAGCGCGTGCCGCGACGGCGGTGTGTCCACGACGACGAGATCGAAGCCACCTTCGGAGTGCAGCTCGTAAAGCTTCTCCATCGCCATGTACTCCTGCGTGCCTGACAGCGCGGAAGTCAGGTTGCGATAGAGGCGGTTCTGGAGGATCCGGTCCGCTTGCTCGCTGGACTGCGAATACCGGGCGACGAGATCGTCGAAGGTGCCCTTCGCGTCGAGCATGACCGCAGACAGCTCGCCACGCCACTCTCCTTCGACCCGCCGCGGCGTGTTGCCGATGTCTTCCAGACCGAGCGCGTCAGCCAGCCGGCGGGCGGGATCGATCGTCACGACACAGGTCTTGCGACCTTGTTCTGCACCTGCGAGGCCGATCGCGGCCGAGACCGTCGTCTTTCCTGTCCCGCCCGAACCACAGCACACGATGACGGACTTGTCGGCTATCAGGGCCGAAAAGGCAGAGAGCGTCCCGTCCGCCGCGCCCCGCACGCTCACCTCCGACACCTTCCGGACCGGGTCATGGCGAGTCGCCGGCGTGCAGCTGTTCGATCGCGGTCCCGAGCGCCTCGGCAAGCTTCCCTAGCTCTTCGGGGCCGAGGTCGGCGGTGAACTCGAAAGGCAGCAGCAGCTGTGGCAGCGGCAAGCCGGCACCGAGACGCGCCACCTGGGCTGCCTGGAGCTCCTGGCGGGTCACGCGGAACTCTGCCGCGGCCGCCAGGCGAACCGCTTCAGCATGGCACGGCGGGTCCCCCTTCGCCGCCACCGCGGCTGCGACCGGGTCTGTGCGAAGGTGGGTGAGCACTGGGTAGCAGGCGTTCACTACGACCGGCGCGAGTGCGACGCCCACGAGGTCCTCGAAGCGGTAGGCCGTCTCGATGAGCTCGTTGACCGGGGTTTCCTCCGGCAGGCAGACGAGCATGACCTGGCACCGGGCCGGGTCCCTGAGCAACTCGACGACCTCTTGGGCCTGGCCTCGCAGTGGGCCTCCTCTGGCGGCGTCCATCAAGCCGAGGGCGCTCGTGAGGAATGTCACCGCGTGGCCCGCCGCCGGCGCGTCTAGGACTATCAGGTCGAACGCGCCGGACCGCTCGAGCTGCTTGACCTTTCCAAGCACGAGAACTTCGCGGATGCCTGGGATGGCGGTCGCCACGACTTCCAGCACGCCCGCCGCCACAAGGCGCTTGGCCACGCGTCGCAGGCCGTGGTCCGCCAGGTACTCCACGAGGGCATCGTCCGGCGTGATCACGCGCCCCCGCACGCGGCCGGCGCCGGCGGGCGCCTCGTAAAGCACCGCCTCTTCGTAGTCGAAGGCGGCTTCCCACCCGAACAGGAGGAGCAGTCCGCCGGCATCGTCAAGCTCCACCACCAAGACATCGAGTCCGCTGTCCGCGGCCAGCCGCGCGAGAGCGGCCGTCACGGTCGTCTTGCCGACGCCGCCCTTGCCCGCGACGACCACGACATTGCTCTGGCGGCAGAACGCTTCGCGATCCATTCGCGGCGACACTACCGCCCCCTACCTGTGCCTTTTCTGCCGCGAGGTTGCAACAAGAGCCCCTTGTGAGGACGCTACGGGCGGCAGTAGCGTCGCGACAAGCGCGGACCGACAACATTTGTGCAGGTCTGCGCTGGTGGCGCCTAGGAGGCGCAACGTTTAGTCGTGGCCATGGGGGACGTCGACTAATGGTGTGCCGAATGGACTTAGGTGTCGTGGAGGGCCGGTGCTGAGCGTGCCGTGGGGCCAGACGAGGAGAGGCCGTGATCGCGAGTCGCGGTGATGAGATGTGGCAAAACAAGGCAGCATGTCGCGGCCCGCACGCGGTCGTCTTCTTCCCTCCATCGCGCCCGGAGCGCAAGGACGAGCGCCTTCAGCGGGAGCGGATCGCCAAGGAGATCTGTCGCACCTGCCCGGTCGTGAAGAGCTGTCTCGACTACGCCGTGCGGATCAGGGAGGCGAACGGGATCTGGGGCGGCCTCAACGAGGCCGAGCGGAAACAGATCGTCGACCGCGGACTCGCCGGCCCGCGCGTGGCTGCTTCCGCCTGACACCCGACCGCGCCGGTCCCCGGACTGGACAACAGGTCCTGGTGAACGGCCAGGCTTAATCGATCAAGCACCGATCGGCCCGAGGGCCTTCTCGACGCGTTCCAAGAGGCGGGCACTGCAGCCCGCCATCTCCACCGGCGGGGAGATCTCCATCACGACACGTTCCGCGATGGACGCGAAGACCTCGGCCAGCGTCCCGACCTCGTCCAGCGCGATCGGCTTGCCGGCGTCGCCTCCGGAGGCCACGCTCGCGTTGAGGGGCACCGATCCCACGAAGGGCACGCCGATCTCCTCGGCTAGGCGCCTGCCGCCACCCGACCCGAAGATCTCGTAGGTCTCGCCGTGCTCGCAGGTGAAAGCGGACATGTTCTCGATCACGCCGGCGACGCGAATGTGGCCCCGGCGCGCCATGTCGGCTGCCCGGCCGGCGACCTTCTGCGCGGCTTGATTCGGCGTCGTGACGACGAGCAGCTCTGTGCGCGGCAGCATCCTGGCCAGACCCATGTGGACGTCGCCGGTGCCAGGCGGAAGGTCGATCACCAGGTAGTCGAGAGCTCCCCAACGGACGTCTTCCAGGAAGTGCTGGACCGCCCGGTTGAGCATCAGGCCACGCCACATGATCGCCTCATCCTCGCCCGAGAGGAAGCCCATCGAGATCACCTTCAGCAACCCGGTGCCGACCGCACGTTCGAAGGGGATCATCTTGCCCGCCTGTGCCTGGACCGCGCCGTCCATCGCGAGCAGTCTCGGCACGGAGTGGCCCCAGACATCAGCGTCGAGCAGCCCCACGACCAGACCCCGCCGGGCAAGCGAGACGGCAAGGTTCACGCTCACCGTCGACTTGCCTACGCCGCCTTTCCCGGACGCCACGGCGAGAATCCTCGCCGTGGCCGGGATGTCGGTCGCGACGGCCCTGTCCTGGGCTTTCAGCCGCGCTAGCGACATGAGCTCCGAGCGTTCGCCGGGTTCCATGACCCCAGTGCGGACCGTCACCCGTTCGACACCGGGAACTGCCTTCACGTGGCGCTCGACATCGGCACGGAGCTGATCGCGTAACGGGCAGGCGGCAACGGTGAGGGCGACCTCTACGGTCACCACGCCGCCATCGATCTCGACAGCACGCACCATTCCGAGCTCGACGATGTCGGCGCCGAGCTCAGGGTCGACGACGCCGGAAAGTGCCGATCGGACGGCTTCGGCGGATGGAACACCCTCGTCGGGGGACCCGACGGGTGACACGGGCGGTTGGCTCGACTCGCTCACGGTATGATCGAGCCTAACGGTGCGGTGCGGGGGGCCTTCTCGGCTGCTGCGCCCAAGGTTCTCGACAAAAGGAGATCCACAGTGAGTCTTGCGTCCTCAACGGTGAAGCTCGGTCAGCGCCCAAGTCCGGTGACGCTCACCGATGCCGCTGTGGCCAAAGTGACCGCTCTTCTAGCGCAGGAAGGTGACGACAGCTTGGCGCTGCGCGTCGCCGTACGGTCCGGTGGCTGCTCCGGATACAGCTACGAGATGTTCTTCGACTCAGAGGTCGCCGACAACGACATCGTTCGCACCTTCGGGTCCGTGCGGGTCGTGGTGGACCCCGAGAGCGCGGAGCTCATCAAGGGCGCAACCCTTGAGTACCGCGATGGCTTGCAGGAGGCCGGCTTCCACATCATCAACCCGAACGCCACGCGAACCTGCGGCTGCGGCTCGTCGTTCAGCTGATCTGGACCGGGCTTCACATTGGCAGCCACCCTCGGTCCCTATTCACCGATCGTCCGCGCCGGGCAATGGTTGATCTGCTCGGGACAGCTCGGGCTCGTTGACGGCTCGCTCGTCGAGGGCGGGCTGGCCGCACAGGTCACCCAGGCGATCAAGAACGCCGCCGCCTTGCTCGAAAGCCAAGGCAGTGGGCTCGAAGACGTCGTCAAGACAACAGTCTTCCTCACCGACATGGCAGACTTTGCTGCCATGAACGATGCCTACGTCGCCGCCTTCGGCGACAATCGGCCGGCGCGGAGCGCCTTCGCCGTGGCCGGTCTACCTCTCGGCGCGCTCGTCGAGATCGAGACGTGGGCTTACGCGTCTCGCTCACCCGCCAGCTCTGCGAACTAGCCGTGCGCTCGCCGCGCCACGTGCTCGGCGCTGCGGCGGTCGCCCTATTCGCGCTCGTTGTCGCCGGCTGCAGCTCAGGCACGACAACGACCACGACGACCACGACGACGCTCCCGCCCCTTCCGCCCGAGGTATTCGCCTATGTGACCATGATCGGGACGGGTGCGAACATCGGTCTCGGCCATAGCGTCGTTCCGGTCGAAGTCTCCCTCGGGGGCAACGGGCCCGAGGCGGCGCTCGAGGTCGGGACCTACCCCGACGCGATAGCGATCACGCCCGACGGCAGGCGCGCCTACGTCACCAACTACGCGTCAAGCTCGGTGACCCCGATCGACCTCGAGACCGGGCAGGTCCTGCCAGCGATCAAGCTGGGCCCGTCGGCGGGGCCCGCGGGCATCGCCATCACCCCGGATGGGGCGACGGCCTACGTGACCGACGCGGGAGCGATCGGGACCCTTGGGGACACGGTCACCCCGATCGACCTTGCCACCGACAAGACCCTGCCGCCCATCACGGTGGGTCCGGGTCCCCAGGGCATCGCCATCACCCCCGATGGACGCCGGGCCTATGTCACCGACGCCGGCGCGTTCGTGCCCGGACAGTCCGGAACGATCGGCTCGACGGTCACGCCCGTCGACCTGACCACCGGCAAGGCCCTAGCGGCGATCCCCGTCGGGAACGCCCCGGCCGCCATCGCCGTCACCCCCGACGGCTCGACCGCGCTCGTCGCTAACGCCAACTCGGGCAGCGTGTCGCCGATCGATCTCGCCGACAGCAGGGCCGGGTCACCGATCTCGGTGCAAGGTGGCCCGATCTCGATCGCGATCTCCCCGCTCCGGCCCACGACTGCCTATGTCGCCGACACCATCTCGGGCCCGTCGAGGACAGGCAACGTGACCCTCATCGACCTCACCACCGACACCGCCGGGACACCGATCACAGTCGGGAAGAATCCCCAGTCCATCGCGATGAGCCCTGACGGCACCACCGCCTGGGTCGTCTGTTACGACAGCCGGACGCTCGTGCCGCTCAGTACGAGGACGAATCTCCCCGGTACACCCATACACCTTCCCGGCGGCCCCTATGCGATCGCAATGACCCAACGCGCCGCGTCCAGCGCGGCCGTGACAACCACGACCGTCCCGAAGAGCGGCTCTACCTCGAAGAAAGCAAAGAAGGGCTAAGTGGCCAGCCCGGGGGAAGGCCTGACCGGGGATCCGAGCCGCTGACAGCGAACGATCACGGACGGCGCGTGGGATTGTCGGACGGCAACCAGCGGACGCTGCCGAAGCGATACCCGACACTGCGGACCGTGTCGATCAGGTGCGCATGCTCCTCTCCGAGCTTCGCCCGCAGACGTCGCACGTGAACGTCTACGGTCCGAGCACCTCCGAAGTACTCGTAGCCCCAGACCCGGGACAACAGCGTCTCGCGACTGAACACCCGTCCCGGATGCGCCGCAAGAAAACGGAGCAGCTCGTACTCCATGTACGTCAGGTCCAGGGGCCGCCCCTGGATCGCTGCTTGGTAGGTCTCCAGGTTCAGTGCCAAAGGCCCGTAGACGATCAGGTCCAGGTTCTTGCCACGACCGGTACGCCAGAACAAATGCGTGAGGCGTGCCTCGATCTCCTCGGCGGTGGCGTCCGCGAGCACGAAGTCGTCGAACAAGTCCTCTCGAAGCTCGAGCTCGGCGAGGCACGACTGAGCGACGATGAGCAGCAACGGCTGCAACGGGCTGTCCCCCTTGCGGAGAACTCGGCAGGCGGCGAAGGCGGCGACCGGGTCCTCGAGGGCCGACATCACAGCCCCCGCGTAGCCGTCCTCGGGCTCGTCGCGCTCGGCGAGGGCCGGGTCGCGTACGGCTCGCCACGGATAGCCCGCGCGTTCGAGCGCGCGAGACAGCCAATCCGAGGGCGGGTCCGGGAAGACGAGCAATGGTTCCATCAAAAGCCCTGCGGTCCGGTGGACGAGAACGCCTAGAGGGCCGGGAGGTAACGCACCAGCTCGTATGGCGTCACCTCTCGGGTATACGCGTCCCACTCGGCGCGCTTGTTGCGCAGGAACCACTCGAAGACGTGCTCGCCAAGTGTCTCGGCGACGAGCTCCGAGCCCTCCATCGCCACGAGCGCCTCTTGCAGGCTGGACGGCAAGGATTTGATGCCCTCCGAAGCCAGCTCCTCGGGTGTCAGGGTGAACAGGTTCGCCGCCGCCTCGGGCCCGAGCTCGTAGCCCTTCTCGATGCCCTCGAGCCCGGCCGCCAGCACGACCGAGAACGCGAGGTAGGGGTTGCACGCGGGGTCCGGAGCGCGGTACTCGAATCTGGTCGACTCGACCTTGCCACGCCTCGCGATGGGAACTCGGACCAGCGCCGACCGGTTGTTGTAAGCCCAGGAGACGTTCACGGGCGCTTCGTAGCCGACGACGAGACGTTTGTAGGAATTGACCCACTGGTTGGTCACGGCCGTTATCTCGCGTGCGTGCTGGAGGACGCCGGCAATGAACTGGCGTCCCACCTCAGACAGGCCGTGGTCGCTCCCCCGGTCAGCGAAGGCGTTCCTGTCGCCCTCGAACAACGAGAAGTGCGTGTGCATGCCCGAACCTTGGACGCCCGAAAGCGGCTTCGGCATGAAACTCGCGTGCACGCCGCTCTCGTGGGCGATCTCCTTCACTATGAGCCGGACCGTCATCACCGTGTCGGCCATAGTGAGGGCGTCGGTGTAACGGAGGTCGATCTCGTGCTGGCTCGGGGCATCCTCGTGCTGGGCGTACTCGACGGGAATGCCCATGTCCTCGAGGGTGAGCACGGTGCGCTTGCGCAGGTCCGTGCTCAGGTCCGCCACCGTGAGTTCGAAGTACGACCCGGAGTCCAGAGGCTTCGGAGGCTCGCCGGGCTCGCCGGGCGCGAAGTAGAAGTACTCGATCTCCGGGGCGGCGTAGAAAGAGAAGCCTCGGGCACGCGCCCGTTCCAAGGTCCTGCGGAGCACGTGGCGGGGGCAGCCTTCGAAAGGCGAACCGTCGAGATTGCTGATGTCGCAGAACACGCGGGCGACCGGCGAGTTGTCCCCTTCCCGGCCGATGCGGAACGGAAGGATCTGGAACGTCTTCGGGTCAGGCTTGGCCAGCACGTCGCTCTCCTGCACGCGGCTGAAACCGTCAATCGAGGAGCCGTCGAAGGTCATTCCTCCGTCGAGGGCGTTCTCGAGTTCCGCGGGCGTGATGCTGAACGACTTCGGAGTGCCCAGCACGTCGGTGAACCACAGCTGGATGAAGCGCACGCCGCGTTCCTCGACCGTCCGCAACACGTACTCCCGCTGGCTTTGCATCGAGTGCCTCCGATCTTCGCGCCGCGCTGTGTCCCCAAAGGCTTGCCTGATTGCGGCGCCCGATCAGTGTCGCAGGTGAGAAGACGGTCAGCCAGCGCCGCGGGGACCAAGTGAGCCCTCGTGAAACTGTTCACACTGCGTTCACAGTTGAGCAATGATGCCGAAACTTACGAGCGCCAGACTTCATCGACCAACACGTGCATTGTCGCGCCTCAGGGCGGACCAAGGAGGAACCGTGCAGGACCGCACCGCTGCCGAAGTCATTCAACTGGTGAAGGACGAAGGCGTCGAGATCATCGACATCCGCTTTTGCGACCTGCCCGGCCTCATGCAGCACTTCTCGGTGCCGGCTCATGAGTTGAGCGAGGCGACCTTCACGGAGGGGCTCGGGTTTGACGGATCCTCCATCCGCGGCTTCCAGGAGATCCAGGAATCGGACATGATCC
Organism: uncultured Acidimicrobiaceae bacterium; assembly: GCA_963836935.1. Taxonomy (GTDB): domain Bacteria; phylum Actinomycetota; class Acidimicrobiia; order Acidimicrobiales; family Bog-793; genus Fen-455. The sequence goes on from CAWILM010000023.1 coordinate 208,548, forward strand.
TGCTCCCGGACGCCTCGACCGCAGTCCTCGATCCCTTCCGCCAGCACAAGACTTTGAACCTCAACTGCTTCGTGCACGATCCGGTGACCCTCGAGAACTACTCACGTGACCCCCGCTACGTGGCGCTCAAGGCCGAGCGGTACCTCCAGACCACCGGGATCGCCGACACGGTCTACTTCGGGCCGGAGGCCGAGTTCTTCATCTTCGACGATGTCCGCTTCTCCCAGGACCAGCGGTCCGCCTTCTACCAGGTGGACTCGATCGAGGGCATCTGGAACTCGGCCCGCGACGAAAAGCCGAACCTCGGCTTCAAGCCGCGCTACAAGGAGGGGTACTTCCCGGTACCGCCGATGGACCACTTCCAGGACCTGCGGTCGGAAATGATCCTCGTGATGGAGCAACTCGGGATCGAGATCGAGGTGCAGCACCACGAGGTGGCGTCGGGAGGCCAAGCAGAGATCGACATGCGGTACGACACCCTGTTGCGTATGGCCGACAAGCTGATGCTCTACAAGTACGTCGTGAAGAACGTGGCGCGCAACGCCGGGTACTCGGCCACCTTCATGCCTAAGCCGTTGTTCCAGGACAACGGGTCCGGCATGCACTGCCACCAATCGCTGTGGCGTGACGGCGTGCCGCTCTTCTACGCCGAGACGGGCTACGCGGGCCTGTCCGACATGGCGCGTTGGTACATCGGCGGGCTGCTCAAGCACGCCGCGGCGGTGCTCGCCTTCGCCGCCCCGACAACGAACTCCTACAAGCGGCTGGTACCGGGCTACGAGGCGCCTGTGAATCTCGTGTACTCCCAGAGGAACCGGTCGGCGGCGTGTCGGATCCCGCTGTACTCCAAGAGCCCGAAGGCAAAGCGGATCGAGTTCCGCTGCCCGGACCCGGCGTGCAACCCTTACCTCGCCTTTGCGGCCATGTTGATGGCTGGCCTGGACGGCGTACAGAACCGGATCGAGCCGCCCGACCCCATGGACAAGGACCTCTACGACCTACCGCCAGAAGAGCTCGCGAACGTGCCCCAGGTCCCCGCTTCCCTGGACGAGGCCCTCCGGGCCCTCGAGGGGGACAATGAGTTCTTGAAGACCGGCGGAGTCTTCACCGATGACCTCATCGAGACCTGGATCAGCTTCAAGCGGCTCGCCGAGATTGACCAGGTCCGCCTGCGCCCGCACCCCTGGGAGTTCATGCTCTATTACGACATCTAGGCGTCTTTGCACCTTTGACCTGGGGGTCTTAACTCTTCTGGCCGACCGCTTGACGCGTATCTGACGCGGGACGGAGGAATGCGTCAACGGCCGCCCTCGTGCGGTCCTCGTCGGACGGGAACAAGTGGGAGTAGATGTCCAAGGTCATCGCGGCCGACTTGTGCCCGAGCGCGGCTTGCACGGCCTTGACGCTGCAGCCGTTCGCTATCAGCGCCGAGGCGAAGGTGTGCCGCAAGTCGTGGAACCGCGTCCCTTTCGGGAGCCCGGCCCGGACGACGGCCCGGGCCCATGTCTGGCTAAAGCGATTCTGCGGGATCGGGTTGCCGTCGGCGTCTGCGACGAGCAGACCGGTCTTACAGTTCCGCGTCGTTAGGTAAGCGGCCAGTTCAGCAAGGACAGAGTCGGCTAGTGGCACGGTCCGGATGGATGTGTCGGTTTTCGGCGCCGTCAGCGTCTTCACCCTGCGCACCGTCACGGCTTGCTGGGTGACCGAGAGTTGGCGCAGCATGAAGTCGATCTTGGCGATGTCTAGTCCGAGCGCTTCGCCGACTCGCAACCCCGCGCCGGCGCCGAGCACGACGAGCGGTCGGTAGTGCTCGCCGATCGCGTCGGCGATGTTCTCGACCTGTCGGAGGGTAAGCGGCTCGACCTGGCGGCTTGTCGTCGGCGGCAGCTTGATCCCAACACACGGAGACTTGGTCACGACCTGGTCGCGCGCCGCGGCCACGTAGATCGACGCCAGAACTCCGTAGATATTGCGCACCGAGCCGGGAGCGTGCGTGTCGGTGAGCTTGCGGACGAACCTATGAATGCTGATCGAAAAGGGGAGCGCGCGCCGGTCGAAAACGGGAGCACTTTGAGCTTGAAGTTACTTGGTGATTTGCGCTTGGTCCACAGGCTGGCTGCCTGAGGAGTCGGTCGTTAGCCTGGCGCGCCGAGTTCGGGCCTTGGCGTCTTGGAGCCGGTAGCTCTCACCCTTTGTCTCGATGATGTTGCAGCGGTGGGTGAGCCGGTCGAGGGTCGCGCCAGTGAGGCGTTCGGAGCCGAGGACCTCTGTCCAGGACTCGAAGGGCAGATTGCTGGTCACGATCAGGCTCGTGCGCTCGTAGGCGGTCGAGATGACGTCGAAGAGCAGCTCGGCACCGACCTTGGAGGCAGGGACGTAGCCCAGTTCGTCGAGCACGAGGAGGTCCAATCTCGCGAGCTGTCCCTTCAGCCTCAGAAAGGTCCGCTCGTCGCGAGCCTCGATGAGGGCGGTCACGAGCTCGGTGGTGCGGAAGAAGCGGACCTTGTAGCCCTTGTGGCATGCCTGGGCGGCGAGGGCCGTGGCCAAGTGAGACTTGCCCGTGCCGGGATTGCCCACCATGATCACGTTCTCGCGCTTGTCGATGTACTCACAACGAGCCAACTCGGCGATCAGCACCTTGTTGACAGACGGACGTGCCGCGAAGTCGAAGCTCTCGAGGGTCTTGATGGTCGGGAATCGTGCCGCTTTTAACCTTCGCTCGGCCGAGCGCTTCTCCCGGTCCAACAGCTCGAGCTCCAAGAGCTGCAACAGGTAGCTCAGGTGGTCGGCGTTGTCGGCCGCGGCCTGTTTGGCCACCTTCTCGCACTCGGCCCCGATGGTCGGCAGCCGCAGGGCCTTCAGGTGATGGTGCAATAACACGACGGACTTGGTCTCCAATGTCTTCACGGTGATGTTTCCTTTCTCCAGCGGCGCGATCTGCGCCGAAGGGGTATGGGCCCTCAGGCCCCGATCTCGGTGAGGGCCCTGTAGGCCCCGAGGTCGGGGGCCTCGATGGCGACGGCCTTTAAGTGCGGGAGCCCGTCCAGGCTGAACAGCCCGACCGGGCGCTCCTTCGAGTGGGTGAGGATGAGACCGATGGCATCCGAGCCGGTCGCCCCGATCGCAAGCGCCTGTTCGACCGCTCCGGTCAGCTCCTTTAAGGTCGCCGATTCCATGAGGCGGAGCACCTTTATGTACTCACGGGTCCCCGCCGAGGCGAGGTCGGCTTCGAGGCGCCAGCGCAGCACCGAGAAGCACTCAGGGAGGTCCCAGCCCTCGAGCGGGCGGGCGACGTCCAAGGCACCCGGCTTTCGTTCCAGGAGGGCGAGGTAGTGGCGGGGGTCGAAGCTGACCTGCTCTTTCGACCAGCACCGGGGATGGGTGGCCACGACGTCGGTGCCGACGAGCAAGCGAACCTGTTCGACCCCACCGAGGGCGATGACGTCGTGATGGGCGAAGGCAGTCGGCACCGAGTAGTCGTTGCGATCGAATCTCACGAGCGACAAAGAGTTGGCCCCACGCTGTTCGACCCTTCGCGCCTCGAAGGACTCGGCCGGGAGCGCCAACATGGCGGCCTGGTCGACGATGAGGCGCTCCGCCTTCGTCTCGGGCTTTCCCCGGACACGTCGGAACAGATCCGCATAACAGCAGGCAGCGAGGTACTCGTTCATCTCCAAGAAAGAAGAGAAGCGCGGCACGGGCACGAGCAGGTTCCGCCTCGCGTAGCCCACGTGGGTCTCGACGTGGCCCTTCTCGTTGCCCCGCCCCACCCGGCAGAAGTGGTGACCGAAGAGGAAGTGGCTCTCGAGCCGCAGGAACTCGGTTGTCAGCTCGCGCTCGCTGTCCCACCACCTTTTTGACCGCGATCGAGGTGTTGTCATAGCTGGTGCGCACCGGCACGCCGCCGAAGAACTCGAAGGCGGCCACATGGCCGGCCTGGAAGGTCTCGGTGCACTTGCGGGGATAGGCCGAGACGAAATAGGCGTCCGAGTAGGGAAGCGTCATCACCGCGAGGGCGGCCTTCACCTCGACGCCTGCGATCATCACCGTTGCCTCGCCGAAGTCGAACTGGGCATGTCCGGGCGGGTGCGAGAGCGGGACGAAGACCTCCTTGGAGTAGTGCTTGGACCTGGACACGGCCCTTCTCACCTGCGAGGAGCACCCCGTGTAGCCGTATTCGTCTCTGAGCCGCTCATAGATGCGCTTGGCCGTGTGGCGCTGCTTTGGCGGTGCGTTCTTGTCGGCTTCCAGGATCTCGTCGATCACGGGAAGGAACTGACCGAGCATCGGCTTCGGGCGAGTGATCCTCTGGCGATAGCCGGGCGGTTGCGCATTTGCCAGGATCTTCTCGAGCGTCCGAGCGCTGACCCGGTAGTCCCTTCGGATCGAACGCTTCGAAGCGCCCTCCACGAGCACCTTGCGCCGGATCTCTGTCCACATCTCCATGTCGGTGTGCACCCTTCTCCCGTCTTCTCGCTCGACTCCCAGGCGAAGCCTGTGGGCGGGTTCGAGCGAGCACGGGGATGGTCAGGTGCTCCCCTTTTCGATCAGCGCGTTCTGGGTCTCAGGTGCTCCCCTTTTCGATCAGCGTTTACAACTGGACCGAATCGCCGTCAAAACGCAGCTCGGTGACCGTGTCCACGATCTCGACGCCGGCCAGCTCCGACTCGGCAAGCACCTGCTTTCCCGGCCCCGATGGACCATCGAAGAAGAACTCCCAGAACGGCCCCGGAGTGACCGCGATCAGGGTCACTACCTCGGTCCGCCCGGGCAGGCGAACCTGAGTCCGCGGCTTCAGGCGCTCGATATCAACAGCCACAGGCAACCCTCTCGGCTACCGACGCAAACCATTGGCCCCACTGCGGCTTGGACAGACCTGACCGAGAGCATTCATACCCGATGCCAAGCGTTCAAACCTCAGCCCTACCGTCAGTCTTCACCGTAGTAGGTGGCCGGTAGTCCGGAGAGGAGGACACTGTCCGGTCCCGCGGAGAACTGATTGTCATCGGCTTGGCTGTCGTTGCCACTGGGACACAAGAGCTCGTCGATTGTCCAAAGGAAGGGATCGGGGGAACGGGGAAAGCGGATCCACGTCCTCACGCGATTGACTTAAAGAGATTCGCCTAATAGAGTGACAGGCGAGCCTTGGGTCTGGCAGACTGTTGCCATGGCCTTTCTCGCCCGGCTGTGGATCTCTCTGGTGCTCGGGGCGGTCGGTGTGCGTCCAAGACGCGACTTTGTGGAGCTCGAACGGCGCCGTCAGAGAGCAGGAATACTGTTCGCGGCGGGCAAGTCACAGGCCGATGTCGCCCGTGAGCTCGGCGTGTCCCGCCAGAGCGTGAGCCGCTGGCACGGCGACTTTAAGGCAAGCGGAACGAGCGGTCTCGCGGCTGCTGGGCGGGCCGGACGGATGCCGATGCTGACCGACGCACAGCTGGCGGGGCTCGAGCGCGAGCTCGAGAAAGGACCACAGGCCCACGGCTACCCGAGCGACATGTGGACGCTCGCACGGGTGGCCGAGGTGATCGAGAAGACCACCGGGATTGCATACCACCCTGGGCACGTATGGAAGATCCTCCGCAACAAGCTCGGCTGGAGCCGCCAGCGCCCGGCACGGCGCGCCACCGAGCGCGACGACGAGGCGATCGCCCGTTGGGTGGCCAAGGACTGGCCGAGGGTAAAAAAAACGCCAGACGGCGTAAGGCGTTGATCTGCTTCGAGGACGAGTCCGGCTTCTCGCTCCTCCCACCGGTGAGGTCGACCTGGGCGCCGCGCGGCAAGACTCCAGTGCTGCGTCACCGCTTCAACTGGAAGCGCCTTTCGAGCGCGGCGACGATCGCCTACGAGCCCGACTGTTCGGATGCCTTCCTCGTGTTCCAGATGCGAGCCGGCGCCTACAACGACCAAAGCCTGATCGAGTTCCTGCTGGCCCTGCGCCAGCACCTCGGCGGTCGCAAGGCGACGCTGCTCTGGGACGGACTCCCGAGCCACCGCAGCACAGCGATGCGGACGTTCATCGCCTTCCAACGCAGCTGGCTGGTTGTCGAACGCCTACCCGCCTACGCTCCGGACCTCAACCCCGTCGAGTCACTCTGGGGCAACCTCAAGTCGACGGAGCTGGCGAATCTGTGTGCAGAGACCATCAACGAAGCGGAGCAGGCGGCCGACGCCGGACTGGAACGGATCGGCGGTGACGTCCAGCTCTGCTTCGCCTTCCTTCGCCACGCGGGTCTTTCTTTGTGACATTGCTGTCACTGTATTAGGCGAAGCTCTTTAATCCATGCGCTCGACAAGCCCACGCGCAACACTCGCGACGTGGACGACGACATTTCCCTCGAGGCCGCGAAGCTGCTCCGATCGATCATCGCGGCCGTCGCGAAGGGCGAACTCGAGGCAAGGACCCCTGACGCGCGTGCCTTGCTCCGCCGACTCGAGGGGGCGCTCATCGCGCTTGAGGCATCGCCTCCCAAAAGCGAGTCCGAACACGTACATGATTCGGCTTTGCGCAAACCGAGGGTTTTCTGTAGCTGCTGGTGTGGTTCGGCGTTCGAGTCAGTCAGCGCCCTCCGTGTGATGTCGCGCTAGGTGGACAAGGGCCGCCTCGTGGCCGGAAACCGCTCGCCCGAGATCCTGGATGGTGCTGGCCGGCGGGTGGGACGGGGTGAGTGGGGCCCGGCCGATTCTGCGTCCGCCGTGGCGCCCACGTCGCCCACGACAGGCACCCACGTTCGCCCACGTGGCGGCGTAGGGGCTGGGTGGCAGACCTGGTGCGGTTAGAGGGCTATCGGGCCGCTACGGCCGGCGCTCCGGGGCTTGCGGTCGACGTGCTCAGCGAGGCGAGGAACTTGAGGTGTGCACGCGAACCGTCCTGCTCCCACCAGGCGGCCAGCTGGCGGCGGGCGCAGAAGCGGACGGCTGGGAGCCAGAGCGCGGCGTTGACCCGTGTCCGCACTCGCGCCGGGAGGGCAGCGTCGAGCAGGGGCTCGATGTCCTCCCAGCGCCGTGCCCAGGCCAGGCGGGCGATCGTCGGGAGCCGGCGGAGGAGGACTGGCCGGGCGGCCGAGGTGAGGTCCGGGAGGTGGCCGAGGGCGCTCGCCACCCCGGAGGCGAGGATGGTCGGCCAGGAGTAGAAGCGGCGCATCGCCTCGAGGACACCGAGCTGGAGCTCGAGGGCGGTCATCTGGGCCGGGACTGTGACGACGTACTGCCCGTCGAAGAGCGACCAGTCGTCGCTCAGCAGGCGTCCCTCGGTGGCGATCCGGTCCCACAGCCTTGTGCCGGGAGCCGGGGTCTCGACCATCAGCTGGAAGGTCTCGATGCCGAGCCGGCGGGCGAAGTCTGCGGTCGCCGGGGCGCTGGCGGCGGTGTCGGTGTCGAGCCCGGCGACGAACATGCCGTGCACCGCGATGTCGTGGTCATGGAAGGCGCCGACGGACTGCTCGACCGCAGCGACGCTCTGGTGCTTACCGATCTGTGCCAGCCCCTCGTCGGTGATCGCCTCGATGCCGATCATCACCATCTGGCAGCCCGCCTGGCGCATGAGGGTGAGGAACTCGTGGTCGACCTCCGGACGCGAAAGCGAGCACAAGGCGGAATCGGCACGGACCTGCGCGGACCAGGTCGGCGTGAGGTCGGAAGTAACCATGGCGCGCAGCAGCTCGGTCGTGCGGGCCTTGTTGACGACGAAGTTGTCGTCGTAGAAGAAGACCCGCTCGGCACCGAGGCCCTCGAGCTCGGCGAGGACCTGGTCGGTGCGTCGGTGGCGGACGGCCCGGGAGAACATCGCGATCACCGAGCAGAACTCGCAGTCGAAGGGACAGCCCCACTGGGTCATGAGCGGCTTCGTGGTCATCCGACGATGGCCCTCGACGAGGCTCAGATCGGGGATGGGCAGCCGCTCGAACTCCTCCTGGGTGCAGCGTGGCCGGGCGGGGTTGTGGTGGGGCTCCCCGCTGTCAGCGCGGAAGGAGAGCCCCTGCACCTCTTCGAGCGGCCGTCCCTCCTCGAAACAGGTGACGAAGCTCACAGATCGTATGCTGGCCCTCGCCCCGCACGACGTAGCGGGCGTGGCCGAGCGCCTCGTCGGCACGGAAGCTCACGTGCGGGCCGCCGAGGACGACAGGCACCCCGGCGGTGCCGAGGAGGTCGGCGAGGCGGTAGGCGGCCGGCGCGGTGGCAGTTGTTGAGGAAATCCCGACGAGGCCGGCGCCGAGAAGGTCGTCCAAGTCGACCGGTGCGAGTATCTCGCAGTAGATGCGGACGTCGTGGCCCGACTCGGCAAGCATCTTGGCCATGAGCGGGAGACCGAGACGGGGCAAGAGGGCACGGTCGTAGACGTTGTGGCCGGCCGGACGGGGCTCGACGAGACGGATCCGAAGCCCCATCGCCCTACGCTCCCGCCAGAGCTGGCCGCCCCCGGACTGGGCCCCGGCACTCGCCGCCGGAACGGCTTTCGTTGGCAATGCCGACCTCGTGGCGGTGGAGGCCATGGATCGTAGGTTGGACTCGCCCCGACCTCGGACCTATCCCCGGCCAGGGTGTAGTAGGCCTCGGCTTCGGCGGCCAACGCCTCGCCACGAAGGGCCAGAGGTCCACGATGACACCGGTGACAACGAGTGCCACGAGACTTGCCCACACGATCACGTGATGGCGGTGGCCGATTAAGAGGCCGATCAGCCCTCCGCCGGCACCCGCGAGCAGCCACCTCTCGTGACGTCCTGCTCGGTAGCCGGCTTGCCACTCGGGGTCCTCTCGGTGGGGGCCCCCATAGGGGTGGTAGCTGTCGGACGGAAGTACAAGCGTGGCCATTGTGCGGCCTCCTCGTGTTCAAGGGTACCTGCCGGCTGCGTTACTCCGACCAGCTCCGCGAGGCACGCCATGTCGATACGACGTGGCGTGAACTTCCCCGCCCGGACCTGGCTGGCGTAGCACTTCGACAGCCCGGTCGCCTCGACGACAGCAACAGAGATTCTGGTTCGGGTGGTCATGGGCCGTAGCCATCCAGGGTCCAACGTTCCACCCCTCAAGCTCGGCACGTTGAACAGTGGCAGGAGCGTCTGCGGACGAAAGGTGTGGGACCACGCTGACCAGACACGCCGCGGAGTGGCACCATTCGGCGTATGGCGGTCGTTGGTGATCGCGTGCCAATCCTTTCGAAGAAAGTCGGCGAGGCTCCCCGCGATGGAGTCGTGACCGGCGTGACCGGGTCGCTCTTGCGGGTGCGGTGGTCGACGGGGGAAGAGTCCACAGTCGTGCCCTCGATGGGTTCGCTCACGGTCGTCGGGAAGCAGTCGGGCAGTGGCAGCCGCGGACGGCAGACAAGGAGTGCCTCTGCGGCGAAGGGGCCAGTGAGCCGGTGACGCGAGCCAGGAGCTACGACGAAAAGGCCGACGAGCGCTCGTACTTCCTGATCAAGCCCGACCCACGTTGCCCCGAGTGCACCACGATCATGGACTGGCGGTCCGCCCACCGCGGGATCGCCATCACCAACGGGGCGGAGATAAAGCTCTCGGACTACAAGTGTGGAAGTCGCCACCTTCACGTGCGGGACACGCGGGATGCTCACCTCAAGAACCGCGTAGCGCAGCAACGCAAGCAAACGGAGGGGAAAGAACGTTTCCATCCGGTGGCATGGCCCGGACGAGCACGACCCCCAAGTCCGTCCCTCCCTTCCTCCGGTCGTCCGCCGACAGGGGACTAGTCGCCGTACCGCAAGGCACGAGGATCAGGTGTTACGCCGACTCCTTCGCGGTCGATTCCACTGCTTAGCGACTGCGCATCAAGCCATCGCAGCGCACGCTCCAGTTGTCGTTCGTTCGGGATGTGAAGCCCCTTCGGACCATCAGTCCGAGAACCGCAGCGCCGGCAGACCGACATCCATCCGTTGGTCTCCGGGGCATGGTGCTCGTCGAGCCGAGAACCCAATTGCTGCGCTTCAGGTGATACCACGATCTTCCCTAGTCCAGGCCGCTCGACAATTGCCCGGTCCGTTCACTGTCAACGCCGCCGTTGCCACTCGTTCTTGTGATTCGAGGTACCGAGCGTACGTCGGGTGCCGGTCGAGGTTGTGTCGCGCCCGGTCGTGGCGCCTCGTCGTGCGGAGGTCGGCGCGGCCACCCGCGTCCTGGCTGAAGTTAGATGGCGCCGTCGCTAGGGCCGCGCCGCTCAGCTCGAGGGACGACAGCCCGGGGAAGCGGATCAGGTAGCTCGGGGCGGCATCCGGCCAGGGGGCGTGCAAGGACCGCGAGGGCGAGCGTGCCTTCGGCCTCGACCTTGTAAACGGCGAGATGGCCGGCACACAGCCGGATCACGTTGTCGGTTGTTGGCTCCGAGGCAGCCTCCACACCGGCAGACCTCGAAGCGGTCCGGGGGCAGCGGAGGTAGGGCTCAGCCGTCGTGGTGCCGGTCCTGGTGGCCACGAGGCGGAGCCGACACGGCGAACGGGTATGCGACGCCCAGCACTACTGCCTCGTCTCGCTGCCAACAGGCACAGGCAAGACGCTGGTCTTCTGCGAGCTGATCCGCCGGTGAGGCGGTCGTGCCCTCGTCATTGCACACCGCGACGAGCTGCTCGCGCAGGCACAGACCAAGCTTGTCGCAGCAGGCATTGGTGCGAGGACCATCGCCTGGGTGAAGGCAGGACGTGACGAGGTGTCCTCTCTCCCCTCGTGCTCGCCAGTATGCAGACGCTTGCCGCGGAAGTCGCGCCGTGAGCGAGTGATTGCAGCTCAGGCCGGGGCCGGCATGTCACCACCATCGTCATCGACGAGGCGCATCACGTGCGTGCCACGAGCTACCTCGACTTACTCGACGCCATGGAGGATGCCGTCGGTCCTGACGACAAGGGTCCTCTTGTGCTCTCGAGTGGACGCGCTCGAGGTCGCGAAAGACCGACGCGCTCGGCGCTCGCCAGCGCCTCGAACAAGAGGGGAACCGATGACCACGCCGCCACTCCTTATCGACCAGTGACTCGATCGGCTCGAAGAGGCCATAGTAAACTTGGCGGCCTTCGTGACCGAGAACCAGCCGCAACGCTTCACCCGGTCGCTGGCGGCCGACGCGGCCGGCAAGTCGGTCCTCGCGTTCCTCGAGACCATCAAGACCGAGCGACAGGACTGAGCCATGCCGGGCGTGCTCAGGGTGAACGGCCCGGCACCCTAAGAGCACCAGAGTCTCAGTGACGGACCCGTGCCTGGGGTTTGCGTTTCTCGCCGCGAGCCCAGGCACCGGTCAGGGGCAACTCTACAAGCCCCGAATCCGAAGGGAACACTTGCGATCCCTCAAGCCGACGGCGCGAGAGCCCGATGAAATTGGGTGGGTGCACGACCTCAGCTTGCCTCCGAGGTGAGCAGCGGGTCGTGCACTCACCCGTTTCCAGTATCCCGCGGAGGCGGGCACACGCATGCATCTTCCGCCGCCACTTCGACAAGTGGCGCAAACGAAGCGGAACTCTCTTCGTGCCGGAACTCTGAGCCGTTCCGTTCCGGTACCTTCGCCCTCGCCGAGGATTCTGAGGGCTTAGGAACGATCTGCGACCTGCGGTTTTACGCTGAAACCCCCGCCAATCAATTGGTCCCTGCTGGTGGTACAAGATCGTTACAACGCCCCTCAACAGGCCTCCGTCTCCAGGGGGGCGTTGACGCGTCACCGCCACGCCAGCTCCCTTAGCGCCCGCACGAGCTGACCGAGGATCGCGATCGCCCGTTCGCGCCGGGAGTCGGAGCGTTTCGCCTTATCGAGCGTGTCTGAGTCCGGGAGCCTCAGCTTGTTCGAGCGATGATGCGTTCCATCTCCGGAGTTGAAAATGCGCGCAAGGTGTTGGAGCGGATGTTTCCAGCGGCCCCCAACTTGAGCAACGCCGCCATGCTGGACTCCTCATCTGGGAACTCGATGACCGAGACCAGGTCGTATTCGCCAACCGTCCAGACCAGCTCGCGTACCTTGCCATCGCTCGCTTCTATGAGCTTCGTGAAGTCTTTGGCACGCTCGGTGCTCTGACGGAAGCTCTTGATGCCTTGATCGGTCCAGTTGAGGAGGGACACGTAGGTAGGCATTCCGATTTCCCCCTTTCGGTCTGCCCCGCTTGGGACAGAACCAGTCGGATCCTACGCGTAGATTGTTCCCTCGCCTAGGGGATCACCCCACCGACTTTCGCGCCTCGGTCCGTCCCTGTGACACGGCCGGGCGGTACCTTCGGCCCGAAGGACGAAGCCGAAGGGTTGGCCGGAAAGGTGGCCGTCTGATCCTTGAGCTTGCCCGAGTTCTTATGTTCTCGGGCGACGCGCCGGACGTCGAGCGGTGGGCGCGGGAGGCTGGGATGATCACGTAGGAGAAAGACTGCGATGGGAACTGCGCTCGCCATCTCTTTCGTCGTGCTGATCGCACTGCTCTTTGTGTGGAGGTCGGTCAGCTCGATCATGAAGGGTCGTCAAAAGGGGCGTGGGCGGAACCGCTGCGAGACATGCGGGTCGCGGCTCAAGGCTGTGAACGGTCAGCACGCTGGGACGTGTCACAAGTGCGGCACCCGCCAAAGCTGGGCGAGCTAAGGAGGCGGCCGTGGAGATCAGATGCGCCGGGTGTGGTTGTGTCGTTGATCGAGGCGTCCGTGTCGCCCTCTGCGGCGATCCTGGCTGCTGCTGTAAAGAGCCTCCGGTTCGCGTAGACAACAAGGACCGGGGGACAAGCGACGAGGCTCAAGTAGGTCGGTATCTTTACCCTCACGCCGGATTCTAGGGGCTTAGAAACGACCTGCGGGCTGGGATTTTACTGCAAGTAGTCCCAGTCGATTGGCTGGCTCGTCGCGCGTTCGGCCTGCTTCCGTGGTGCGTCGCCAGCTTTGTCCCTACATTCGTCGCAACACTTCTCGAGCGTCGCCCAGCGCTCGAACGGCAGGGAGCACGTGGGATCTACTACTAGGCCGCAGATCGAAAGATCATCCGTCTTCTTTAGGTCGACAAGGTGGTACTTGTCGATTCGCTTGACTGGCTCCCCGCCGTCGGCGATCTGCCTGCGTTCCAGGAGTGTTTGCCCGCGGATCGCGTAGCTGGGCATTTCCATTGCCTGGCCTCCTATGTGTGGCCCTCTTCGAACAGTAGGCCGTCGAAGCACAGAACAGCGCTGAGACCGCGCCGCGCCTCGAGAAAGGTGGTCGATGACCCACGAGCTTGCCCAAGCTTCATGTACCCGGGCGACTGTCCCGACCTCTCAGCGCTCGCCCAGCGCCCCTTATGGCAACGCCGGCGGCATGTAGAGGCAAAGGCACCAATCTATGGTTCGCCAGCGATGACGAGCCCCTCGAGGCCGCTCGTGCCGTCTTTGAGGCGTGCCCGCTACGGCCCGACTGCTTCGATTACGCGGTCAGCTCGCCAGAGTCGTTGGTCGGGATCTGGGCGGGGATGGACGAGCGGGAACGGGCGAGGAGGCGTCGGGCAGGCGCCTAGCTTACGATCCGATCATGGCTGAACTAGACGAAGATCAGTTGCTCGACTTCGACCGAGCAAGGCTTGCCGATTGGGACGGGGCGCGTGCCCAGCGCCTCCTCGTAGAGCAGCCAGAGCTATACCGCAATCACCTCGCCATCGCCCGCGGGCTCCAAGGCTGGGCCGAACGTCTGGAAGCCGACCCTTCGGAAGGTGACGACGACTTCGTCCGAGCAATCTGCGAGATCGCGGCTCATCTGCGGCAGGGCGACTTCATACCCGGCGCGGCCATGTACGAGGAGTGGACAAGGGCGTAAGGGCCTTGTCCGCGGAATGTCCGCGAGAGTCCGCAAAAGTGTGCGAAACGGTGCGGACTGACGAGAGATGAAATCCGAGGTCAGGCGCCATTTTTCCGCAAACGGGCAGGTCGCGAAGCAGGTCCTGACAGAACCCGCCTATAGGCCGGCTCGACCGGAGTCGCTTTGCGTTTGCATGCAGCCACGCCGAATCGTCCTCGCCGACTGATGCCGAATCGTCCTCATCTAATCCTGCCGGCAACACCAGCTATCTCGCCTGGGTCGCCGCTGGCGATCCGAAGACCGCTGGCGCAACAGGAACGGCTGCGATCGGCCATGCGCTCGACGCGCGGCGACCTCCGGACCGCAAGGCGTCGCCGATCGACGACGACCGTCGCGATCTCGAGGCCCTCAAAGCTTTGCCCGCTCAACCCACACGAGCTGACCGAGGATCACGAGCGCCCGCTCTCGGCTGAGCCCGCTGACCACCGACCACGAGCAACCTGCAACCGACCATCACTGACGGGTCGGTCGTTTGGGCGTTGGTCGCGTACAACGGTAAGGGAGCCCTCATATCGACGGAAAACCCGGCTCGGGTTTGCACGGCTCGCTTTCCATGTTGGCTGAGAGGTCAAGACAGCCGATTCTCTTTCGTTGATGACTTGGAAGATGTGGTCGATGAGTGCGATTTCGGTGCCTAGGTCAGGCGCGGTCTCACCCCTGACTAGGCGCTCGCGCAAATCCTGTAGTTGCGGCACGGTGTACGGCATTGAATCAACCTCTGCTAATCACTGGCGCTCTTTGCTGCGTATCATCTCACCAGGAAGGCCACCATGCCCCGTAAACGGAGCCTCACGAGCAACCTCTATCGGGCCGCACGGCTCAGCAACAACGCGCGGGCCGCCTCGCGTGGCCCGGGCGCCTGCGGCAAGCGATCACCTCAAAGGAGGGACTGGACGTGTTGAATCTCATCACCACCACAGCGGAGCCAGTTGGTTTTCAAGTTGTTGAGATAAAGGGCGACGTTTCTGGGGTCAGCGTGCGTACCTGGCACATTTTCTCGGCGTTCTGCATCGCGGGCCGGGCGATCGTTGGCGGCGAGGTCAAGAGTAGGACGAAACGACTTTTGAAAGCACGAGCGCAAGCGATGGAGCGCATGTCGCAAGAAGCCGAGAAGAGAGGTGCGAACGCCATAGTTGGTCTGAACGTCCAGGTCTCCGGCATCTCGGTCTACGCTACGGGGACCGCCATCCGACTTCGCGACGCTGTCACGGCGTGAGGCCAGACGGAGCGTGACGGCGTAGTGGTGTGACCATGGCAGATCCTTTCGACGCCGAAGGTTTTCGATGTGCTCCGCGACTGATGGACGCTGCTCGTGAGGCTGGGCGAATCGAAAGCCCTAGGCGCCTAGGCAGTCTGTAGCTACGCTCTCAAGGTGAGGGAGGCACCATGCCGAGACGCCGATCACTCACGAGCAACCTCTACCGAGCCGCACGGCTCAGCAACAACGCCCGCGCCGCCTCACGTGGCCCGGGCGCGTATGCGAGGCGTGTGGTGCGCCGTAAGACGTACTCGAAGAGCATGGGGGCCACGGGGCGGTTCCTGCGGGTCTTCGGGCTGGGCAAGTAGGACGTATGACCGAAGAAAGGGCCGGAGCGAACCGACTGCGGCGGATAGCGGCCATGCAAGGCTTCTACTTGCAAAAGTCCCGGCGCCGAGCCTCGCGGGCACCTGATGACGGTCGCTGGTGCCTCAGCAACCCGAAACGAAACGCGGTCATTCTCAAAGACGTGAATCTCGACGAGGTGGAAGCCTGGCTGAATCTCCCTTGGGCCGAGAAGCTCAAGTAGCCCGCACCCTTACCCTTCGCCGACGATTTCGAGGGCTTAGAAACGAGCCGCGACCTGGGGTTTCGCGGCCGTTAGTTGGACTTCTTGTCCAGTGTCTCAGGCCCCAGGGCATAGAGCTTCCCGCACGGGCAAAGTCGCTCGCTCGGCCCTAGTCCATGGACCTCACACCACCCGAGCAAAAGGCGCCTGCCGTCGTTGCGCACGGCACGCCAATGCTCGGGGCAGAGACTCACGGGCCTGAGAAACGTGCGGGCAGGGACGTGCCACAGGTAGCTTCGTGCGTCCTCGGATCCGCAGAGGACGCACGGACCTGTCGCTTGATCTGTCATGGCTGAGACTACGCCACTACAAACCGTGCCGCCGCCTCAACGCCCTCAGCGCCCGTACAAGCTAACTGAGGATCGCGAGCGCCCGCTCACGGCTGAGGCCGCTCGGTGCCTGCGGCGGGCGCATCGCGATCGAGCGGCGCAGGATCTCGGCTTCCTCCGGCGACAGGTCGGCCACGCCCAACGGTAACGAACGCGTGTTCGGTTTGCCTATCTGTCGGTGCCGAGAGACAGTTGTCAACTAAGATTGCACACTTGGATCTGGTAAGCCTCACGGACATCGCGAAACTGCTGGGAATGACTCGCGGCGGTGCCGACAAGCTCGTGAAGCGAGAGGCAACCTTCCCTCCCCCGGTGGCGGTCTTGACTGGTCGTACGCGGGTCTGGGATCGCGACGCCGTGGAGAACTGGGCGCGCGAGTCTGGTCGATTCGCGACGTGGGATGCCAACGACGATCTCCAGTTGAGGCGCTTTATCAGGCACAGCCGCCTCGACGGCACAACAGAATAGGCAAAGAAGGCGCCGATGCCACGTAAGCGAAGCCTCACCGGCACCCTCTACCGGGCCGCACGGCTCAGCAACAACGCCAGGGCCGCCTCACGAGGCCCGGGCGCCTACGCCAAGCGCGTCGTGAGACGGAAGGCCTACTCGAAGAGCATGGGGGCGACGGGCCGGCTCTTGAGGATCTTCGGGCTCAGGTGGCGCCCGGAAATCTGACACGCTGTCGGATTTCACGGGCGAGGCGAAAAGGACGCCCGTCTCTGAGAAAGCAGCGGGAGCTGTTCGCCAGTTGGGGTGACGCGCACATTAGTCGTCGGTTCCGTTTGCATTGACGACGTTGGGCTGCGACGGTGGGCACGGAGCAAATAGCCTGTTCCATGCTCGTTGAACGCGTCCGTATTTGGTGAGTCGGAGTATGCGGAGCAGTCCCAGGAGGAGGACCAGGCCCAACCACAAGAAGAATGGCTCTTGCTCGCGCCTCTCCCATGCGAGGCGCGTCATAGCAACGAATCCGAGCTTTCGTATATGGAACTTGTCGGTAATGACTCTCGGTGCTCCGAACTGGGTGATAACCCAATTGACCTGATACCAGCCAATGCACCTGGCCTGCCTGAAGATGGGTGCAAGTCCGAAATGATCGGGAAAACTGAACGTAACCGTGCGCCCGGGAGTGAGTCCCGCTGGTAAGTGCGCTCTCCCGCTCGGCTGTCCACCTACGTACATGTAGTGCGGGATATGGACCTCGCAATAAACACCGCTCACATCGGATTCGGTTCCAAGGTCAAGGGTCAGCAAGGCCCTGTTTCCAATCATTTTGTGCCTTGCCTGGATCGGCGTACGACCGATCATCCTCCAGCGCCAATTCCGAATTGGCACCCACAGGCAAGCGGCCACGAGAAGTACGGCAGCAAAGACGAAGCACGCAATCGCGAGCGGTCTGTTGTGGTAGCCACCGATCGCCAACCCACTAGCGACGAGAACAGGCACCGCGACTCCGACAACTGCCGCAATCCGGCCTCCCGTAGGCATGTGGGCAGCGTACGACCGCTGCGCGCCTGGCTGCGATGGCTTTTTGGTGCAGGATCGGCGTCCGCTGCGTGCACGGCGGCCGGGTGGAGCGCGTGGCCGTCGTTGCGCGTGTGGGGCCCGCTACTACACGCCTCGGCTAGCGTTTTAGAGCCTTAGAGATGATCTGCGACCAGGGCTTTTGTAGGTCCACGGAATCACCGGCGCCCAGGGGTACCTTGAGGCCCGATGGCCCACGAGTTGGCGACTGTCGAGGACGTGGCCGATTAGCCCTCGATTAACCCGGCTCCGTCAGTCGTCTCGTTCGGCGAGGTCTAGGAGGTAGTAGTGGTGATCGATCTCCTCCTCGGTGACACCGTCAGGCGGTCCGTCGAAATCGTCCCAGACGCCGAACTCGGGAGCCTCCTCGTCTTCGATCTCATCCCACATGTCGCTCCAACTCGTACCGGGGAAGTCGCTGCGCTCGTACCCACGATCGCGTAGCTCGTCGAGGAGGTCCTTCCGCCGCTGCGACTTGAGGCCCCGCCACTCCTCTTTCCAGCGCTCCGGGTTGTCGCAGAGCCGCTGCGGCCGCTCGGCTAGGACGCGCCCTCGCCAGATCGCTGCGCCTTCGGCGGACTTCTCGGGTGACGCCGGCACGAACCCCGCCTCCGTCTTTCGGCGGTGACAGTCCTTGCAGAGAAGCTGGAGGTTGGCGAGGCCGGCCGAGCTGCCATCGATGTGGTCGATGTCGGTGCCCTTGGCGCCGCACAGGACGCATCGGCCGCTGTCCCGGGCGATGACCGCCGCACGTGTCGCCGGTGAGAGGCGATGGCTTGCTTCCGGATATCCGCCGCCGAGGATCATCGCCATGCGAGTCTGGATCGCAGCGGCGATGTCCGGATCATCGAGCTGGCCTGCGGCAACCTTCAGCCGGGCGTAGCGGACGAAGTCCGCCGTCTGCCGGCACAGCTCGGAGCAGAAGAGCCCCTCGATCCGGACGTCCAGCTCGGCGTCGCAGTTGGCACAGCTAAGCCACGTGGGTTCCGACTCGGTTACCGCACGTCGTGCAACGACGTAGCGCTCACCCGTCTGCTGCTGGCGGGCTCGGGCGTCCCGCTTGCGAGCACGATCTTTCGTCATGTCCACTCCATCCGACCAAGTCCCACGCCCTCGGCCGTTACAAATGGCATGACCGATCGGGGATGCACGAGTCGGTGACCCTTGTCCTCGTCGCCGCTGCCCGCGTGGGGGGCCGTCGGCTCGGAGTCGGGCAGGTGCACCTGCCACTTCGCAAGGATACACACGTCGTCGTCCCGGTCGAGCAGGCTGGCGAAGTCGTCCCCACAGCGTTGGCGCTCGACGGCGCCACAAGAAGCAGTCCCGCTGTCAGCGTTGGCTCTAGGCTTCCATAGCGGTCATAGGCAACGCAGTGGTGCTGGAAGCCGCGGCTGGAAAGGCCGAGAGATCAGACCGGGGTGCTACGGTGAGATCGAAGGACCGGCCCCGTTGGCCGTAGGCGCGGGAGCGGTCGCGGCTCAGGAGGGCGAGCGCCTAGCAAAGGCGTGAAAGGCTGACCGCGAAGTCGTAAAGTCCCGTACGCAGGGTCTTCGCAGACAGGGGGCTTCGCGATGGCGACAATGCACACGGCCCGCCTCTTTCAGGCCAATCCCACTGACGCGGATTTCCCGAGCGCTCTGCAAGCGCTGTCGATGCAGAAGGTGAAGGCCCGGACGGTCGCGAAGGGCGCGGGCACGAGGTTGTACGCCATTGCAGCACCCGACCAGAACGGCCTCGGATTGTGGACGTTGCGCCAAGGTGCCGACATCCACGAGAACGGGAGAATCAAGCCCTGGGACCTCCCTTCGGATATCGCGGAAGGGAGCTTTTTCCAGTTCTTTGACGATGGCGTCATGGTCATGGTGGCGACCGGCCACGGCCCCAGGACCACGGCCCTTGGGTCCTACTTCTTCGGTCGCACTGGACTTGACGTCATCTTCAACCCGGTCGCCCGGGTGGACAACGTCGTCTACGTGACGTCTCTGGACGACGTGAAGCGCATCGAGATGACGCTTACCGGCGAGGGCGTGCAGCAGCTCCGAAGGATCGACGACACTCTCGGGTCTGCCGCCGCCGCGATGATCGACACCGCCGGCTCGGACAAGCTCAGTCTGACGTTCGACGGCACAGATACCGTGAGTCGAGACGCCATGTGGGCGCGGTCACGAGCAGGATGGGTTCGGCGTCTTGTCCAAGCGTTGCCGCTGCCTGGCGTGAACCGCCTTCACATCGTGATCCGCGGTGGCCTCTCAGGCGAGGAGGACATCGATGTTCTCAAGGACAAGGTCGCGTTCCAGATGGATATCCCCGGCGGCCACCTTGACCTGGACACGGCCTTCGCTATTACTACCTCCGCCTACGATCGGTATCGTGACGAGGTTGGATAACAACGACGGCGGAACCATGGGCGACGAGATCGTGGTGCGCCGGCTCTCGGGCACGCATCCCCGTCAGGGGCGGAACCGCCTAATCACAGATTGGCTCGATCGGCGTTGGCTCGACTGGGTGGCAGCTCTTCTGTTGGGGGCCTTGCTGCGGTTCGCGATCCTCCCGCTGGTGCACCTCCATCGCATCGATCCGGGTATCCGATTCAGCGTTTACGGAGCAGTCGCGGCAGGCATATTCGCCTTTGTCGCGATCGCGTTCACGCCTCTCGCCATCCTCACGGCTTTCGGTCCGGGGGAGAACATCGATCGGCTTCGGGGGTTCGGGATCGAGATCAGGCGGAGCTTCTTGGGCGGGACACTGGTCCTGTTGCTCTGCGCGCTCGTCCTGATCGGATGCGGCGCGGCCGACGCGACGACGAATGCGAGCACTCTCGCTGAAGCTATCGCGTCAGTAGCCCTTGGCCTGGCCGTGATGAAGATCCTTCGGCTGACGGAACTCTTCTCGGCGATCCTCGGTGCCAATAGGAAAGATACCGCCAAGCGAAATCAGCACAGACGCGCTCGCTCGGTCTCCTGAGTCGGCACCTGACCTCGCCACCTCTGCTCCGCTGGTCACAGATTGGTCACGGCGCGGACGCGTGGCGTAGCGCTTGACCTTTTCGACCACGGGCGCGAAGTCGCTCGGCGGGAACTCGATAGTGACGCAAGAGTCCCACGGCGCCGGCCAGTTCTCGTCATCGATCGGGTACGGTCCGAGGGAGTAACGCCACCGGTATTGCCCAGGGGGAAGTAGGGGCGGCGACGTCGTGATCGGCGAGGCCCTCGAGGTTGTCGAGCACGAGCGGAATGCCGTGGGATGGGGTCTCAGGTCAACTTCTTCCCCGGCGCCAGGCGACGACGTCGACCCGGCCCGAGCGATCTGCGCGATGTGCGACGTCCGTCAGGAGGTGCCTCGACTACATCATGGCCGCCGAGTCGGGCGCCCCGGGCGTGTGGGGCGGTACAACCGGCCTGGACCGGCGCCGGCTCAAGAGGGCGAGCGTGTGACGCGGAGGTGACGCGGGAGGGCGTTACGGGTAGGGTCATGCAAGGCAATACAGGGCAACCATAAGAGCAGGTGAGCCCTAGAATCCGGCCGTTACCGCAGGTAGCCACCACGGGGCCTGTAGTTCATGCTCTATTACGACATCTAACCTGACCAGGGATTTTGTCGTCGATCTGTGCCTTCATCCCTACTTCTTGGCGCCGACGCCCATGCGCGTGGTGTCCGTGAACCAGTCGGGAACCAAAGGCGTGTCGGTTGGCCGCTCGAACCGCGGCCGCCTGCAGTGAGGGGCCCACGCATAACGATTGTTTGCCGCATCAGCTCAAGGTATAACCATCGCCGCGCTCACCGAGGGACTGCGACGCCTGGCCGAGATCCCGCTGTGTCTCCGCCTTCTTCGCGAGGTTCATGCCGTCTTGATGCGGGGCGTGAGAGGCCAAGAACGACAGTCCGGCGAGTTCAGGACATCGCCGAACTGGATCGGATCTCCCACCGACACGCCGGACAACGCGACCTTCGTTCCCCCGCTTCCAGACGACATGCAGCGTTCCCTCGACGACCTCGAGCGGTTCCTCAACGAGGACGTCCCGCTGCCGGTCCTCATCCGCTGCGCGCTCTTGCACTACCAGTTCGAAACGATCCACCCGTTCCTCGATGGCAATGGGCGTCTCGGCAGGCTCCTGGCTGTCTTCTACCTCGTTCAGCAAGAGGTGCTGCCCCAACCGCTGTTGTACTTGAGCCCGTACTTCGAGGACCACCGCAGCGAGTATTACGAGCGTCTTCAAGCAGTTCGAGAGCAGGGTCGCATCCAGGAGTGGCTGCAATTCTTCCTCACGGCCGCGGCAACCCAGGCCGCCGACGCAGTCTCTCGTGCCGAGCGTCTGGGCGACGTCCGCGAGCGATACCGGCGTGAGCGCGCCTGCTACGGGTTCCCGAAGCCGTGCCGGTGAGGTTGTCGATCTGATGATGGACAACCCCTACATCACTGTGGCTCGGGTCCAAAAGGCACTAGGCGTGACACAACCGGGCGCCCTGTCTCTCCTGCGGAGAATCGAGCACGGGGTTGGCTGCAGGATCGTGGAACCTCGGGCAAAGGCGGGAGAGTCGTGTGGGTCGCGCCGGAAGTGCTCGGCGTGATCGAGGAAGTTGGCCGACCATCACGCTGACGCACAAGCGGGCGGCCTGCACACTGGCAATGGCCCCTCCCTACTTTCATCCCTACGAATCAGGCGGAAAGCGCCTACTGCAGCCAACGCCACCGACATCTGCAACATCCTGAGCAGGTCGAACACCACCCAAGCCAACTCAAGCGACAGCTCCGGCCGTTCATGCTCTACTGCGACATCTAGCAATTTATTGCCTCTGAGCAGCCCAATTGAGTTCATCATTGGGTCTTGGTCTCGGGCGCTTGGTCTGGAATCTCCTTCGTGCATTCGGCCCGCCTCTTGGGGTCGAGACGGTGGCCCGTCTGATGGACTGACACACCTCCACGGGCAAACAGGCTGAGGGGCTACCGTTCCCGGCGACGGGACTACAAGCGTCGTCCGGCGCGTTGACCCGAGCATGACCGTCTTGACCGATGCACAGATCGAGTACCTGTCGGGCCAGCTACTTGGCCGGTTGGCAACCGCTGGTACTAACGGTAGGCCGCACGTCGTACCAACCTCGTTTCGCTACAACAGCGAGCTCGGCACCCTCGACATCGGCGGGCTTCACATGGCGACGAAGAAGAAATACAGAGACGTCCAGGCAAACACGTGGGCGGCGATCGTGATCGATGATCTTGTTCTACCGACCCGTGGCAGCCTCGCATGCTCGAGATTCGCGGGCGTGCGGAGGCGGTTGCCAGTGGCGGGGCGCATCTCGGCCCTCGTTTCGGTGAGGCATTCATACGCATCTACCCGGAGAAGGTCAACAGTTTCGGGATCGAGTGATCCCCTCGAAGCAGCCGCGAGATCCACCTCGATCACGACGCTCGCCCCAAGGTGGCCCTCGGCTTGGACGGTCGGGCACAGTCGAACCTCAAAGTGACGGTTGCTTCTTCCTCACGCCGTCTGTAGCGAAGCAGGATCTGGCGTCGGCCGGCGAGGGCCGAGACGAGGGATGAGAAGGAGTGAAGCGGCCGATCGCCGACCGCGACGAGCAGATCGCCCGCTTGGAGGCCGGCGGCGGCGGCCTCCCCGCCCGGGTGCACGCTCTCGACCAGTAGCCCCGCCACGGGGGCCAATCCGACCGCCGCGCGTCGTTCGAGGCTGAGATGCACGGGTGCGAGGCTCAGCCCGAGAATCCGGTCGGGGCGGTCCTGGGTACGCTCGAACTCGACGAGCACGATCTGCAGGAGTCGGGCGAGCTCGGCCTGCTCCGCTGGTGCGAGCGCGGCGACAAGGCGCGCCTCGTTGGCCAGGTGCCTGGGGGCGAGCGCGTCGAAGAGCTCCTCGCCTGCCTCGGTCAGTGAGACGAGCACGCCCCGACGGTCTTGTGGATCCGGTTGACGACAGACGAGCCCCGAGTCGGCGAGGCGGTCGATGCGGGCGCTCACGGTCCCGCTTGTGAGGTTGAGGTGGTCCATGAGCTGGCGCTGACTGAGCCGGTAGGGCGCCCCGGCCCTGCGCAGGTTGGCAAGCACGGCGAAGTCCGCGGAGGAGACACCCGTGCCGGAGAAGCCTCGCTCGACTTCGGCGCGGAGCTTGGCGGCCAGGCGAAAGACCCGGTAGACGACCTCGAGCGGCTTCACGTCGAGGTCGGGGCGTTCCGCTCTCCAGTCGGTGACGAGGCCCTCCACGTAGTCCGCGGGGGGCACGACGGCTGACGGCTTCGATGGCATGCAACGCAATCCTAGCGGGCTAGCCCGGGAATAAATGTTTGGGCTCAAACGATGGTTGTCTATGACGAAGGTCGTAGACGACGACAGGAAGCCGATGACCCACCAGGACCTGAACCCGACGAATCCCACAAAACCCAAGCAGGGGGCGATCGTCATCTCTAACCCGGCCCTCTCGACCACCACGGGTTGGCCAGTCGGTTTCTGGTGGAGCGAGCTCACCCACCCCTATCACGTCTTCAAGGAGGCAGGCTATGAGGTCGAGCTCTTCAGCCCCGACGGCGGACCCTGCCAAGCCGACGCCATGAGTGACCCCGAAGATCCGAGCCAGTGGTCGGCAAACGACGTGATCAGCCGGGGCTACAAACATGATCCCAAGTTCATGAAGCTCGTAGAGAACACGAGGCCCGTCGGGACCCTTGACGTCGAGCGCTTCGACGCCCTGGTGGTGACGGGGGGACAGGCCCCGATGTTCACTTTCGCGAAAGCCGAGGGGCTCAAGCAGAAGTTCGTCGACTTCTATAAGACAGGAAAACCCGCCGCAGCCCTGTGCCACGGAGTGGCGATCCTCCGCTATGCCCGCCTGGGAGACGAAGAACCACTGGTTAAGGGCAAGACTGTCACCGGGTTTGCAAACGTCGAGGAGGACTTCGCGGACCAGGCGGCGTGGGACTTCGGTGGGCTCAGCCACGACAAGCACGTCATGCCATGGCGCATAGAGGACGAGCTGAAGGCACTTGGCGCCAACTTCGTCCAAGCCGGTGCCTGGAAGGGGTTTGCCATCAGAGATGGCAACCTCATCACAGGACAGCAGAACTTTAGTGGGGCAGAGACCGCGAGGCTGCTGGTCGAGACCCTCGGACGTTGAGCCGAGGTCGCGCCCGCCGTGGCGTGCCGACTGTCGGTGGAGACTTCGATCTGAGGACGGAAACTCCCAGACTGTCTCCATCTGCCGGATGTCCTTCGACGCGGAGGTTCGCAAATGGATATCGCTGTAATAGGAACCGGGCTCATCGGGCGTACTCTCGGCAGAGGCTTGGCCGAAGCGGGTCACAACGTCACCTTCGGGTCTCGCCACCCTGATCACGACAACATCGCCAGCAACTCGCCAGCGAGGGTGGCCTCCGTCGGGCAAGCTCTCGAGTCGGCCGAAGTGGTCATACTGGCTGTCTCGGCGAGGATCGCCTGTTCCTCGGGGCCGGCGAGCTCGGATTCGGGTTCGTCGCCCACCATGGGCTCTTCAGGGCGGCTCCGGCGCGTGCGGAGCACCCCGAGGCACACCCGGGACACGACCGTGGTCAGCCAGCCGGCCAGGTTGTCGATGCTCTCTGGCTCCGATCGGTTGAGGCGCACCCAGGTTTCTTGCACAGCGTCCTCGGCCTCGGTGAGGGATCCGAGCATGCGGTAGGCCACCGACCACCGCTTCACATGCCTTCTGACCTAGAAGAGATATACAGGAGTTGCCGAAGGAAAGGTCATAAACGTCACTAACGTCATCTTTGGGACCCTGAGCAGGCAATTCGTTGGTGACATTCGCTACGACCGAAATGTCACCGCGCCCCTGGAAACGTCACTGGTGGTCCTTCCGCCAAGGCGCTAACTGGGGGCGGCAATGACCACGATCAACGCCATGATCGCCTCGGGCCGGATGCGGAGTCAGGGGGTCAGAGCGCCACGGCAGACGACCTCACGGACGAGGCTGCCGCCGAACAAGGTCTCGACAGTGGTAGCAGGTCTCAGGTTCGATCCGTGTCGGGGTGCCCCCTAGGCAAGGCGGGGGGAGGTAGATAGACCGCGGGTGGCGAAACAACCTGTTGCGACCGATATAGACGCGCAGCCGCCAGACTCCCGGCGCCACCTCCGTCTTGGTTCCGTTCGTGGTCGAGTTTGTAGTCGAACAGTAGTCGCTGTCAGAACTCGACTATGCTAATTACTTCGCCAGGAAAAACGAGGACTGATAGTGCCCTCCCACGGTCACGGTCGGCCTCTCCGGGGCCATGGGCTCCCGAATCTTGTCCCTATCCGTGGCTTCCCGCCGACTCCGCCGCCGTTGTCCGGTAGCGGGGTGCGACGAGATGCCGGATGAGGACGAGAGGGCGTCAACTACAGCGGGGCGTCGGTGATCGATCCTTTGGCGGGCCAGTGGTTCTCGGTCGGGACGACGGTCGCTCGCCGCGCAGCGGGTTCGACTTGTTAATCTTCTCCTCGGCAAGAGCGGCGATCTTGGTGACGTTGTGAGCAAGCAGTCCCCAGTTGCACCAGGTGGTTGCTCCTTCGATGCCATCGAGGACCGTGCGCTCAAACCCGAAGGCGTGCTTCAGATGCGAGATGCGACCCTCCGATCCGGTGCGCCACTTGACGAGCGAGCGGAACTTCCGGCTCGACTCGACTGAGCGACGCGTCGGACCGGGCCGTCCCTTTCTCGGGATGGCGACTGTGGTCACCTCGCATGAGACGAGGGCGTCCTCGATGCTCGCCTCGCCATAGCCGCGATCGGCGGTGACGGCTCGTGGCGCTCGTGCGAACAATGTGGCGACCCGTCTGATCGCCGGCACGAGCAGTCCTGCGTCAGGCGGGTTGCCCTTGTACACGGCGAGGTCCAAGACGATGCCGTCGGAGTTGTCGGTGATCTGTGCCTTGTAACCGAACTCGACGGGCTTTCCCAGCCTGCCCTTGGCGATCGGCCGTGCGTCTTTGTCGTGCAGCGACACGATCCTCTTCGAGCCGTCGGGGACCTCTCCTAAGAACCGGGCGCGTGTTTGGGCGACGATCTGTTCCAAGAGCTTGGCTGTCTGCTCGATATCTGCGACGAGGGCGACCGCCTTGCCGGAGGTGGCCTTCCCGCTACGACCGAGCGATCGCCTGGCGTTGCGGGCGACGGCAAGCGCGTCTGCGATGGTTGCCTCGGCCAAGTCGGCGAGCTCGCCTGTGATGGCGAGCACCTCGGTCTTCGCCTCGTCGTTGCGACGGCGCAGCCATGCTCCAATCGAGTGCGCCCGCCGACGCACCGAGCGCGTGCGGTCACGAAAGCGGGTCCGAGCGGCGAAGCCCATCTGCTTCAAGGAGTAGACCGTACGGGCGAGCTTGGCGACGCCCTTGGCTAAAAGGCCCGAGTCGGTCGGGTAGGCGATGTTGGCCGGCACGACGGTCGTGTCGGCCCGCACCCTGTCCAGCTTCACGAGATGAGCGGTATCGGCCTTCTTGAGCAGCGCCTCGTTCAGCTGGGTCACCACGTCTGAGCCGCACCGCTTGGTGATCTTCATGAGCGTGGAGGGGTCCGGCACCTTGTCGTAGGGACCGATCCGGCAAAAGCGCCGCCATCCGAGCGAGTCGGTCACCTCGGCGCACAGTGTCTCGAAGCCGAGCCGGTATCTGAACCGCAGGTGCATGAGCCGCAGGTAGGTCTCGATCGGGATCGACGGCCGTCCGAACTCCGGGTCGAAGTAGGCGCCGAACGGTTCGAAGAATATCGGGTCGTCCAAGAGACGGTCGATGGCGGAAAGCCCTGGCGGAAGGCGGCGAAACTCGTCTGGGAGCAATGTTTCCCACAGACTCGGTTGCGGGTCTACCTTGGTACGCAGCACGGTGGCTCCAATCGCTTTTCCAAAGGGTGGTAGGAGCCATCGTGTCAACATTGAGACCAGATCGCGAGCACCATGCTCACACAGATGCCCTGGTCAGGGCATATTTTCAGTTTTCCTTTTTCCGGGCGAAGTAATTAGAGTTCTGACCTGGTGGGCCGCCCGGGGCTCGAACCCGGCACCTTGGGATTAAAAGTCCCCTGCTCTACCAGATGAGCTAGCGGCCCTTCTCGGAAGTACTTGGGCATTGTCGCCGTGGTGTCCTGAGACTGCGACAACCATCCTTGCATGCGAGCGAAGAAGAAGCGGGCAACCCGCGGCATTTGACCGGGGCGCCCCAGCACCGGAACGTCGTACCAGGACACAGGATTGTGGCTCGTGACCTTCTTGCAATGAACCTCTAGGCCGAACTTACAGCCGTAGAAACGAGAGAACCCCCTGGTGATCAGGTGGTTCATCATCGGGATTGGTGTTCGCTCTGTCTACAAAGGCCCGAGCCGGGTCGGGATCGCGGCGCCGATGAGCTCGAAAGTCCGGCGCTGCAGCGGTGTCGGCAATGCCAGCTTGTCGATGCGGACCCCGCCGGCGAACACGACGGTGTTGCGCGTCAAGGTAGCCAGGTGGCTGAGCAAAGTGGACAGGTCATGAACCGGCTCCTTGTTCAAAGTCATCTTGGAGGCGTCCTTTGCCTTGGCGGCATCCGACCGCCCTGCCGGCGCGACAGGGTCGTCACGGCCCGGAGGCTCCTCGTCGGTAAAGCACAACGGGGACAAGGCCTTGCGGAGGTGCCACAGCACATAGGCGGCCAGCATGCAGATAAACACGTGGGAACGGACCCGGTCCTCGGTCCAGTGGTAGATCGGGCGTAGGTCCAAGTCGATTGACTTCAAGCTGCGGAAGTCTCGCTCGACCACCGAAAGGCCCTTGTAGGCCATGACGGCGCGGGGGGCATCGAGGCGCTCGCTGTCCACGCTCGTGCGGATGACGTAGATGCCATCGAGTGAGGCCTCGGCGTCGATCTCGGCCTGGCGACGCGAGACGGCGAGACTGTCGTCTCCGATCACGATCTCGAAATGCTTGGCCATCTTGTAGTGGTTGACGTGGCGACCGACACGCACCCCGATCTTGTCGGCACCTTTGAGGCGCCCCGAAGCCACCGCCGCTGAGATCGGGGCGAGCAGGGCCTCGGTGGCCTCGAGCAGCTCGGTGCGCTTGCGCGCCCGCTCGGCGGCAAGGGCAGGGTTGCGGCACGCGATGAGCCGTTCTCCGGGGTAGTCGGGGTGGGTGATCTCAGCGAGGTTCGTCTCGTCGAACAACGAGAGCTGGAGGACTCCTTGTTCTGCGAGCACCCTGATCGCAGGCGCGCGAAGACACGTGATCCACGAGATGCCGCCGAGGGTTCCCAGCGCCTCGATGCGAGCCGATGTGATCATGCCTCGGTCGCCGACCATGACGACCTCTTTCAGCCCAAAGCGGGTGCGCACCGCTTCCACCGCCGAGATGAACGCGGACGGGTCGGCGGTGTTGCCGGGGAACACCTCGACTGAGACCGGACGGCCTTCATGGTCAGTCATGAGGCCGTACTCGATCTGGGCCTTTTTCGACTTTGCATCACGGGAGTAACCCCGGGCTGCGAGTGGGCACTGCGTTCCTTCCATCCAGAGGCTCGACAGGTCGTAGAGCACCATCGATCCCTTGGACAGGTGCAAACGGGCGAGGGATGTCTCGATGGTGCCCTGACGGGCAAAGAGCCAGTCCATGGCCGCGTATACCTCGTCTGTAGAGGTGCCCTCGGCCAAGAGGTCAACTCCTAGGGTCGTGTCGTCCCACCACCTCGTCGTGGCGAGCTTGGAGGCCGGCTTTAGGCAACGGGCGATGATGAGCGACAAGGCCACGTCTCGCTCGGGACACCCCGGCCCCAACAGCTTCGCGAGCCCGAGCTTGTTCGCCATTGCGAACAGTGCCGCGACATGGCCCTGGGGAAGTGCCCGTTCGATCTCGAAGCTCTCTCCGGCGATCACATGGCTCTCGCCCGCCAGCGACTCGCGGATGACCCGGATCGTCTCGGGCGGCAGGTGCGAGAGATTGGCGAGCGTCTCGTTTTTGACCTTGCCGCCCTCGCGATAGGAATGTCGCAGCAGAACGGTCTCGTAGACCTTGTCCTTGTGCTGACGACGCGTAGTCGCCACATGCATGGCACCACTCGGTCTTGTCACAAGGACATAATCTCATATTGCCGTCGCAATGTCTAGCATACTCGTGTCTACATTGTTCACTCCGAACGAGGCACTCATCGCTGCTCAAGGGGCAGATCGGGGCTCAGATGCGCCGTAAGTTCGGTCTAGGCAAGTGTCTGACTCCCCCACAACGTGACCACCCGGAGTTCCGGGTGGTCACGGAGAGCACTCCGCATGGTCTTCAGCCGGCTGAGAAGTCCCCGGGAGCCTCAGCGTCTGCCTGGCACTTCGCGCAAAGTCCGATCACGGCGAAATGTCGTGGGTCGATCGCGAACCCGAACTCCACAACCGCGCGCCGCCGGAGGTCGATAAAGAACGCATCCGCAATCTCGACCTGCGCCTCGCACTTGCGGCAAACCAAATGACCGTGCACCTCGGTCGCCAGGTGATAGGTGGCTGGCCCGTGCCCGAGGTGTGAGTGCACGACCACGCCGAGGCGCTCAAGCTCCTCCAGGTTCCGGTACACCGTCGAAATCGACACGTCGGGTGCATGAGTCTGTATTTCCGCGGCGAGCTCCTCCGCTGTTCGGTGCCCAGACGCCTCGAACAGGCTACGGACCAGGAGGCGTCGCGACGTCGTCACGCGGTCCCCCGCCGAGCGCAGACGGGAAAGCACCTTCTCTTCCTCGTCGCCCGACGGTCCAGAAGAAAGACCCTCCGACTTCATTGCCGCCCCGAACCGGGAAGCTTGCACCGGAGTGCGGTCCGGAGAACCGTGCTCAGGTCCAACCTTCTTGTTCGGCATCGAACAGCCCGGTGCGCCGCCTGCGCGAGGGTACCGTCTCCGGGACCTCTTCGGAGGACAGCCCCTCATCAAACACACCTTTCGACCGACACGCCGGAGATGGGAGAGACTCTGCGGCCGCGTCATCCCTGATTCGCTTGCCGCGCACCGCAGTGATGTCAGCTCTTTCGTGCTCAGGCGAGGTGTCTGCAGCGAAGGAACTGCTGTGCCGCCCGGTCCGCTCACCGTCGCGGGATGGAGAGTCATCCGGTTGGTTGAGCAGTCGCGTTGGAGAGAAAGCTGCCGACCTGCTCAGCGCGCGATCGGGACGCACCCGCGTGTCGTCCTCCGGCGGCAACGTCGGACTGCCATCGCTGGCCGCGGGCGAAGCCGCCGCGACTGCGACACCCGGGGCGGGCCGTCCGAGAGGGCTGCGAGCCATCTCCTCGACGATCGCCTGGACGGTTGTCTGCAACCGAGCTAGCTCGGCGATGGCGTCCTGGCGCTGGTCGTAAAGATAGGTGATCTGGGAAACGGCGCGCTCGCGGTCCTGCTCTATGCGTTGCAGGTAGGCGTGCCGCCGACGCTCGGTCTCGTCGCGGATCGCGAGGGCGCGCCTCGTGGCCTGGTCGACGAGATCGGCTGCCTCACGACTCGCCACCTCGCGCATCTCGGCCACCTCTTGCGTGACCGCCTCGCGCAGTTCGTTGACTTCGCGTTCGGCATCCTGACGCAAGGAGTAGGCCCCTTCCCACGCCTCCTGGAGGATTCGCTGCACGCGCTCACCGAGTGTGTCCAGCGCCGGCGGTTGGGCGGTGCGCGTCTCGTTCTCGTATATGGCAACGCGGCGGTGCAGCTCGCGAAGCTGCCCAACCGCTGCCGCGAGACGGCGCTCCGACTCAGAAGCGCGTCTGAGCGCGTCATCGAGCCGCCGCTGCTGGTCTGCCACATACCGATCGACCTGCTCCGGGTCGTATCCACGCCGGTACACGTTGAATATCGGCGTGGCCAACTGCTGCTCCGCGACTGCCTCGTTCTCATCCATGTGCCCTCCACTCCCCTGAGGCGATGCTACCGAGCTAACGCCCGGAAGACGGGGATCCCCGGCGGCAAAACCCGCCACGGACGGCGAAACCGGCGGCTCCTCGACGCCGACCTCAACACAGGGCAGACTGATGCCCGGCAGCGACACGAATGCCGGATCTTGAGACGACAAGGGGGTTTCTCAATGAAAGCCGATGTGAAGGGGTCCACACTCCCGGTGCTCGAGTTGATACTCGAGCCCGGTGAAGCCGTCGTCTCGACGCACG
This sequence comes from uncultured Acidimicrobiaceae bacterium, assembly GCA_963836935.1. Taxonomy (GTDB): domain Bacteria; phylum Actinomycetota; class Acidimicrobiia; order Acidimicrobiales; family Bog-793; genus Fen-455. Next base: position 240,109 of record CAWILM010000023.1, read on the forward strand.
GCGACCTCGCCTGGATGTCCGCAAACATGCAGCTCAGCCAGACGACGAACACCGGCGGTGGCGGCGGTGGCCTGATGGCAGGACTGAAGCGCGTCGCGAGTGGAACAGGGATCTTCCTCACTCGCTACGAGCCCACGGGCGGGCCCGGAATGTTGGTCCTGGCCGCGAAGCTCCCGGGCCGCATCTTTCCCGTCGAGATCGCGCCCGGGTCGGAGCACATAGTCCATCGGCACGGTTGGTTGTGCGGCACGCCGGGCATCTCGCCCACGGTCGCGCTCCAGCAGACCTTCGGCGGCGCCGTCTTCGGCGGCGAAGGCTTCCTCCTACAACGTCTCGAAGGGCAAGGAACCGCCTGGCTCGAGCTCTCCGGTGAGATCTCGACCTACGAGCTTGCCGCAGGACAGAGCCTCTGCGTGCACCCCGGTCACGTCGGGGCGTTCCAAGCAACAGTGAGCTTTCAGACGACGCGCTTGCCAGGCATCGCCAACCGCATGTTCGGCAAGGACGGCCACCACGTCGTAGTGCTCACGGGACCGGGCACCGTCTGGCTTCAGAGCATGCCACTGCCGATCCTGGCTCACGCGCTCTCGCCGTACCTGGGCGAAAGCCATGAGAGTGCAGCAGGCGCAGGCGTGGCTGGTGGAGTGCTCGGGGGCGTGCTCGGTCGGAAGCTCTGACTCACGCAGTGACACTCACCGACAGTTCGCCAGCCGACCTCGTAGAGGCGCCCGTCCTCGAGCGTGTCCTGGGCGAGGCGCTTCGACGGGGAGGCGACTTCGCGGAGATCTTCGCCGAAGACCGTTCGAGCTCTTCGATCTTCCTGGACGACCGCAAAGTGGAGGAGCTGTCGAGCGGGCGCGACCGGGGTGCCGGCATCAGGGTCATCGTCGGCGAGACAACTGGCTTCGCCCACACCGCCGACTTGTCGGAAACGGGTCTGCTGTCCGCCGCCCAGGCGGCCGCGGCTGTCGCCCGCGAGGGTGGCGGCGGCGTCCGCGAAGTCGCGCTCGCAAGACAGCCGTCGGAGCCTCAGCACGTGCGGACGCTCCCGGGCACGGTACGAAAGTCGGACAAGGTTGACCTGTTGCTCCGAGCCGACGACGTTTCCCGTTCGGCGGGAGGGGCCATCGTTCAGGTGAGTGCCGGCTATGGGGACAGCCGGCGCCGCATCCTGGTGGCGAACTCCGACGGACTGCTGGCCGACGACGACCGCGTCCGCACCCGGTTGTTCGTGACGTGCGTCGCGTCCGGCGACGGTGGCCTACAGACCGGCTTCCACAGCGTCGCTTACACGCTCGGCTACGAGATGTTCGACGAGCACCCTGTGGAGCAGGTTGCGGAGCAGGCTGCCCGAAGGGCCATCACCAAGCTTCAGGCGCGTCCGGCGCCTTCGGGCGTCCTGCCCGTCGTCCTCAAGAGCGGCAGCGGCGGGATCCTCTTTCACGAGGCCTGCGGTCACGGCCTCGAAGCCGACCACATCTTGAAGGACAGCTCCGCCTACACGGGCCGCATCGGCCAGATGGTGGCCAGCCCGGGCGTCACACTCGTCGACGACGGCACGCTCGGCCCCAACTGGGGCAGCCTCGTAATCGACGACGAAGGCAGGCCCACGCAACGCAACGTGTTGATCCGAGACGGCGTCCTGACCGACTACATGTGGGACTACCTCCGCGCGCGCAAGCAGGGACGGACTTCGTCCGGCAACGGCCGGCGCCAGAGTTACCAGGACCTGCCCATGGTCCGCATGACCAACACTTTCCTCCCGGCGGGCAAGGAGGACCCGGACGAGATCGTGGCGCAGACACCCAACGGTGTCTACGTCGCCCAGCTCGGTGGGGGACAGGTCAACACCGCGACGGGAGACTTTGTCTTCGGGATGACGGAGGCTTATCTGATCGAGAACGGCCGCATCACAGAGCCTCTCCGTAACGCCAACCTGATCGGCAACGGCCCCGACGTGCTTTCCAGGATCGACGCCATCGGGAACGACTTTGAAATGTCGCCCGGGACGTGCGGCAAGGACGGCCAAAACGTGTCGGTCGGCTGCGGACAGCCGACACTACGCGTGACAGGAGTGACGATCGGCGGTACCGCAAGTGTCTGATCTGCTTGTCCTGGCACGGCGGGTCCTCGAACAGGCGACGACCGACGAAGAGGTCGAGGTCTATGTCTCCCACGGCAGGGAGACCTCGGTCCGGGTCTTCGAGGGCGCCATAGAGCAACTCGAGACGGCGGAGTCCGCCGGCGTGGGAGTGCGGGTGATCTCCGCGGGAAGACAGGGTTTCTCATATGTCGGGGCGCTCGACGAGTCGGCCGCAAAGGAGGCGCTCAACGAGGCACGCGACAACGCCCGGTTCGCCACGGTCGACGAGCACGCAGGGCTCGCTTCGCCCGACGGCGTCGAACCGCCCGTGCTCGATCTTTGGCGGGAGGAACTCGTCTCGTTTCCGACCGACGACAGGGTGGCGCTCGCCCTCGAGCTGGAGCGGCGCGTCCGGGCAGGAGACTCCCGCATCCGCCAGGTCGTCTCCTCGGACTACGTCGACGGTTACGGCGAAGTGGCGATCGCGACCTCTCGCGGCATCGAGGTGACGGACCGGCAGACCGGCTGCTACCTGTTCGTCCACGCCGTTGCCGGTGATGGCGACGACACCCAGACAGGTTTCGGCTACTCGGTGGGGCGAGCTCCTCTCGACCTCGATCTGGAGGCGGCCGCGGCCGACGCCGTGGACCGCGCGACGCGGCTGCTCGGGGCCAAGAAAGCGAGAAGCGCGAAGCTCACCGCCGTCCTCGACCGCCGTGTGACCGCCACCCTGTTGGGCATCCTCGCCGGCACTCTGTCCGGTGAGGAAGTGGTCAAGGGTCGCTCCCTGTTCGCCGGGCGCATCGGCGAGCAGGTAGGCGTCGGGGAGCTGACCCTCATCGACGACCCGACGAACCCGTTCGCCTACGGCGCCTCCCAGCACGACGCCGAGGGACTGGCCTGCCGGTGCAACTCGCTGATCGCCGGGGGCGAGCTGAAGGGCTTCCTCTACGACACGTACGCCGGCCGCCTTGCGGGCACCGCCTCGACCGGCTCAGCCGTCCGCGGCGGGTTCCGGACTACCCCGGGCGTCGGTGCGCAGGCCCTGGCACTCCAACCCGGGACGCTTGACCAGGCGGGGATAATCGCGGAGGTTGGCGAAGGCTTCCTCGTACAGTCGATCACCGGCGTCCACTCGGGGGTCAATCCGGTGAGCGGGGACTTCTCTGTCGGTGCCGAAGGCCTGATGATCCGGGGTGGAGAGCTGGCGGAACCGGTGCGCGAGGTGACGATCGCCTCGACGATCCAACGAATGCTCCAGCACGTCGTGGCCGTCGGGTCCGACGTCGAATGGCTGCCCGGCCCGGCCACCGGTGTGACGCTCGCCATTGGCGAGATTGCAATGAGCGGGTCTTGAACTGAAGGGACCCGAACGGCTCCGGACTGGAACGGCTCAGCCGCTCAAGAAGCGGCGGCGGCTCTCGAGGCTCGGACGCCGGACGACGCCGTCGAGGTCGGCCCCGCTGGTGTCGCCGCCGCAGCGGACTTCGATGGCGTAGCGCTGTCCCCTGCTGCTGGCTTGGTCGCCTCGGTGCTCGCCGGGGTGGCCGTGACTTCTGAGCCGCTGCTCGAACCGACGGCGGCAGGCTTGAAACCGGAACGTCCATCCCGGCTGTCGTTCTTGTAGAAGCCACTCCCTTTGAACACGATCCCGATGTTCCCGAACACCTTCTTCAGAGCACCGCCACAGTTGGGACATTCGGTAAGGGCGTCGTCCTTGAACGACTGCACGACCTCGAGGTGCTCTCCACATGACTTGCACGAGTACTCGTAGGTAGGCATGGATTCCTTCAGTCCTTTGCCTCGGCCACTCGCACCGTCCCACCGACGGCCTGGCGTTGGCACTCTTGCCTTGTGAGTGCCAAGTATATCGTGGCTCCAGGGCTGAGAGCCTAGGGGAGGAGCCGCATGGATCGAGACAGTGTTGAAGAACTGGCCGCTCTCGAAGATGTTCAGCGGATTGTGATCAGCTCGTGCCCACCGCTGCGCCCGATTGAGATCGAGCTCAGCGACGCGCTCGGCTTGGTTCTTGCCGAGGACGTGCACGCTTCGGACGATCTGCCTCCCTTCGCCAACACCGCGATGGACGGCTACGCGGTGCGCGCGGACGACACCACGGCCGCCCCCGTGGAGCTTTCGGTCATCGGCGTCCTCCCGGCCGGCTCGGCGCCTACGCGGGCCGTAGGGCCTGGAACAGCTATCCAGATCATGACGGGGGCTCCTATCCCCCCTGGTGCCGACGGGATCGCCAGAGTGGAGCGGACAGAACCAGGTTCGTCGGATGGCAAGATCCGAATTCTCGACCAAGTCTCGCCGGGGGCTTATATCCGCTCAGCGGGAAGCGACCTGCACCGGGGTGACAAGGCTGTTGTGGCCGGCACGATCATCGGGCCAGCGCATATCGGGCTGCTAGCGAGCATCGGCGCCACCCACATCAGTGCCCACCCACACCCGAAGGTCGGAGTCCTGTCGACCGGGGATGAACTGGTCGGCGGCACGGTGCCGCTCGAACTCGGTCAGATCCGAGACTCCAATCGCCAAGGTCTGCTCGCGGCGTTGCGACGGGACGGGTTCGTCGCCATCAATCTCGGTGTCCGTGGCGACGACGAGGAGGCAATCTCGGCAGCGATACGCGAGGGGGTGGCGCTCTGCGATGCAGTTCTCTCCACCGGCGGGGTCTCCATGGGCGAGTTCGACTTCGTGAAGCTTGCCCTGGAGACACTCGTGGCCGAGTCAGGAGGAATGAGCCACCAGTTCAGGGTCGCAATCAAGCCCGCAAAGCCGTTCTCCTTTGCGACCGTCGCCAGAGGTGGCCGTCTGGTCCCGGTCTTCGGTCTGCCGGGTAACCCCGTCTCCTCGATGGTCAGTTACCAGGTCGTGGCGCTGCCGGCGCTGAGGAACCTCGCGGGATTCCGGTCACCGCTCCCGCACCCGATCCCGGCCGTCACGGCCGATGACTTTGAGCGCCGACCGGACGGAAAGCTGCATCTGCTGCGCGTCGTCGCCGCGATGGGGCCGGACGGCCGCATCATCGTCCGTTCGGCTGGTGAACAAGGCTCTCATCAGCTCGCAGCCCTGGCCGCTGCCAACGCTTTGGCCCTGCTACCGAACGGCGAAGGCGTGACCACGGGTGACGAAGTCCAGATACTGCTCGTCGGCCCACTCGAGTGAAAGTGCGACCTGGACGGGCAGGCGCGATGTCTGGTGTCGGGACCCAGACCCCATCGCGGGCGCCGACCGTTAGGGCGCGCATGCTGCCCAGGACATAGACTTCTCGCCAATGCCGAACCGAGGATTGACCCATGTCGACCCGCTTGGCCGGGCTCGAATGGTGGATGTCACTCCGAAGGAGCCGACTCACCGCCGGGCGATTGCCCGCTGCAAGGTCCGGATGCTCCCGGAGACCACCGTGAACATCGCGAGCAATGCGATCAACAAAGGCGACGTTCTCGGCGCGGCACGGATCGCGGGAATCCAGGCCGCAAAGCGCACGGCCGAGCTCATCCCCCTCTGCCATCCGTTGCTCGTCGGCTCTGTTGCCCTGAACTTCACGATCGGAGATGACTTCGTCGAAGTCGAGACGCAGGTCGAGGCGGTCGACAGGACCGGTGTCGAGATGGAAGCCCTGACTGCCTGCGCTGTCGCGGCACTCACGATCTACGACATGTGCAAGTCGGCGGACCGCTCCATGGTCGTGGAGGAGCTCTGTCTTTGGGAGAAGACCGGGGGCCGCTCAGGAGTGTGGCGCCGTGACAGCGAGCCCCCACAAAGCAACATCCACCATTCAGCTGCCAGCCTTGATTAGCGTTTCCGACAATGTAAGGACGGTCCTAGGAGCGTGAGCCTGGTGGTCATAGCTGTGCTAGCAGTCATCTGGGTGATCGCCCTGACACCGATGATGCTACGCAAGCTCTCTGAGCGCCGGTTCTCCAATTCCGTCGACTCCTTCCACCGTCAGCTCCGGGGAATGCGACGCGCGTACCCGCGACTGGCTGCGAGCGCCGTCGACCCGGAGATGGCGCTTTCCGCGGCGACGACGGCAAACAACGGAGTTTGGGCATCATCCCCCGTGACACCCTCGAGGATGTCGCGATCTGACGTCTTGGAGCGTCTACCGCGACGTCTGGCGCCGCAGTCGGCACGGCGGCGTCGCGTCCTCCTCGTTCTTGTCACGGCGATGCTGGGGTTCTTCTTGCTCGGCATGGTCCCCGGCTGGAAGGTTCTGTGGGACTTGGCGCTGTTGGCTTTCGCGGCCACAGCTGGCTACCTGGCCCTGCTCATCCATATCCACCGGCGTGCCGTCGAACGCGACGTCAAGGTCGTCGACCTCCAAGAGCGCCTCCGGAACCAGAACGCCGAGGCAATCGCAAGCACCGTCATGCCTGTCCGCCGCACCGAGCCGGAGGACATGGACTGGTCCGATGACGAACTGCTCGGGCCTGCTTTCGGGCGCGACTATGACGAAATCGTGGCCGGCGGTCGCTGACCGCTCGACTTAAGCAAACCCGACGGCCGAGTAACGCCTGTGCAATCACGCGTCAGGTGTCTGGGAGTGTTCGACGTCGCTCCGCTAACCTGAGCTGTCGACCGGACTTGGCCGGGGCGCTCCAGCGGAACAGTTCCGATGGTCCGGCCCGGTCCCCGGGGGTGTAGCTCAGCTGGTAGAGCGCCACGTTCGCAACGTGGAAGTCGGCGGTTCGAGTCCGCTCACCTCCACCCCTAAAGCTCCAGGTCAACGCCCTTCTATCGGCTAGACTGGCCTCCCACTCGACTTGTTTATCGCGCGTCTATCGCGCGCAGGACTCATGAACCGGGACGCAAGAAGGTCGGCCGCGTCCCGGTCCGCCGAGGCAACGGCCTGCGCGTAGAGGTTGAGCGTCAGTCGCGAGTCAGAGTGGCCGAGGCGCGTTTGGGCGGTCTTAAGGTCGACACCTTCGAGTACGAGCGCCGTGGCAGAGGCACGCCGCAGCGCGTGGAAGCCGAGTCCGTCAACTCCGGCTGTCTGGCAGGCAGGCACCCACACACGGTTGCGCCAGTTCGCGTAACGAAGCGGGCCGCCATCGGGCGCAGTGAAGATGAGTGCCTCGGTTTCGGCGCCGGTAAGGCCACACAGCTGCAGATGCGCAGTGAGCAGCTCCACCAGCGGGACCGGAATCGCCAGTGTCCGGCAAGATGCCACCGACTTTGGAGGGCCGAGCACCGGACGGCCGATGGCATCACGGGTGACCGTCTCCGCTACAAGTAGCGATCGAGAGAGCAAGTCAAGTCGCCCTACACGGAGACCGGCGATCTCTGAGAAGCGGAGCCCGAGCACAGCCCCCAGGTAGACCATCGCTCGGTACTCCTCCGGCATTGCCTCGGCGAGCCTTGTGACCTCCGCCGACGTCGGTATCTTCCGAGCCTTCACGTCGACCCGAGGGAGTTTGACTCCGCGGCAAGGCGACCAGCGCGAGCACGTCGGTAGCAGTCGCGTGGGTGAACATCGCACGTACGACGCCGTACGCGCGCGCCACGGTCTTCGGGGCGAGGTGGCTAGCGAGGTCGTTCACGAGGGCTTGGAGCTGCGCGGGAGTGACGCTCTGCGCCCTCTGCGTGCCGATTGCAGGACGGATGTGGGCTCGGAGGTGGTACTCGTCGGTCGCCCGTGTGTCGGCCCGCTTGCTGGGGTTGGAAGCAAGCCAACTCTCGGCCAGTTCCGCGACGGTCATTGCCAAGCGCCGCTGGTCCACCACAACGCCTCGGAGCTTGTCGGCTTCGATAGTCGAGGCGTAGGCATCCGCGTCCTTCCGGCGCTTGAACGTCCGAGTGACAACGCGCCCATCAATGCGGGTCCGTACGTCGTAAACGGTTCGAGTGCTGTCAAGTTGCCGCGGCCAGCACGGCGGCTGCCTTACGGCCTTCGTCGGTATTGCGGAACGTCTGAAATACGCGTTCCTCGCCTCGACGGCCTGTCACGCGGTAGATCAACTGGGCCATTCAATCCGACTCCTGATCGGGAGGCTGGCGCACGATCGCGGCGAAGCGCTTGTGAGCGGCCTGGCGGGTGATGCCGAGCGCGACCCCGACGTCGTTCCAGCTTGCCCCGAAGTTGATCGCGTCGCGCACCGCGTCCCTGACGCCAATCGCAGCGCCACGGGCGACGACTCCTTGAGCCCGTAGCTCTTCAAGCACCGTCTCTGCACTGAGCGAGCCACGCTCGTCTCGCACTTCCTTCCGCCCGATGTTCCGAGCCGTCTGGCGGAGCTTCTGATAGTCGACGTTGTCCGTCACTGTTTCAACTCTCGATAACGAACGCATAATGCGTCAATACTAGTTGACATCGGCGCAGGAGGATGTCCCGACCCCGACGACTCTTCGGTGACTCACGCGGAGGATAACTAGGGGATTTGCGTCGCACGCTGGGGAAATCCACCAACTGCGCTGCGATCCCACGTACGGTTAGACGTTAGACAGTTGGTGTCGGACTGACCCGGGGAGGCAACCCCTCGGGTCGGTTCGCGTCAGCAGTCGATCTCCCTTGGTGTGCAGAAACGCTCTGACCAGGGGATAAGCGAGTCGCGCTGACTTCGTCGAGCCTTTCCTTGACGGCACGGACACGAGCGGTTGCGTGCCGGAAGGCTAAACGCCGGTCGGGGTAACGCCCGTCGAAGGCAGGCTGGATACCGATTGCGCCATGACTCCACCGGAGAGGGAGGGTGCGTATCGCTCTGTGGTGCGCTTCTCCTCGCCCTCGGCAACGCTATGGACCGGCTTGCCATAAGCGGTGTCGATCAGCCGGGCGATCTCGGCACCATCGACCGTCTCGAACTCGAGCAAAGCATGTGCGACCGCCTCGAGACCAGCCCGGTGCTCGCGCAGCACGGCGGTGGCCCGGGCCTCCTGCTCGCGCAGGATCCGGGCGACCTCCTCGTCGACAACCCGGCTCGTGTCCTCGGAGTAGTCGCGGGTGTGCATGAGGTCCTCGCCGAGGAAGACCATGCCCTGCGATCCCCAGGCCATCGGCCCCACCCGCTCGGACATGCCCCACTCGCGGACCATCTTGCGGGCGAGCTCGGTGTTGCGCTGCAGGTCGTCGCTTGCTCCGGTCGAGAGGTCGCCGTAGATGAGCATCTCGGCCACGCGCCCGCCCATTCGCACGACGAGGGCGTCCTCGATGTACTCACGCGGGTAGATGTGCCTCTCCTCGGTCGGGAGCTGCTGGGTGACACCGAGGGCGAGGCCCGTCGGGATGATGCTCACCTTTAACAGAGGATCCGCGTGGGTGAGCACATACGCCAGGACCGCGTGGCCGCCTTCGTGAAAGGCGACTCGGGCCTTTTCGGGGCCCGAGAGCACCATGCTGTCGCGAGGCTGGCCCATGAGGATCCGGTCCCGGGCGGCGTCGAAGTCGCGCATCTCGATGAACTGGCTCCCGCGTCTCACCGCGTGCAGGGCGGCCTCGTTGACAAGGTTGGCCAGGTCGGCGCCGGACATCCCGGGCGTCCCGCGGGCGATGATCGACAGGTCCAGGTCGGGGCCTATCCGCTTGTCCTTGCAGTGGACCTGCAGGATCGGCAGGCGCTCGTCGAGATCGGGGAGCGGCACGACGATCTGGCGGTCGAAACGGCCCGGCCGCAACAGCGCCGGGTCGAGGATGTCCGGCCTGTTGGTCGCGGCCATGACGACGATGCCTTCGGTGACGTCGAAACCGTCCATTTCGTTCAACATCTGGTTCAGGGTCTGCTCGCGCTCGTCGTGGCCGCCGCCGAGACCGGCGCCGCGCTTGCGTCCTATCGAGTCGATCTCGTCGACGAAGATGATCGCCGGTGCCTGCTTGCGCGCCGTCTGGAAGAGATCACGCACCCGGCTCGCGCCGACGCCGACGAACATCTCCATGAAGTCCGACCCGCTCACCGAAAGGAAGGGGACGCCGGCCTCGCCGGCAACGGCTCGCGCGAGCAGCGTCTTGCCTGTGCCGGGAGGGCCGACCAGCAGGACGCCTTTCGGCACACGAGCGCCGATCTCCTTGAAGCGACCGGGAGACTTGAGGAAGTCGACGACTTCGCTGATCTCCTGTTTGACGCCCTGATAGCCGGCCACGTCGTCGAAGGTCGTACGTGGGCGTTCGGCCGTGTAGACCTTGGCCTTGGAGCGCCCGATCGACATGATGCTGGACATCTGCCCCTGGGCCCGGCGGCTCATCCAGACGAAGAAGCCGATGATCAAGGCGACAGGAAGCAGGTAGAGGAGGATCTCGCCGAGGCCGTTCGAGCTCGGGGACGAGAAGGTGTACTTGACCCCGGCTGCTTTCAGCGTGGCGTAGAACGAGTCCGGGAGCTTGACCGGGCCTGTCGTCGTGTAGTCCGTGCCGTTGGTGAGCGTGCCGGTTATGGCACCGGTGGAGTTGTTGAAGCTGGCAGTCTGAATCTGGTGAGCCGTGAGGTCATGTTGGAACTGCGAGAAACCAATGGCTTTTGCGCTGCTGCGGTTGAACATGCCCGAGCCGACGAACAGCATGATCAGGACGACGATGACGACGACAAGCGCCCAGCGCCGGGTCTGGTCCGAGCCCGGCAGGCTGCCGGGGCCGGTCCTTCCCGGCCCGTCGTCCTGAGACTGACGACTCACGCCAACCATCGTAGGCGGCACCGGCACAAGGTCGGCCCGCGCGGCTTACCTAGGCGGCTGTACCAGGCGCCAAGGTTCGGCTGACCAGCCGGCGTACCTTCCGAATGCTGTTCCCTACCCTCTGATGAACACGGGGACCTGGGTAGGCACGCAGTACCGCTGCTGTATGACCACTTGGCGTAGACGCTTGGGGCTCGCGGCACACTCGCGGCAGGGAGTCCGACCGTGCACCGGGCAAAACGGCAAGATGCAAGACCGCGGGACCCTCGGGGGCACGCTGGCGACGGTCGCTGTGCTGAACAATGGCGGTGAGGTCGTCGGCCAGAGCAACCTGGCGGGCGACAACCCACGCGGCAGTCGAAACTAGTGCACCGAACGGATCGCCCCGCGCCTAGCGGATTTGTCGCTCACCAAGATCGCTGGCGAAGCATCGCCGTGCCCTTGTGCCCCGTCTGCTCGGCGATGACGCGCTCTGGGACACCGGCCGCAGCAGCCGAGGTCGCCAGGCCGGCCCGCAGCGAGTGACCGGCCACGTCGCTGGCATCGAGCCCGGCGCGGGCAGCGTGGCGCTTCAGCACGAGCGGCACCGCCTATAGCCGAAGGCCTTGCGGCCAACGGCTGTCCTTACCGCGCCACGCCCCCGAAGGGGATCGAGCCGGCGCCTCCGTGACACGCTGACGTGGGTCTTGGACGCTACGTCACGGCCACCCGTGCCAGCGCTCGACGGCGACGGCGATCACGGCGCCCGGGATGGCGACGTGCCGGTACTGGGGGTACTTGCCCTCGAGCAGCGACTTGGCTCGCTTGTGTTCCTCTCCGTGGTCGACAACGCGGCCTCGGCCATCGGCGCGGACCCACCACAGCTCCGCCCAGTCGTCGTCATAGTGGTCGATGAGCACCGCCGCCGCTGAGTACCGACGCAGGTTCTTTAGCCGTTGGGGCTCGAGGGTTGACTTCGACTTGGCGTCGATGGCCGAATAGATCATGTCCCGGTCAAGAACAAAGCAACAGGGGACGACGTGGGGCGTTCCGTCGGGACGCACGGTGGCGAGATGGGCCACCTTGGCCCCCGCCGCTCGTTCTCTCATCACCGCGAGCTCCACGCTCCCCGACGCTACTGAGCGACTCCTGTCATGAGCGCGCTCTGGTCACCGACGGCTGCGGTTGAAGCGGCGCGCCCGCGGCGGCCTGAGCAAGGATGAAGCCATGACCGACGACGCAGCAGTCAATCTCAGCCGAGGCCTCCCTGAGACGGTGCTTTCCGCACCGCCCGAGGAGTGGACGGAGGCCCTCGCGGACGCGTGCGCCATGTCGGGTGCGGAGCGTGAAACCGCGGTCGAGGCCGTTGCCCGCGCGTACCCGCGTTTCCTCGAGGCCTGGGCCTCACTGGCCGAGCTGGCCGAGGGCGAAGTGGAGTCCTACGCCTACGCCCGAGTCGGCTATCACCGCGGGCTCGACGCGCTACGGGCCGCGGGCTGGCGAGGGTCGGGCTACGTGCGCTGGCGGCACGAGACGAACCGTGGCTTCCTGCGCTCAGTCGAGGCCCTGCGCCGAGCTGCCGAAGCGATAGGAGAGATCGACGAGGCGCAGCGCTGTGCGTTGTTCCTCAGTCAGCTCGATCCGGACTGGGCTCGCTAGGCCGACCGGCGGTCGAAGTGGCGGAGAGCCCTGTTCAGCCCAGGTCGAGCCGCCATTGCGGGTAGTCGTCATAGGCAGCCAGGTCGAGCAGCCCATGCCCGGAGGAGTCACACCGGTGCTTCGCGACCATCTTGCAGTCAAGCTCGGCAGATACCTCCACGACCTGAACTGGGCGCGACCATGCCGACGATGAACTCAGTCCGGCACGTAGTTGAACGTGTCGGGGTTCGGGCCGGTGCGTTCGCCCCGGTCTAGCTTCGAGATTGCCGCCATGTCCTCGCCGGAGAGCTCGAAATCGAAGATGTTGAAGTTCTCCTCGATTCGATCCAGCCGGACGGACTTCGGGAACACGATGTTGCCCAGTTGAATGTGCCATCGCAATACGACCTGCGCCGCTGTCCGACCGGTCCGATGGACGACAGCCTTGATGGTCGGATCGTCCAGTACCCTGCCCCGGGCGATCGGCGACCAGGCCTCGGTTTTGATGCCGTGGCTGGCGTTGAAAGCGCGAAGCGGCTCCTGGGTCAGGTAGGGGTGCGCCTCGATCTGGTTGACTGCCGGGACGAACTCCGTCTCGTCAAGCAGGCGGCGGAGGTGGTCGGCGTGAAAGTTAGAGACGCCGATGGCCCGAGCGCGGTCGTCCCTGTACATGCTCTCGAGTGCGCGCCACGTCTCGACGAAGTCGCCAACGGCCGGCAGGGGCCAGTGGATGAGGAAGAGATCGACATATTCGAGGCCAAGGTCGCTCAGTGTCCGGTCAAAGGCGGCGAGAGCATCGCTGTAAGGGTGGTGGTTGTTGTCTAGCTTGCTCGTGACGAACACGTCGTCCCGGTCGAGTCCTGACGCGGTGATGGCCAGGCCAACCTCCTTCTCGTTGCCGTACATCTCCGCGGTGTCAATGTGGCGGTACCCCACCCGAAGTGCGGTGGTCACGGCGGACACGGTCTCGGTTGGCTTCACTTTGAACACACCGAAGCCGAGTTGAGGAATCTCGACGCCGTTGTTGAGCGTGACGGTGGGGCTCGTCGCCATGAAGGTCCTCCAGGTACGGATGGTTGGTCCGACACATGTTGTACCCGACGAGGACAATGCAATCGGCCCAGGCACGGCAGCCCGCTGGCCGATATGCGCTGCTACCAGCGGGAAGTCTCCTACCGCTGGCAACGGCTCGCCTACACGTCCGAGGCGGTTGCAGCAGGGCCGGCACAGCCAGTAGCCCCCGCCAGCAACTCGACCGCGCTCAGCGCGCCCACCCGCCATCTTGGCCCTACAGCCCAACCGCGCTGGCAGCGTTCTCTCGGAACAGGGAGCCCTCCCGAATGTAGCGGCGAAGCATGACTGTGCCCCTGTGGCCCGTCTGCTCCACGATGACGCGCTCGGGGACACCGGCGGCGGCGGCCGCGGTCGCAAGGCCAGCCCGCAGAGAATGACCGGCAACGTCGCCGGGGTCGAGTCCCGCTCGAGCTGTATGGCGCTTCAACACGAGCGCCACCGCCTGGCCGCTGAGTCGTGTTGGGCCGATGTGGCCATGGCGGTCCACGGGGCGAAAGGCCGCTCCGCCGGTGATGCCCGAGACCTCGAGCCACGCGCGCCAGGCACGGACCGGGCAAGTTGCCGGGTTCGAGCCGTAAGGAACGCCGACGGTGCGCCCAGCGCCCTCCTGGTCCGTCTTCGAGCACCGGAGACGAACGGTAAGCCCGTCGGTCCCCTCGGTGACGTCGGCCACGTCGAGCCCGACCAGCTCGCTTCGGCGGAGCGCACCCGCGAAGCCGAGCAGGAGGAGCGCCCGGTCCCGACACCCGGCTGGGTCGGTGCCGAGTCCCTCGAGCATCGTGCGCAGCTCGGGCACTGTGACCGGACGCACTTGGCGCTGGACGGTCCCGAGGGTCCTGCGCACGCCACGGCGCACCAGGCGAACGGCCTCTTCCTTGGTGGGGCTGTCATGGCCGGCGGCCCGGTGGGCGGCACTGATCGCGGCCAGTCGGAGGTCGATGGTCGAGGGCTTGGCTATCTTGGCCAAGTTGGCCACGTAGCAGGCCACGGTCTCGGGTCCTGCGGGCAGGGCCACCACCCTGTGCTCGTCGCACCAGGCGGTGAACTGCGCCCAGCCGGTGCGGTAGACACGGGTCGTGTTCTGGGCCCGGCTCGCAGCCACGAAGTCCCGGGCGTCTGCGGCGATCTCGGCAAGCTCGATGGCCTGTTCGGTCCTTTGGAGCAGCGTCACAGTCCCTCTCTTTTCCTCGTTTGTGACCAACGATAAACTAGCTTTATCGTGGGTTAGAAGCGAGTCGGAGGGCACCGGCTAGCAACAATGGAGAGCCGATTTAGGGGACCTGGGATTCGCAAAGTCGGCACCCATTCCGACGAGGCGCACGTGCCACCGGCCGGCCTAGCGGGTCTGTACCGGTAGATGTCCTCGGGTCATCCGCGCTGTGGCACGAGAGGGAGGATTAGAGGCAAGTTGTCGGCCGTCCGAACTCCTATTTGAGCGAAGGCGTGGTAGGAGCGTCAGGCTGTGCTCGCCAGGGTCACACGGATCGCGCCGGCGAATTCGTCCCAGACGGGAAGGGACGTCATCGGAACAATCTCGACAGATGCCCCGGTGTACGGCGAATCGATCACACGGCCGCCGCCCACGTAGATCGCGACGTGGTGCACGAGTCCTTTTCCGCCAGGTCCGGCGAAGAAGAGCAAGTCACCCGGCTGGAGTTTGGCAAGCGGGACCGGGATGCTGGCGTGGCGCTGGTCGGCGGCGTCGCGGGGAAGGTACAGGCCGTAGTGGGCATAGAGCGAGTACACCAAGCCAGAGCAGTCGTAGCCGAAGCCGCTCGTCCCGCCCCAGAGATAGGCAAGCCCGAGGAACCGACGCGCCTGATTGGCGACGGTCGTCCCCGACACGGCGCCGAGGTGCACTGGGCTGAGCGCATTGTCGGCGATCGCCCCCTTTTGTCCTCCTGGGAGTCCGAGGACGAGGTAGCCCGGCACTGCCCCGACGACGGGCAGGACGGTGTCGTAGCTGACGAGGAAGCGGCGCCGGGCGACCATGCCCTTGGCCACGGCGTAGAGCCACGTGCGCGCCACGCTGACGATCACTTCCCGAGACTTTGCCGGTGGTGCGACCGCGGCCAGCTGAACATCCGGCACCCAGCCGATGATGCCGTCGGGGAAGCGCGAGCCGCGTTGGTCGGGGACCTCGACCTTGCTCCATCGCCCCCGGTGTGCGAGGACGAGGACCTCTTGGCCCAACAGGACCTGGGTGTTGATGCGGCTGTCGAGGCCGAGCCGCTCGGTCACGCTCAGCCGAGTGAGCCAGTGCTCGATCCCTGCCGGGTCACCGAGCGCCGGCGCGTCGACAGGTCGCGGGCTCGACGGGAGGTGCCATACCGTTGCCACCGACACCCGCACCCAGGCAGGAGTCGTCGTCTCCGCGAATGCCACGGCGTGCACGACCGGCCCTTGCGTGACCGACACGGC
>CAWILM010000024.1:0-33890 GCA_963836935.1 uncultured Acidimicrobiaceae bacterium
TCAGATTATTGAGTGCGCTCTTGTTCAAGTGCGACACGTCCCCGTCTTACCTTCTCGAAGTAATCGACTCAGCACTCGCGTCCAGACCACGGTTTCGGGTCGTCGTTGTGGGCGGTGAGGTAGTCCTCGATCGCGGCGATGAGTTCGGGCACGCTTGCGCAACGCGCGCGAACGGATGGCTTTGTCGGTGAGTATCTTCTGAACCACCGCTCGATTAACCGGCCCTCAGGGTTGTGTCAAGCACAAGTCTGTTGATCGGGCTTGATTTCTGAGCCGTCGGAGATGGCCGTCGATGCCGGCGACGACGTGTTCGTGGCGGGCGACTTCGGAGTTCCACCCGCGTGCTTGGGCGTCGTCGTGAGGGTGTGAATGTCGGCAAGTTGGGCTTCGAGGACGGACTGAAACTCGGGGGCAGCGACGAGCTGTCGCATTGTTCGGGATATGTTGGCGTAGGGGCAAGCGTCGGCGACGATCGTGGGAGCAGTAACCGCTGAGCGACGCGCTCGAGGTATCTCGGATCGGAGCCATTCGACTCGGTCGCTGGTGGTGCCACGTCCGGTGGCGACGACGAAGAGTGGTTGCGAGCGTGCACCTTCGTCATGGCCGCTTCGTAGGCGGCTCGAACGGTCGGTGACGCGAGCCACGACGTAGCGAGGGTCATCTCGGCGGAAACGTGACCCATGAGGGCCATGAGCGCCTGTAGCGACATGCCGGCGTTGACGAGGCTGGTCCCATAGGTATGCCTGAGTTGGTGCGGGGTGACTCGAAGCGGTTGGCCGTCACGTCCGGTCAGCCCAGCGACGGCGATGGCCGATCGCAGGCCGTGGCGAAGCTGGAACGCCGATAGCCGCCGACCCTTTCGACGAACAAGAAGTCGGCGGGTTGCCCGTGGCGGGTGGATCAACGCTCGTTGCGGGCCGCGCTGGTGCCATCCAAGCGTCGAAATCGGCGAGAGTCGGCTCGTCGAGTGGCACGGTTCGCTCCGTGCCGAGCTTGCCCAAGGGGACCTTCACCCAGGTGCCCCGGTCACCGAAGTCCCAGAGGCAGTCGAGCTCGAGGTCGAGCAGCTCGCCGAGTCGCATCCCGGTGCCACGCAGGATGGCCAGACCGTGGCGTGCGAAGGGATCTGCGAGGCCAGCCACGGCGGCCATGAGATCCCGGTCGACGTCGGGCGGAAGGGCTTTGGGCATGGGACGGTCGAGGCGTGGGATGTCGCTGGCGAAGACGAGTTGGCGGGTCGGGCGATCGGCCCACCCCCACACGGCCAGATCCTCGAAGAAGGCGCGCAGGTCGACCACCGTGCGTTTGGAAACTGACGCAGCCACCGGCTTGTCGCGGGCGGAGCCAGCCGTGCCAAGGCCGGTGGTGGTTCCACACCAGGAACCCTTCGATGTGGGCCCGCTCGAGCTGCTCGAGCCGGCGTAGATCGGGATGGTGTGCCGCGAGGTACTCACCGAAGATGATCAGGCTGTCCGCTCTTAGCAGCACGGTCGAAGGCCAGGGTCGTGGCCACGACCTCCAGGTAGCGAAGGGCAACCTTGCGGATCTCTTCTTGGGGAGAGCTTGGAGAGTCTCGGCGACGGTGGCTGCAGGCGGTCTGTTCTTGCGTGGGGTGTGGTGGCAGATCCGCAGCTCGTAGCAGGCCTGGTGGAGACTGAACGCCGGGGCCTGGTTGTGCAGACGGGCGTCGCGCCGGGCCGAGGGAGTGTCAGCGAGAGCGGCGGTGAAGGTGTCGAAGACGTCGTCGGTCAGCTCGTCGAGATCGTTCCCCGACACAGACACACCATCGCCAACGCGTTGGTGGCGACGTCGCGGGTCCAGTTGGCGCTCCAGGAGTAACGGCGGGCGATCTCGCTGACCCGGGCTACATCGTCGGCGTGGCGTTTTCCCCATCTCGACATAGAGGTCACCGGGGGTCTTGGTCAGCAACAGGTCCAGGTCGGGAACGAGGATCTGTTCCAGGAAACACCAGGTGATGAACGACCACGCATGGCTGCGAGCCAGATCGGCGAGCCGGGCGTGTGTCGGCCTGGCCATCCACGCCTTGAGTATCGGGATGGGCGTTAAGCAGATCGCAGGCCGCGTCTTCGGCGATGGCGCTTGGCTTCGGCCCCGATGCTCAGTCCGGCGACAAACCGGGCGTAGTCGACAAGGACGTCAGGAGCGCCGCTGGCCTCGAGGGCGGCCAGGGCCGTCGCGCTCATCGGGTGACCGCCCGCGCCTTGGCGAACTCGGCAGCCAAGGTGTCTGACGACAGGTGCACATAGGCGGCGGTCGATTCCGGGTAGGCATGGCCCATTAGCTCGCGCAGCACCAGCAAGTCGATGCCGGCCGCCGCCAACTCGGTCCCATAGGTGTGGCGCAAGCGGTGCGGGCGGACTCTCGTCGAGCCGGACCGGGCCCGATGCGTGCGGAAGATGCGACGCATCCCCGCTTCAGTCAACGCCGATCCTCGTGTCGGTCCCCGCAGCACCACGAAACACTCCGGCGTGGCGCACCCCGGCGGACGTTCGGTCCGAAGGTAGTTGCCCAGCTCGGTGAAGAACACTCGATCGACCGGGACCGTTCGTTCCTTGTTGCCCTTCCCGACCACTCGGACTCGGCGCATCCCCCGGTCCACGTCAGCCAGGCGCAACGAGCGGACCTCGGCTGCTCGCAGCCCGCCCACCAGCATCGCCAAGGCCATCGCCTTGTCCCGGCAGGTGCACAAGTCGGCGAGGAAAGCGGACACCTCGTCGGGTTCGAGACTCTCGGGAAGGCGGCGCGGCTGGCGGACCAGCCGGCCACCCGTCGGCGCCCGGCGTGTCCCGATATGGCCCAGCAGACCACGGCCCTTGGGCCGCAACCCGGTCGAACGCCGAGCCGCTGGCACCGGGTTGTCTTCTCGGACACCAGCGATCACCGCGTACTCGAACAACCCTCGCACCACGGCGATCCGTCGGTTCATCGTCGCCGGCGCCGCTCCGCGCCGGTCGGTCAGGCGCATCACCTTCTTGTTCCCGCTGCGCTTGGACCTCGCCTGCCAGTCCAAATAGTCGAACAAGTCGGTCGGCACTACCTCAACGACGGTCAACCCCTGATCGCCGAGGAAGCGACCAAAGTTCAACAAGTCGAAGGCATACGCCCGCACGGTGGCCGGCGAGAACCCCCTAGCCTCGAGGTGCGTCAAGAAACTGTTCGCCATCTCGACATCAGTCCACGAACCCTCAAGACGATGCGAGCCCTCCAGGCGAACGACCGCCAGTGATCCGGCTGACACCGTCATCGTGCATCACCGTCGACGCTGCCGTTCGCCGTCGGTGACGCCAAGCAGGAACCCGAACCGGGACAGGTCCGCGCGGAGCTGATCGATGTCGTAGCCGTCGCTCCCGACGAACCGTCGCAACGAGTCGGCCAGTCGGCTGTGGTCACATACCAGCCACTCGCTGAGAAACTCCAACATTTCGCCGAGCTCGACTGCGTCTCCTGGATCCAGACACACCTGCGGCACTGTCATGGCACACCTCCAGAATCGTCGCTCCAGGTCAGCATGAACCTGGACGCCTCCCGGTTGGTGGACCGTCAGACCGCTACAGCCAGTCGAGCCACCCAGGGCCGGTTAACCCATACGCAGGTTCAACCACGCTCGAAGTCGGCGTGAAGTGCAGATGGAAGCGAGGGTTCGCGACAAGCCAGTTCCGCACCTTCTCGTGGTTGTGCGTGCCGTAGTTGTCGACGATGAGATGCACGTCCAAGCCTCGGGGAACGTTCCGGTTGATCAGCTTCAAGAAGGCGAGGAACTCGCCGTGACGATGCCGTGGCAGGCACTTGCCGATCACGACACCGGTGAGCACGTTGAGCGCCGCGAACAGCGTCGTAGTCCCGTTGCGCTTGTAGTCATGGGTCATCGTCCCGGCACGTCCGCGTTTGAGCGGAAGGCTGGGCTGGGTGCGGTCGAGCGCCTGCATCTGGGATTTCTCGTCGACCGAGAGGACAACGGCCTTATCCGGGGGGTTGAGATAGAGCCCGACCACATCGCAGAGCTTCTCCTCAAAGGCCCTGTCACTCGAGATCTTGAAGGTCTTGACGAGATGGGGCTTGATGCCCCGAGCCGACCAGATCCGCTGCACGGTGTCGTGCGACACGCCTGTCGCCCGGGCCATCGTCCGCGTCGACCAGTGTGTCTCGCCCTCAGGTGTGCTGTGGAGCGTGCGATCGACGATCTCGGCAACTTTCTCCTCGGGAATCGTCGGCTTTCGTCCTCGGCCTGGTCGGACTTTGCCGAAATCGGTGAGACCACAGGTTTCAAAGCGTGCCCGCCAACCCAATACGGTGTTGCGCGAGACACCGAGCCGTTCGGCGATCTCGGCATTGGCGACCCCATCAGCAGCCATCAGTAAACCCTTGGCCTGCTGCACATCTCGATGCTGGCGAGACGAAGAACGCGAGATCTGTGCCAGCGTGTCGCGTTGTGCAAGGGTCATGACCAGTGCTGCGGCTGCGCGGTTCGCCATGCACGAAGGCTACTATATACGCGCGTTCATTTGACTGACATTACACTAGGTGCACGACTTCAAGTTGAAGTCGTGCAGTACGACGCTTGGAAGGACTGGCTGAGCCGCGCCGGGTTCCGGCCCGAGCTCGCGCAAGAAACATGCAAGAAGTGCTTGGAAGCAACTAGCGGACTCGCATGGGAGGACGTTCGAGAAGACTCCTAGAAGGCGACGAAGTGTCCGAGCAAGATCCCGATCGAGCGCCACAGGGATATCGGGTCTACGGATCCGCGAAGACGCCGAAATTCCTGGTGACTGAGTCGTCGATTGAGCTGAGCATTGGACAGCGCTTCGCGGAAGACCTGTCAATCCGGGCCGACGGACACGCGTTTGGGGTCAGATTGACGCGTACTGCCATGAATGCGAGACCCTCGCCCAGCCGCAATAAGAGGCCCTGTCGCAGATCGTTTCCAAGGCCCCGAAACGGTCGGGTCATGATTTACGCCGCCGTGAGCCGCTGATGGCCAATGAAGCTCCATCGGCGGTGAGGGAGGGCGCCCGTCGGGCGACCGGCTGGTCGAGATCGAGACCCCGATGGGGCCTGGCTTCGTCGTAGTGGCAGACATGGAGATGCCGTCGAGGACATCGCGACCGATGACCTTGCCGCCACGAGGTAAATCCACATCTTCTAGACGGGATATGCGCCTTGCAACAGACCGTAGGCGACAGTCCAACAAAGAATCGCTCACAAACAGCGTTAGGCGAATCGCTCGGCACGCAACACCGAGCTACGGCCAACGGCTCCCGGACAGGCGTCAGCGGTCGGGTTCGCCAAGCCGTCCCCGTTTCGTACGGGTAGGGTTCTGTGGTGAGTAGTCGCGATGAAACGAGCATCGGGCCGGGGGCAGCCCAGTTGGTCGTGGTGGCTAATAGGTTGCCGGTCCGGCGGGTGGAACACGACGGCGAGATGCGTTGGGACTTGAGTCCAGGTGGACTGGTCTCGGCGCTGACGCCGGTGCTGGCAGACGGGGCCGGGATGTGGATCGGTTGGCCGGGCGGCGGTGTTGAGGTGGCCGTTCCAGCTGAACACGAGGGGATCGAATTGCGCGCGGTGCCCCTCGACGATGCCGAGTACGAGCAGTTCTACCTCGGGTTCTCCAACGCCACGCTTTGGCCGCTGTATCACGACGCGGTCCGGACCCCGACGTTCCACCGGGAGTGGTGGCACGCGTACGTGTCGGTCAATGACCGCTATGCGCGTGCTGTCGCCGAAGCCGCTGCGCCGGGAGCCACTGTCTGGGTGCACGACTACCAGTTGCAGTTGGTTCCGAAGATGCTCAGGGCACTGCGGCCAGATCTGCGCATCGGCTTCTTCTTGCACATCCCCTTCCCACCACAGGAGCTGTTCATGCAGCTGCCATGGCGGAGACCGATACTCGAAGGGGTGTTGGGCGCCGATCTGGTGGGGTTCCAGGTGCACGGGGCGGCGTCGAACTTCTCGCGGGACGCGCGACGAGTCGTGGGCGCATCGGGTACCGACAGCGTGCTGAGCCACGACGGGCGCCAGGTCCGGGTCGGGGCGTTCCCGATATCAGTCGACACGATAGGACTGATCAAGCGGGCTTCCGACCCCGCGGTGCGAAGACGAGCCCGTCAGATCTCTATGAAGAGGGGCCGGATGTCAATGGGTTCGGCCTGCGAGATTCCGGCGCGCCAAGCCGGAGTCAAGGCTCCCCAACCCCGACCGTCAGCTGACTGCGGTGGGGGCCTTGACGCCGGCGATGCCGAATCAGGACCGCGGGCGATGATCATGGGCTCCTGGCCGCAGCTCGCCTGCGGCCCTTAGGTGCTCTCTTCGTCGTTCCTCCCGTTGTTGGTTCGAGCGGTGCTCAACTCTCTATCGCCTGCTCTTGGCAAGGATCAGGTCTATGGGAGGTTCGCTCCGGTAGCGCAATTCAGAAGGGGGCCGTCATGCGGCCAGATCTGACGCGGCGCCTGCCGGAGCGAACGGCTTGTTCGTGGTCAACATCCACCAGATCGCCTCGGCGAGGCGGCGGGCGATGTCGACCCGGGCGATCTTCTTGCCGCGCTGGCGGCCGAGACGGGTGCTCGTTCTCTTGTAGCGCTCTGCGTACACAGGATGCCGGGAGGCATGGGTGGCTGCCTCGATGAGCGCCCAGCGGAGGTACTTCGGGCCGTTCTTGCGCAGGCTGCCGCGGTGGTCGGCCTCACCCGACTGGTAGACCCGTGGACACAGTCCCGTGTAGCCGCAGAGCTTGATGGGGCTGGCGAAGCGTTCGATGTCGCCGATCTCGGCTGCGATCGTGTAGCCGAGGACATGTCCGATGCCCGGGGCGGTGCGCAAGAGGGGTACATAGGGATGATCGGCGCCGGCGGCCACGAGCTCGTCTTCGATCTCGGTGATCTGGAAGCTGATCGCGTCGATGAGCCGCAGGGAGGCCTCGATGTCGCTGAGCCAGGGTTCTGGGAACTCTAAGCGGGCGAGGAGTGCTCGGCCCTCGAAACCGAACAGGTCCGAGACCGGACGAGGGTGGCCGAAGGCAAGCAGGCTCGAGTGGATGCGGTTCTTCAACGCTGTGCGGTGGCGGACCAGGTGAAGACGGAAGCGGGCAAGCTCGCGCTCACAACGCACCGCCGGGTCCGGGAGCCAGATGGCCGGGACGAGGTCGCGCCGGCTCAGCTCGGCCAAGACGCGGGCGTCGATGCGGTCCGTCTTGCAGGCGAGAGGAGCAAGGCCCTTCACCTTCTGGGCATCGGCGATCTCGACGGACCAGCCGTAGAGCTCCAAGGTGTCGTGTACAAAACGAGCCCCGTTCATCGACTCGATGACGGCCATGACCTCGTTGTCCTTGCCGTAGCTGCGGGCGACTGAGCGCACGAGCCCTCGCAGGCCGTCGAGATCGGGAGGTGCCGTCGTCACCTCGAGGGTCGTGCCGTCCTCGGCGAGAAGATGGACATCGAGGCGGTGCCTTGAAAGATCCAGTCCAGCGTGCAACATGTGTGTAAGGCCTCCCTTGGTGGTTGGGTTTCGGTGACATCAACGCTGTCACCGAGGGAGGCCCCTCTTCATGGCATTCAGAGAGGAGCTCGGCGGCCCGGATGTCGTCATGTTGGGCGTCGACCGCCTCGATTACACCAAGGGCATCGACCGGCGGCTCATAGCCCTCGGCGAGTTGTTCGCCGACGGTTCGCTGACCGGGCCGCGGGCGGTGTTGGTCCAGATCGGCATACCGAGCCGTGAGGATGATCCGCACTACCGCCGCGAGCGCGAGCACCTCGAACAGCTTGTCGGCGAGATCAACGGGGCATACTCGACAGTCGGTCGACCTGCGATCCACTACCTGTACCAAAGCGTCGAGGTCGACGAACTGGTGGCCCTGTACCTCGCCGCCGATGTCATGCTCGTCACACCGCTACGAGACGGCATGAACCTTGTGGCCAAGGAATATGTGGCGTGCCGGGTTGATAACACCGGGGCGCTCGTGCTCAGCGAGTTCGCGGGTGCCTCCCAAGAGCTACGAGACGCCATCCTGGTCAATCCCCATGATCTGGACGGCCTAAAACAGGCCATCCGCCACGCCGTCGACCTCGACCCCAACGAAGGAACAGCACGCATGCGCCGGATGCGCCGTGTCGTGAGGCGCCACGACGTCCAGGCATGGACACACGCCTTCCTGGGCGCCCTCCGCGCCGACAGCCGTCACATTTCGACCTCGCCCGACCCGGGGCCAGAACCGGGGAGCACACCTCACTAGGCCGACCCGACGGAGGTTGCCTTGGGGGGGTCGACCCTACGCCGGTGCTTTCCATCGCTGCGACAAGCGAGAGAGCAAGTCGTTGTCCTGGACTGACACCACAAGCCGCGGGAATGTGATCTCACGCTGACTTCTCGCGGGAGTCGTATTCGAGTACCTGGATGCCACCAGTGTTTGCCGCTGTACTAGTCCGGAGCTCTGCACGATCCTTCTTGCCCAAAAGCAAAGGGTCGTGCACCCGTCACGGCATACCGCGGGACCGCGCGTTTCGTTCCACCGCGGCCGCCGCCGCCTAGACAGGCCTCCCGACTTCCGGTTCGCGGCTACTGTCCTTTGCAATGGCAGACGTTCCAGCCCACGTGAAGTTTCCCCCGAACGGCGACGGGTGGATGGTGGTTGCTGACAGCGACGTCATCACCAGCGTCCAGGCCTTTGTGGACGGTCCCGAGCTCGTGATCGAGCTTTGGGGCAGCACGACCGTGATCTCGCCCAACGACGAGCACTACGCCGACCACAAGTTCGAGGACAACTCCTGGACGAACCTGTCGGACTACTCCTGGCGAGCCCGCCGAATCGTCCACGACGTCACCGAGATGGGGCACGGCGCGGACGAGGCTGTCCAGATCCAGTTCTCGGTCGAGGGTTCAAAGAGGGATATTCCGCGGTTCCGTAAAGTGTGACCGTTTCGCTGTATTCGAGCCGGGCTGCGGTCCTGTCTTGGCCGGTAGCGGCTCAATAGTTCTGGCTGATAGTCGGATCGACATTGGCATGACCTGAGCACCGACGCGCAACAGCCCCGCTGACCGGAACCCGAAGGCAACGGGTCTGCACGCCTCGAAAAGGGGCGACGTCTACTGTGGAGACGGTCGGACGTCGTGAGGTGGGTTGCGAGACAGGGCGACTGATCTGACGGGAGGACACTTGACCGGCTGGAAGAACAGAATCTCAAAGGCCGTTACATCGGCAGCGAAGCGAACGAAGGAAGTCGAGGTCGCCAGTGGCGCAGCATCGAAGAGACGCGAGAGCGAGTACTTAGGGTCCACCGCAAGTTAGTACGCGCGTAGTATTGTGAGGACGTGGAGGTCGGACCTGAGGAACTCGCGCGATTCTTCGAGGTCGTCCTCCCTCACCTGAACGAGCGCCAGCGCCGGGTCGTGGCCGGTGCCGCCTCAGAGATGCTCGGCCGGGGAGGCAAGAGCGCTGTCGCGGTGGCATCGGGCATGAGCCGCAACACCGTCATCAAGGCCGAACGCGAGGTCGCCTCCGGCATCGAGCCCTCCGAACGCCTGCGTGCTCTGGGCGGTGGTGACCGTCCTCTCATCGACAAGCAGCCCGGACTGGTCGAGGCGTTGGACGAGATCGTGCATCCCGACACCCGCGGCAATCCGATGTCGCTTTTGCGCTGGACCTCCAAGTCGACGCGCCATCTCGCCGATGCCCTTGTCGCAAAGGGCTTCAAGGTCTCCGACGACACCGTCGGACGGATCTTGAAGTCGCTCGGCTACAGCCTGCAGGCGCCCGCCAAGGAGAAGGAGGGCACCGCTCATCCCGACCGGGACGCCCAGTTCTCCTACCTGAACGAGCAGGCGACCGCCTTCGTGAACGACGACCAGCCGGTCATCAGCGTCGACACGAAGAAGAAGGAGCTTGTCGGGGAGTTCAAGAACACCGGGACCGAGTGGCACCCGACGGGCGAGCCGACGAGGGTGCGCACGCACGACTTCGTCGACAGAAAGCTCGGACGGGCCGTTCCCTACGGGGTCTATGACCTCGCCAACGACGAGGGCTGGGTCTCGGTCGGCAACCGGGCTGACACGGCCGAATTCGCCGTCGAGACGATCCGACGCTGGTGGTATTCGATGGGAAGGCCCCGCTTCCCCGACGCCACACGCTTGCTCATCACCGCGGATGCCGGCGGCTCGAACGGCTACCGGGTTCGTGCCTGGAAGAAAGCTTCGCCCGCCTGGCCGAGGAGACCGGCCTTGAGATCACGGTCTGCCACTACCCGCCCGGCACCTCGAAGTGGAACAAGATCGAGCACCGCATGTTCAGCTTCATCTCGATGAACTGGCGTGGACGGCCGCTCGAGTCCTACCGGACCATCGTCGAGCTGATCGCCGCCACCACGACGAAGAAGGGACTGCGCATCCGCGCCGAACGGGACGAGGGCTACTACGAGACGGGGGTCAAGATCTCCGACAAGGAGCTCGCTGCCCTGCCCCTCACCCGGCACGAGTTCCACGGGGACTGGAACTACACGCTCACCCCGAAGACTGCTCACTCAAACGTGCGGTGAGCCCTTAGCGAATCTCGCTCTCTATAAAAGGATCATCAAGCCGGTATTCGAAGAAGCGCTTCCATTGCTGAATGTCGGAAGGCGCGTCGCCAGCATCGACGAGAAGCCGCTCATCAGCCAAGCACCGCAAGCCGAAGAGTTTGAGTCCGCGCTGTACGTCGAGCGGTATGACCGTTGGGGAGGCAGAACCACGTTGATCCAATTCTCGACGACCAAGAGGCAAGATGAAATCCGTTTTCAATATCGAAAGGGCTCGGGCATGACCTCGCCCCAAGTCGGAGCCAAGGACATTACGCGGGCTTATCTCGAAGACCTCATAGCATCCGTTGCCGAAGACTTCTTGAGCCAATGACCCGACGCCGTAGCGTCACATCGCAGCTCTAGCACGCCGCACGCCTCAGCAACTGGCGAGAGCTTCGATGAAATTCTCCTGACTGCCTGATGACCGTCAGGTACACCCTTCGCGATGGGGCGCGTTCATTCCGTCGCCCGACGTACCGGCGGCACCCACTGCCTACAGTGGCGTCATGATCCCTCGCACGCACTTCCTCGTCGCCAGTGCCGCGGTTATCACCCCTGGTAGCGGCCACCACGCTCACCGCGGCCGCCTCATCGAGTGCCAGGAGGCCCCAAGCGGGGCCGGCGAGCGGGACCGCCGAATGCAACTCGGTGACCACCTGCTACACGCCACAGCAGCTCGAGGTCGCTTACGGCGCCCAACCCCTCCTTAGGCGCGGCATCGACGGCCGTGGCGAGACCGTGGTGCTGCCCGAGCTGGCCGAGTCGCAGCTCTCACCGCCACTCGTTACGGACTTGCGACAGGACTTCGCCGCTTTCGACCATCTGTTCCACCTGCCGACGCCGCGCCTGCGGGTCGTGAGCACCTTCGCCGGGCCACCGGACCCGTGGCTTGCCTACGGGGAGGAGGTCTTGGACGCCGAGGTCGTCCACAGCATCGCTCCAGGTGCCGCGCTCACCATCGTCTTGGTCAAAGGAACCTCCCTCGACAGCACCGACCAGGCCGTGGCGGCCTCGGTCGCCGCCCTGCGGCTCGGTGCCTCGGAGGGCGGCATCATCTCGCTCAGTCCGGCCGGCCAGATCGGCGGCGAGCACTGTGTCGACCACGCCCAGCTCACCCAACTGAATTCCACGCTCCAAACCGATGCCGACCACCACGTGACCGTTGTCGCGGCCACGGGCGACACCGGCGCGGCGGGCGAGCCGTGCGCCCTCATCGACGCCCTCTCCGGCGGCATCAGCAGCAGCTTCGTTCCGAGGAAGGAAGTCGTCCTAATCGCCTCCGACCCGTTCGTCTTAAGCGTCGGGGGCACGACCCTCGACGCCAGCCACACGACCGGTGCCTGGATCGGCGAGACCGCCTGGGGCCTTCCCTACGGCGATCCCGGCACCGGCTTCCAGGCATCGGGTGGGGGGTTCAGCCACCTCTTCAGCCGGCCCTCCTACCAGAACGGCGGGGCGGGCATCGGTGCCTACCGTGGGGTGCCCGACGTGGCCGCTGACGCCAACCCGCACACCGGCTTTCCGGTCGTCACGGCCAACGCCGGCCGGGTCTACGCGAGCGGCCACGGCGGAACGAGCGCCAGCGCTCCCCTGTGGGCAGGAATCATCGCCCTCGCCGACCAGTACGCGAAGCGTCACCTCGGCTTCGTCGACCCGGCGATCTACCAAATCGCCCGCGGCCCGCACTACCACCAGGCCTTCCACGACATCACCGCCGGTCCCGCCAACACGGCCGAGTTCCCCGACGGGACGATCACCGGCTACCGAGCAGGCCCGGGCTGGGACCCTGTAACCGGCTGGGGCAGCCCTAACGCCGGGGTGCTTGTGCCCCTGCTCGCTCGTTACGCGAGCCGCTGACGAAGCCCAGATCCTTATCGGTCCATCCGTGCTGAGAGCGCCGAAGCACGAACCAGGCTCCGGGAAGCGCAGACGGCTACGGGCGAGGTCGGCTGATCAGCGCCCTGCCGACTCGGGGCGGGTCCGTGATGCTCTCCCCACGCAACCGGCTGAACGTTCTGGCGCGTCACCATCCCGGCGGCTGGGGACACCTTTCGTTAGCGTCGGTGAGTCGGCCCCGCAGCTCCGACTCATGATCCGACCACCGCATTGAGCGTCTTTTCGACCTGCTTCCAGTGCGCGCGCTCGTGCCGCGCCAGCTTGTCCGCATAGTTGCGCACGCTGCGCTCGATCGGCCTTCCCGCCCCGACCACGAGTGCGTTTCGGGACCAGCCGTCTGGCGGCAATGACTCCAGCACGCCCAACAGCCGCGCGCGCTGACGGGTGAACGCCTTCAGGGACGAGCGGAACTCCAGCTCGCGGTAGTCAGTTGACGCGATCCACGTGGTCGGATTGACCGCCCTCAAGGTGGGATGGTCCTCGGCGACGATGGCTCCGATGGCTTGTCCCCAGATATCGCCGCAGGACCGGAGATGGGCGAGCACCTCGGTGGCAGACCACTCGCCCGGCTCGGGGACAGCCCGCAGCTGCGCCGGGGTGGCAACGGCGGTGAGCGCGGCGAGACGATCCGGCGTCTCGCGCAGGACGGTCAAGATCTGCTCGACGGTCATCGCGCTGCGGGGCACCAAGGTCATACTCGCCTACCCGCGCCAGTGAATCCACCTCTGCTCAAGGGGGATTGTCGCCGCGCCCAGAGCCCACGGATTGGCTGATACCTCGTGGCTCAAGAAGCGCCAGCGTCGAGGAGGTGACGGACTGCCGACGCGAGGATGGCTCTGGATCCCGCACAAGCTGCACACGCAGAAGTGACCACGTCCGGCGTTAGGGGATAGGTCCAGGCATCGTTCGGCGAGCGCATTCTGGGGCATGGCAGCGATCAGAAGAGCGTTGCCGCTATTCGGGCGTGCCTCTGCGACTGTCGAGCCATAAGGTCCAGGGCCGAACTTCTTTGATGCGGAACACGCCGCTTACTGTCCAGGGGTCGTCGCTGAAGATGGACCGCAGCTCCGTTTCGTCCGGGGCTTCGACAGCAAGTAGTGCGATGTCGTCGTCGCTGCCGCCGCCGATCGGGCCACCCAAGATGATGATTCCTCGCTCGACAAGCTCGTCGGCGAACTCCGCGTGTTCCACCCATGCCTGCTGCTCACGTATCTGGCGACTGTGATCCCAGTTCGCACCCTTTTCGGTGGTGACCGCGAAAACGGCCATGACACCTCCCTGGTCATCCGTAGGTCACCGTCCCTATTGCAGGACTTGCCGGTGATCTTGCACTCCGTTTGCCGACCGCGTGTCCCCGGAAGAGTTCGTCGCCAGGCGAATCCCAGGCGGTCGGCCGCACGGCAGGTGTCCCAGAGCGTACAGAGTGGCTGGCGCCGTCCCGCCCTCCATGTGCCGCTTCGAGGCAGACGCGAGAGGCTCGCTTGTTCTGGCTCCTTTCGTCCGTCCCGCTGCGGTCCCGATCAGTTGCCGTTTCCTGGACCGCCCCCGTGCCCGTGACCATGGCCGTGGCCGTCTTGACGAGGAGGGCTGGTCGTGTTCGTGGTCAGGGAGGGAACACTCGTCCCGAGGGACGTGGCGAGGCGGTCAATCGTTGTTGCCAGCACTGCAATGACTGACGCCCCGGTGATCTGACCGTTCGCGACGTCCTGGTTGAAGTCCTGGACGAGCTGATCGAACTGCTGGACCTGCTGGTTTGCCGACTTTGGCGACGCTGTAGTTGGCGCGACGAGCAGCGGTTGGAGCTGGTTAGTGAGCTGCTGCGCGGCCTTGGGAGCCACGCTCCCCTTCGCGACACCGGCGTCGAGCGCCGAGATTAAAGCGCTGGCAACCGAAGCGATCGGCAGGGTCGTCGGCGTCGGCGTTGTTGTCGTTGTTGTCGTTGTCGTTGTCGTTGTCGATCGTGCCACCGTCGAGCCGGCGTGCGTGGCAGGTGGGGACAGCGCGGTGCGCGAGCCGGAGAAGACCCCTCCGAGCACGAGGCCGAGGAAAAGAACGATCACGACGAGCCCGAGCCCAATGGCGCGTCGTTGGTGACTGACGGTGCTCCAGGTTCGTCGGACCGTCGCACCTTGGACGACTGGCACGACCTGGGTGGGCTCAAAGTTGGCCTCGGCCAAAGCCATGACTTGGGTTTGACCCACGCTCGAATCGCGAAGCACAGCGGTCGGCTCGTTCGCCGGCGAGGTCACGCCGGCTAGTACATCCGCGAGCGTCTGAGCGCGCGCGAGGTCGGCGAGCTGGGTGGTGACTGCAGGGGCACCAGG
Source organism: uncultured Acidimicrobiaceae bacterium (assembly GCA_963836935.1). Taxonomy (GTDB): domain Bacteria; phylum Actinomycetota; class Acidimicrobiia; order Acidimicrobiales; family Bog-793; genus Fen-455. The sequence goes on from CAWILM010000024.1 coordinate 14,786, forward strand.
GCGCTCAGCTGGGGCGCGCGCTGTCATCGAGCGAAGAAGCCCTTGCCAGTCCGCGCCGAGCTCGGCCGGGATCTCCGGGTCGTGATGCAGCCGGGCTGCTGTGATCTCCGAGGCCGTGCCTTCGAACGCCCGCTGGCCGGTGAGGCATTCGATGAGCATGAGACCGAGCGCGTAGATATCGACACCCGGACCTATGGCCGATCCTTGGATCTGTTCGGGAGCGAGGTAGGAGGGGGTGCCGAGCATGAACCCGGCCGCGGTGATCCCGGTGGTGTCAACGAGCCGGGCGATCCCAAAGTCGGCGAGATGGGCTGTCCCGGCCTGATCGAGGAGGACGTTTGCGGGCTTGACGTCACGATGCACGATCCCTTGCTCGTGTACGTACACGAGCGCCGCGGCGACACCCGCACCAACCTTGGCCGCGTCCTCGCGCGAGAGCCTGCCAATCGAAAGGCGCTTTGCGAGGGTGGACCCTTCGATGAGCTCCATCACGAGGTAAGGGCGTCCCTCGAGCTCACCAGCATCGAGCAGCCGAACGAGGTTCGGATGAGCGAAGCGAGCGAGGGTCTTGACCTCAGCGGCAAAGCGGACCTCGGCGCCGTCCGCGACTTCGCGCAGCACCTTGACGGCGACGGGCCGGTCGAGGCGAGTGTCGAGCGCCCGATAGACGCCGCCCATCCCGCCGCGCCCGATCAGCGCCTCCAGGCGGTAGCGACCATCGAGGAGCGTGGTGATGAGCGGATCGGGTGGGAGGGGAGCGGCTGGGGACGGACCCTCGCTCGAGCTCGACATGCACCTCATCTTCCCACTCCCAAAAGGCGGCGCGCCCTTCGGCGAGCGGAGGGGAGACTTCTTCTGGACGCGGCCGGGCTTGCACCTGCGGCGGAACTACCTTGCCTCGAGTTAGCGGATCTGCCGTGGCGCCGTCAGCACGCAATCCCGCCAGTCGGGCACCACACACCAGACCGCCCGTGTCTTACAAACGATGTCCGGGTTCTGGGCACAGGGGCATGGTCTCGTCCTCTCTGCGCCACAGGCATTATCGGGAAGAGAGGGGACAAGGTGACGTCGTCGTCGACCCTAGGTCAGCCCGTCAGGCGGGGAGTCTGGTCCCGTCACCCGTGACGAGGCGAGTCAGCTCCGCCGGGCGGGAGAGCTAGAAACCCCGGCCGTCGGCACGCCTAGGCTCACGAGGACCTCGAGGTCGCCCTCGGTCTCAATGCCCCGGCCACGAGCGCGGACCTATCTGCTCGCGAGACCTGACCAACGCGATCGCCAGAGCCTGGCGGGCAGGGTCACCCCGCCGCGTCGCGTGCTTGGCAGCTTCGCCGAAGCAACGAGCTTGTCCGATGATGAACCTCTTCGGCGGCCCCTCAAAGGGCGGGCGCACCCGCATCCAGGTACGCGTCCGCTCGGCCATGGAGGCCCTTGCAGCTAGATCGCTTCCTCGGGGGCCGGCCACCCTACGGGTACAGGTTGGCCGACGCTGGGCCGCATCCCAACCCGTCAAAGGCCCGTCGCCGGGCAGCGTCTCCACCGCCTCGAGCCCGATCCGATAAAGGCCCCCTCCGTGCGTCGCATCTTCTCGATGTACGCGAGCGGTGAAGGCCTCCGGTACATCGCCGAGCGCCTCACCAAAGAGGGCATCCCCTCCCCCGCGGCCTACGACCGGGCGCGCAATCGTCATCGAGATCCCCGGGGCTGGTCACACACTGCGATTCGAGCAATTCTCACCAACCCCGTCTATGGCGGTCGCAGTGTCTGGGGAAAGCAACGTCGCTTCGAAGAGCTCCTCGACTTAAACGACGTCTCAGCGGGCCACGTCACGCGGATGCGCTGGCGTGCGTCCTCGGAGTAGATCGAGGCCACGACACCCAGGACGGAGGCCCTGGTCGACGAGGCGACACTTGCGGCGGTCGCGGACCGCATCGGCGACGGTGCCCGGCGAGAGAAACAGCGCGATGCGGTGCACCGCTTCTTGCTCCGGGGCATCGTCCGCTGTGATCTCTGCGGTCGGAAGATGCAGGGTTCCGCGCGCCGATCGAGGATCGCGGGTGCGCCGACGAGGGTGCTCTACCGCTGTGAGTTTGGCGCCCGTCGGTCTGTGTCAGTCGGTATGGACCACCCGCCAACGGTGTACGTCCGCGAAGACGCGATCGTCCCGAGGCTCGACGCCTGGTTGGCCGAGATAGTGACGCCCGAGGCCCTCGCCAGTGCGCAGGCGATACCGCCTGACGTCGCCGCTCAGCACGTGGCTGTTCGCGCATCGATGGCTGACTGTGACCTCCGCATCAAATGTCTTCTCGAATCGATCGAGAGCGGGATCGATCACGAACTGGTCGCGCCAAGAGTCAGACAGCTCCAAGCCGAGCGTTCGCGGCTTGAAGCAACGCTCGGCGTCCACCACCGGTGGCGCCGGTTGTCACCCCACGAAATCGCCGAGTGGGCCGATTCACTCGGAGGAGTGGTGCAAGTGCTCAAGCAGGTAAATCCCGAGGACCGTGCAGCTCTGTACGCGGAGTTTGGCCCGACGCTGCGTTACGATCCGACGAGACACCAGATCAAGGTCACAGCGGAACTTTCGCGTGTCGCCCGTGGTGTCGGAGGGGGTGTGTCGGAGGACCGACTCGAAACTTAGCTCCACGCCCGCTTCAAGCGGATAGTGGCTGGTCAGAGCTTTGCCGGGTCGCCTGAAGCAGCGACCCGGGAGCCTGGGAGTGGACTTCACTCCCTCGTCTCGACTCCGTGCGGCGCGATTCGGGCGGTCTCGCACACCGGCTCGAAACCTACGTCCACACCCCTCGGGAACTAGCCGGAGAAGCTACTGACGAAAGCCATGCCATGCGTCGGCGACCGCCTCCCACCTCGAGCTCCTCGGCTGCCCCCGCTGCGGGTTGCCGGGCCTTCCTTTTGTCCTCGGCAACCAACCCCTGGCGCGCGTGACGCTTTCCGGCGATCATGGACTTAGCTGCCTGTCGCCGTTCACTTCAGGACTGCCGGACCGCCTCAAGCCGAAGGGCGAGCTTCGGGCATACCCTCACTACTTCGAGGGCTTCGCGAGCGAGCTCTGCTGGGACATCGACATCACGGATAATCGGATAGCCCCAATCGTCGAGCGAGATGAGTTCTGGGAGCAGCTCCGCGGACAATCCTCTCGCATCGCAGGCGATCGGATCCACGCGTATGCGATAACGGGTCCTCATCGAACATCCCCCGGGACAGGGAGGATCTCCGTCGTTCGCGGGGCACAACAGCGGCCGCGGCGATGGCGTTCGAGCTCCGCCCCGAACACCACGAGGGCGCTCCTCACCATGCGAACCACACCGTCTGGATGACGACACGCTCCGCGGCCGTCAACTTGGCCCATCCATCGCTCGAGCCGGGCACGATCGAACGCTCTCCCTGAGGCCAGGGACTCGAGCTCGCCCGCGAGCGCAGGCAACCCGAATACGCAGGGGCCGCACTGCCCGGCCGACTCCAAGGCGAGGTACCGGGCTACCCGTGCAGTCTCAACGAGCCCGCACGCATCAGAGGGCAGCACTGCAAGAAGGCCCGCTCCCGGTCCTGCGCCCAGCTGCGCCAGCCCGGCGTGGGAGAAGGGCCGCTCGACCGCTTCGTCGTAGCTCGCCCAGCTGCCGAAATAGCCTCCGAGCAACAGCGCTTGCGGTTTGCCAAGCACACCGCCCCCTTCCGCGAGCACGTCCGACAGGCGGGTACCGATCGCCACCTCGTAAACACCCGGGCGTTGCACCGCACCAAGCAACGACACGAGCATCGAACCGGGCTCGGCGTCGGTACCAAGTTCCCGGTACCAGCTCGCGCCGTATCGCGTGATGAGGGCGAGATGGGCGAGCGTCTCGACGTTCTGGACGAGCGTCGGGCGACCGCGCAGTCCGCGTTCGGCGAGCCTTGGTGGCGTTCTGGTCGGGGTGGGGATGCCACGCTCCAGCCAATGGACGACCGCGCTCGCCTCGCCGGCCACGAATCGTTTAGCAGCGTCGACAGCCCGCAGCCGGACAGGGTCGATCTCTTCCTTGCGGCGCTCGCGTATCGCCAGCTCGACGAGCTCGCGGACAGCAGGGTGGCACACAATGATCGCCTCGGCGGCGCCAACCGCACGCGCGGCGACGACAGCGCCGTCCAGGACAAGGTGTGGATATCTCGCCAGGAGAACCTTGTCCTTCGAGCTCGCTGGTTCGCCTTCGGTGCCGTTCCCGACGACGATGGCCCGGCCTTGTTGGCCTGCCACAGCGGCCAGCTTGAGGGCAGTCGGGAAACTCGCACCGCCTCGGCCGCGAAGACCGGAACGATCCACGAGTTCGATCAGCTCAAGGCCAGAGGACCGGTCGTCGCCGAACGACGGCAGTCGTCCGTATCGAACAACGTGGTCGTGCAGTGCTGTCGGCCCGGCGAGCGGCGAGCTGGCAAGCAGCCTCGGAAGGTCAACGGGTGCGCCAGGTTGCGACACCGCCGGGCGTCGGTCCAGTGATTTCAGGCCGGTCATCTCGGACCAATTCTTGCGCGCACCGGCAGGGCCGCGGCTAAGGGATCTCGCCGCCCGCTGGGCTCAGCCGGCCGGGCAGCATGTAGAACTCGCGCGACGACCGCAGTCGCCACGAGAGCTGCCGAGCCCCACTCGACGCCGTATACCCAGGCGATGCCGAGGTCGTTGCCGGCGCGAAGGGAGTGGACGAAAGCTACCGGCCATGCGAAGTACGCCAGCCAGTGGATTGCACGCCAGGCTTTGAAGCCCAGGCGGTGTCGGAACAGGCTCGTCAAGATCACCGCGGCCCCGAAGTCAACAGCGAGGGTACCGAGGCCGAGGGCTGCCGTCTTGTAGTGGGACACGAACGGGATGACCGTCGCCCACCATCCGATCGACACGTACGGGTCGGCGATGGCGGTGACAACGTGAAGTGTGAGCAGCGCCACAGCAAATAACGACAGTGTCCGATGCAGCTCGGCGACCGTGAAGCGATGCCACGTTCGCGGAGCGCTCCCGGTCCGGGTGGCGATGCCAAGCACGACCACGACACTGAACAGCGCCAGGAGAATGAGACCACTCCCGCGCGAGACATACCAAAGCCATTGGGAGCCGGCCGTTGCCGTGACGACGGCGCTCATCGTGAGCTCCTGGAAAGCGTCGGCACCGGTGCGGACATGCGGCGGCCCGGCGCCGTGACGATGCCCCCGTCCGCCTCAGGCCACGCGCCAAAGCGGTGGACCGCCCCGTCCTCTGTGACCAGGCGAGCGGGAAGGCCTGTATCACGCAACCATGAGACAGCGTCGGTGCCTCCGACGATTGCCGCAGTCGAGGCAGCGTTCGCCTCGGCACAGGTCGCGGCGACGACCGTCGCCGTCCGCCAGGGTCCGTTCGCCGGAAATCCCGTTCGCGGGTCGACGATGTGGTGAACAGTTCGTCCGCCCCGTTGCCATTGACGAGTCGTCGTCGAGGACGTTGCCACGGCTCCCGCCGCGAGCCGCACGACCTGTGAGCCTGGCCCGGAGCTGGCATCTGCCAAGTCGCCAACGACAATCGGCCACCCGCCGATAGGTGGTTCACCAGCGACTGTGATGTCACCGCCGAGGCTGACGAGCACACCGCCTGGATCTCCGCAGGCGGCGCGCGCCGCCAGGGCAGCGCGGTCGGCTCCGAGTCCTTTCGCCGTTGCGCCGATATCCAGTAACACCTCAGGCGGCAAGCTAAGCAGCCGGCCCTCAAGGGAGACCGAGTGAAAGCCAGGCGCCGGTCCAGGTGCAGGGACATCAGACGGCGCGTCCGTCGCCATAGCTGCAAAGTCGCGGTCGTAGCCGAGCTCGACGAGGTTTCCTCCTACCGTCGGATCGACCAGGCCGTCGGTGAATCGGGCGGCGGCGAGCGCCACACCTATCACCTCGGCTAGCCCTTCACTAATGAAGTAGAGGCCTTCGCCCTGCGCGTGCAGCCTCGAGATCTCCGAGTCGTCCCGGAAACGGCTAGCCTCTTTGTCGAGGCGGTGCAGCTCGCGGCCGACCGCCAGAGCGGCTGATTCCAACCGGTCCGAGGGCCACACCACGACGCGCACCCTCGTACCCAGGGCATCAATCTCGGCGGCGGCGAGCTCACCCTCGCCGAGCGCTCGCCAACGCGAGGTGGCAGAAGGGCTGTTGGTGACTGGCATCACGAGTCCTTCCCCGTGAACCCGGTCGAGACCACGCCTCCCTGCGTGCTCGTGCCTGTCCCCGAGGTGGCGACAGTGGTGCCCTGCACGACCTGTGACCCGCTCGAGACGGCCACCGGCCCAGAGACGCTGGGCGCCTGACCGCTGCCGGATCGGGCCTGCACGAGCCCGCCAGTCGGCGTCGAGCTCACGTACACGGCGGGACTGGTTTGGCCAGGCAAGACGTGGGCAAGCGCTGCGCTCGTCGCCCCCACCCCGACTAGAAGGGCGGCCAGGGACCAGTTGCTGACCCGCCTCACGTGGCGACGGTTCTCCTCCCGCGCCAGGGCGGCACGCCCTAGCCGGAGCTGGAACTCGGACTGTTCGAAGTTCGGCTCTATTGGGGTTGACATTTGTTCTTCTCCTCTCTGCCGGCACCTGTTGCCGGACTGCGAGGTGATCATGCGCTGCCGTGCATGTGACGCCCATGAGTAGGCGATGTGAACGGCTCACATGTTCAAGGCGAATTCGGAGAGCCAGCGCGGTTCGAGATTCTGCTCTTACGCTGTGAACATGAGAGTGCTCGTCGTCGAGGACGAGGAGCGGATGGCCAGCTTGTTGCGGCGCGCCCTCGAGGAGGAGGGCCACGCCGTCGACGTCGCCCGGGACGGACCCGAAGGCGTGTGGCTGGCGACAGAGAACCCCTACGGCGCAGTCGTCCTTGACCTGATGCTCCCCGGTTTCGACGGCTTCGAGGTGTGCCGCCGCCTACGTGCCGCCGAGGTCTGGGCACCCGTGCTGATGTTGACGGCGCGCGACGAGATCGGCGATCGCGTCCGCGGACTTGACGCCGGAGCCGACGACTACCTCGTGAAGCCCTTCAGTCTGCTGGAACTTGCCGCGCGTCTTCGTGCATTGGCAAGGCGCGATGACCGTGCCCGGCCTGTCCTGCTCACTGCCGGGACTCTGAAGCTCGACCCCGCCGCCAAGCGCGCTTGGCGGGGAGACGTGGAGCTCGACCTCTCGCCGAAGGAATTCTCCTTGTTGGAGCTCTTCCTGCGGAACCCCGGCATGGTCCTCAGCCGCTCACAAATCATCGACGCCGTCTGGGACTTCGCCTACGACGGCACGTCCAACGTCGTCGATCAGTACGTGACCTATCTAAGGCGCAAGATCGACCGCCCCTTCGGGCGCGACGACATCGAGACGGTGCGCGGCATGGGATACCGCCTTCGTCCGCCGGGGCCTTAAGGATGTCGATCCGCCTCCGGCTGGCAACGGTTTTCACGGTTGCCACCGCAGTCATTTTCGCCCTCGGTGCGTGGCTGTTCGTCGTCGAACTCTCCTCCGGTCTCCTCAACCTGCTCGATTCACAGCTGAAAGCCGATCTCGTCCAAGCCGGACGCCTCGTGAGCGCGCCGGCCAGGAGCGGCAACGCAGGACTTCCCCTGCCGGGTCAGGTGATACTCCAGGTCTACGATTCCTCCGGTCATCTTCGTGGCGCGACACCAGACTCGGGTGACACGCTCCTGCTCACTGCGGCGCAGCTTCGACAGGGCCGGACCGCGATCCTCTCCATCACGACGACGCTGGAGGGTGAATCCGAGCGTGTCGTAACCGAGCCGTTCAGCGCGCACCCGGGATGGGTGGCGGTGGCCGCCACGTCTCTCGGGACGGTAGACCGCGCCGTGAGCGACGTTGAGTCTGGCCTCGTGATTGCCGGGATCGCCGTCCTGCTCATCGCGGGGCTGGGCTCGTACGGGCTTGGGCGGGCTGCCCTCTCACCTGTCGAGCGACTCCGGCGCGAGGTGGCCGCTCTCTCGGAAACGGGCCGGGGCGCCACCGTCGCAGTGCCGGGGACGAACGATGAGCTCGCTGCTCTCGCCCGGACCATGAACGAGCTGCTCGGTCGCCTTCACGACGCGCTCGCCCGCCAGCGGGCATTCGTCGCTGACGCCGCTCATGAATTGCGCACGCCTTTCGCAGTGCTGCAAGGGGAGCTGGAGCTGGCGTCGCGCCACGGCCGGGATCCGGACGAGCTCTCTGCCGCTCTCGAAAGAGCATCGGAGGAGGCAGCGCGACTGACGAGACTAGCCAACGACCTGCTCCTGCTCGCGCGAAGCGACGAAGAACAGATCGAGGTTCAGCTGGAGCCGACTCCGCTACGACCGCTGCTCCTCGAGAGCGCGCGGGGGTTCGCCGGCAAGGCGGAGGAGGCCGGCGTGACATTCCGAGTCGAGGCGAGTGACGAGCTGGTGACCCTGATCGATTCCGACCGGATACGTCAAGCAGTCGACAATCTGCTCCACAACGCTTCGCGGTTCGCTCCCGCCGGTTCTGAGATAGTGATGACCGCCGACGCCCGCGGGCACGATCTCGTCATCGAGGTTTCCGACTCGGGTCCGGGTTTCCCCCCTGACTTCTTGCCTCATGCATTCGAGCGTTTCAGCCGGCCTGACTCAGGGCGCGCGCGGGCCGGAGGGGGAACCGGCCTCGGGCTTTCCATAGTGCAGGCGATAGTGACTGCACATGGTGGTAAAGCCCTGGTGCGCAACAGAGCTGCGGGTGGTGCCATCGTCGCATTGGAGCTGCCGGGCGCCGTCGTCGCCCCATGAGCGATGGCTTCCTAGCCTCCTCGGCGACCAAGCCGGTGCTCAGTAGCGCTTGACTGCTCGATCCTGATCTGAGTCCAAACAAAGCCCGTTCGGGCTCACCAGGCTCGAGCACCAAGCGGTCATGGCGACCACTCCTCCGAGCGGAGGTTCTCGTGGATGGCCCAGGTTTCAGGGGATAGTGGCCAGTCGATAACGCACTCGGCCACGTTCGCCAACGACCGCGTGTGCCTGTTCGATCGCAATCGCATCCTTTGGAAACACCTGCGGCTTAGTTACTTCGCCCGGAAAAAGGAAAACTGAAAATATGCCCTGACCAGGGCATCTGTGTGAGCATGGTGCTCGCGATCTGGTCTCAATGTTGACACGATGGCTCCTACCACCCTTTGGAAAAGCGATTGGAGCCACCGTGCTGCGTACCAAGGTAGACCCGCAACCGAGTCTGTGGGAAACATTGCTCCCAGACGAGTTTCGCCGCCTTCCGCCAGGGCTTTCCGCCATCGACCGTCTCTTGGACGACCCGATATTCTTCGAACCGTTCGGCGCCTACTTCGACCCGGAGTTCGGACGGCCGTCGATCCCGATCGAGACCTACCTGCGGCTCATGCACCTGCGGTTCAGATACCGGCTCGGCTTCGAGACACTGTGCGCCGAGGTGACCGACTCGCTCGGATGGCGGCGCTTTTGCCGGATCGGTCCCTACGACAAGGTGCCGGACCCCTCCACGCTCATGAAGATCACCAAGCGGTGCGGCTCAGACGTGGTGACCCAGCTGAACGAGGCGCTGCTCAAGAAGGCCGATACCGCTCATCTCGTGAAGCTGGACAGGGTGCGGGCCGACACGACCGTCGTGCCGGCCAACATCGCCTACCCGACCGACTCGGGCCTTTTAGCCAAGGGCGTCGCCAAGCTCGCCCGTACGGTCTACTCCTTGAAGCAGATGGGCTTCGCCGCTCGGACCCGCTTTCGTGACCGCACGCGCTCGGTGCGTCGGCGGGCGCACTCGATTGGAGCATGGCTGCGCCGTCGCAACGACGAGGCGAAGACCGAGGTGCTCGCCATCACAGGCGAGCTCGCCGACTTGGCCGAGGCAACCATCGCAGACGCGCTTGCCGTCGCCCGCAACGCCAGGCGATCGCTCGGTCGTAGCGGGAAGGCCACCTCCGGCAAGGCGGTCGCCCTCGTCGCAGATATCGAGCAGACAGCCAAGCTCTTGGAACAGATCGTCGCCCAAACACGCGCCCGGTTCTTAGGAGAGGTCCCCGACGGCTCGAAGAGGATCGTGTCGCTGCACGACAAAGACGCACGGCCGATCGCCAAGGGCAGGCTGGGAAAGCCCGTCGAGTTCGGTTACAAGGCACAGATCACCGACAACTCCGACGGCATCGTCTTGGACCTCGCCGTGTACAAGGGCAACCCGCCTGACGCAGGACTGCTCGTGCCGGCGATCAGACGGGTCGCCACATTGTTCGCACGAGCGCCACGAGCCGTCACCGCCGATCGCGGCTATGGCGAGGCGAGCATCGAGGACGCCCTCGTCTCATGCGAGGTGACCACAGTCGCCATCCCGAGAAAGGGACGGCCCGGTCCGACGCGTCGCTCAGTCGAGTCGAGCCGGAAGTTCCGCTCGCTCGTCAAGTGGCGCACCGGATCGGAGGGTCGCATCTCGCATCTGAAGCACGCCTTCGGGTTTGAGCGCACGGTCCTCGATGGCATCGAAGGAGCAACCACCTGGTGCAACTGGGGACTGCTTGCTCACAACGTCACCAAGATCGCCGCTCTTGCCGAGGAGAAGATTAACAAGTCGAACCCGCTGCGCGGCGAGCGACCGTCGTCCCGACCGAGAACCACTGGCCCGCCAAAGGATCGATCACCGACGCCCCGCTGTAGTTGACGCCCTCTCGTCCTCATCCGGCATCTCGTCGCACCCCGCTACCGGACAACGGCGGCGGAGTCGGCGGGAAGCCACGGATAGGGACAAGATTCGGGAGCCCATGGCCCCGGAGAGGCCGACCGTGACCGTGGGAGGGCACTATCAGTCCTCGTTTTTCCTGGCGAAGTAGTTAGGTTCCTCTTAACTTCCGCTCCGCCATCCTGAGAGACAGCAACATCAACCCAAACTCAAAGGAGATAGAAATGAAGCGGATATTCAAGATCGGTACCGGCACAGTTGTGGCGGCCTCGATGCTGGCAACGGTTTTGGCTCTGGCCGGACCAGGCGCAGCGTCGGCAACTGCAGTACAACGACATTCGTCGAGTTCGGCGGCGACAGCCGTGGTGCGCTCCAGTTCCTCGAAGAGCTACCCGCTTCCGAGGACGGCCACCTGGTATCGCGCCGGCGCGGCCGGATCGGTCAAGATCGCTGCCGTCAACTCGGGGACGATCAGGGTCGTAACCGTCAACGCCACCCAGGGCTACATCGCCTCTGTTGACTCGTCGTCCGGCTCGTCGGTGGACGTCTACTTTCGTCACGGCACCCGGGCGCTGAAGTTCGAGGCCGAGATCAACGACAGTGGCGGCCTGACGGTACTGGTGACGACACGCTGACCGGCGTGTTCCCTATTGACCGGGTCCCGACTGGACGGGACCCGGTCATCGGTCGCGTCAGGCGGCGCATACTGTGGCAGGTGTGATAACGGTCCTGATAGTCGAGGACGACGCGAGCATCCGAGCCGGGCTGAAACGGTCCCTCGTCGAGATGGGATACGACGTGAGGACTGCCGCGACAGGCCTTGGGGGGTTGTCGACGATCGTCGATGAGAAGCCTGACGTCGTTCTCTTGGACCTCGGCCTGCCCGACGTTGACGGCGTCGACCTACTCCGCATGCTCCGGGCCGTGAGCACTGTCCCTGTCGTGGTCGTCACCGCCAGAGATGACGAAGGCGAGATCATTCAGACCCTCGACGCGGGAGCCGACGACTACGTCGTCAAGCCGTTCTCCACCCGGCAGCTCGAGGCGCGTCTCCGGGCGGTCTTGCGCCGGGCAAGGGAGGACTCGGAAACGCTGGCGATCACGGTCGGAGCCCTTCGGATCGACGCGGCCACTCGTGAGGCCACGCTCGCTGATCGGGACCTGCTTCTGAGCCGCAAGGAGTTTGACCTGTTGCACTACCTGGCAGCCCACCTCGGGCGGGTCGTGACCAAGCGGCAGCTCCTAGCCGATGTCTGGGACCAGCCCTACGGAGGCAGTGACAAGACCGTCGACGTCCACATCTCGTGGCTGCGCCGCAAGCTCGGCGAGTCGGCGACACAGTCGCGATACCTGCGCACGATCCACGGTGTCGGCGTGCGGCTGGTCGACCCTGACAGCGGGGGAGACGAAGACGACGGTCTGGAAGTGACCTGAGGATGTTCGCGGGACGGTCGCGAGGTCGGGCGAGGATCCGTCGCAGGATGGCGTTCATGGCGGCCGTCGTGACCGGCACGGTCGTGCTCATCTTCTGTATTCCACTGGCCTTCTTCGTGCGTTCGGTCGCTTACGACAGAGCTATCGACGGCGCGAACTTGGAGGCGGGCTCTCTCGCCGCGGAGCTCTACACCGTGAAGGACCAGCCGACGACGGCGCGGCTCACCAGATCGGCCAGCGAGGCCGCGGAAACGCCCGTGACGGTCTACCTCGCCAACGGCCAAGTGCTCGGAGCGTTGTCCTCCTCTCCTGCCACCGTCCCCGCAATCGTCCGGGCCGGTCTCACGGCGACGCTTCCGAGTCCCCTGGGGGGAAGGGATGTCTGGGTGCCGGTGCGGCATCCGAGTGCCTCGCTCGCCGTGATGGTGGCCGTCCCTTCGGGCCTGCTCACAAAGGGAGTCGCCCGCGAGTGGTTCCTCCTCTTCGGTGGTGGCCTTATTCTCGTGCTGACAGCGATCGTCCTCGCTGACTGGATCGGCCGCACTATTGTCCGTCCGATCTCGGATCTCGAGGACGTCACGCACCGACTCAGCAGTGGGGATCTGGAGCGTCGTGTCGTGCCCGCGGGACCGTACGAGGTCGCCGAGGTCGGTCGCGCGGTCAACGAGCTTGCCGAACGGATCGACAACTTGTTGGCGAATGCCCGGATGACCGGAGCGGACCTCGGGCACCGGCTGCGCACGCCGCTCACCGCACTCCGGCTCGACCTCGAATCATTGACCGACGGCACTACGAGAAGCACCCTGAGCAAAGACCTCGAAGAACTCGAAGCAGCGGTCAATCGCCTGATCCGGGAGACCCGTGAACCTCCCAGGCCTCCAGGTTACGCGGACCTCGCCGGCACCATCCGAGACCGTATGGCCTTTTGGGCCGTGCTGGCACGGTCTCAGCAGCGCGCCTTCAGCGTTGAAGTGCCGCCGCGGCGAGTCGAGGTCCCTCTCGACAGAGATGACCTGGAAGCCACGATCGACGCTCTCATCTCGAACATTTTCGCCCATACGCGCGAAGGGACGAGCTTTCATATAGTGCTTCAGCAAACTCCTCCGGGTTCACGGTCCTCGACACTTGTCGTCGAAGACGATGGTCCGCCACCATCGGCGGAGACAGCGCCCAGGCCGCCTCGAAATGCAGGGACAGGGCTCGGCCTCGACATCGTTCGGCGTACGGCCGAGCGCGCCGGTGGCACCGTGCACGTCGGACGCTCTCAAAGCGGAGGGTTCCGCGTTGAGGTCACTTTCCCAGAGGCGATGGCGGCAGGGACGAACACGTGAGCGGCCGGTGACAAGAGGACAACCCCAGTCAAACTCAAGAGGTGGGTCTTGGTCGCTCTCCCTAGTTCGTGGCTGGGAGCAGTGGCGAGTCTCCCGCCGTCGGAGACGAGCCGTCGATCAGAGCGAAGCAGCGGGCCACGGCACCGCGCACACTCTGCAGGCCGAGACTGAGGTCGACGAGCCCGTCGAAACCCCAAAAGACGCGCTGCGCGAGCAGATAGACAGCTATCAGGGTACCGACGAGGTGAGTACCGGTGAAGGCCGCAACGACCACCGCGGCGATGGGGCCGAGCTTGGCCAGGCCGCCCGAACCTTGCAGGTTCACCGCTTGCAGCCAGCCGAGGCGGATCTCGGCGCCGAGGACCCGGTCCACGACACCACTGAACCTGCTCGTCGACTGTGGGTCGTCGCGACAAGCGAGTTCACGCGTGATCGACCGCGTCATGCGCTCGAGCTCTTCTTGGCGACGCTGACCAGCTAGCGCGGCAGGTTCCTGCATCCTCCTGGTGACAACCCAGGTCAAGACGAGCTCTGGAGCCACGACGGGGATGGTCCACGGTGACAGTAGGCCGAGCACGACGACCGCACTTGCGAACTCGACGAGCAGCATCGAGCCACTGTCCAGGACAGACACTGCAGCCCCGACTGTTTCTGCGTCTGAGATGAACCGCGACGGCAGTCCGCTCCGCTCCTCCTCGTCGATCGAGGGAAGCTTGCAGGCGCCCTCGAACATCAGCAAGCGCAGGCTGCGGTACAGACGGCCGGCATTGTGGGCATAGATCCCGTCGGAGAGGACGTATGCGACGGTCTCGACGAGAATGGCAAACCCGATCAGGCCGGCGAGTAGAGCACCCTCCACCGCGTCCTTGCGCTCAACGAGCGCATTCACGAGAGCCCCGAGCGCCAACGGCGGTACGAGACCGATCAACACGCCACCGGTGCTCAACGCGACCATCCCAGCCAGCCCGCCTCGAATCGGTCGAAGCAGACCGGCCATCCGCCGCCAGGGAAGCGGTGCCGGATGCTCTGCTGATTCGCGAACGTCAGTCGTTGAGTCCCCGGTGTCAAGATGCTGCAACCAGTTGCGGATCACAGTGCGAGCCCTTTCTCGCTCAGGAACAACTCGGGTCGCGCACCGGGCACGCCGCACGCCAACAACGGTGCGGCGTGCCCGGGCAATGGCGTGCCACTATCCCTTGTCGTGCTTGGAGTCCTTCTTCTCCTTACCCTTGGGCTCGGGGTCCCTAGTGTAATGTCAGTCAAATGAACGCGGTATATAGTAGCCTTCGTGCATGGCGAACCGCGCAGCCGCAGCACTGGTCATGACCCTTGCACAACGCGACACGCTGGCACAGATCTCGCGTTCTTCGTCTCGCCAGCATCGAGATGTGCAGCAGGCCAAGGGTTTACTGATGGGCTGCTGATGGGGTCGCCAATGCCGAGATCGCCGAACGGCTCGGCGTCTCGCGCAACACCGTATTGGGTTGGCGGGCACGCTTTGAAACCTGTGGTCTCACCGATTTCGGCAAAGTCCGACCAGGCCGAGGACGAAAGCCGACGATTCCCGAGGAGAAAGTTGCCGAGATCGTCGATCGCACGCTCCACAGCACACCTGAGGGCGAGACACACTGGTCGACGCGGACGATGGCCCGGGCGACAGGCGTGTCGCACGACACCGTGCAGCGGATCTGGTCGGCTCGGGGCATCAAGCCCCATCTCGTCAAGACCTTCAAGATCTCGAGTGACAGGGCCTTTGAGGAGAAGCTCTGCGATGTGGTCGGGCTCTATCTCAACCCCCCGGATAAGGCCGTTGTCCTCTCGGTCGACGAGAAATCCCAGATGCAGGCGCTCGACCGCACCCAGCCCAGCCTTCCGCTCAAACGCGGACGTGCCGGGACGATGACCCATGACTACAAGCGCAACGGGACTACGACGCTGTTCGCGGCGCTCAACGTGCTCACCGGTGTCGTGATCGGCAAGTGCCTGCCACGGCATCGTCACGGCGAGTTCCTCGCCTTCTTGAAGCTGATCAACCGGAACGTTCCCCGAGGCTTGGACGTGCATCTCATCGTCGACAACTACGGCACGCACAACCACGAGAAGGTGCGGAACTGGCTTGTCGCGAACCCTCGCTTCCATCTGCACTTCACGCCGACTTCGAGCTCGTGGTTGAACCTCGTATGGGTTAACCGGCCCTGGGTGGCTCGACTGGCTGTAGCGGTCTGACGGTCCACCAACCGGGAGGCGTCCAGGTTCATGCTGACCTGGAGCGACGATTCTGGAGGTGTGCCATGACAGTGCCGCAGGTGTGTCTGGATCCAGGAGACGCAGTCGAGCTCGGCGAAATGTTGGAGTTTCTCAGCGAGTGGCTGGTATGTGACCACAGCCGACTGGCCGACTCGTTGCGACGGTTCGTCGGGAGCGACGGCTACGACATCGATCAGCTACGCGCGGACCTGTCCCGGTTCGGGTTCCTGCTTGGCGTCACCGACGGCGAACGGCGCGTCGACGGTGATGCACGATGACGGTGTCAGCCGGATCACTGGCGGTCGTTCGCCTGGAGGGCTCGCATCGTCTTGAGGGTTCGTGGACTGATGTCGAGATGGCGAACAGTTTCTTGACGCACCTCGAGGCTAGGGGGTTCTCGCCGGCCACCGTGCGGGCGTATGCCTTCGACTTGTTGAACTTTGGTCGCTTCCTCGGCGATCAGGGGTTGACCGTCGTTGAGGTAGTGCCGACCGACTTGTTCGACTATTTGGACTGGCAGGCGAGGTCCAAGCGCAGCGGGAACAAGAAGGTGATGCGCCTGACCGACCGGCGCGGAGCCGGCGCCGGCGACGATGAACCGACGGATCGCCGTGGTGCGAGGGTTGTTCGAGTACGCGGTGATCGCTGGTGTCCGAGAAGACAACCCGGTGCCAGCGGCTCGGCGTTCGACCGGGTTGCGGCCCAAGGGCCGTGGTCTGCTGGGCCATATCGGGACGCGCCGGGCGCCGACGGGTGGCCGGCTGGTCCGCCAGCCGCGCCGCCTTCCCGAGAGTCTCGAACCCGACGAGGTGTCCGCTTTCCTCGCCGACTTGTGCACCTGCCGGGACAAGGCGATGGCCTTGGCGATGCTGGTGGGCGGGCTGCGAGCAGCCGAGGTCCGCTCGTTGCGCCTGGCTGACGTGGACCGGGGGATGCGCCGAGTCCGAGTGGTCGGGAAGGGCAACAAGGAACGAACGGTCCCGGTCGATCGAGTGTTCTTCACCGAGCTGGGCAACTACCTTCGGACCGAACGTCCGCCGGGGTGCGCCACGCCGGAGTGTTTCGTGGTGCTGCGGGGACCGACACGAGGATCGGCGTTGACTGAAGCGGGGATGCGTCGCATCTTCCGCACGCATCGGGCCCGGTCCGGCTCGACGAGAGTCCGCCCGCACCGCTTGCGCCACACCTATGGGACCGAGTTGGCGGCGGCCGGCATCGACTTGCTGGTGCTGCGCGAGCTAATGGGCCATGCCTCCCCGGAATCGACCGCCGCCTATGTGCACCTGTCGTCAGACACCTTGGCTGCCGAGTTCGCCAAGGCGCGGGCGGTCACCCGATGAGCGTGATCGGCCCTGGCCGCCCTCGAGGCCAGCGGCGCTCCTGACGTCCTTGTCGACTACGCCCGGTTTGTCGCCGGACTGAGCATCGGGGCCGAAGCCAAGCGCCATCGCCGAAACGCGGCCTGCGATCTGCTTAACGCCCATCCCGATCTCAAGGCGTGGATGGCCAGGCCGACACGCGCCCGGCTCGCCGATCTGGCTCGCAGCCATGCGTGGTCGTTCATCACCTGGTGTTTCCTGGAACAGATCCTCGTTCCCGACCTGGACCTGTTGCTGACCAAGACCCCCGGTGACCTCTACGTCGAGTGGGGAAAACGCCACGCCGACGATGTAGCCCGGGTCAGCGAGATCGCCCGCCGTTACTCCTGGAGCGCCAACTGGACCCGCGACGTCGCCACCAACGTGTTCGGCGATGCTGTGTCTGTGGTCGGGGAACGATCTCGACGAGCTGACCGACGACGTCTTCGACACCTTCACCGCCGCTCTCGCTGACACTCCCTCGGCCCGGCGCGACGCCCGTCTGCACAACCAGGCCCGGGCGTTCAGTCTCCACCAGGCCTGCTACGAGCTGCGGATCTGCCACCACACCCCACGCAAGAACCGACCGTCGGCAGCCACCGTCGCCGAGACTCTCCAAGCTCTCCCCCAACAAGAGATCCGCAAGGTTGCCCTTCGCTACCTGGAGGTCGTGGCCACGACCCTGCGCCCTTCGACCGTGCTGCTCAAGAGCGGACAGCCTGATCATCTTCGGTGAGTACCTCGCGGGCACACCATCCCGATCTACGCCGGCTCGAGCAGCTCGAGCGGGCCCACATCGAAGGGTTCCTGGTGTGGAACCACCACCGGCCTTGGCGCGGCTGGCTCGCCCGCGACAAGCCGGTGGCTGCGTCAGTTTCCAAACGCACGGTGGTCGACCTGCGCGCCTTCTTCGAGGATCTGGCCGTGTGGGGGTGGGCCGATCGCCCGACCCGCCAACTCGTCTTCGCCAGCGACATCCCACGCCTCGACCGTCCCATGCCCAAAGCCCTTCCGCCCGACGTCGACCGGGATCTCATGGCCGCCGTGGCTGGCCTCGCAGATCCCTTCGCACGCCACGGTCTGGCCATCCTGCGTGGCACCGGGATGCGACTCGGCGAGCTGCTCGACCTCGAAGGCTCGACTGCCTCTGGGACTTCGGTGACCGGGGCACCTGGGTGAAGGTCCCCTTGGGCAAGCTCGGCACGGAGCGAACCGTGCCACTCGACGAGCCGACTCTCGCCGATTTCGACGCTTGGATGGCACAACGCGGCCCGCAACGAGCGTTGATCCACCCCCGCCACGGGCAACCCGCCGACTTCTTGTTCGTCGAAAAGGGTCGGCGGCTATCGGCGTTCCGGCTTCGCCACGGCCTGGATCAGGCCATCGCCGTCGCTGGGCTGACCGGACGTGACGGCCAACCGCTTCGAGTCACCCCGCACCAACTCAGGCATACCTATGGGACCAGCCTCGTCAACGCCGGCATGTCGCTACAGGCGCTCATGGCCCTCATGGGTCACGTTTCCGCCGAGATGACCCTGCGCTACGCGTTCCGCTCGCGTCACCGACCGTTCGAGCCGCCTACGAAGCGGCCATGACGAAGGTGCACGCTCGCCAACCACTCTTCGTCGTCGCCACCGGACGTGGCACCACCAGCGACCGAGTCGAATGGCTCCGATCCGAGATGCTCAAGACCCGCGTCGCTCACGGTTACTGCTCCCGCGGGCTCGTCGCCGACGCTTGCCCCTACGCCAACATCTGCGAACAATGCGACAACTACGTCGCTGCCCCCGAGTTTCAGTCCGTCCTCGAAGCCCAACTTGCCGACATTCACACCCTGCGCGACGACGCCCAAGCACGCGGGGGGAACTCCGAAGTCGCCCGCCACGAACGCGTTGTCGCCGGCATCGACGGCCATCTCCGACGGCTCAGAAATCAAGCCCGATCAACAGACTTGTGCTTGACACAACCCTGAGGGCCGGTTAATCGAGCGGTGGTTCAGAGATCTCACCGACAAAGCCATCCGTCGCGGCGTGTTCGCAAGCGTGCCCGAACTCATCGCCGCGATCGAGGA
>CAWILM010000025.1:0-16853 GCA_963836935.1 uncultured Acidimicrobiaceae bacterium
CTTCGCTCGGCCGAGCGCTTCTCCCGGTCCAACAGCTCGAAGCTCCAAGAGCTGCAACAGGTAGCTCAGGTGGTCGGCGTTGTCGGCCGCGGCCTGTTTGGCCACCTTCTCGCACTCGGCCCCGATGGTCGGCAGCCGCAGGGCCTTCAGGTGATGGTGCAATAACACGACGGACTTGGTCTCCAATGTCTTCACGGTGATGTTTCCTTTCTCCAGCGGCGCGATCTGCGCCGAAGGGGTATGGGCCCTCAGGCCCCGATCTCGGTGAGGGCCCTGTAGGCCCGAGGTCGGGGGCCTCGATGGCGACGGCCTTTAAGTGCGGGAGCCCGTCCAGGCTGAACAGCCCGACCGGGCGCTCCTTCGAGTGGGTGAGGATGAGACCGATGGCATCCGAGCCGGTCGCCCCGATCGCAAGCGCCTGTTCGACCGCTCCGGTCAGCTCCTTTAAGGTCGCCGATTCCATGAGGCGGAGCACCTTATGTACTCACGGGTCCCCGCCGAGGCGAGGTCGGCTTCGAGGCGCCAGCGCAGCACCGAGAAGCACTCAGGGAGGTCCCAGCCCTCGAGCGGGCGGGCGACGTCCAAGGCACCCGGCTTTCGTTCCAGGAGGGCGAGGTAGTGGCGGGGGTCGAAGCTGACCTGCTCTTTCGACCAGCACCGGGGATGGGTGGCCACGACGTCGGTGCCGACGAGCAAGCGAACCTGTTCGACCCCACCGAGGGCGATGACGTCGTGATGGGCGAAGGCAGTCGGCACCGAGTAGTCGTTGCGATCGAATCTCACGAGCGACAAAGAGTTGGCCCCACGCTGTTCGACCCTTCGCGCCTCGAAGGACTCGGCCGGGAGCGCCAACATGGCGGCCTGGTCGACGATGAGGCGCTCCGCCTTCGTCTCGGGCTTTCCCCGGACACGTCGGAACAGATCCGCATAACAGCAGGCAGCGAGGTACTCGTTCATCTCCAAGAAAGAAGAGAAGCGCGGCACCGGCACGAGCAGGTTCCGCCTCGCGTAGCCCACGTGGGTCTCGACGTGGCCCTTCTCGTTGCCCCGCCCCACCCGGCAGAAGTGGTGACCGAAGAGGAAGTGGCTCTCGAGCCGCAGGAACTCGGTTGTCAGCTCGCGCTCGCGTCCCACCACCTTTTTGACCGCGATCGAGGTGTTGTCATAGCTGGTGCGCACCGGCACGCCGCCGAAGAACTCGAAGGCGGCCACATGGCCGGCCTGGAAGGTCTCGGTGCACTCGCGGGGATAGGCCGAGACGAAATAGGCGTCCGAGTAGGGAAGCGTCATCACCGCGAGGGCGGCCTTCACCTCGACGCCTGCGATCATCACCGTTGCCTCGCCGAAGTCGAACTGGGCATGTCCGGGCGGGTGCGAGAGCGGGACGAAGACCTCCTTGGAGTAGTGCTTGGACCTGGACACGGCCCTTCTCACCTGCGAGGAGCACCCCGTGTAGCCGTATTCGTCTCTGAGCCGCTCATAGATGCGCTTGGCCGTGTGGCGCTGCTTTGGCGGTGCGTTCTTGTCGGCTTCCAGGATCTCGTCGATCACGGGAAGGAACTGACCGAGCATCGGCTTCGGGCGAGTGATCCTCTGGCGATAGCCGGGCGGTTGCGCATTTGCCAGGATCTTCTCGAGCGTCCGAGCGCTGACCCGGTAGTCCCTTCGGATCGAACGCTTCGAAGCGCCCTCCACGAGCACCTTGCGCCGGATCTCTGTCCACATCTCCATGTCGGTGTGCACCCTTCTCCCGTCTTCTCGCTCGACTCCCAGGCGAAGCCTGTGGGCGGGTTCGAGCGAGCACGGGGATGGTCAGGTGCTCCCCTTTTCGATCAGCGCGTTCTGGGTCTCAGGTGCTCCCCTTTTCGATCAGCGTTTACACCGATAGCGCACGACCTCACGTTAGGCCTTTAGGGTCTTGTGGCGATCTCCTTGAAACGCTCAAGAGTCATGCCTACGGCCCTCGCCTTTCTCCAGACAGCCCCTCGATCGGCGCGCAGGCGGCGCAGGTAGTAGGAAATCATGTCCTCAGAACGCAACCTAATGAACGTTTCGAGGGCCTCGTCGCAAGTGGCCGAGTCGGCGACCGCTTCCCACTCGTAGACGTCGAAGAAGAACGCCCTGCTGGGCCGTAGCGGTGGCGTGATCAGGCGCTCAACGCGGTTCCAATGTTGGGTCTGCCCGTCATCGTCCGTTGCAAGGTTCCCGACGTACTCCGACAGGTCGCGAAGTCGCTCAGCGATCTCGCGCCTTCTCGGCGGCGCGTCTTCGTCATTGGCACGAAAGAACCATTTGGAGCGGTCCCAGAGGTCCTTCGCCAAGCTGGTGCTGCTCATGGTCCTGGTTTATCGCGAAGTCCCGTCACGGTGGTTGTCACCCATGATCGAGACCGGTGTGGCGATTCGTCACGTCGAACGCCAATCCTGACGGTTCTTACAACTGAGCCCGCTCGGCACGCCCACCAAGTCTGCGACCTGCGGTTTCGCGTCGCCGCGCCACCACGTGTCGCACCCTGATTGGTATCGTCGGTCCGATGGTCGACGAGTACGCGGACGCCGAATACACGGCGGGGACGTACCCGGAAGAATGTCCCGACCTGTCGTTGCTGGCGCATCGCCCACACTGGCAGCGTCAAGCATCGTGCCGCGGCGCCGGCACCGATTCGTGGTTCCCTATGGCGGGCGGGCCCAATAACACCGCTAAGGCCGTCTGCGAGGCCTGTCCGGTTCGGTGCTCGTGCCTCGAGTACGCCATCGCTTCGTCGCGGGTGTTGCAAGGGATCTGGGCTGGCACGACCGAAGAAGAGCGAGCACCGATGAGGCGGGCGCGTAAGGCGGGCGCGTCGCCGGTGCCCATCGAATCTGCCACCGAACTGCTTGTAACTGCCTGTCAGCCACTGGGACGCGAGGATCTATTCCCGCTCTAGATGCTCGTCCGCATCATCGGTGGCGACCCTTGCGGCGATCTCCTCGAAACGCTCAGGAGTGATGTCTACGGCCCTCGCCTTTCTTAAGACAGCTCCCCGGTCGGCTCCCAGGTTGGGCTTGACCCGCTTTGACGGACATCCACGATCGGTCGGACAGGCCGGGAAAGGATGTCCATCATGGAAGACATGCAAGAGAAGGCACGACGAACGCGCCGCTCGTTCTCAGACGAGTACAAGGCCGAAGTCGTGGACCTGGTCCGTCGCAGCGAGAAGTCACCGGCGGCGGTGGCAAGAGATCTCGGGCTCGTGCCGTCTGCGGTGCGGCGTTGGGTCGCCCAGGCAGACATCGACGCAGGCCGCAAGCCTGGGCTGACCACAGACGAGCGTGCCGAGCTCGCCGCCCTGCGCAAGGAGAACAGGGTGCTGCGTGAAGAGCGAGACCTCTTGACGCGCGCGACAGCTTTTATGTGGAACCGGCGATTATGCGGACTCGACCGTTCGGCGTGATCGTCGTGGCTGCTCACAGCGGGTGCGTGGCGGCAAACCAATCCGCATAATCACAGGGCTTCGAGGAACGCGAGCAACGAGTCGTGTGGATGGTATCGACCGGGTGCGGTGCCTGGGGGTGTGACCCGCGCAGAGCGCGTTCTTTCATGCGGAGATCCGCGTGCTGATATACGTCGGTCGTCCGGACCGATTCGTGACCCAGCCAGAGCGCGATGACCGCACAGTCCACTCCTGCGTCCAGCAGCTGCATGGCGCAACTGTGCCGGAGCACGTGCGGCGTGACCCGCTTGGCTGCAAGGGAGGGGCAGGCGGATGCAGCGGTGGCGGTGTGCCGATTGACGATGCGCCTGACGGCGTCCCGGCTGAGACATTGGCCGTGAGGCCCCGGAAACAGTGGGTCGCTCGCTTGACCGCCGCATTCGCCAAGCCAGTCGCGCAGCACCGTGACCGTCTGGACCCTGAGCGGGGTGGAACGCTGCTTTCTCCCCTTCCCGATGCAGGTGACATGAGCACCGGCGCCAAGGGTGACGTCCTGGCGGCATAGCCCTATGAGCTTCCGAGACACGTAGCCCGGTCTGGACCGCAACGAGCAGGAGTGCCCGGTCGCGTCGGCCGATGCGGGTGGTGGTGTCTGGTGCGGCGAGGAGTGCCTCGATCTCGGATCCGGTGATGTAAGAGATGTCGGGATGGTCGCCGCGCTTGGCGGGGATGGCGAGAACACGCTGGATGAGGCCGGCGTGCTCAGGGTGGCGGAGAGCGGCAAACGAGAACAGCGAGTGCACCGCAGCCAGCCGGGCATTCCGGGTCGTCACAGCCACTTGGCGTTGGCGCTCGAGATGATCGAGGAAGGCGCCGATGAGCGGAGCGTCGAGCATCTCGATCTGCAGTTTCGCCGGTGCGATGCCGGTGGTTTGCCGCGCGAAGTTGAGCAGCAGCCGAAAGCTGTCCCGATAGGAGGCGATCGTGTTCGGGCTCGCATGTCGCTGCGAACCCAGCCGCTCGACGAAGAAGGCTTCAAGGGTGGGCGCGAAGCGCGGTCATGACCCCACTCCCACTGTGTCGAGGCGAGCAGCTGCGGCTGCGAGCAACTCGGGCGATGCGCTCAAGTACCAATACGTCGAGGCCGGGTTGGCATGACCGAGGAAGGTCGACAGCAGCGGGAGGTCCGCTTGGACCTCGACGGCTGACCGGTGCCAATCAAGCAAGGTCGAAACGGCGAAGCTGTGGCGTAGATCCGCGAGGCGTGGCCCCTTCCGGCCAGATCGAGGCGGCAATCCGGCCCGCTCCAGCATCTTGCCGAAGACGGTGTTCAGGTTGCTGGAGACCAGTCGTGTGGCTGCTGTGGAAATGAAGAAGCTCGGTGCGACCGGCTTCGGAACAAAGCGTCCCGCTCGATGGCGTATGCCAGCAGCCGCTCGATGCTGGTCGGGTGCAGCGGGACGATACGTGACCTTCCCGCCTTCGAGTTGCGAACGATCAGCATCCCGCTTTCGAAGTCGACGTCACCACGGTCAAGGCGGAGGATCTCGCCGACCCGAAGCCCGCTCACGGCGAGCAGCCCGATCACTGTCTCGACTGTGGCGGCGTAGAGCGGAGTGCGAAGACCCCGAGCGGCAGCCATCAGCCGTGCGACCTCGGCCTCGGAGTACAGGAACGGCGCGGGGCGCGTCGTCCCCGGAGGAAGCAGCCTGGTCGGGGGGACCTCGTTCTTAGGATCGAGCGCATTGAGGTAGCGGGCGAAGCAGCGAACCATACCGAGGCGCTGGGCCCGCCAGCGCGAATCTGGGTTCACAGGCAGCGTCGCCCAGGTGATGGCGAGCTCGACGGTGACATGGTCGGCCCCTTGCTGATCGAGGTAGGCGACAAAGTCCGTCAGCAGTTCGCTTCCTCGCTCGAGCTTGTAGCCGAGAGAGCGACGCAGCGCGAGATAGTCGGCGAGAGCGGCTTTAAGAACGGTCATGCCGCCACCTCCGGCCACGCTCGGGCGAGCACCCTCAACCGCTCGTGATCGACGTTGGCGTACACGGCCGTTGTGGCAGCACCAGTGTGACGAAGGATCTGCCCGATGTCGGAGAGCGAGGCCCGGGCGCGCAGCATCTCGGTTGCCACTGTGTGTCGAAGACGGTGAGGCGACACATAGGCGATGCCTGCCCGCACGCTCGCGCGATCAAGGACGCCGCGGATCACACCGGTTTCGGCGAACCCACGGAAGGGAGCGTGATGACGGAGAAAGACTCGTCGGCAGTCGCTGGAGGGCCGACCCCGCTTCAGGTAGGCGGCGAGCGCTTCGCCGACATCTGTCGGCAGCGGCAAGCGATCGTGGCGGCGTCCCTTGCCGTGCACCTCGATCTCACCGGCGCGCCAGTCGATGTCGTCGAGCCCGAGCACCACGATCTCTCCACCGCGAAGACCTACGACGCGAAAGCAACTTCAAGATGGCGAAGTCCCGTCGCCCGATGGCAGTCCTGCGATCACAGCCCGCCAGTAACCGCGTCACGTCGGCGGTGCTGATGGCCCGCGGCAGCGACGGGTTCCAGCCAGCTGGTGACAGCACGGCCCCGTCGAGCGCCAGTTCGGTCAGGCCTTCGAGCTGCAAGAAGCGAAGGAAGGACCGCAACGCCGAGACGACCTGACGGGCCGAGGACAACCCACGGGTCGCGCAGGTCCGCGCCGTGAACCCGGTCACGTCGCCCGCCCGCAGTCCTGCCAACTCCATCCCGTCTCGGTTGAGTCGCTCCGAGACGAACAAGCGGGCGACGTGAAGGTAGAACCACACCGTTCCATCGACAAGGGCCCGCTCGCTGACCAAGTAGACCCGGAAGCGCTCAACCAAGACTTCTGCTGGGCCTGATGCCACGACCGCCGGTGGGTCACCCATCACGCTCACTCGCCGCAGATACCCGACGAGGGGCACGACCGCTCTCGGCGTGAGCAGGTTGGCGTAGTGCTCGGCGCGCCTGGCTTGAAAGAACCGCCCGACTCGAGGCGTTGCCAGTTCGAACACCTCGAGGTTCTCGTCCTCGAGCCAGGCGCTCAGGCGAGCCATGAGCTGCAGTTGTCTCTTCGCCGCTGATTTCGAGTAGCCGAACTGACTCAGCTCGTCGCGGAACCCCGGCACATAGGGTGCCAGCGGCCCCCTCGTACACTCACACGATCCTTTCGACACGACGCCTCCTCTTCTCCTCAAGTTGGGAGATAGAAGTGTCGGTCGGCCGGCGCGATTATGCGGATTGGTTTGCCGCCACGCACCCGCTGTGGGCAGCCACGACGATCACGCCGAACGGTCGAGTCCGCATAATCGCCGGTTCCACATAAAAGCCGTTACACGGAAATTCCGCGTAACGATTTTCTTCGCCAAGGAGACCCGGTGAACGCCTACCCGTTCGTCGAGGCGGAGAGGGTTGAGCTTTGCGGCAACGTCGCCATGGCGTGCCGGCTGCTCGAGGTCTCCAAGGCCGCCTACTACGAGTGGTCCAAGCAGTCACCATCGCTGCGCCAGCTCACAGACGCCCAGCTGAAAGACAAGATCCGCCAGATCCACAAAGCCTCGAGGGGCACCTACGGCTCCCCGAGGATCACCGCCGAGTTACGTCACGAGAACATCTGCGTCGGCAAGAAACGCGTCGCCCGGTTGATGGTGGAGGCCGGGCTCGCCGGAAGGTGCAAGCGGCGCTTCAAGCGCACGACGATCGCAGATCCACTGGCGGAGAGCCGAGCTGTCGACCTCATCTGTCGCAACTTCGGTCCGGGAGTGCGCGAGATCGACACCGCCTGGTGCGGCGACATCTCCTACGTGCGCACCTGGGAGGGCTGGCTGTACTTAGCGACCGTGATCGATCTCGAGTCAAGAAGCGTCGTCGGCTTCGCCATGGCGGACCACATCCGCGCTGATCTGGTGATGGATGCCTTGAAGATGGCCATCGAACGGCGCCGTCCCGCCCCAGGACTGATCTTTCACTCCGACCGCGGCTCGCAATACACGAGTACGGCCTTCAGGGAGCTCCTCGACGAGCACGGCATCGTCCAGTCGCTGTCCAGAGTCGGCCAGTGCTGGGATAACACGGTCGGGGAAAGCTGGTTCTCAACTCTCGAAGAGGAGCTGCATCTACCGCATTGCACTGCCAACGCGTGCACACGCGCGTCGCGTCATCTTCGAATGGATCGAGGTCTTCTACAACCGCGTCCGTCGCCACAGCTCGCTTGGTTACCTCTCACCGGCCGAGTACGAACGAAGAAGGAATCCCGCGACGCTTAGAGAGACTCAAGCGGCATAATCAAACCGTCCGTCAAAACGGGGCAACCCCAAGGTGAAGCAGAAAAGAGATCCAGTCCTCGGCGTGCAAGGTGATGAACGCCCGGAGGGCCTGGTCGTCGGTGGAAGCGTCTGCGACCGCTGACCATTCGCGAACATGGTCGAAGTAGGACACGGGGGGCCGCTGCGCTGGTGGCTCGATCAGGCGCTCAACCCGATCCCAACGCTGGACCTGCGAGTCATCCGCCGGAAGACTCCCGCCATACTTCGCCAGGTCGCGAAGTCGCTCAGCAATCTCGTGCCATCTGGGTGCGTCGTCGGGTTTGGCATCGAAGAACCACCTGGAGTGGTCATCAAGATCCTGCGCCAAGCTGGGCATGTCCGGCATGGCATCCCTTCTCGTCCACCAAGTGTCAGCAACGGTCTACTGAGAAGACATGGTATGCCGGATGCCCACCTCAAGACTGGCCCGTGGTGCCGGACCGTCTCCATTGCTCACAGGTCTCAACGAGGTAGGTCTGGCGTCCCGCATGGAGAGAGCCGACCCAGGTGCTCTCCCGTGGGCATTGTCCCCCGCCTCGCTCGGTCTCAACGACTCGCTGGCATTGGCGCGCGGCGAGAACTCCGTGGTCGGTCACGATCCCATTCTCCCATTCCCCCGCGGCGCCGCCCTCACCGATCGCCTGAACGACCTATGCGCCCTGTCGCTTCGGCCGCCGGTCGCCGCCGCGACGGTCCGGGACGAGACGACGCTTGAGGTCAATCGGCGCCAGGACCGCCCTCGCGGAGCAAACGGCCCGCCGCCTCGACGACTCCGCTCACCGTGCTCCGATGCTCCTTGGCGATGCGGTCGAGTGCTTCGAGAGCAATGGACCAGGCACGCAAGGCCTACGACGAGGCGAGGGCACCGGCCGAGAAGGCCTACAACAAAGTACTGGCGCCGGCCACCAAGGCCTACGACGAGGCGATGGCACCGGCCCAGAGGGCCTACGACGAGGCGAGGGCACCGGCCAGCAAGGCCTACGACGAGGCGATGGCCCCGGCCCAGAGGGCCTACGACGAAGCGGGGTCCGCGGCCCAGAAGACCTACGACGAGGCGATGGCCCCAGACCCACAAGGCCTGCCGTGATCCCGGTTCGGACCGTCTCGCCGGGCTGAACCTCGCTATCCCACCCCGTCCTGACGGGCCGCACCGGCGGCGACCCCTCGGCGACCGATCCGTGGCCAGGTTCCGTTGAACACGAGGAGGCCGCACAATGGCCACGGTCAAAAGCGCCTCCCGCCGACGGGCCCGCGGTGGCACCTCCCGCGACGAGAACGAAGAGGCTTTCGCCCCTATCGCGAACCAGAGCCGACTCGTACCCTGCAATTTATGGAGCAAGGGGGTTGAACAATGCGCTTCTTCCTTCAAGACTTCGCTGACGTTTCGTGTTCGTTCGAGGCGACACGAGGACGCTTCGTAGGTGACGGACGCTGGTTCGCACCGCTCGCGAGCGCGGCCGAGGAGGACGGCGAGGCGCTTTACCTCCGCGTCGGACCATCGTGGGCAAGCGGGCGAGTCGCTCATGAGGTCAGGGCGACACTCGGACCGCCTCACGAACGCGGGGACGCGGTCGTCGTGCCCGTGTCTTGGGAGTCGAGCGAGTTGCCCGGGCTCTTCCCTGCGCTCGACGGTGACCTGGAACTCTCCCCTCGCGACCCGGACCGCTGCCGCGTGACCTTCTCCGCCTCCTACGTGCCACCCTTAGGCGAGCTAGGACGTCAGCTCGACCGCGCCTTGTTGCACCGCGTCGCCCGGTCGACTGTGCAGCTCCTTCCTCTCCCGGGTGGCGGGGAGCCTTGAGGACGAGAGCCTCGGTTGACAACCTGGCGCCATCGGGCTCCAGGCGAAGGCTGAGAACCCGGAACTCGGAAGCCACTTCTCGCACCGAGCGCCGGATCAGCCCTTACTGAGCTTCATGGCCTCGCGCGCGAGGCGGTCGCACCGCGGGCGATAAAGCCAGCAGTCCGCGACAACTCGATCATGCCAGCGCGCCTGCTCGCCACCTTCCCCCTACAGCCCAACCGCGCTGGCGGCGTTCTCACGGAACAGCGAGCCCTCGCCGATCTAGCGGCGGAGCATCGCCGTGCCCTTGTGACCCGTCTGCTCGGCTATCACGCGCTCGGGGACACCGGCAGCCGCAGCCGAGGTTGCAAGACCGGCGCGCAGCGAGTGACCGGCTACCTCGGTGGGGTCGAGCCCGGATCGAACGGCGTGGCGCTTCAACACGAGCGCCACAGCCTGACCGCTGAGTCGTGTGAACGGCCTTAGCCGTGAGCGGGCTGTCGCAATCCCGGGTCAGCTCAAGTGGGCGCTGCGGGAGCCACAGCGGCGGTAGGGCGCTCGTCCACTCGCATCCCTGTGCACGATGCCAAGCCCGGCCTTGAGACCTCCCGCGCGGCACACGAGGAAGATATCGGCCTCAACGAAGATGCCTCCGTAGGTGACCAGCGCGGTGGTGAGCCGTTCGGCCTTGCGGATCGATGCTGGCGAGCCGAGCATCGAACGGCGTCGCTTCCGGCGCTCGACCCCATTCGCGGTGTCCGCGCGCGCCTGAGGCGCTGCTGCCCCACGCCCGGTCCCGAGGTATACCGTGACGGGTGCAGGCCCTCTGTTCCCCCCGCAAGTCAACAGGGGGTCACGTAGATTGCTTCCTTGAGACAATCCGGCCCCGCTGCACCCCCCCGCGGCGGGGCCGTCCTGGCTCGGCGGGTCGGAAAGTGCCCAGACTCCACGCTGTCCGGTGCTCGCAGCCTTCCGAGGCATGAGCGTTTCCCGTGACAACTCTTCACGATGCAATAAGGCAGCTAGCGTTCGTCACGAATAGGGAGAACCCCGCCGGGGGTGCCAACCTGTGCGGCGAGGCTCTCCTGTTCCAAGCATGGACCACCGCGGCCAGCCGGGGGTGTCGCGCCCTTGGTGCTGGCACTGCGACGGACTTGTCCCGTCGTCAAAACAGTGCCCCGGTCGGAGGTCGGTTTTCCGGCCGGAGCTGCCAGCACCACCTACATGGAAGAGGTACCGACATGATGGAAGCTAACAGCGCGACCTATCCGTAAGGAACTCACTCTCGGTGAGCGGTTAGAGGATTGTCGCGTCGTCGTCGTAACGCTGAGCAACAGCCCCGTCCCATGCCGAGCCGACTTACAAGCCCAAGGCAAGATCTCTTAAGAACTTTCGTGTGACTCCCGGCCAGCACGCCCCATCGCGAAGGCACCGAAAGCGGCGAGCAGAACACCTGGTCCGATCGCAAGTCCCATCCAGTAGTCCAGGGTCAAAGACGGCGACGCGGCACGGAAGTAGCTGCCGACGAGCACGGGCCAGACGACTGGGACCGACGCGAACCACGCCCCACACAGGAAGGTCAGGAACCCTGCGCCGACGAGCCGACGAGCATCGAGCGTGCCGGTCAGGCGGCGCGCGGTCCAGACGATACCGAGACAAGCGAGCAGGCCGACCGCGCCTGGCAGGACCGCGCCGAGGCCATGGACGAGATTCCAGGTCCACGAGGCCGTCCCATCTGCTGAGAAGCCGAAACTCGGGCCGATGAAGGGAACGATCCCTGCCCACGCCGACAACAAGAGCGCGAGGAAACCCCCGAGAATCAAGCTGAGCGGTGCGCTTCCCGGCAAGGTCGTCAGGACCGGGACACTGACGGGGACCACTGGCGGCGAAACACCGTCTCCTGCGACCGGAGCTATACGGGGCGATGCAGGCTCGCTAATAGGTGTGTCCATGGACACCTCCTTGATCGCTTCACGATCTTAGGGACTTCGGCGGTTCGGCCAGTTCCAACCGTCGGTGCACGGTTCTGGTCATGACGACCGGTTGCCCCGCTCGTCAGGAGTGTCTCGAAGTTCGCCCTCGATGCCAAGGAGAAGCGGCTCGGTTGCTAGGGCGGGACGACTGGACAGGAGCCTTGGCGATCCGTTCCAGCACGTCAGATGGCGTCCAGCAGATGCAACCTGACCGTAATACTTCTGTCACGTGCTGCATACTGAACGAAGAAGGCATTGGCAGGAGGGAACAGATGGACACCATGGGAGAAAAGGAGATCCCGATCGAGACATTCGACGCGCTGCTGTACGACCTCGTGACGTGGGACCTCGTGGTTCAAGGCGAAGGAGACGATTCGCAAACTTGGCGCCTCGTAGCGCGGGCTCAACAGCGATTGGGTGACTTGGCAGCGGCACGAGGACCGTGGCCAGTCGAGCGCACGGCCTACTTGGACCGGCGATGTGCCGACTGCGGCCTGAGACAGCTGACCTGGGTGCGGGACGGCACTTACCTCTGCGATCCGTGCTGGCAGGATCGTCTCACTGAGGCACTAGACGAGCCCACAACGGTCGCCCTGGCCGCGGCCAAGAGCCCTCGCTGGGTTCGCCGTCATCGCCAGCGAATCGCCTCGTGATCACGCCGGAGTGCCGCCTGGCTCCTCGGTTGCACCAGCTGCCAACTCTTCGAGCCGCCGTCTAGTCGTCTCGACACAGCCCGGGTCGATGTCGCAGCCGAGGAAGCGCCGGCCTTCCATGACCGCCGCCACTGCCGTCGTGCCCGAACCTAAAAACGGGTCGACGATCAGCTCGCCCGGCTCTGAGACCTGGCGGATCCAATGGCGGACGGGTGCGAGGGCCTGTTGCCACGGGTGCAACGGGCGCTCCTCCGGCCCGCCACGACCTTCGGCGAAGACAATGTCGTTCAGCCACGTGCGCGGCCGGTAGGGACTTGCGGAGTACAGGAGCACTGACCGGTGCTGGCCGAAGACCATTCGGACTCGGACTCTCGTGTGCCGGCCGCTCAGCACGTTGGCCCCGTGCCACATGTAGGTGAGCCCGCCTCTGGTGAGCAGCTCCATCTCGCGATCGAGCTGGAGGTTGCCGGCGTAGACCACCGCTAGGCGACTGGGCTTCAGCACGCGAAAGGCGAAGGCTCCGAGCGGCTCGTAGAGCGGGACGCCGTCGTTGTTGTAGGGCGGGTCCACCAAGCCAACCGTCCCGGGACATGTGAGCGTGAGCGGCCCTGAGGCGGCTCAACTGTCGAGGTTCAGGGAGTCCTCGGCCATCAGCGGGAGCGACCGCAGGCGACGCCCTGTCGCATCAAAGATGGCATTGGCAATCGCCGGGGCAACGGTGATCATCGGCGTCTCGCCGGCCCCTGCCGACGGCAAGTCAGGACGGTGCAGCAGGACGACCTCGATCGGCGGTACGTCGGAGATCCGCGGGACGCGATAGCCGGAGAACGACCCGTTGGTGATCGTCCCGGCGTCGAAGTGGACCGCTTCGAACAGCGCACCGCCGAGAGCCATAACCGTGGCGCCCTCGATCTGATTGATCACGGTGCCGGGGTTGACGACAGCTCCGCACTCGTACGCGGTGACGATACGGACAACCTGAAGATGGCCGTCCCGGCCGAGGATGACTTGCGCGGCAGTGGCGACCCGTCCCTCCTTCTCGAGTCCACACGCGATGCCCCGGCCGGTGTTGTCGTGCTCGGTCGCCCACCCGAAACGCTCAGCAGCAGCTCGCAGCACAGCGGCGAGCCTTTCGTCGACCAGGTTGGCGAGACGAAACTCGACCGGATCGCGACCGAGCCGGTGTGCCAGCTCGTCCATGTGCGACTCCCGGGCGAAGTTGTTGGCGTTGGCCGCCAGAGCCCGGTAGGAGGCCTGGGCGAGCGGGCTCTCTGCAGGCTGGTAGTCGATCCGCTGGTTGGCCACCCGGTAGGGGGTCGCGATAGCGGCTTGGCCCGAATTGATGTTGGTGAACGTCCATGCGGTCAGCTCACCATCGCTCGTCGCTCCGGCTTGCACGTCGATGACCGCGGCCGGACGGAGGGTGCCGACGCTGAACTCCTCACTACGGGTCCAGGCGACCCGGACCGGTTCGCCGATCTCCCGGGCCAGGATGGCCGCCTCAGTGGCAACACCGGCCGCGTGCTTGCCGCCGAACCCGCCGCCCGTCGGCGGAACGATGACGCGCACATCCTGCTCGTCCAGCTCGAGGGCTTCGGCGACCTGGGCCCGGACCGAGAAGGGGCTCTGGGTCCCTGTCCAGATCGTCAACCGTCCGTCGTCGTCCCAGATAGCCACCGCGACTCGGGTTTCGAGGGCCGCGGGAGCAACGAACGCGGTGGTGTAGCTGGCATCCACGCGGACGGCCGCGGCCTCGAGAGCACCACCAGGATCGCCTTGTTCATGGTGGAACGGCCCACTCCAGCCGTCGTCTCCTGCCGCGGGATGTGAGCGCAGGAACGCGTCGAGGTCGTCGTCCGACGGCGCCTCCGGAATCTCCCACGTTGCCTGCAGATCGGCGAGCGCCATTCGGGCTTGCGCCCTGTCGTGGGCGACGACTCCGACGCTCGTGGGAGTGCGAACCACGACTACCTCGCCACGACCATCGAGTGCAGTCGTGTCGAGGTGGCCGAGCGCGGACTTGAACACGGGTGGCCGCAGCATTGCAGCGTGCCACAGGCCCGGCATGCTCAGGTCAGAGACGAACTGGAGGTCGCCGGTGACGGCGTCGATCGTACCGGCGGGTATGTGCGCAGACCCGGCGATCTGCCACTTTGATGGAGGGGTGACCGCGGGCTCGCCAGTGACGATCTCGACTCTTCGTGTCCCGGCGGGCACCGGCAACAGCGAGCGCGCGTAGGCGGCGACCTGGCTGAGTGCGCTTCCGGCGTCGGGCATGGACCGGCTGCCGAACGTGCCCATGTCGTAGGGGCACAGATCGGTGTCCCCCATCGCGAGACGGACGCTCTCGAGGGGAACGCGAAGCTCCTCGGCGACGAGGAGGCGCAACGCAGTGCGGTTGTCCTGGCCAACGTCAACCTTGCCGGTGAATGCGGTGATAATCCCGTCACTTCCGACATGCAGCCAGGCGCCGCCGCTGGTCGACCAGGTGCCCGCTGCCGGCGTTTGAGGCGGGAGAACTACGACGAGCCCGTCCCCGAGAAGCTTGAACCAGTCGCGGTCGGTAGGCTCGGTCATGTCCCACGGCCGCGCCAGTCTGCGTCCATACGGGCTTGGGTCGGGTGGCTTCCAGTCCTCGGTGGTCGGCGTGACCAACAAGTCGTCGGCGATGGCGGGCTTAGCGATCAACTCGGCGGCTCGGTGCACCGCTTTGCGGATACGCGTGTAGGCGCCACAACGGCAGAGATTGCCAGATAGCGCCTCGTTCACGGCGTCGTCGTCCGGGTCCGGGTCGCGGGTCAAGAGGGCGACCACCGCGAGGACCATGCCAGGAATGCAGTAGCCGCATTGGGCCGCGCCGACCTCGACGAAGGCCCGTTGGACCGGGTGCAGGCGGCCACCGGTAACGAGCCCTTCGATGGTGATGACGCTCGCCCCCGCTATCTCATCGACCGGCTGTTGGCAGGCGCGCACAGGCCAGTTGTCGACAAGCACGGTGCAGGACCCGCACGCGCCCTCCCCGCAGCCCGGCTTGGCACCCGTCAGGCCCAGCTTGCCACGCAGCACCGACAGCAGTGACGTCGTCGCCGGCACCGAGCGTGGAGTCCCGTTGACGATCAGTGTCACTCGCGGCGGTGCTCCAATCGGTTGGACGGGACCGTGCTGCCGGCTTTGCGCGCGACCTTCCCCCGTGCTGGACATGACCACATCCTGCCGGGTCCAGATCGGTGGTGCTAGCACGAGGTCGTGTTCACGGGCTGACCACCTCCGCTTTCGATCCTCACGGATGCACAATCGGACAGGAAGAATCTGTGGTGCCGGCGCAGGGGGGTGGGATGCAGTGACCAACTGGCGGTTCGCAGTGATGGGCCGGGCATTGCGAGTCTCGTGGTACCGCTTCCGCACCACCTTGCACAAACGGTGGAGTGGCTACCTCGCCGTGGTGTAGGACACCAAAACCTCGATCGCGCTGAAGGCATTCAGCGTGGGACGTCGGCGTTTGGTCCGGGGAATTTCCCAAGACCTCGGAGCGGCTCGCTGCGAGGTGAGCCAGTACCGGTGATGCGCGGCGCCCCGCTGGCGGACGCGGTGGTCATTGGCGCATGACCTCGGCCTTCGCCCTGTGTCTACGAGCCTCCAAGGGCTGGCGCTCGGACTACGCGGCCAACTGGTGGTACTCGTGGATGAGTCCGCCGAGCACGCTGCGGCGAGCGATGTTGGCGAGGGGCGACGGAACGGTGGTGTGCCCCGGCACCGGCGCCTCGAGGCCGAGGCCCCGATGTGGCCGGTGCTCGTTGTAGTGCCGGATGTACTCGGTGAGCGTCTCCTCCAGGTGAGGAGCCCGAGGACGAGGGTCCAGTCCAGGCACTCTCTCGGTACGGTCCGAACGAAGCGCTCCGCATAGGCGTTGGCACGAGGCGATCTCACCAGGGTCTTGATGACCTCGATAGCCTCCGCGACGAACACCGCGTCGAAGCTTGAGCTGAACTTCGCGTCACGATCGCGGATGAGAAAGTGAAACGACCGACCCTCTCAGCAAGATCGCCCGCCAAGTTCCTCGCCACCTGGGTGACGAAGGACCCGCTCGGATGCTCGGTGACACCGAGGATGTGCACCACTCTGTTTTCGAGCTCGATGACGAACAGCACATGGAGCTGGTTGAGACCGATCGTGTCCACGACGAAGAAGTCGGTGGCCAAGATGCCCTTGGCTTGGGCGGTGATGAACTCCTTCCAGGTCGGTCCACCGCGCGGAGCTGGTCCGAGCCCGTGGCTGCGAAGGATCCGGCGAATCGAGCTCGCGGAGACGCGGACCCCGAGCCCGCGAAGCTCACCTTGAATGCGGATACAACCTCAGCGGCGGTTCTCCCGGCCGAGTCTGACGATGAGCTCGACGATCTCATCACGAAGTGGCGGGCGCCCTTCACCTCGCTCGGCTCGCCATCGTTTCCACTTGCGACGCGAGAGCTCCGACGCCAGCGGAACAGAGTCTCGGGCGTGACGAGAAAGCAAACCCCAGCGCCACCTTGGAAGAAGTCGGCTGGCGCAGCGAGGATCGCTCGGTTTGCGGGTCGGTAGCGCACGCGGCCATGGAGCTGACGCTTGAGCAAGCGGACCTCGTGGCGCAGCACCATGAGTTCGATGTCCTTGTCGCCATCTGTCCGCCGGAGGGATCCCAGTATCTCAAGAACGTGGCACGCGACGAGGTAGCAGAGACG
>CAWILM010000026.1:0-166539 GCA_963836935.1 uncultured Acidimicrobiaceae bacterium
ACGCGAGATGCAGAACATCCGCGCGAACGAGGTCGCGATGATCTTCCAGGACCCGATGACCTCGCTCAACCCCACGATGACCGTCGGCCGCCAGATCGCCGAACCGGTTCGCCTGCACCGCAAAGTGAGCCGCAAGGAGGCGCTGGAACGAGCGCTCGAGGTCCTCACGCTCGTGGGCATGCCGCGACCGGCGGAGCGGCTCGCGGACTACCCGCACCAGCTCTCCGGCGGACTGCGCCAACGGGTCATGATCGCCATCGCGCTCGCGTGCGATCCCAAACTTCTCATTGCCGACGAACCGACCACGGCCCTCGACGTGACCATCCAGGCCCAGATCCTCAACCTGATCGACGACCTGCGCGCCCGACTCAACATGGCCGTGATCCTCATCACCCACGATCTCGGTGTCATCGCCGGCCGCAGTGACCGGGTCATGGTCATGTACGCAGGCAAGATCCTCGAAGGCGCTCCCACCACCGAGCTGTTCGCCCGCATGCGCCACCCCTACGCGTCCGCGCTGCTCCAGTCGATCCCGAAGCTGGAGCAGGACTCCACGCAGCGGCTCTACAACATCCCGGGTGTGCCGCCCGACCTGAGCCGTGACCTCGTGGGGTGTCGTTTCGAGCCGCGGTGCCCGAACGCCACCGCGCGGTGCAAGAGCGAGGAGCCGGTGCTGGAGCCCGTCACAGGCGTGGTGGACCACCATTACGCCTGTTTCAACCCCGTCGGAGAGCCGGGTACACCGGGAGCCCCGTACGTCGGCGTGACGACGGCCGAAGAGCGCGCGGCAGGCCTGCGACGCGCCCATGCCCGCGTGACCGAACTCGAGAGCCGGCGCCCGATCCTCGAGGTCGACCACCTCGTGAAGGAGTTTGCCGTCACCGCCGGTGCGATAACCCAGCACAAGATCGGGACCATCAAGGCCGTCTCGGACGTCACCTTCAGCGTCCGGGAGGGCGAGACGTTCGGTCTCGTCGGCGAGTCGGGCTGCGGCAAGACCACGATCGGCAGGCTCGTCGTGGCCCTCGAACGACCGAACTCAGGGGCTGTTCGTTTCGAGGGCGACAACCTCTCGAGAATGAGAGGACGGGCCCTTCGCAGGAAACGCCGGAACCTCCAGCTCATGTTCCAGGACCCGTACTCGTCGCTCGATCCTCGCATGCGGGTCGGCACGATCTTGCGCGAGCCGCTCGCGATCCAACAGATCGGAACTCGCGCAGAGCAGACGGCCCGAATCCGGCAACTGCTCGAGGAAGTCGGTCTCGCCCCCGCGGCCGCCCTCCTGTACCCTCACGAGTTCTCCGGCGGGCAACGTCAGCGGATCGGCTTCGCCCGTGCGCTCACGCTGAGCCCGAGGCTCATCGTCTGCGACGAGCCTGTCTCGGCGCTCGACGTGTCGATCCAGGCTCAGCTCCTCAACTTGATGAAGAGTCTTCAGCAGATCCACAGCCTGTCGTACATCGTCATCTCGCACGACCTCGCCGTGGTCAGATATCTGGCCGACCGGATCGGGGTCATGTACCTCGGCAAGCTGATGGAGATCGCTCCGGCCCAGACGCTCTACGAGTACGCGGCCCATCCCTACACACGAGGCCTGATCGACACGATCCCGGTGCCGGACCCTGTCGCGTCTCGCGCCAAGGCACGCAACGTGATCAGAGGGGAGCTCCCCTCGGCGATCTTCCCGCCCTCGGGCTGTCGCTTTCGCACCCGGTGCCCGTACGCAGAGAAGATTTGCACCGAGGAAGAACCGCCGCTGCGCGCCTTCGGGGAGGGCCACTTGGCGGCTTGTCACTTCCCTCTCCAGACGCCGCTTGTGAACGCCTCCGCCGAAGGCGTCTTCGTCTGAAGATCGGCCGGACGGGTGTAGCTCAGCGGCGCTGGAGTCGTACCTCGAGGGCGTCTCTCAGGGCGTCACCGATGAAGTTGATGGCGACGACAACGAGCACGATACAGAGTCCGGCGGGAACGATGAGCCACCAGTAGCCGGCCGTCAGGTAGGTCGCCCCGTCTGAGAGCATGCTCCCCCAGTCTGCATCGGGGAAGTGCACGCCGAGGCCGAGGAACCCGAGCGCGGCCAAGAACAAGATGGCATCTGCCACCTGGAACGTCGCGTTCACGATGATCGTCCCGATCGCGTTCGGGATGATGTGGCGGTACACGATACGCCTCCCGTTGCCGCCCATGACGCGCACGGCCTGCACGTACTCGCGGGTACGCAGCGTCAATGTCTCGCCTCGCACGAGCCGTGCCGGGTACAGCCAAGCGACCGAGGCGATGACGAAGATCAACACGTACTTCGAGGGGGTGAACAGCACCGAAAGCACGATGAGGAGCAGCAGGGTGGGGATCGAGAGGAGGATGTCGACCAACCGCATCATCAACGCGTCGACGACACCCCCGAAAAAGCCAGCAACGGCGCCCCAGACGACTCCGATCATCGTCGCAACGAGAGCGGCTGCGAGGCCGACCTCGAGCGAGGACCGCCCCCCCTTCATCAACCGGCCGAGGATGTCGAAACCGTTTGAGTCCGTGCCGAGCGGGTACTGAACACTGGGAGGCAGCGTGAAGGCATTCAGGTTCGTGTACAGCTGGTTCGTGTGGTAGAAGAGCGGGCCCAGGAAACAGAAGCCGGTCATGAGAACGAGGACCACGACGCCGACGAGAGCGAGCTTGTTCTCGAAAAAGACGCGCAAGACCAGGCGTCCGAGGCTGCCGGTCGAGGCCGCTTCACCGCCGGACGGTGCGCCGGGTCCGCCTGCGCCGTCGGCATCTTCGACTGTCGCCTGGGGGCCGACATCTGCGAGCTCGCCGGGTGGGACAATGGCCGTTCTCGACGTCCCGGACAACAGATCGCCGGTGTCCCGAGGGGTCATGTCACCGGCGCCCATAACGGATCCTCGGGTCGACGACGGCATAGAGGATGTCGGCAAGCAACGATCCAGCGACGGTGGCGACGGTCGCGACGACCGTAGTGCCGACCACGGTGCCAAGATCGAACACCTCGGCGGCTCTCACGGTGAGAAAGCCCATGCCCGGGTAGTTGAAGACCGTCTCGGTGATGACGGCGCCCGAGACGATCCCGGGTATCGACAGGCCGACCAGGGTGACGATCGGGATGAGGGCATTTCTGAAGGCGTGGCGGAACAGGATACGGCTCTGGCTGGCGCCTTTCGCCCGAGCGGTACGCACGTAGTCCTGGGTCATGGCGTCCATCATCGACGAACGCATGTACCGGCTGAATGCGGCGAGCGTCGCGGCAGCGAGCGTGAAGACGGGGAGCACCATCGCGCGCCAGTCCAGGGCCACTTGGCCAAGCGAGTCGCCGGGCGGGACGTACGGACTGAAGATGTGGTTGTCGACAGCCAGGAACAAGACGAGCAATGGACCAAGGACGAACGTCGGTGTGGCGTAGAAGATGAACGCCATGGAAGTGAGGGCATAGTCGGACGGCTTGTTCCGCCGGACCGTTTGAAAAACGCCGAGGGGGATCGCGATCAAGAGCGCGAAGACCGTGGAGGTTCCCACCAATAGCAGCGTCTTCGGCATCGCCTGGGCGATGAGGACACGCACTGGTGTATTGAACTGGTAGGAGGTGCCGAAATCGAGGTGGGCATAGTTGTCTATGAGCCGCCAGACTTGGTAGTAGAGGGGCTTGTTAAGGCCGAGCGACTGGATAACCGCCTGCACTTGCGCTGCCGAAGCGCGAGGCCCGACTATCGCCTTGGCGATGACGTACGTCGGCTCGAGGTGGAACAGGAGGAAGACGATCAGGATCACTCCGAAGATGACCAGGACCGCCTGTAGCAAGCGGCGGATGATATAGCTGATCACTTAGGCCGCACCTCTCCTCCTGAATCAGATGCAGACTCGAAGTACCCACGATCGCCATTGGCCCGACATAAGCAGGACGCTGTGCGCAATGCTACCCCGGTTTGGGCGCAAGCCCGAAAAGGCTCACCAAGGCGCAGAAATAGGCGACCCACGAACGGGCGTCGGCCCGGTCACACAATGACCGGGCCGACGTACAAGCGTTCCCCTCGGCTTAGTAGTGCCAGTACTCCGGCGTCAAGTTCTCGAGGGCGTTGATGGGCGTGACCCCGTAAATACTCTTCGAGATCTCGGCAAGCTGATATGCATTGCTCGGCTGCCAGATGACCGGGAGCTCCTTCTGCAAATAGTTCTCGTACTGCGTGAAGTAGGCCGGGTTGCTCGAAACCGTGGTGAGCTTGATCAGGCTGTTGTTCGTCGGGTCGTTGTAGCTCCCCGAGTTCGAGCCGGCGCCGGTGGCGAAGAGCTCTTCACCGGTCGGCAGGTAGTCGGGAGAGTAGAGCCAGCCACCGAACGCAACGATCTCCCAGGTGCATGCTGACTTCGGAACCGTCACCGACGGGCAGGGCGTGTCCACACCGAGGACCGTGTCGAAGGGCTCAGCCTTCGCCACCACGTTGATCCCGACCTGGGACCAGGCGGAAGTCTCCGCGTCGACCTGGGTGGCGAACGCCGGGGCGCCACTCGAGTAGGGCATGGTGAAAGACAGCGCGGCGCCCTTGGGGATACCAGCCCCGCAATCGCTCGGGCCCGTCCCGGGGCTGGCGCAGGTGTCGGTGCCACCAACGTGGATCGTCCAGCCGTGACTCGACAGCAGCTTTTTCGCCGCCGAGATGCTGTAGGGGTACAGGTTGTGCGACGCCTGGGCCGAGAGGAAGGAGTTCTTCGGGTACACAGGCACCGGACCATAGCCCGGCGCGGCGTAGCCCTTGTACACAGCCCGGGCGATGGCGGTCTGGTTGACGAGGGTCTGGAGCGCCTGACGGATGTAGAGCTGCTTGAAGATGTACCCGGCAACGCCATTGTCGCCGATCGAGTTGAAGTTCTCCGCCCAGTAGTTGATCAGCCAGCCGTAACTGGGCACCAGGTTGTAGCTCGAGGACAGCTGAGGGGCGTTCGCGCCGACACTGCCGACCGGCCCGTTGTTCACCGGAATGTTCTGGGATGGCGCGTAACCCCACTGGGGTGCACTCGAGCCGCCTGCTGCGAGCGCCGCGAACTCGGACGTGTCGCTCAAGAAGGGAACCTCGATGAACTTCGCCAGGTACGGCTTTTGCGGTCCGGAGTACTGCGGGTTCGGCACGAAGGTCGCCTCGCCGTTGCTGGAGTTGAACGCCGACAGCGTCCAGGGGCCGTCGACTACCTTCCACAACGGGTTGGTGGCGTAAGTGGCGAGGTCACCGGCCATGTGCGGGCTCTTGCTCTTGCCGTTGCTGTCGGTGTCGAAGGTCCACACCTTCGCGCACGCGGCCGCGACTGCCTTGGTGTAGACGAGGTGGCCGCAACCACCGCTGCCCGGGGCGCCGGTGAGCGAGGTGACGTCCCACGCCTCCGGCATCGGCGTGATCTGGGACAGCTCGTTGTAGAGCATCCAGTTGGCCCCGTAGGCGGAGTTGAAGTGCATCGTGACCGTCAGCGACGTCAAGCTCGGTGCCGACCAGCTAACGAGGTTGTCCGGGAAGTAGCCCGGCACGTAGCCGGCCCATTCCGTTGGGCCTTCGTCCTTCATCATGTTCAGCCAGAAGAGCACGCTCTGGGCGTCGACGACCTGGCCGTTCGAGAACTTCCAGCCCTTCAGGTTGATGGTGACCGTCTTGCCGCCGTCCGAGTACACCGGAGCGGCTGCTACCGAAAGCTGCGGGTTGAAGGTCGGGTCGGAGTTCGTGACCTGACCGAAGAAGTACAGCGGCCGGTACATGAGGTACTGGAACGTAGTGAGGTTGTAGACGGAGAAATAGGTGAGGCTCGCGAACGGGAAGATCCAGTTCGGCGTCGTCGAAGGAGGCAACGCCCACGAAGCCGTCCCGCCCATCTTGATGGCGGGCGCCTTCGTCAGTGTCGCCGACTTGGGGCTGGTCTTGGACGAGCTCGCGAAACTTGTCGTACCAAGAGCGAGCACGAACACAGCGCACGTGACCGCCGTTCCCACGACCGCGAACTTGCTCAGTTTCCGCTTCGTTATCATGACCGTGCCGGACCTCCTTGACTCGACTGCGCCATTGACTAGTTCGATGCTTTGAAAAAAGCGGGCTATCGCTCCTTGGGCGAGAATCCGTCAAGCTCACCGTAGCCCACTTGTAACATACGTACAAGAATGCTCTAGTTTTTCGGCTGTTTCACCGGCCCGCGGAGCCCTGTCCGGCAACGAGAGCCGCCCTGACTTCGGCGGAGAGCCGTTCCGCCGCCAGCTCCGGGGCGTCTGAGGAAGTCACGGTCCTGCCGACCACGAGCAGGTCAGCCCCTGATCTCACGGCGGAAAACGGCCCGGCGGCCCGAACCTGGTCGTGATGCGGCGAGTCTGCGAGCCGGATCCCGGGGACGACCGTCAAGAGTCCCGGCGCCCGCGAGCCGATGACAGAAAGATCCGCCTCCGCGCATACCACGCCGAGACAGCCGGTCGCCGCCGCCAGGCACGCCCGCGCGCCGACGATCTCGGCGCCGGCCTCCGGGTCACTCGTTAGCACGGTCACCGCGAGCACGCCCGCGGATCCCGCCTCAGGCTCGGGATGACCCATCGCCACGGCGGCGGCCCAGCCCTCCTCGAACCCCTCCACGGCAGCCCGCAACATCTCTTCGCCCCCGGCCGCATGCACCGTCACATAGGATGCCCCGAGAGATCCGATCCTCCGGGCTGCACGCCCGACCGTCGTCGGAATGTCGTGCAGCTTCAGGTCCACGAACACCCGGAAGCCCTCGTCCAAGAGCGCGTCGACCGCAAGAGGACCTTCGGCGGAGAAGAGCTCCAAGCCGACCTTCGCGACCGAGAACCACGGGTACAGTCGGGCGGCGAGGTCCACGGCCTCGTCGAGGCTTCCAACGTCGAGCGCGAGCGCGAGGTGAGCCCGCGCGGTTTGTGACACTTCGCCTGGCACAATCATGTCTGGCCTCGCCTCCTTTTGTCGTTCGCGGCCCCGACGAGCTCGCGGACGGCGCCCACGCGGTGGCGGGCGCACCAGTGCGCGAGCTCCGCCTGCACTCGCAGGACCGCCCTCGGATCGGCCAGCGTCGCCGTCCCCACCTGGACCGCATCCGCCCCGGCAAGCAGCATCCGCACAGCCCCCTGACCGTCGCTCACCCCCCCGACCCCGACGATCCCGGCGTCGGGGAACGCCGCCCGGCAGTCGTAGACGGCGCGCAGGGCGACGCTGTGAAGGGCGTCGCCGGAGAGCCCTCCGCCCCCCGCGCCGAGGACCGGTGCCCGCCGTTCGGTGTCGATGGCGAGCCCGAGGAGCGTGTTGGTCAACGTGAGCGCCTCCGCGCCCGCCGCGAGCGCCGCCTCGGCGACCGCCAGAAGATCGGAGCTGTTCGGCGAGAGCTTGGCCCACCGGGGCCGCCCGCAGGCTGCAGACGCCGCCACAGCCGCCCCCGTGGCCTCGGGCGAGTGGGCGAACATGCGGCTGCGGTCCGCGAGGTTCGGGCAGCTGACGTTCACCTCGGCGGCCACCACGCAGGCGGGAGCGCCCGCCAGCAGTGACGCCGCACGCGCGTAGTCCTCGACCCGGAGTCCCCAGATGCTCACCACGACCCGGGCCCCGGACGCCTCGAGGGCGGGGAGCTCGTCGCTGAGCCACGCCGCGACACCGGGGCCCTGGAGGCCGACCGCGTTCAGCATGCCCCCCGGCACAGGGCAGACGCGCGGACTGGGGTTCCCCGGCCACGCTTCGGCCGACAACGACTTCACGACGACGGCGCCGATGGCCGAGAGGTCGAAGTAGGCACCGAGCTCGGCCCCGTGCCCGGCCGTGCCCGAGGCTGTCATCACCGCGGTCGGCAACCGCACGGTCGCGACCGACGTCGAGAGATCGACCGCGGCGGCTTTCCTGCGGATCCTCACCGCACCGGGCCCGGAGCCTCGTTCATCGCTGCGCCGCGCCGTCTCGGACGACGACCTCGCCTTGGAACACGGTGTGACGGATCTTGCCGGTGAGCCGAAGTCCGCCATAAGGCGTGTTACGGCTCCGGCTGGCCAGCCGGCTCGGGTCCACGACCCACTGCAAGCTCGGGTCGAAGACGGCGAGGTTCCCTCCGGCGCCGGGCCGGATCGGGCTGCCCTGGCCGGAAAGGCTGCCCCGCGGACCCCGGCCGTCCCGGTCGAGCCCGGCGATGCGGGCCGGCCGCCAGGAGAACAGGCCGAAGAGGTCTCTCATCGACAAAGGCGCTCCCCCATCGCGCGGAACCCAGCCGTGATCGTCACCGGCGACGGCCAGTTGCCCCGGTCCCGCGCAAAGGGCGCCGTAGGCGACGGCGAACGCGGTCTCGAGACCCAGCATGCCGGCAGGAGCCTCGTCGAA
The DNA here is from genome assembly GCA_963836935.1 of uncultured Acidimicrobiaceae bacterium. Lineage (GTDB taxonomy): Bacteria > Actinomycetota > Acidimicrobiia > Acidimicrobiales > Bog-793 > Fen-455. The sequence goes on from CAWILM010000026.1 coordinate 8,343, forward strand.
AGGATCGTCCTTGCGTTCGGGGGCATGGGGGGCGTGGTCAGTCGCGATGGCATCGACGACGCCCTCCCCAACACCCTTCCGTAGCGCGGCCACGTCCCGGGCCGTCCGGAGCGGTGGCTTGACCTTGTACACCGGGTCGAAGCTCGCCACGGCTGCGTCGCACAGCGCCAGATGATGCGGCGTCACCTCCGCGGTGACGTCGAGCCCCTCGGCCTTGGCGCGTCTGATCATCTCGATGGCGCCCACGGTGGACAGATGCAGAAAGTGCATCGGCGCGCCCGTGAGCCGGACGAGCGCGAGGTCCCTTGCCAGCATCGCCTCTTCCGCCAGCGCGGGCAGGCCCGCGATCCCGAGGCGGCTCGACCAGGCACCCTCGTGCATGTGGCCGCCCGCGGCGAGCTGCTCGTCCTCGCAGTGCTGGGCGAGCACGACACCGAGTCCCGACGCGTACTCGAGGGCGCGGCGCATCAAGCCCGCGTGCTGCACGCCGCGGCCGTCGTCGGTGAACAGCCGCACTCCGAGCGCGGCGAGCTCGGCCATCGGGACGAGTCGCTCGCCGCGCCGGCCGACGGTGATGGCTCCGGCTACGGCGATCTCGGCCAGCGCCGTCTCGCCGAGCGCGAGCACGTCGCGGGCGGCGGCGGCCGAGTCGATGGCGGGTTCGGTGTTCGGCATGGCGACCACGGCGGTGTAGCCGCCGAGGGCGGCGGCTCTCGATCCCGATTCGACCGTCTCGGCTATCTCCCCACCGGGCTCGCGCAGGTGGGCGTGCAGGTCGACGAGCCCGGGCGCGACGACACAGCCTCCTGCGTCGAGGACGGTCGCGCCCTTCGGTGGCTCGATGGCGTCCTCGACCGCGACGATCCGCCCGTCCCGCACGAGGACGTCACCGCGCCGCTCGCCCGTCTCGTCCACGAGCGTCCCGCCGCGGACGACGATCGCGCCGACCTGTGTGGGTGCGTTCCGGCGCGCCATCAGATGACCCCCGATCCGAGCAGGTGGAACAGCACGGCCATGCGGACGACGACACCGTTTCGCACCTGCCGCGTCACGAGGGAGGCAGGCAGGTCGGCCACTTCCGGTGAGATCTCGACACCGCGGATCATCGGGCCCGGGTGCATGACGAGGGCCTCTTTTCTCAAGGCGTCGGCCCGCGCCCTGGTGAGGCCGTAGCGCCAGTGGTACTCGTCGAGCGACGGCAGGAGGACCTCACCGAGGCGCTCGGACTGGATGCGCAGCAGATACACGACGTCGAGCTCCGCGAGCGTCGCGTCGAGGTCGCCGGTCGCGGTCACGGGCCAGCCCTCCAACGACGCGGGCATGAGCGTCGGCGGTGCCACGAGCACCACCTCGGCGCCGAGGGCCGTGAAGGCGAGCACGTTCGAGCGGGCGACTCGCGAGTGCTTGATGTCGCCCACGATCGCAATGCGCAGTCCCTTGAAGTCGGCCGGCACCTCGCCGTCGCGGCGCTGGGTGAGCGCCTCGCGGATCGTGTAGCAATCGAGCAGCGCCTGGGTCGGGTGCTCGTGGGTGCCGTCCCCGGCGTTGATCACGCTCGCTCCCACCCAGTCGGTGACCCTGAGCGGCGCGCCGGAGGCGTGGTGGCGGATGACCATGGCGTCTATGCCCATGGCGTCGATCGTCTCGACGGTGTCGCGCAGCGACTCGCCCTTGACGGCGGCCGACGTCGAAGCGGTGAAGGTCATGACATCGGCGGAGAGACGCTTGGCGGCGGTCTCGAACGACAGGCGCGTCCTGGTCGACGGCTCCATGAACACTGTCGCCACGGTGCGTCCCCTGAGGGCGGGAACCTTGGGGATCGGACGCTCGGCAACCTCGGCGAAGGCGTCGGAGAGCCGCATTACCTCGGCGATGCCGTCGCCGCCGAGATCGGCAATCGACAAGAGGTGGCGGACAGCCGGGGCGCGGTGGCCCGCGAACAGGTCCCCGGTGGCCTCGGACGCGCTCGTTGCGTCGGGCTCGCCCTCCGCCCATCCTGGCGGGACCCGCGTCGTTGTCGGGGTGCCGGGGGCGCTCATCGGGCCGCCTCGTTCCCGGCCGCGACGAGATCACCGATCGTGACGCCCTCTTCTGACACCTCGACCATCTCGTCGCGCCGCGTCGGCAGGTTCCTGCCCACGAAGTCGGGCCGGATCGGCAGCTCGCGGTGACCCCGGTCGACCATGACCGCCAGCTGCACTGCGCTCGCCCGCCCGCACTCCGCGAGGGCCTCGAGCGCCGCGCGCACCGTCCGGCCGGTGAAAAGGACGTCGTCGAACAGGACGACGATTTGCCCCGTCAAATCGAAGGGCAGGTCGGTTGCCTCCTCGGGCAACACCGGGCGCATCCTGATGTCGTCACGGTAGAAGGCCACGTCCATCGTCCCGAAGGGCACCGCCGTCCCCTCGATCTCGCGCAGGATGCCGACGAGCTGAAGGGCGAGCGGCACCCCGCCCTTCTGGATCCCGATGACGACGACGCCTTCCAGGCCGCGGTTTCGCTCCACGATCTCGTGCGCGATGCGCACCAGGGCCCGGCGCACCTCGTCGCGGTCCATGACCTGAGTGCGGGCAACAAAAACGCGCCCTTTGGGGCGCGGGGAACTTCTCTCTCTATCAGCCACTCGGGCTCCTCTCGTACGTGCGGCCTCTCTGGACCTGCTTTACGTGCGAGAACTCACTCTAGCGAAGTGCCGAGCGACAAGTCGGCCTTTTCCGGCTCATTTGTTCGGACTTCGCCCGCCACCGCGGAGAGGACGCCGTTCACGTAACGCCCCGAGTCCTCCGTCGAGTAGGTCTTGGCCAGTTCCACGGCTTCGTCCAGCACGACCGCGACGGGCACCTCGAGCTCGTCCAGGAGCTCGTAGGCGGCCATGCGGAGCACACAGCGGTCGACCATCGGCATCCTCTCGACCGCCCAGCCCGTGGCGTGGCGGCTCAGCAGGCCGTCCACTTCCTCGGCGTGTCGCTCGACCCCGAGCACGAGCTGCGAGGCGTACTGTTCCGGCGCCACCGGCAGCTCGGCGAGCAGCTCCGAGGGGCTCAGGTCCTTCGTCTCGGCCTCGTAGAGCAGCTCGAGCGCCCGTTCCCGCGCCCGGCGCCGGGCACCGGGCAGCATCTGGCGCGGCGAACCTTCAGGCCCTGGTGAGGTACTCACCGGTCCGGGTATCGACCTTGATCCGTTCGCCGGGGTTGACGAACAGCGGCACCTGGACCACGAGACCGGTCTCCAAGGTCGCGGGCTTGCGGCCGCCCGAGACCCGGTCACCCTGGAAGCCCGGCTCGGTCTCGGTGACCGTGAGCTCGACGGCGGCCGGCAGGTCGACCCCGACGATCTCGCTCTGGTACATCTGCAGGACGGCTGAGTCGCCCTCTTTGAGGTAAGCCGCGGCGTCCGCGAGCGACGATTCGCTCACCTGCATCTGGTCGTAGGAGACGTTGTCCATGAAGACGTACTCCTGGCCGTCCCGGTACAGGTACTGCATCTCCCTCTTGTCGATGACCGCCTGCTCGAGCGGCTCACCGGCCCTGAAAGTGCGCTCGATCACCGCCTTGGTGCGGGCGTTGCGCAGCTTAGTCCTGACAAAGGCGCCGCCCTTGCCTGGCTTGACGTGTTGGAACTCGACCACCGTGAAGAGTCCCTCGGGGAGGACGAGGGTCATGCCGTTGCGGAGGTCATTGGTGGAGAAGGCCATCAGAGCACGTAATCCTTGGTCGACTTGGTGAGCAGACGAACGCCGGTCGCCGTGACAACCAAAGTGTCCTCGATGCGAGCGCCGCCGTTTGAGTACAGGTAGGCACCGGGCTCCACGGTCACGACAGCGCCCTCCTCGAGGATATCAGTGGAGTCCTGCGAGACCGACGGGGCCTCGTGGATCTCGAGGCCCACCCCGTGGCCGGTCCCGTGCAGGAACGCGTCCTCGAAGCCGGCGGCGGCCAGCGACTCACGGCAGGCCGCGTCGACCTCACCCCCGGTCACACCGGCGCGGACGGTGCGGACCCCGGCCCGCTGCGCGGTCATGACCGCCTCCAGCAGGTCGCGCAGCTCGGCGGGCCGAGGATCGCCAGCACTGACCGTGCGCGTCATGTCCGACCGGTAGCCGTCCACCGTCGCCCCGAAATCGCACACGACGAGCTCACCGGCGTCGATCCGGCGACTGGACGGTCGGGCATGGGGAAGGGCCCCGTTCGGGCCGCTCGCCACGATCGATTCGAAGGCGATCGCCTCGGCCCCGCGGCGGCGCATCTCGAACTCGAGGGCGATCGCGAACTCCTCCTCCGTCGGCGCCTCGCAAAGGAGCTCTTTCACCTGTGCGAAAGCCACGTCTGCGATGTCAGCCGCGCATTCGATGCGCGCCACCTCGCCCTCGTCCTTGACGGCGCGGAACGCCTCGACGGCGCCGGGCACCGCCACGAGCTTGGTGCCGGGGGCAAGCGCCGTAGAAAGGCGCCGCTGGACGCTCCAGCTGACGTCGTCAGCCTCCAGCCCCAGGCGCCGCAGACCCTTCGCCACCTGCTCGATGGCAGCCGACTGCCCAGCCGGCTGGGCTATCTCCATGCGCACCGGCGCCTTGGCGGCCTGTGTCTCGGCGGCCGCCTGGTCCCGGTAACGGCCGTCGGAAACGAACAGCGAGTCGTCCGGGAGGACGACGAGCAACCCGGCGGACCCCGTGAAGCCGGTCAGGTACCGGATGTTGGTGAGATTCGTGACGAGCAGGCCGTCGCAGCCGAACTCCGCCAGACGCGCGGCCAAACGCGGTATGCGGCCCGCGACATCCATCGCGGCCAAGTCGGGACGATCAGAGCCAGTAGGCATGGGCGGAGATGCTACGCGCCTTGAGCACCGTCGTTGCGCCCAACGAGAAGTCGCGCCGCGGCTTCGACGGCGAGCTCGTAGCCGAGTCCGCCGAAGCCGGCAACGGTGCCGTCGGCCACAGGCGCCAGAACCGACTGCCGGCGCCACGGTTCCCGGGCGTCGGGATTGGACAGGTGTAGCTCGACCACGACGCCGTCGAACGCGGCCAGGGCGTCGTGAAGTGCCCAGCTCGAGTGGGAGAGGGCGCCCGCGTTGACCACGATCGCCGCGACGCTGCCACGAGCTCGGTGAACGGCTGCGACAAGGTCAGCCTCGTGCTCGCTCTGCAGGTGCTGGAGCTCGACTCCCGCGCGGGCTGCCGCCCGCTTGGCCCGCGCGAGGTGGTCTGCGAGTGTCGCGGTGCCGTAGATCTCGGGCTGGCGCTCCCCGAGCAGGCCCAGATTCGGGCCGGAAAGGAGCAGGACGGTGGGCCGCTCTTCAGCACGGGCGTGCTCGGGCGCGCTCATCGGTCACCTCGAATCGCGTCGAGCGCCTCGTACACCGCGTCGGCACCTACGTCGTGCACAGGCTCCACACCGTTGGGACCGTCGAGCATGAATGTGAGGCCACCGGCCGACTTCTTGTCCCGGGCCATGTACTCGACGAGAGCGGCCGGGTCCGCGCCGGGGGGAAGGTCCACCGGCAGGCCGTAGCCGGCGACGACGCGGCGATGACGCTCGACCCGGGGGTTTCCGATCCTGCCCAGGCAGCGGGCGAGCTCTGCCGCGAAGACGAGGCCGATCCCCACCGCTTCGCCGTGGCGAAGCTCGCTGGAAGAGCTCGCGTCCTCGCTCGCAAGACCGGCGGCCTCGAGGGCGTGAGCCAGGGTGTGGCCGTAGTTCAAGATCATGCGGCGACCTCCTTCGCGTTCGTCGCTGGAGACGACCTCGGCCTTGCATGCCGCGCACCGGGCCACCTGCTCTGAAAGGCTCAAGGTGTCGAGATCCTCCACTCCCAAGAAGGCATACTTCGCCATCTCGCCGTGGCCGGACCGCCATTCCCGGGCGGGCAAGCTAGCAAGGGTCTCGGTGTCACAGAAGACGCCGAGAGGCTGCCAGAACGAGCCCACCAGATTCTTGCCCTCCGGGAGATTGACCCCCGTCTTCCCGCCGATCGCCGCGTCGACCTGCCCGAGCAGCGTGGTCGGGACGTTGATCACCGCGATCCCGCGGTGATAGCTCGAGGCTGCGTAGCCGGCCACGTCGGTCACGACCCCACCCCCGACGGCCACGACGACATCGGTGCGGTGCATGTCGTCGCGGGCCATGAACCGGCAGACTTCCTCCACGGTCGCGAGCGACTTCGCCTGCTCGCCGTCCGGGATCGTCATGATCTGGAACGGGACACCCGGGTCGACTTCGACACCGATGCCGGCCTGGGTCACGACGGTCGCCCGCCGGGCACCCGGAGGGAGGCAACTCGAGATCTCGGCTCGCACGCCGGGACCCACAACCACCTCATAGCTACGCTCGGCGAGCGCCACCCTGATGCGCCGCGGCGGAGCGACGGCCGCACCGCGCTCGGGCGAGCCGGCTCCGGACGCGCCCGTGCTCACCATGACGTCCGCCCGTCGGCGGCCATCTCGAAGCGCGCCCGAGCCGCGCGCACGACGTCCTCGGCGAGCGCCTCGGGACGCCGCCGGCCGACTTGCACGACGACGTCCGAGAGCTCCCGGTACACCGGCCTGCGGATGGCGTCGAGGCGCTTGAGGTTGCCGGCCGGGTCCGCCCGCAAGAGGGGCCGGCTCTTGCCGTCGCCGATCCGGGTCGCCAAGACCTCCGGTGCCGCGTCGAGCCACACGACCAAGCCGGCGGCGCGAAGGCGGCTCCTCGTGCCCGGATCGATCACCGCGCCACCTGCGACCGAGATCACCGAAGGCACTGACGACGCCAGCGCGGCCCCCAACGCGGCGCGCTCCTCGGCGCGAAAAGCAGGCTCGCCCCTTGTGGCGAAGATCGCCGGAACGCACTTGCCGATCCGCCGTTCGACCTCGGCGTCGCTGTCGCGAAAGGGCCGCCGCATCCGGTCCGCCACGATGTGGCCCACCGTCGACTTGCCCGCGCCCATCATCCCCACGAGCAGCACGTGCTCACCCATGCTTGGTCACCGCCACCTCACCGCACCACCGTAGTTGTCGCTGTCTGCCGTGGCTTTCAATGCGGGGTGGCCCGCCGGTGACCTCGGTGCGGCCCCCGGACGCAGGACGGGGAGGCCGCATCCGACAACGGGGGGCCCGGCTGGACACGTGGGCCGGGGCGCTCTCCTCGTCTGACGTCCGCCTGCCTTCAGCGTTCCTGACCCGTTGCGGACGGCTCAGGCCGGTCCCGGCGCGAAGTACGGGCTCAGACCCGACATGTGGTCGGTCACGTCCACAACCTCGCTGATCTCCTCGACGGCGTCGGTTATGGCCACGGCGATGCCCTGGCTCAGCGTCGCCCGCGCCATGCCGCACCCCTGGCAGCCGCCGGACATCTCGACGTAGGCAGTCGAGCCCGCGACACCGACGAGCGAGGCGTGCCCGCCGTGCATGGCGATCTGGGGATTGACGTCCCTCTCAAGCACCTCGACGACGCGTTGCGCGACGGGGCCGGTGAGATCGCCCCCCGGTCCGACGCGATCCGGAAGGCGGGGAGGCGTGTTGGCGTTGACGATCACGAGGCCGGCCTCGCCGGCAATCGGGTTCACGTCAAGCACGGCGCCGCGGAGCCGTTCCACGCTCTGGCTGGGCACCACGATCGGGATGTCGCCGGCGAGTTGTTGGTGGTCGCCCGGGGTGATCTTGGACTTCGACCCGAACCAGAGGTCGTAGGTGTAGGCGCCGTTCGCGCTGCCGTTCACCTCGAGCCAGAGGGCGAGGCCCTCCGGGTCGGGCTCACCGGCGCGGACCTCGCGTACGACCTCGAGCGCGGCGGGAGTGACGCGGATCACCTCTTGCACGGCGAGCACGCTACCGTGACCGGATGGCCGCCGCGCCCAAGCCACCTCGCGATGCCCACGAGTGGGTGAGCTTCGAGGACCCCGTCGAGGACCGGACCTGGCTCATCGACGTGACGTTCCTGTCGAGTCCTTGGCAATGCATCTACGGCGCCGGGTGCCAGGGCGTGCTCACCGGGCCGACTCCGCAACGGATGGAGGGCTGCTGTTCGTACGGGGCGCACTTCAGTGACGAGGCCGACGCCGCGCGTGTCGCGGCCGCGGCCGCAACGCTCTCCAAAGAGCAGTGGCAGTTCCGCGCGAAAGGCCGCCGCAAGGCGGGCGTGCTGAAGCGCGACTCCAAAGGCGTCATCACGACCCGACTCGTCGCGGGCGCCTGCATCTTCTTGAACCGGCCTTCCCACTTAGGGGGAGCCGGCTGCGCCCTGCACCGCGCGGCGATCGACCGGGGGCTTCGGCCCCGCGAGCTCAAACCGGACGTCTGCTGGCAGCTGCCGCTGCGACGCGAGGACACGGTGGCGGCGGACGGGCACGTCACGAGCGCGCTCGGCGAGTGGGGCAGGCGGCATTGGGGCGCGGGCGGGGCGGAGTTTGCCTGGTGGTGCACCGAGGACCCACAGGCTTTCACCGGGCGGGAACCGGTGTACGTCTCGCTCGAGGACGAGCTCGTCGCCATGGTCGGCCGGGATGTCTACGGCCTGCTCACCGCGTACCTGCGCGCGAAAGACCGCGCCGCCGCGGCACCAGGTGTCGCTGCTTGCCCACCCCACCGTTCGCGCCCGGCCCAAAAACCCAGGCGCCGGGAGAAGCCCCGCCTAGGCCTGCCTGGGGCCTGAAGCCTCGTCGTCGACCCGGTCGTGCCTGCCGTTGCCCTCTACGTCGGGGGCTGCAAGGTGCGAGAAGGGGCGGAGCCGCTCGACTTCTTCGGGCTCGTCCAGCTCCTCGGATTCGTAAAGGCACCAGGAGGCATGCTCCTCCTCAGGGTCGGCCCCGCACTCGGGACACGGCTCCACAGTTACCTCGATTGCGCGCTTTAGGCTGCGCGCCTCTTCGAAACGCCGATGACGTCCCTTTTTCACGAGCCGCTCCCAACATCTCGCGGATGCCGCCTCAGACAGCAGCGATCAGGTAGCCCGGCTGGGCCACGGCCAATCTGGCCGCCGACGCCCCCTAGGTCGCCTACCACCTGACTACAGCATATCCATCCAGGGCACTATTCGGGCAGGTCGCCCGCAGGCCGCGACGGCCGTTATGTTGGCCTCGATGAGGCAGGGATTCGACGCCGATGAGATGGTCGCACGCTTCCGGGAACGGGCCGCGGCCGTGCGCCGGCGCGGCCTTCCCCCCGTGGAAGGCGCCGAGCGGCAGATGATCCTGCGCCAAATGCAGCTCGACTTTCAGGACTTCGCGATGCTCGGGGATGCCGACGCCTCGCTCGAGGACGGGATCTTGACCCTGCGGATCGACCTGCGGCCCGCGCCCGAGGCCGACCCCGGCCCTGGCGCCGGTTCCTGATCAGTGGTCGATAGGGAGAAAGGAGCGTTCCTCCAGCACAAGCGCGCCGCGCCCATCGAACGACATTGACGCCTGGCCTTTGGCGAGACGCCGGAGCCCTTCTCCGACGAGGTCGTTGCGCCAGCCGCTGGCAACCCGGCCGTGCGGGGGATCCTGCATGAAGTCGACCAGATCGGCCCGCGTGGCGAGGATGGCAGGGTCCAGCTCCAAGTCGCCCGCCCGCTGGGCCACATAGGCGGTCGCGAGCGTCGTGACGGCCCTGTTGGGCTGGTCCAGCTCACGGGCAGGAGGAAGCCGCAGCTCGGAGAGGGGAAGTTCGACGCCCCGGGCAACCGCGTCCAGGAGCTCCTCGGCGGCGCCGCCGCCGAGATGGCGCCCGTCCAGGCTCCTCGTGCGCCGGAGATCCTCGCGGGTGCGGGTCGGATGCTGGGCGATCGAGAGCACGGCGAGGTCCGGAAGCACGAAGCGCACCGGGAGGTCCATGCGTTGCGCCCTGCGTTCACGCCAGGCCGCAACGCACTGGGCGACCCCGCGTGCAGCTCCCCGCAGCTGGCGCGAGCGGGGCAGGCGCCACCACGCCTCCTCCGGCTCGGTCGAGGACCGGTCCCGGGAGAGGAGGATGGCGAACTCCTCATTGGCCCATTGCATGCGGCCTCTTTCCTCGAGACGCTCGCCGATGCGCTGGCGCAGCTCGAGCAGGTAGGCCACGTCGCCGGCGGCATAGGCGAGCTGGCCGGCCGACAGGGGCCTGCCGCGTCCAATCCGTCAGCTGATCGCCCTTCAACAGCCGCACCCCCAAAATCCGCTCGACAAGGTTGACCAACGACGGGGACACCTGGCCCAGGAACCCGGCCGCCACCTGCGTGTCGAACAACCTCGTGGGCACGGTCCCGCAGGCGTGCTCGAGGACTTCGAGGTCCTGCTCCGCGGCGTGCACGACCGCGAGACCCTGGCCTTGCAGAACTCTTGCCAATGGCGAGACGTCGACGGCGAGGGGGTCGACGAGGGCAATCCCTTCCCGCCAGGCGAGCTGGACCAGGGCGAGCCGGGGGAAGTACGTCCTCTCCCGGTGGAACTCGGTGTCGAGGGCGTAGACATCGCAGGACACGAGCTCATCCACGAGGTCACCGAGGGCGGCCTTGTCACCGATCCAGCGGTAGTCACCCACGCCGGCAGGACGGGTCACAACACCGTCGGCACTGCCGCGCGGATCTAGTGCCCGGGTCTCGAGGGCTTCGTCCCCCGAGCCGTCGCTTCCCTCCGAACGCCGGAAGGCGGTGCTGGACCCGCTCCGTTCCCTTGGGCCGCTTCTGCGTCCCACTGCCCTACCCGCCATAGTTCATCCGGGTGTCCTCCATGCGAAGAACCGGAACGGTCTCGCCGCCGTTCGCGAACCCTGCGTCCAGGACCTCTCCGACAAACATCGAGTGGGAACCCAGATCAAGGCTGTGGCGAAGCCCGCAGTCCAGATAGCCGACCGCGAGCTCGGGGATCGGCGCCCCGCTGAGCCCGTCTCGATACGCGAATCCCCCTAGCGTACGGGCCAGAGCGTCATGTTCGGCCGGCTTCACGAACCGCCGCACGACCTCCCTGTCCTCACGGGACACCAGCGCGACCGCAAAGCAGCCTCCCTCGAGGATCAGGCCATGGGTCACCGCGGACTGCTCGACCGAGACGGCCACGTACTTCGGGTCCGTTGACACCTGCATGGCCCAGTTCAGGGTCATGAGGTTCCTGCGCTCGCCGGCGCGGCTGCCGAGCAGGTACAGGCCCGACGGCAGCGTCCAAAGGACGCGGCGCCGCAGCCGGTCGTAATGCTCCGCGTCGAGACCGTCGGGGATGGGACCGACCGGGACCGAGCGGCTGCTCACGCCCGCACCGTAGCCGTGCCGACGGGGTGGGCGCGCATCGCCACGCCCCAACGCCTCGAGGCGCCTCGCGCCCTGCCGCGGCCGTTGGCCAGGGGGCTCAATGCACTCCGTCGGCCGCCAGGCGACGGGTCGCCTTGTCGAGCGAGACGAGGCCCACGCCGATGATCTCCAACGCCCGCGTCACCCGGCTGGAGCGGAGGCTCCTGGCAGCGGCGCACGAGCTGCCGGCCTTGGCAAAGTCCTCGTAGGCGACGTTGAGCTCGTCGGTCAAGGCGTTGTCCGGTGTCGGCAGGTTCCCATAGGCGGTGCCCGTGTCGAACACGAGCCCCGAGCAATTGCTCGTGACGTCCTTGAGCCGTCCCGCGCTGAGCGACGCCTTGATAGCCGTGATGTCCTGCCTGACGAAAGTGTCGTTGGCACTCACCGAGGTCGTGGCCGCCCACTGGCGCACCTGATTCGCTTTCGAGCCGGTGTAGCCCGTACAGCCCGCGAGCGGGCCCAGCGACAGGAGCACTGCGACGAGGGCCGCGGCCCCGCCCAGCGTGCGCCGTGGACCTGGCGTCACTCAAACTGCAGCAGGTGATAGTCCCGCCGCCCCTTGCGCAGCACGACGTAGCGGTCCACGAGAAGGTCACCGCGCCCGAGGCACGCCTCCGGGTCGGAGCGACGGGTGTTGTTCACGTACACGCCGCCTTGGGTGATGGCGGTACGCGCGGCCGACTTGGAGGAGGCAAGGCCGCTGGACACGAGCGCATCGACGAGTGGGAACCCGCCGGAGTCGAGGGACGAGCGCGCAAGGCGCGACGACGGCGCGTCCGCGAACACCTCCAGGAGCATCGACTCGTCGAGGCTCGCCACGTCCTCGGAGTAAAGCGCCCGGGAAGCCGCCATGGCGCGTTCGGTCTCGACCTCGCCGTGGACCAGTGTGCAGACCTCACGCGCCAGAGCCAGCTGGGCCTTCGTCTGCCCGGGGCGCTCGGCCGTCTCGGTGTCGAGCGCCTCGATCTCCTCTCTGGATAGGAGGGTGAAATAACGCAAGAGGCGGCCCACCTCGTCGTCGGGGGTCCGCACGAAGAACTGGTACATCTCGTAGGGCGAAGACTTCGCGGGGTCCAGCCACACCGCCCCGGACTCGGTCTTGCCGTACTTGGTCCCGTCCGGTCGCAAGAGGAGCGGGAACGTGAGCGCGAAGGACTCGACGCCACGGACTTTGCGGATGAGCTCGAGGCCCAAGGTGATGTTGCCCCACTGGTCGCTGCCGCCGATTTGCAGGCAGCAGCCGTAGGCGTCGTGCAGGTGGAGGTAGTCGTAGGCCTGCAGCAGCATGTAGCTGAATTCGGTGTAGGAGATGCCCTGGTCGGGGCGCTCGAGCCGGGACCTTACGGACTCCTTGGCGACCATCTGGTTGACGGTGAAGTGCTTGCCGACGTCGCGCAGGAAGTCGATGAATCCGTAGGCGCAGAGCCAGGCCGAGTTGTCCAGTAACAGGCCCTGGGCCCGCCCTGCCGCACCCGACAGGTCTAGCAGGCCCCCGAGCTGGGCCCGGACGGCCTCGAGGTTCGCCGCGAACTGGTCTTTCGACAGTAACGGGCGCTCGTCTGCCTTCCCGCCGGGGTCGCCGATCAGGCCGGTGCCGCCGCCGGCGAGGAGAATGGGGCGGTGGCCGGCCACCTGGAGCCGGCGCAAGGTGATGATCCCGAGAAGATTGCCGACATGAAGGCTGTCAGAAGTGGGGTCGAACCCGCAGTAGGCCGTCGTCGATCCCTCGTCGAGCAAGGTCCAGAGCGCCTCGTCACTCACCTGGTGGACGAGGCCGCGAAAGACGAGGTCGTCCGAGAGCTTCAACATCCCCAAAGCGTGCCACGCGGCCGGCGCCGGGGCGAACGCCGAGGCGTTGCCCGCAGGCGAGGAGAAATCGGCAAAGCCCGGTCAACCCAGGGCAAGCGCGACTTCGGCCTCGAGCTCGGCGTGCAGCGCCAGGTTCGCCTTGCGATCGCTGCGCACGACGACGACTGCGGGTCCGCGGCGCGCGGCGTTGGAGAGCGCTTCGTCGAGCTTCGAGCGAACCTCTTCGCGAGACGTCACCTCGGTCGTCGCGCACCCGGCGCTCCGCGCCAGGTCGGCGACGTCGATGCTCTGCGGAGTGCCGAACAGCCTCTCGAAGTAGGCCTCGTCGAGCTCGGAAGCCTGCGGCAGGAACGAGAAGATGCCGCCCCCGTCGTTGTCGATAACGACCAGCACCGCGGCCAGGGCGGGCTCGCGCCTGCCACGGACGAGCGCCGTCGAATCGTGCAAGAAGGCGAGATCACCGATCAGCCCCACGACGGGACCACCCGTGCCACCGGCCGCGGCCGCGACGCCGAGTGTCGTGGACGTCACGCCGTCGATCCCGTTGGCGCCCCTGTCGGCGAGCACCCGGGGCGGGTCCGGGCGCGGGGCCGCGAACCATTCCAGGTCGCGCACCGGCATCGAAGACGACACCACGACCGTTGAGGAGGGCGGTGCCCAGGCGTAGACCGCTCTCGCCGTGGCGGGTTCGGTGGCCTCGGCGTGGCGCCGGAGCGTGCTCTCGATGGCGTGCTGGGCGGCCGCCTCTGCTTCAGCCCATCCCTCCGCCCAGGTCGGAGGCGCCGCCCAGGCCGAGCGGCCCGGCGCCCCGGCTTCGGGTACGCGCCCCATCAGGGCCTCCATCACATGATCCGGGTCCGCCGCCAGCACGACGTCGGCTTCACGGCGGGGGTCCTGCCAGGCCCAGTGGGGATCGACCAGCACCTGGACGGCACCGGACTCCGAGCACGAGGTCAGCCATTCGCCCACGACCTTGGACGCCCACGGCTGGCCGAGGCGCAGGACGACCTCCGGCACGTGCGCGCCGGCGAAGCTCTCGACGCGCAGCAGCGCATCGGCGGCGGCGATGGTCGGCGAGCCCGGCTCGCCCGGGAGGCGGGCACCGGAACGCGGGTCGGCGAGAACGGGCCAGCCCAAGGTCGAAGCGAGACGGCGGATGGTCTCCGGGCGCCCTGCGCCCGCGCCGGCGACGATGAGGCCCTTTGCCGCCGGACGGGCGAGGGCGGCGAGCGAGCCGGGGTCCAGCACCCTACGGACGGGCTCCACCCGGTGCCACGGCCTGCCGTTGCGTCGCCCCGGGGGCAGCTCGCCAGGGCTGCCCAACAACGGGTCCCGAAACGAGAGGTTGGCATGCACCGGGCCGGGCCCGAGTGGGCCGGCCGTCGCCTCCGCGACGAGGCGGCTGGCGAGCGAGCGCCAGCTCGAGCGGGTCTCCTCGTCGGGCACACCGGGGTCCACCGCCCACCGCAGCGCGCCACCGAACAAGCCGGACTGCTCGATGGTCTGGGGCGCGCCGACGTGATGCAGCTCCGGGGGCCGGTCCGCAGTGCACACGATGAGAGGAACCCGGGACAGATGAGCCTCCACGACGGCCGCGTGCACCCCGACCGCCGCCGTCCCGCTCGTCGTGACGAGCACCGCCGGCCGGCCGGTGGCGAGCCCGATCCCGAGGGCGAAGAAGGCTGCCGAGCGCTCGTCCAAGCGTACGTGCAGGGCCATCCGGCTCTCACGCGCCAGCGCCACCACGAGCGGGGTGGAACGCGAGCCCGGGGCCACGACGGCATCGGTCAGACCGGCGCGCACCCACTCGTCGACGAGCGTGGCCGAGAAGCTAGCCGCTACCGTCACCGGCGATGTCCTTCACCAACCGCAAGCCGCCGGGGCCGCGACCGCCCGGGCTGTACACGACGAGGAAGGGGCACGGACCGAGCATCGTCCTCGTCCACGGGTTCACCCAGACCAGCGCCTCCTGGGCGCGCATTTCTGCAGCGCTCGAAGGCGACTTCGAGGTCGTGACGCCCGATCTTCCCGGCCACGGCCGCTCCCCGCTCCCCGACCCCGGCTCCGGGCTCCACGCCACGGCCAGGTCCCTCGGCGAGGCGGGCGGCAAGGCGGGCTACGTCGGCTACTCGCTCGGCGGCCGGTGTTGCCTGCACCTGGCACTCGAGTCTCCGGGGCTCGTCGAGCGCCTCGTCATTGCGGGGGCGCACCCGGGCATCGTCGACGAGGCCGAGCGCCGCCAGCGCCGGGCCGAGGACGAACGGCGGGCCGCCGACCTCGAACGTGGCGGCGACGCGATCGTGGCAAAGTTCGTCGAGGCCTGGCTCTCCGGGCCGCTGTTCGCACACCTGACCGCGGACCAGGCCGACCGGACCTCGCGCCTCGCGAACACCGCCGCAGGCCTGGCCGCGTCGCTGCGGACCGTTGGGACAGGCACGCAGGCGCCCGTGTGGGAACGCCTCGGCGAGCTCGAGATGCCAGTCCTCGTCGTCGCGGGCGCGCACGACGACAAGTTCAGGCCGCTCGCCGAGCGCACGGCCGACGCCATCGGGCGTAATGCCCGGCTGGCAGTCGTGGCCGGCGCGGGCCACGCGGTCTTCCTCGAGCGCCCCGGTGCCTTCGTCGAGATCGTGCGGGAGTTCCTCGACCTCACCGCCTCCCCGCGCGTCACCGAAGCGGATCAAAGCGCGATCCCCAGGGCCAACAGGGCACCGAACGCCAGCTGAAGCATCCCCGTCGCGCCAAGCGCTGCGATGAGGTCACGACCCTCGGCCCCGCCCAGCACGCGCCGGACCGGGGGGAGGGCCGGCACCACCGCCAGCAATGTGATCAAGGCCAGCGGCCGATACAGGGCGACAACGGCCACTAACGCGAAGGCACCGAGCACGCAAGCGGTGTAGAACCAGCGCGTCACGCGGGCTCCCGTGCGCACGGCGAGGGTGTTCTTGCCGGCGCGCCGGTCGGTGTCGATGTCGCGCAGGTTGTTGACGACGAGCAGCGCAGTAGCGAGGAGACCAACCGGGATGGCGGCGATCACGGCGAGCGCCGTGACGCGCCCGAGGCTGAGGTAGGCCGTGCCGATCACAGCAACGAGGCCGAAGAACACGAAGACGAAGACCTCACCGAAGCCCGCGTACCCGTACGGCCGGGGACCGCCCGAGTACAACCAACCGGACGCGAAGCAGGCGGCCCCCACCACGAGGAGCCAGGGCGTCGTCGCGAGGGCAAGCACGAGACCGGCTACGCCGGCGACGCCGAAGGCACAGAGCGATGCCACCTTGACCGCCCGCGGAGTGGCGATCCCGGTCGCCACGAGACGCGCGGCCCGAGCCGCTCGGCGTCGGTCCCCCGCACGCCGTCCGTGTAGTCGTTCGCGTAGTTGGTGCCGATCTGGACTCCGAGAGCGACCACGAGCGCCAGCAGCGACCGCCACCAGACGACGGAGCCGTCGGCGCCCGCCACGGCGGTCCCGACGACGACGGGCACGATCGCGGCCGGAAGGGTGCGCGGACGGGCACCGCCCACCCAGGAACGGGCAGACGTCACGTTCGGGACGCGGCCGCGCTCAGGGGCGCCGTGGGAACCGTGAGAAGTCTGGGCGGCGTTTCTCGACATAGGCGTTGCGGCCCTCCTGGCCCTCTTCGGACATGTAGAAAAGCATCGTCGCGTCCCCGGCGAGCTGCTGGATGCCGGCAAGCCCGTCGTCGGCGGCATTGAAACCGGCCTTCAACATCCGAAGCGCCATCGGCGACAGCGCGAGTATCTCCCGGCACCACTCCAAGGTCTCGGCCTCGAGGCGGTCGAGGGGCACCACGGCGTTGACGAGGCCCCAGTCGAGAGCCTGGCGGGCGTCGTACTGGCGGCAGAGGAACCAGATCTCCTTGGCCCGCTTGAGACCGATCGTCCTCGCCAAGAGACCCGCGCCGTAGCCGCCGTCGAAGCTGCCCACTCTCGGCCCCGTCTGGCCGAAACGGGCGTTGTCAGCCGCGATCGTGAGATCGCAGACCAAATGGAGCACATGGCCGCCGCCGATCGCGTAGCCGGCGACCATGGCGATGACGGGCTTGGGAAGCCTTCGGATCTGTATCTGCAGGTCGAGGACGTTGAGGCGGCCGATGCCGCGCTCTCGCCACCTCGTCGTCGCCGAGATAGCCGTCGTCGCCTCGCACCCTCTGGTCGCCCCCGGAGCAGAACGCCTCGGGACCTTGACCGGTGAGGATGACCACCCCGACAGCGGGATCATCCCGCGCCATGTCGAAGGCCCGCGAGCAGCTCGTCGAGCGTCTGCGGGCGGAAGGCGTTGCGGACCTCGGGGCGGCAGATGGTGAGCTTCGCGACCCCCGCGGTCGTCTCGTAAGCGATGTCTTCGAACTCGCCTCGCCTGGTCCAGCCGCTACCCGTCATCCGATGCAGGTTAATGCGGGTCACGTCGCTGGCCCCGTACGCTTGGGACGTGCGCCGCCTCGTGGCCCTCGCGATGCCCGGCGGCCCCAAGTTCATCGAGGCGCTCCGGCGCTGCTGGGACGACGGTGATGCCCTCCTGCCGCTGGACGTGCGCCTTCGCGAGCCGGCAATCACGCGCCTGATCGAGGTGCTCCGCCCCTCGGTCCTGGTGGATGCCTCGGGCAACTCCACCCCGCTCGAAGGCGGCGAGCCCGTCGCGGAAGGCGACGCCCTGGTCGTCGCCACGAGCGGGACCGCCGGCGAGGCGAGGGGCGTCGTGCTGACACACGACGCCGTCCGGGCGTCGGCCCTCGCGACAAGCGCCCGACTCGGGGTCGATCCCTCCCGGGACCGCTGGCTCGCGTGCCTACCGCTCTCGCACGTCGGGGGCCTCTCCGTCGTGACGAGGGCGCTCGAGACTCGCACGCCGGTGGAGATCCAACCTCGGTTCTCGCCACCGCAAGCCATGGCGGCGGCGCGCGACCGTGGCGCGACGCTCGTCTCCCTCGTGCCGGCTGCCCTTGCCCGTCTCGGACCGGACGGCACCCGCTTGTTCCGGACAATCGTCGTGGGCGGCCAGCAACCCCCGGCCGCCAGGCCGGAGAACGTCGTGGCCACCTACGGGATGACCGAGACTGGCTCCGGCGTCGTCTACGACGGTGTCGGTCTCGAAGCCGTCGAGGTGGGCCTCCGCGGCAGGCGAGGTCTGGCTGCGCTGCCCGATGCTGTCTGCGCTGCTACCGGGACGGGACAGACCCGAAGACCGCCGACGGCTGGTTCGCCACCGGCGACGCCGGCCACACCGACGAGGCCGGCCGCCTCTCGGTCCACGGCCGCCTGGACGACCTGGTGATCTCAGGTGGGGAGAACATCTGGCCGGCGCAGGTCGAGGCCGTGCTCCGGAGCCACCCTTCGGTGGGCGATGTGGCCGTCGGCGGGCGGCCCGACCCCGAGTGGGGATCGAGGCTTGTCGCCTACGTCGTGCCGGCGCCGGCGGCCCGGGGCGCCGACCCGACGACGATCCTCGCGGAGCTGCGCCAGCTGGTGCGAGATCGCCTGGCCCCCTTCGCCGCCCCGCGTGAGCTGCATCGTCGTCAAGCGGCTGCCGCGCTCGGCTATCGGGAAAGTGCAAAGAGCCGAGCTACCTGCGCTCGACGGGCCTCGCGGAAGTGCCGGCTGAGAGCCTCGACGACGACATCTCGCCAGGATGCGCTCAAATGCTCGCCCCGGCCCGTTCGCCCTCGACGACCGCCGTGTGAGCACGGCGGGGTGCCAAACAGTCCCCGACGCGCCGCACGTCGAGCTCCCGGCGCCTCGCCGCGGAGCAGCCGGTAGAGACGGTCCTCGCAGGCCGGCGCGACCGCCAGCACCACCCAGTCGACGATCCGCCGCGCCACGGTCCCGGTCGGATTGTGCAAGAGCTGGATGCCACCGGGTTCGAGCGCCATGACGACGAGGTCCGTCGACTGGGTGATCTGTCTTGCCGCCGCGCGCCTGTTGAAGCCCTCCAGGTCGCCTGTGAGGTCGAGGTCGCCTCCCACGACCATGGCCGGCGTGGCGATCTCCACCACGCAACCGCGTGTCGCGAGCAGCTCGGCGACGCTCGGCGCCTGGTGGAACCCGAGCTCGTCGACGACGAGCACCGTGCCTGAGGGCCGCGCCGAGCCGTCGAGCACCTCGGTGACGTCGGCGAGCCTTGGCGAGCCCGGCGGCGGGTCCAACGCCCAGCGGGGTCGGCGGGGACGCGAGCCGGTGGCGACGATGACGACATCCGGGCGCTCGCCGAGGACGCCCAACGGCGTGGCCTCGGCCGAGAGGCGGAGCCTCGCACACCGAGCTCGCGGCAACGGGCCACCTGGTTGCGCACGAGGTCACGAAGCTCGCCGCGCCCCGGCGCCGTGGCGGCAAGACGGACCAGGCCACCGGGCTCGCCTGCCCGTTCGTAGACGGTCACCTCGTGGCCGCCCGCCGCAGCCGCGATCGCCGCCTGCAGACCCCCGGACCGGCACCCGCGACCACGACCCGCCGGCGTGAGCCGGCGCCCGACCGGGGTCTCACCGCAGCTTCGAGCCCTGCCCGCGGGTTCTCGGTGCAACGAAGCGAGCAGTTCCGGCGGACGCGCCCCACGCACTCCTGGGTGCACGAGGCGCAGAGGTCGATCGTCTCGACGCGGCCGGAGAGCGCCTTGAAGGCGAACTGGGGGTCCGTGACCTGGGCTCGCACGATCCCGACGAGATCGCAGTGACCCGCCCTGAGGGCACGCTCGGCCTGGGCCGGGTCGCGGTAGCGCCCGCCGCCGATGACCGGGAGCGAAATGGCTTTGCGGAACGCCGCGGCGATCAGACTGGAATGCCGCGGCCCCACGGGCTTGGGAGACCCGGACACCGGGGGCGTCGTCTGCAGGGGACCGACGCAAGCATTCAGGTAGTCGGCGCAACCCTGCTCGTCCACCATCGCCGCGACGGCGACGGCATCGGTGAGCGTCGTCCCCGGGTCGACCCGCTCATCACCGCTGAGTCGCACGCCGATCGCGAGCTCGCGCCCGACGGCGCCGCGCACCTCGCTCAGGATCTCGAGGAGCAACCGGGCGCGGCGCTCGAGCGGACCGCCGTAACCGTCAGTGCGCAGGTTCGTGGCGGGCGAGAGGAAGTGGCGCAGGATCGAGGCGCCCGAGCACTCGAGCTCGACGCCGTCAAAACCCCCTTCCGCGCACCGTGCCGCCACGGTGGCGAAGCCGGCGACGATCTCGGCGATCTCCTGCTCCTCGACCGCCTTGGGGACCTCGCGCGCCACGGGGTCGGCGACAGGCGACGGCGCCCAGAGCGGAAGGCGCGAGTACATCCCGGTCCCCTGGGAGCCGCTGTGGTTGATCTGGGCGAATACCGGCGTCCCCCGGCGGTGCAGCTCATCGGTGAATCGCGCGCCACGCCGGGATCACGGCAGGGTCGAAGCCCCGGATGACCTTCTCGTACGGCCAGTCCGAAGCGTGCACCGATTGCCCCTCGGTGATCACGAGCCCTGCCCCACCTATAGCCCGGGCCGCGTAGTAGGCACCGTGCCGGGCGGTCGGCAGGCCGTCGGCTGCGTAGTTGGTCCGATGGGCCACGAACACGATCCGGTTCTCGAGCGTGATCGGCCCCACCCTCACCGGCGAGAACAGCCGCGGGTACCTCCGGCCGCCCGTCATCCCGACACGCCCTCAGAGCCGGTGCCCTGGCCGAGCACGATGTCAAGGGCAACCCGACGGCCCTCGAGGATCGCCTCGTGGATCGTCCTCGGGGCCACCGCGTCGCCGGCGCGCCGGTGGCATCCGCCCGACGCCCGCCACAGGGTGTCCTGCGGCAGGAGGAACCCGGCGTCGACGCACAGCGCGGCCTCGAGCAGGCGGCGCTCGCCGCTGTAGCGGTGCTCGACCGTCACGCCCTTTTGATCCACCCCCACGACGGCGCTCCGGATCACCAGCTCGACCCCGCGCTGGCAAAGGCGCACGTTCGCCGGCGCGACGTCGCCACTTCGCGCCAGGCGGGCGCCGATCACGTGGTCGGGGGTGACGAGGCTGACCGCCGCCCCGTGCGTCGCCAACAGCTCGGCGACCCCGACACCGATCGGGCCACCGATCGGGTCCCAGACCACGACCGGGCTCGGCGGTGGCTCTGCCACCTCGCGCTCGGCGGAGAGGACCTCAACCGCCGTCGCGATGGCCGCCCCGGCGGCCACCTCGAAGCTGCGACGGCCGGGGCGCGACCCGGTGCAGTGAACGACCAGGCCCTCGTGCCCGTCGACCTCCTCGAGAGTCGACTCGTGGCCCGTTACGATCCGGACCCCGCCGCGCCGGCACTCTGACTCCAGCCAGTCCACGAGGGCTCCGAGTCGTTCCCTGCCGGGCACACGGGCGCCGACCCGCACCATCCCACCGAGGATGAGCTCCCGCTCGACGAGCGTGACCTCATGGCCGCCCGCGGCCAGGACACGGGCACATTCCAGACCGGCCGGGCCGCCGCCGACGATGAGGACATGCGACTTCGGCGGCGTCACCGCCGCAACCGGCGGGACAGACCGGTCGACTGTCGGGTCAGTCGTCTCGTGGCCCGAACGAGGCTCGCCGATGCAGGTGACCACAGGATTACGGACGTCGCGCACACGACAGGTCTGGTTGCACAGGACACAGGGACGCACCCGGTCGGGCGCTCCGGCCGCCACCTTCACGCCGAGGCCGGGATCGGCGATCTGGGCGCGGGTCATCTCGACGAGATCGGCCTCGCCCCCGGCGACGAGCTCCTCGGCGAGGGCGACGTCGACGACGGAGCCCTGCGCCACGAGCGCGACCCCACTCGGCAAGCCGCGGCGCACAATGGCTGCCGAACGGCGGTTGAAACCCTGCTCGACGTGGGAGTCGGGTCGCGTGGCGGCGGTCCGGAAGGCGGAGCCCCGCACCGCGCAGAGGTAGTCGATACCCGAGGGAGGAAGTGCCGCCACGAGGCTCGCCGCAGTCTGCGGCACGATCCCCGCCCAGGCCGTGAGTTCGTCGACCGAGAGCCGGAGACCGACCAGCCCATCGGGCGAAGTTCGAGCGACGCCATCGCGCGTGGACGCGATCACCCGGCGCAGGAGCTCGCCGCGATCGGTGCCGAGCTCGTCGTTGCGGAAGTTAGTGAGCCGCGAGCAGAACTGGCGGAGCAGGCTGTACTGGCCTGCGTTCAGCTCCACACCGTCGCAACCGGCGTCGACAGCCGCAGCGGCCGCAAGGCCGAAAGCGGCGATCAGGGCCTCGATCTCCTCGGCCTCCAGCGCCTTGGGAACTTCGCCGGTCTCGGCGTCGGGCACCGGCGAGGCCCCGAGCAAGACACGTTGGTGGTAGGCGCTCGAGCCCTGGGCGCCCGCGTGGCCGAGCGCGGCGATCACGAGGGCGCCCTCGGCATGGCAGGCACGCGAGATGGCGGACCAGCCCGCGAAGGCCTGTGAGGCGAGCGGAGCCCGCTCGTAAGGCCAGTCCGATTCGTCGACCGACGCCTCCTCGACGACGATCACTCCTGCCCCTCCCGCCGCACGCGCCCGGTAGTAGGCGACGTGGCGCTTCGAGAACGCCCGGCCGGTTCCGAGGTTGGTCTCGTGCGGGCCGAACACGAGGCGGGTGCGGGCCTCCCGCCGACCCAGGCGGACCGGGTCGGAAAGGGAGGTCAAGGGTGGGATTCGCCGGGGAGGGCCTCGGCGAATCGGGCCGGAATCGCTTTGCCGGTCGCAGGCGAGACCCCCGTGACGGGTGCCACTTTGCCCGCGAGACCGAGCTCCATGGCAAAGACCATAGATTCCGGAAGGTGAAAGCGTCCTCCTGCCCAGATGCCGGTGGTCGCAGGTGAACCGGCTCGACGCCGAGGAGAGCCCCTACCTGCGCCAGCACGCCCGCGATCCCGTCGACTGGTACCCGTGGGGCGACGACGCGCTCGCGAGCGCGCAGGAACTCGATCGGCCGCTTTTCATCTCGATCGGCTACTCGGCGTGCCACTGGTGCCACGTCATGGGTCACGAGTCCTTCGCGGACCCCGCGACGGCGGAGGTGATGAACCGTCATTTCGTGAGCGTGAAGGTCGACCGGGAAGAGCGGCCGGACATCGACGCGGTCTACATGGAGGCGGTGCAGGCCGCGACCGGCCGCGGCGGTTGGCCGATGAGCATCTTCGCAACCCCGGACGGGCTCCCGTTTCTTGCGGGCACGTACTTCCCCGAGCGCGCCCGCCCTGGGCTGCCCTCCTTCCGTCAGGTGCTCGACGCCGTCGCCACGGCCTGGGATTCGCGCCGGGACGATGTCGTCGGCCAGGCGCGTCTCTTGGCGGACGCGGTCTCGAGCCGCCTCGAGCCGGGGAACCCGTCCGACTCCGGTGGACCGGGCCCGCAGAGCCCCGACGAGCTGTGCGCCGAAGCCGCCGCCCGGCTCTCGTCCCTGTTCGACCCTGTCAACGGTGGCTTCGGCTCCGCCCCGAAATTCCCCCAGCCGCTCCTCTTGGATCTGCTGTTGCGCGACCATCTCCGCGACGGCGAAGGCGGGTCGCTCGACTTGGTCGAACGAACCCTCGAGGCCATGGCCTCCGGCGGCATCTACGACCACCTCGGCGGAGGCTTCGCCCGCTACTCGGTCGACGCCCACTGGGACGTGCCACACTTCGAGAAGATGCTGTACGACCAGGCGCTGCTTGCTCGGGTCTATCTGCACGCCTGGCAAGTTGACGGCGACCCTCGCTGGCTCCAGGTGCTCACCGAGACCCTCTCGTACGTGCTCGGCGACCTCCGCGACGAAGGTGGGGGCCTTTACGCGGCAGAGGATGCGGACTCCGAGGGCGAGGAAGGACGCTTCTACCTGTGGTCGGCCGAGGAGCTGAGCTCGGTGCTCGGGCCCGCGCTCGGGGCGGAGGCGGCCGCATGGTACGGCGTCACCGCGAAGGGCAACTTCGAAGGCAGGACGATCCTGCACCTGGCCCGGCGTGGCGCCCTCGCGCGCCCGCCGCAGGTCGAAGACGCCCGGTCGATGCTCGTCGCCGCGCGGGCTGCCGCGTCCGGCCGGGCCTCGATGACAAGATCATCACGGAGTGGAACGCCATGATGTGCTCGACCCTGGCCGAAGCCGCCGGCGCGACCGGCAGGGACGACTGGTCACAAGCGGCGCTTGAGATCGCGACATTCCTCCTCGGCCATCTGCGCCGCCCCGATGGCCGGGTCCTTCGCTCCTCTTGCCGAGGGCACGCCTCTGTGCTCGGCTATGCCGCGGACTACGCGTGGCTCGTCGACTGCTGCACTCGCCTCGGCGAGCTGCACGGGCG
Source organism: uncultured Acidimicrobiaceae bacterium (assembly GCA_963836935.1). GTDB lineage: Bacteria > Actinomycetota > Acidimicrobiia > Acidimicrobiales > Bog-793 > Fen-455. Next base: position 32,620 of record CAWILM010000026.1, read on the forward strand.
AGCCGGCATGGACGATGGAGGCCGTGACGTTCGCCCGGCACCTGCTCGAGCTCTTCTGCGACGAGGAGAACGGTGGCCTCTACACGACTGGTGCCGACGCGCCACCGCTCGTGGTGCGGCCCCGGGACGTCCAGGACGGCGTGACGCCCTCCGCGGGCTCGGTCGCGGCCGTCGCGGCTCGCGCGCCTCGGCGCCCTCACCGGTGACGACGGGTTCTCCGCTGCAGCCGCGCGGATCATCGCCTCGGCGCGAGCCCGCCTCGCAGCCGCCCCCGTGGCGTTTGCCGAGCTCCTCCTCGGAGCCGAGCTGGTCACGGAGGGACCGCTGGAGATCGCCGTCACGGGCGACCGGCCGGACCTTCTCCGGGCGGCCCGGACGCGCTTTGTGCCGGGGGCCGTGCTCGCCTGGCGCTCACCTGCTCTCGGGAGGGCGGCCCCAGTCGGCGCCTTCGCGAGCCCGCTGCTCAGGGACCGCGAGGACGGGTTCGCCTACCTGTGCCGACGCGGAGCCTGCCTCGCCCCGGTCCGCGATGCCGATGCCCTCCTTGCAGCCCTCGACAGCGTCGTCGCGTCCCGGTGAGACGCCACGCCGTACGGCTCCCCTCGCATCGCCACCGGAGACCGGGAGCGGCCCGGACGAACCGGCCCGGCGACGTGCTGCGCTGCCTGCTGCTCGCCCGGGGCCCCGAATGGGTGCTCGTCGATGTCGGCACCGGCTCGTTGGTGAGGAGCCGGGCCTCGGGTTGGCCGGTCGTGGCCACGGACTCGAGCCTTGCCGCCGGCACGCCCTCGGACGCGGGTCGGGCGGAACCCCGCCTCGGTCCCGAGCTGGTCATAGTCGACATTCAGCTCGCAGATGACGACGAGCCGCTCGACCCGGCCCGACCCGAGGCCGTCATGGTCCAGCAAGCGCCCGAGCGCGTGGGCGCCCCCCGGCGCCGGGCTGCCCGCCGGCTCCTCCACGAGCTGCTTCCCGCCGACCCCAAGCGTCCTCTGCTCGGATCACTGGGACCTTCGATCTCGTATCTGGACCTGGACGGCTCGCGCCCCTCGGTCGTGGTCGTCGCTCCCGACGGGCCCCCCGCCTTCTCCTCCGACCCGGCGGGCACGTGGTGCCAGTTCAGCCTCGGGGGCCGCAAGCACCGCCTCCCGGTCGTGGACGAACGCCTCCTCGACGCCAAGGACCGGGCGCCGAGCGGAAAGGTCACGAACGATGCCGTCCTAAAGGCGATCGGCGGAGCGCCGAGGTACCTCGTCGTCGCCCTCGGAGCCCCGCACCGAGGACAGGCACCAAAGCTCGTCCTCGGCGTGCTGCCGCGGCCGTGACGCGTACCGGTGACGACGAGGACCTCCACGGCTCGAGGATGCCCGCCGTCTGTCACGCGCACGGACGCCTCGCTGCCGAGGGCAGCTCAGGTGGGCGAAGGCGGAGTGCGGCTCAAACCGGGAGCGAGCTGGCGGCAAGCGCCTCGGCCATCGCCCAGCCGAAGGCCACAAGGCTGTCACGCCGCTTGCCTTCCACGGCCGCGAACAGCCCAGCGAGCGCCTCGCTCTCTCCTTCGGATTCCAGCGGGTCGAAATCGAGGAGCCCGGCAGCGTCGCCGTCGCCCTTGATCACAAAGGACCTGTCGTCGAGCTGGCCGTCGGCGCCGAAACGCTTGGCGAGCCGGCGACCCCAGGCGCGCTCCTCACCGGTGGCCCGGTGCTCGGGGCGGGGGACGACGTCCTCCAGCCCCGCGAACGTGCGGAAGGCCGACGCCCGGGCGAGCCGGGTCCCGACCAGGACGTCTTCATCGGGAAAGGCGAGCACCGCGCGGCGGTACAGGTCGCGCATGGCCGCGTCGAGAGCTGCGGCTCCGCTCGGGCCGCGGGTGAAGGCCGCCACTCCGACAAGCAGGCTCGGTGTGCCGCCTATCCGTTCGAGGGTCGCGAGCGCATAGCCCTGCAGCTTCGACTGCCCGCGGACCTGGGTGACGAGCACCCAGTCCTCGCGTTGCTTGGACAGGAAACCCACTTCCCAGCCGCCCGCCTCCGTCGCTGAGAGGTCGGCCATTTCGGCAAGCTCCGCGTCAGTGAGCGCCGTACAGTCTTTCGTGGCGACCTCGATCTCGATGGCCATGACAGTCTCATGCTCCCATGCGTCTCTCACCCTGCCGCCCGGACCACACTGGGACGCGGTTTCGGACCGCGCCTTCAGATACTGGCCGCTCGTGGCGACGCCGAAACCTCGACGTGCCCGGCTGCGCGCACACGTCCCGGCTTGGACCACCAACAGTGTACGGGATTAATCAGATGACCTGCCAGGTGGCGTTCTCCTGACCACTCACCGCGTGACGGCGGAGGTGCCCAGGAGTCTCCTTCAAAGCACCCACCAGGCCACCCCGGGGGTCGACGTTGAATTGTGGCGGCAGCCTCAGCACTTTCTCCCCGACGCGCAGGTGGACCGCGCAGTTGCCAGGATGCTCGGCTACGAGATCGCGGATCTGCCGTACGAGCGAGTCGGTGAGCCGGTTGAGCGGCAGCACGACCTCGACGGGGGGATCGCTGCCGGGCGCGGTCAGCTCAAGACGCCTCAGGTCCCGGCAGATGAGCTTCGGCTGGTCCTCACGTAAGTCGAGCCGGCCCCGCACCGCGACGATCGCGTCCTGCTCGAGCAGGCCGCCGTACTCGAGCATGGTCTTGGGGAACACCATCACCTCGATGGCCGCCTCGAGGTCCTCGAGCACGAAGGTCGCCATCAGCTCGCCGCGCCGCGTGTAGCGTCTCACGAGTGCCGTGACGACACCTCCGGTCGTGACGGTGGCGTTCTCGCTCCAGCCCCCCGGTCCGGTGCCGGCACCGACGGTCGTGGCATCTCCGCCTGGGGCGGCCGAGTCGAGAAGGTCGCGGATCGTGACGTCGGTGACGTTGCGCAAGGCCTTCTCGAGGCCCATCAGGGGATGGTCGCTCACGTACAGCCCGAGCATCTCCTTCTCGAAGGCCAGGCGCTCGGCCTTGTCGAACTCGAGGTCCGGGATCGCCACCCATGTGCCGTCGAAGCTTGCCGGCGAGGCACCCTCGGCAGCGTCGGAGGCCTCCTCGTCGAGGAGGGAGAACAAGGTGGTGATCCCCTGTTCCTGTTCGCGCCGGCGCACGAGCGCCCGCTCGACGATCGATTCGAAGGCGAGGCAGAGCCCCTTGCGGGGATGGCCCAGCGAATCGAAGGCCCCCGCCTTCGCGAGCGACTCGACAGCGCGCTTGTTCAGCGCGCTCGAGTCGACGCGGCGGCAGAAGTCGTAGAAGTCCGCGAACGGCCCTTCGTGTTCTCGAGCCGCGACGATGTGCTCGACGATGGCCTCCCCGACATTGCGTACCGCCGACAGGCCGAAGACGATCACGTCACGCCCGGCGCCCGGTCCCTCGCCTGTCCCGCGGATCGTCGTGAAGTTCGACGACGACGCGTTCACGTCCGGCACACGCACCCCGATCCCGAGGGTGCGGCATTCGGCGAGGTAGACCGCGGTGCGGTCCTTGTCGCCCTTCACCGACGAGAGCAGCGCCGCCAGGTACTCGACGGGATAGTTCGCCTTCAACCACGCGGTCTGATAGGCGACGAGGCCGTAGCCGTACGCGTGGGACTTGTTGAAGGCGTAGTCGGCGAACGGCTCGATGATGTCGAACAACTGCTTGCCGAGCGCCTCGTCGTAACCCTGCTTCACGCAGCCCGCGATGAACTTCTTCCGCTCGGCGGCGATGAGCTCGCGGTTCTTCTTGCCGCACGCCTTGCGCAGATTGTCGGCCTCCTCGAGGGAGTAGCCGGAGAAGCGCTGCGCGACCCGCATCACCGACTCCTGGTAGAGCATCAGGCCGTAGGTGTCCCCGAGGATCGCCTCCACGTCAGGATGCAGGTAGGTGACCGGCTTGCGGCCGTTCTTCAGGTCCGGGTAGTCGCGGTGCATGTTGGCCGCCATCGGGCCCGGTCGGTACAGGGCGACGAGCGCCGCGACGTCATCGAAGCTCGTCGGGGCCAACGAGCGCAGCGTGGAGCGCATGGCGGCGCCCTCGAGCTGGAACACGCCGATGGAGTCGCCCCGCCGCAGCATCTCGAAGGTCTTCTCGTCATCGAGGGGCACCGAGTCGATGTCGGGACGTGACCCGGTCGTCTGTTCGATGAGATCGAGGGCCATCTCGATGACCGAGAGGTTGCGCAGCCCGAGAAAGTCCATCTTCAAGAGGCCGAGGTCCTCGACGCCGTGCATCTCGTACTGCGTCACGATCGGGGCGTCAGCGGGATCGGCCCCGGGCTCGGGCTTGCGCTGCACAGGCAGGTACTCGGTCAACGGCTCGTGGGTGATGACGACCGCGGCGGCGTGGATGCCGTCCTGGCGCCGCAGGCCCTCGAGACCCTTGGCGACGTCGATCACGAGCTTCGCGTCCGGATCCTGCTCGTACATCTCGCGCAACTCGGCAGCGGCCACGTAGCCGTCGTCGTGGCCCTCCACGCGCTCGAGACAGGCCCGCAACGGCGTGTCGCGTCCCATGACCAAGGGGGGCATGGCCTTCGCGATCCGATCCCCGAGCGCGTAGGGGAAACCGAGCACCCTGGCACCGTCGCGCACCGCGGCCCGGGCCTTGATCGTCGAGAAAGTGACTATCTGAGCGACGTGATCCGCGCCGTAGCGCTCGGCCACGTACCGGATCATCTCGCCGCGGCGGCGCTCGTCGAAGTCCATGTCTATGTCGGGCATCTGCTTGCGGCCCGTGTTCAAGAAACGCTCGAAGAGCAGGTCGTAACGGATCGGGTCGAGATCGACGATGCGCAGGCAGTAGGCGACGCAGCATCCTGCGGCTGAGCCGCGGCCCGGACCGACCCTGATCCCCGACTCGCGGGCGTAGCGGATGATGTCCCAAACGACGAGGAAGTAAGCCGAGAAACCCATCTCGGAGATGACCTTCAGCTCGAAGTCGAGCCGCTCGGCCACCTCAGCCGGGAGCTGCGGCCCGTAACGGTTCGCAGCTCCCTCGCAGGTCAAATGGGCGAGGTAGTCTGCCGCCGACTCCTCGTAGGTGTCGCGTCGGAAGGCCTCCGGGACGGGGAACTGCGGGAGGGCCGGCTTGCCCAGCTCGAGCTCGACCTTCGCCCTCTCGGCTATCCACAGCGTGTTGTCGCAGGCGCCGGGCACCTCTGCGAAGAGCCGTCGCATCTCCTCCGCGCTCTTCAGGTAGTGCTCCTGGCCCTCGAACTTGAAGCGCTTCGGGTCGTGGATCGTGGCACCGGTCTGCACGCACAAGAGGGCGTCGTGCGCGACCGCGTCCTCACGCCTGCAGTAGTGGCTGTCGTTGGTGGCGATCAGCGGCGCGTCAAGCGCACGGGCGATGCGGACGAGGCCGGGGTTCGTCCTGCGCTGCGCGTCGAGGCCATGGTCCTGCAACTCTACGAAGAGGTTCTCCTTGCCGAAGATGTCCTGGAGCCGTCCCGCCAGTCCAAGCGCAGCGTCGAAGTCGTCTGCAAGGAGGGCCTGGGCCACGACGCCTCCCAGGCACCCGGTCGTCACGATAAGGCCGTCGTGATAGCGCTCCAGCAGCTCCCAGTCCACGCGGGGCTTGTAGTAGTAACCCTCGAGATAGGCCGCCGAGGAGAGCTTGATGAGGTTCCGGTAACCCTGTCTGGTCTCGGCCAGGACGGTCAGGTGGTAGTAGAGCTTCTCGCCCCGCTCGCCCTCACCGCCCGTGTCGTCGATGCGGCCCCGCCTGACCGGGCGCTCGTGGCGCGACTGCGCCGCCATGTAAACCTCGGTGCCGATGATCGGCGTGATGCCGCGCTCGCGGCACTCCTTGTAGAAGTCGAGGACCCCGTACATGTTGCCGTGATCGGTGATCGCCAGGGCGGGCTGGCCGTCGGCCACGGCCGCGCCGACTAGCTCGGCGATCCGCGCGGCGCCGTCGAGCATCGAGTACTCGGTGTGGGTGTGCAGGTGGACGAACGACGCGCCACCGTGTGCTGTGCCCCCGGACGCCTCGGCCACTCCTACCCACTCCCTGTCCACAGGCTCGATCCACAGCCTGTGGACGAACTACAACCCTGTCATTACCCCTAGGGCACGATAGCGCGCCCTCCACTCCACAGAAGAGGTCGCTGGAGGTTTTCTGGACATTAATTGCCACTTTGGGTGAGATGCGCGACGCTGTAGGTATGGAGCGGTCTGATCTCGATTCATTGCTTCGTCGTCTATCTGCGGCGGAAGGTTCCGATCTCCACCTGAAGGCGGGGTCCCCACCGCGGATGCGGATCAACGGTGAGCTCACGCGCGTCACCGATGTGCCGGTTATCAAGCCCGAAGACATGGTGAAGATCGCCAAGGAAGTCATGCAGGAGCGGACCTGGGAGCACTTCGAGAGGACCAACGAGGCCGACTTCGCCTACTCCATCCCGAACCTCGGCCGCTTCAGGGTCAACGGCTACCGCCAGCGCTCCACGATCGGGATGGTCTTCCGGCTGGTACGTTCCCACGCCCGGTCCTTCGGTGAGCTGAACCTTCCCGAGGCCGTCCGGCGACTCGCCGACGAGCCGCGCGGTCTCGTCCTCGTCACAGGGCCGACCGGGTGCGGCAAGACCACGACGCTCGCCGCCATGGTCGACCACGTCAACCGGACCCGTGAGTGCCACATCGTCACGATCGAGGATCCGATCGAGGTCCTCCACCAGGACGAGCTTTCCGCTGTCAGCCAGCGGGAGGTGGGCTTCGACACCTCCAGCTTCCTCGTCGCGCTGCGCTCAGCGCTTCGCGAGGACCCCGACGTCATCCTGGTCGGGGAGATGCGCGACACCGAGACCGTGGAGACGGCGCTCAGCGCAGCCGAGACCGGGCACCTCGTGTTCGCCACGCTCCACACCATCGACTGCGTGGAGACGATCAACCGCATCGTGGACTTCTTCCCGTCCGCCCAGCAGCGCCAGGCCCGCCTCAGTCTCGCCGGATCGCTGAAGGGAACGCTCTGCCAGCGGCTCATCCCGACGGCCGATGGCTCCGGCAGGGTGCCGGCCCTCGAGGTCATGATCATCAACGGGCGGATCCAGCAGTGCATCGTCGAGCCCGGTCAGGGCGAAGACATCACCTCCATCATCCGTGAGGGCGAGTACTACGGCATGCAGACCTTCGACCAGGCCCTCGTCGCCCTCCTCGAGCAGGGCACGATCGACCTGCGGGCAGCCACCCAGGCCGCCTCGAACCCGCACGACCTGCGCGTCGCGCTGCAAAAGCGCGGCCTGATCGGTTCGGCCGCCGGCAGGAGCTGAGCCGCCCGGGACCTCAGACGCTCGACCAGGCGTGGATCATCGGCGCCCCGAAGAGCACGGTGATCATGGTGCCTGCGGCCAGGAAAGGTCCGAACGGGATCTTGGTGCGGCGCTGAATCTTCCGCGCCGCCAGTAGCAAGGCGGCAGGCACTCCCGCCACGATGAAGCTGATCACGAAGCCCGCGAGCACTTCGCGATAACCCATCCAGCCGAGAAACCCTCCGCACAGGCCGGCGAGGCGAACGTCACCGAAGCCGATGCCCTTCGGCACGGCGTAGAAGAGCGCCGCGAAGACCCCAAAGGCGATGGCACCGTCGATGGCCGCGCTCTCGAGCGCCGACCAGCGATGCGTGCCCGCCGAGGCGAGGACCAGAAGCGGCGCGCCGAGCGCAGCGGTCGCGTACACGATCACCGAAGGGATGCGCATGTGCTCGATGTCGATCGTCGAGATCGTCACCGCTGAAGCCGCCAGCACGCAATACGCGGGCAGCTCCCAGGTCGAGGTCAACCGCCAGGCGAGCAGCACGAAGAGGATCCCCGTCCCGAGCTTCCAAGAGCGCGTCACGGGGCGGGATGCGCGCGCGGCACGCCCGGCACCGTCCCCGGAGCAACAGATAGGAGACGACCGGGATGTTGTCGTAGGCGCGAATGGGTGCCGAACAAGCCACGCAATGCGACCGCGGCAGCAGGATCGACTCCTGGCGGGGGATCCGGTCGACAACGACGCCCACGAACGAGCCGATGAGCAAGCCGAGGACACCGGCCACCGCCTCCAGGGTCACATGCATGCGGGCTCAGTGTGCTGCGCTTCGAGACGCCCTGTTTCGGATGCGAGCACGGCTTTCACCTGCACCGGGTACCTCCTGCCGAGCTCGTCCCGACTTGATGCAAGCTGCACCATATCGAAGCTAGTATGACCGCGTAGAGCGCGGTCATAACCGCTTAGCGCGCCCGCGCGTGGGACGCGCCGGGAGGGGGTACACGCATGCCGATCCGACGTCGAAATGAACGGATAAAGAAATCTCGGCGCGCGCCCGATGTTATTAGGGGATGAGTACGACAGAACAGAGCACGCCGACGGCCGCGCGACGGCAAGTGTCACCCTCCAAAGCGGAGGTCTCACACGCGCGTGCCCTCTCGAAAGAGGTCGGCCTCGAGTACGTCGACCTCGACCGCTACCCGCTCAATGCCGCCGCGACGTCGCTGCTGCCCGAGCAGGCCTCCCGCCGTCAGCACACGCTCGCGATCGGCTGGAAGTACGGCACGCCGGTCGTGGCGGTAGCGCGGCCCGACAATCTCATGATCATGGACGACCTCCGGACGATCATCGGGAGGGACATCCACGCCGTGGTCGCCTGCGAGTCCCAGATCGACGCCTACATCGAACGCATGTACTCCCGGGCCGAGGCACCGGGCAACAACCACGCGAGGCCTGTGCGCGCCGCGTCCGAGACCTCGATGAGAACCCCGTCCGCTTCGTTGTCAGTGGTCGCTGAGCCTGCGTCCCCGCCGGACGAGCCCGAGGAGCAACCGGAGCCCGCCGTGGCGACCGAGCCAGAAGCGCCGCCGGCTCCGCAGGCGAAAGGCGAGCCGACACTCGACCTGCTCGAAGTGGCTCCGGCTGCGCCGCAGCTGTCGGAAGTCGGCGACACGGCAAAGGCGGAGAGCGAGGCCGTGGACGCGTTGTTAGCTGCGACCGAGATAGTCAACGGCTCCGCCGTCGGTACCCGGTCGCGAAAGGCGGCCACGGACACCCCCAAGCCCGCGACGCCTGATCTTTCCGAGCTGCTTGTGCACTCCGGACAGGTCACCCGCGAGGAGATGGAAGCCGCCCTGCGTGAGAGTGCGGCAACAGGCAGGTCGCTGGGCGAGATCTTGAGCGAGCTCGGCCTGGTATCAGAGGAAGACCTGATCCGTGCAGCGGCCGCCGAGGCCGGCATGGAGTTCGTCGACCTCAACGACCAGCAGCTCGACCCAGAGGCGACAAAGCTGATCCCCGAGGCCCTTGCCCGTCGCCACCGGGTGCTCGCTCTCACCTACCGCGGCGACACACCCGTGATCGGCATGGCCAACCCCTCGGACGTGTTCGCCGTCGACGACCTGCGCACGCTGCTCGGCAACGACCTGCACATCGTCGTTTGCAGCCCGGGTCAGATCGCCGAGTACCTGTCCCGCGTGTACCGCCACGACCGCGAGACAACCCTCGCCGCCCAGTCCGCGGCGTCTCAGACCTCGGGCGCCGACGAGACCAAGATCACCGAGCTCACCGACCTCCACTCTGTGGTCGAGGACGCACCGATCGTCAAGTACGTCAACTTGATCCTGCGCCAGGCCCTGCAAGAACGCGCCTCGGACGTCCACATCGAGCCGAGCGCCGACGATCTCCGCATCCGGTTCCGCATCGACGGCGTGCTCCACGAGGTGACCCGGTCGCCCAAGGCCATCCAGGGCGGTGTCACCACGCGCCTCAAGGTCATGGCCAGCCTCGACATCGCCGAACATCGCATCCCTCAAGACGGGCGCATTACTCTCACCGCGGGCCGGCGGGAGATCGACCTCAGGGTGGCGACGCTGCCGACGGTGCACGGCGAGAAGATCGTTCTTCGCGTGCTGGACAAGTCGAGCGCCTCGTTGAATCTCTCGGAGCTTCGGCTTCCTGCCCAACGTCGAAAAGCGCTACCAGCTGGCCTACAAGAAGCCGTACGGGACCATCCTCGTGACGGGCCCGACAGGATCCGGCAAGTCGACGACGTTGTACGCGACCTTGAACGCGCTCAACTCGCCCGAGCGCAACCTCATCACGGTCGAGGACCCGGTCGAGTACCAGCTCCGCGGCGTCAGTCAGGTTCAGGTGAACCCCAAGGCGGGGCTCCACTTCGCGAACGCCCTGCGATCCATCCTGCGCTCCGACCCGGACGTGGTCCTCGTGGGCGAGATCCGCGACCGAGAGACCGCGGTCATCGCGGTCGAAGCCGCTCTCACCGGTCACCTCGTGCTGTCGAGCCTGCACACCAACGACGCCGCCGGCACGCCGATGCGCCTCGTCGAGATGGGTGTGGAGCCCTTCCTCGTCGGTTCCGCCCTTGACTGCGTCCTCGCTCAGCGCCTCTCGCGCCAGCTCTGCGAGAACTGCCAGGAGGACTATTCTCCGACAGTCGAGGACCTCGAGCTGATCGGTTTCACCGAAGCGGACGAACCGCCGAACGGGAAGGTGCGATTCCGCAGGGCCGTGGGCTGCCAAGCCTGCAGTCGTACCGGTTACCGTGGCCGCATCGCTCTTCAGGAGCTCCTCCTCGTCGACGAGGAGATCGAGCGTTCGATCATCGCACACGCTTCAAACGACGACATCCAACGCCTAGCCCTCGAACAGGGGATGGTTCCATTGCGTCATGACGGACTGCGCAAAGCAGCGCTCGGCATAACGAGCCTGGAAGAGATAATCAGGGTGGTCATATGAGTGCCGACCGCCGGTCCCCAACAGAATGGTCCAAGCGGCTTGCCGAGGCACTCATCGGCGCCGGCCGTGTCTCCGGCGACACCGCCGCTGCCATGCTCACCGAGGCCGCCTCGGCCGGTCGACCCGTCGCAGCCGTGCTCGCCGACCGGGGGGTCGTGGAGGCCGCAGTATCGCTCGCCGAGCTGGCGCGGATCTCCGGAGTTCCGTCAGTCGACATCTCCGAGAAACGGCCCATGGGAGAAGCGTTCCGGTTGGTGCCTGAGCTGTTCGCCCGCGAGCTAACCGCGATCGGCTACACACTCGAAGGTGAGCGCCTGACGCTCGCGTGCGCCGAGCCGGTCGACGTCGCCCAACAGCGTGAGATCTCGGCCTTCCTGGGTGTAGAGGTCTCCGGATGCCTCCTGGCCGACCCTGTCGCCATCGAGCACCTCATGAATGCCGTCTACCCGAGATTGTCCTCTGATGAGGAGGTGGTGGCGACCGCGTCGACACCGGTCACCGCCGCAGCGGGCGCGACACAGATGACCGGCTCCATGATGAACGAGCCTGCGCACGTCCGAGAGCCCGTCATGGCTGGCTCCCAGCTCTATGACGACGTGTCCTCCAACGGTTCGCCTGAGTCGCGCTATGAAATGGGCGATGGCGACTGGCAGGCCGACTACGGAGTCGACGTCAGACGCGCGATGCTGCCCGCGGCTTCGGGCGGGATGCCGGACGTCGAGCCTTTCACGCCGACGCTCAACGCCGACGGCACCCTGGACATCGACGAACTGCTCACCTACACGGTGCGCAACGGCGCGTCCGACCTCCACCTCGCGAACCAGCTGCCCCCCGCCATGCGCATAGACGGTTCGCTGCGGCCGATCGAGGGGATACAACGCCTCGACAACGAGCAGATCCGTGAGATGGTCTACCGGATACTGACCCAGAACCTGCGCGAGCGTTTCGAGGCGGAGCGGGAGCTCGACACAGCCCACACGATCATGGGCGTCGGGCGGTTCCGGGTCAACCTCTTCCAGCAACGGGGGTCGATCGGAACTGTCATGCGGGCGATACCCCACGAAATCCCGCTGTTCGACACCCTCGGTCTTCCGCCGGTCATCCCTTCGTTGGCAGAGTTGCGCCGCGGTCTCGTGCTCGTGACCGGACCGACAGGATCGGGCAAGTCGACGACGCTCGCGTCGCTGATCAACATCATCAACCTGACGAAGCCGGTTCACATCGTGACCATCGAGGACCCGATCGAGTTCCTGCACACGCACAACCGGTCCATCGTCAACCAACGCGAAGTCGGTTCCGACACGAAGTCGTTTGCCGATGCGCTCCGTCATGTGCTGCGCCAGGACCCCGACGTGATACTCATCGGTGAGATGCGCGACGCCGAGACAATCGCCACGGCGCTCACCGCCGCAGAAACCGGTCACCTCGTGTTCTCGACCCTGCACACCCAGGACACCCCACAGACGATCGACCGCATAATCGACGTCTTCCCGAGCAGCCAGCAGGACCAGATCCGGATCCAGCTGGCCGGCTCCCTGGAAGCCGTCATGACCCAGCAGCTGGTGCTGAGTGCCACCGGCTACGGTCGCGTACCGGTCGCTGAGGTAATGCTCTGTAATCCCGCCATTCGAAACCTCATCAGGAGCCGCAAGACTCACCAGATCTACTCCCTGATCCAGACGGGAGCCGCGTCGGGGATGCAGACCATGGACCAGGGTCTCGCCAAAGCGGTCCAGGCGGGCTTGATCACCGAGGCGATGGCCTTCGACCGCTGCCACGATCCGAGCGAGCTTCGCGACTACCTGGGACAGCGATGACCGCCACCGACCCCCTTTTGGAGGGCTGAACGATGCCAACGACGACCTTCGACTACAAGGTCCGCGATGCCGACGGCAGGCTGGTCAAAGGACAGCTCGAGGCCGACAGCATCCCCCTCGTAGCGGCGCGCCTGAGGGACATGGGGTACGCGCCCGTCGAGATAAAGCCTGTCACGATCAATCTGAACCGTGAGATCAACATCCCCGGCATCACCGACCGCGTCGCGCTCAAGGATGTGGCGCTCATGAGCCGCCAGCTTGCGACCATGGTCTCAGCGGGGCTCACCCTCGTCCGAGCGCTCGGCGTGCTCGCCGACCAGATTGAGTCCAAGCCGCTTCGCGAGGCCATGCTCCAGGTGCGCCGGGAGGTCGAACAGGGCTCATCCCTGTCGAGCGCGCTCGAGAAGCTCCCGAAGGTGTTCCCGCCGCTTTACATCGCGATGGTCCGCGCGGGAGAGGTCGGGGGCCAATTGGACCTGGTGCTCCTCAAGCTCTCGAACACCCTCGAGAAGCAAGTCGAACTCCGTCAAAAGGTCCGCTCGGCGATGGCGTACCCGACCATCGTGTTCTGCGCTGTCATCGTGATCATCACAGCGATGATGATCTTCATCGTCCCGATCTTCAAACGCTTGTTCACGAGCCTCAACGGGACCCTTCCTCTTCCGACCCGGATCGTCATCTCCATATCCAACGTCGTCGCCAGTGTCTGGCTGCTCGTTGTCATAGCGGTCATCGTCACGATCGTGATCGTGATGCGCCGCTGGATAGCGACGCCGACCGGCAGGCGCAAGTGGGACGCGCTCAAGCTTCGCCCGCCTGTGTTCGGAGCCCTTACCCACAAGGTTGCGCTTGCCAGGTTCTGCACGACTTTCTCGTCGCTGCTGTCAGCCGGCGTGCCGGTTATCGAAGCGCTCGACATCGTCGCCGCCAACGCTGGCAACCAGATCGTCGCCGACGCTCTCATAGGAGCACAGGAGGGTGTCCGTGAGGGCAAGACCTTGTCGGCCGTCCTCGCCCAGTACCCGGTCATGCCGATCATGGTGACCCAAATGATCGAGACCGGTGAGGAGTCAGGCGCGCTCGATGACATGCTCGAAAAAGTCGCGACCTTCTACGACAACGAGGTGAGCGCCACTGTCGACAGCTTGACCTCGATCCTCGAGCCGCTGATCATCGTCTTCATGGGCGCATGCATCGGATGCATAGTCGTAAGCCTGTACCTGCCCATGTTCGACTACGTCAAGCTGTTGCAACAGCCAAGCGCCTAGCGTCCGGTTGTGAACGGTGCTCCGCTGCCAAAGGGCGCCGTCGTGAGGCTCCCCCGCTCGGCAAGCTCAAGAAGGGACCAGAGAAAGCCGATATGAAAGACCTATGCGCGCTTTGGGTTCTTCCGACCAGCCCGACAGGCCTGCCAACAACGTCGAATCCCTGTCTGTCGGCAAGCCAACCGCTAGCATGTTCTGGCAGTTTGGTAGTGCTGTAGTTTCATTCTCAGTGTCAGGAGCACGTTGATGGTTATGCGACGCGTGAGTGTCCAAATAAGCAGCAGCGCGGTCCGCATGGCCGAAGTGTCCGCGGGACGGGGACGGCCCGAGCTTCTTCGTCTTGGTCAAGTAGCCCTGCCGCCACGCGCCGTTATCGACGGCGTAATTCTCGATGTTCCCGCCGTGCGCGTTGCGGTGGAGCGTTGCATTAAGGAGGGCGGCTTCGCGGCAGGAGACGTGCACCTGGGAATTGCCGGGCTTCGTGCGATCACGCGCGAGATCGAGATGCCGCTCGTGCCTGATTCGGAGATCGACGGCGCAGTGCGGTTGCAAGCGCCCGATGTCATCCCATTTGCGATCGACAGGGCACTCATCTCCGCACGCGCCCTGGAGGAGACCGTCGGCCCCAACGGGATGCCCGTACGTTCGCGTCCTTGTCGCGGCAGCCCATCGCGACCTTGTTGATCCCCTCGTCCAGATCGTGACCGCGGCCGGGCTCAACCCGGTCAGCGTCGAACCCACGTCCTCCGCGATGATTCGGGCCCTTTTCGACCCCGAGACTGCGATCGATGGCCCTGAGGCGATAGTCGCTGTCGGTGCCGGACTCACAAAAGTGGCCGTTCATGAGAATGGGGTTCCCCACTTCGTCCGGACGATTGCGGAAGGTGGCGACGTAGTCACCGCGGCGATTGCCAGCGCGTTGGGCCTCCCGGTGGGCGACGCTGAGGCAATGAAGCTGAATCTGGACGAGTCTGCTCCTCACTCTCGTGCCGGGCTCGCCGCAGCACGAGATGCGTGCATGTCGCTGATAGGCGAACTGCGAAGCTCGATCGACTACTACGCCACTTTGACCGGTCGCAGTCCTGTCCGTCGGGTCGTGGTCACCGGTGGTGGGTCTCGACTTTCCGGCTTCGTCCTGCAGCTGCAGCAGCAGCTCCGGCTGCCCGTCGTTCAGGGAAGCGCTCTTTCCAGCGTCGACTGCTCGCGACTCCACCTGCCGCCTGAGGAGATACGCCGTCTCGACTCGGCAGTCGCCGTCGTCGTCGGGCTTGCGCTGCCGAGCCTGAAGGACGTCAAGGAGCTCGATCTGCTCCCGCCGGAGGTAGTTCTCGCGCGCAAGCGCAAGCGACTGGAACGCGCTGTAGTCGGTGTCGGCATCGTCCTCGTTGTCGCGATGGCCGCTCTGGGCGTGCTCCGCTTCCTCAAGGTGCACAACGCCGAGAATCAGGTCGCAGGCTTGCAGGGACAGATCACGAGCGTGAGGATCCAGATCCCCAAGTACGACAAGGTCCAGCAGGAACGTGCCGAAATCCTCGGGCTGGCAGCCATCAGCGAACCCATCGTTACCCACGAAGTGTACTGGCCAGGCGTTCTCACGGCATTGGCCCATGCCACGCCGCCTGGTGGCACGATCCTCAGCTTCTCGGGAAGTGCAAATCCGCCCCCAGTTGCGGCGACGGGAACAACCGGCGCGACGGTACTGGCACCGTCGGCAACACAGATAGCGACACTTGGTATCTCTCTCCAATCGCCGGCCGGGTATACCTACTTCCGCAGCTGGTACTACTCCATCGGCGGTTCAGGGAAGCTGACTGTGAACGCATTCAGTGGGATCGCACAGGCCGCGGCAAAGCAGATCAACTTCAGTGCCACCCTCGGGGTGACCGCCGAGGTCACTTCTATCCGGTCTAGTGAATTCCAGGTGCCACGATGAATCGGCTCCAAGGTTTGAACTTTGACTTGCTGAAGTCGAAGGTCGTTCTCGTCGTCACCGGCGTTGTGATCGTCCTGCTTGTCGTCTGGTGGTTTGCCTGGATGACACCCGAGGCCAACAAGCTCACGACCGTTCAACAGCAGGTGACTTCCGATCAAACGACGCTGACCCAGTTGAACTTGGAACTCGCGTCGCTCAAAGCCGAAAAGAAGCTAGTGCTGAGTGAGCTCCCTTATCTTAAAAAGGTAATGACAGCCATCCCACCGACAGAGGACCCACCCGGCATCGTCGACTCGCTCAACACTCTTGCAAACCAGACGGGTTGCGATCTCTTGTCTGTCACTCCGGCGGACACTCCAAGCCCCAGTGGCGTTGCCGGCCTTTCGGACATAAGCGTCTCTTTCTCTCTCTCGGGAACTCACAAGGATGTGTTCGCATTCTTGAAGAGCTTTTACACCATGAAGCGGCTGATGACAATCAACACCGTCGGTCTTTCTCCAGGGGGCTCCAACTCGAATATCTTGGCTGTAGGTGATGGCCAGCCTTACTCCATGAGCGTGACCGCAGTGGCCTACACAACCAGTGTGGATACTGCGGCACCTTGAGGAACATGTGAGCCGGGTTGACAATTTGGAGGGTAAGTGCCTCCGAAACAGCGGTGACCACGCGAGGTGTATTATTTCACGGGTACCCATCATCTGCGGGTAGCATCGTTCACTGATACTCATCATCCGAGGGTGACATTGCGCCGAGGTCGGCATCGGCGAGCGTCGGAACCGGTGCCACATGCAACCGACGGACCAGAAGCGACGGTTACTGCCGCGGCGATGGTTGTGTTGGGCATTCGGGGTTCTGAAGCTGCAGCTCGCTAGTACTACCGACAAGCGAACGCCCGGACATACAGCGGATCCGCGGAATGGCAAGAACATGAAGCACTGCGAGGTACGCTCTTTACGTGCGAAGCGTGATGTCAGTGTCGCGCGTGCTGGGATGAGGGGTCCCCGTTAACTCCGATCATTCACGCGTCGTTGTGACCTGATCAGCCCGTATCCGCGGAAAGGCCCTTCCGACAAGGGAAACTGACTGTGTCGAAGCAGCAGTATCCCCCTCGAGAAGGGCACTTCCAAAGTGAACGGTACCAGCACAGCGCGCGTGAAGGTGGAAGCCGGCGGGACGGGAGTCGTGTCGCACGTCGGCCTGCACGCTCTTGGCTCTTTCGCCGACCGGTTGGGTCTCGGTGATGCCCTCTCGTCTGCGATCCCGCAACGGCCAACGCTGGTTCACGACCGGGGCAAGGTCCTCGTCGAGGCGGCTCTCGTGCTCGCGGGCGGAGGCGCGAGCTGCGCGGACATCGAGCACCTGCGCGCCGAGGCGGCGCTGTTCGGCTTCGTCGCCTCGGACTGAACTTTGGCGGGTCAGCGGCGATTTCTTGATCCCGCGACGCTCTGACCAGGACCTGCTGTGGATAAGTCGGCGGTTTCAGTCCTGGGTGTAGGGGCGACATATACACCACTTGAGGCTTACACTGGTGTAAGATGGTGGAATGTTCATCAAGAGGACGGTGAGGAGGCGGGGCGACAAGCGCTACGAATACCTGTCGCTCGTCGAAGCTGTGCGCGAGGACGGCAAGAACACTCACCGGACCCTGTTGCGCTTGGGCGAGGTCACCGAGCTTCGTGCCTCGGGCCAGCTCGACCGCATCATCAACGCGCTGCGCACCTATGCGGAGGGGAACTGGTTCGAGGGTGGCGAGCTGTCGGGCGAGGGTGGCCCGAGCCTCGGAGGGGCGGCCGCCTGCCACGCCTTGTTCACGCGCCTTGGTCTCGATTCCCATTTCGACACGGTCGGCAAGGCACGCAAGTCCTTGTCGCTCAAGGACACCGTGTTCGTGATGCTGGCCAACCGCCTGACCGAACCGAGGTCCAAGAGACGCACGATCAAGGAGTGGCTGTCGAGCGTCGCCTTGCCGAAGGGCGTCGATGCACCAAGCCTCGATCGCTGCTACCGGGCGATCGACGCGCTGGCCGCCTCCAAGGAGTCGACCGAGGCTCACCTTTACTCCAAGCTCTGCGACTTCACGAACCTGGACCTGCGCCTGGTCTGTTACGACCTGACTTCCTGCTATTTCGAGACCAAGGGACCGGGCGGTCCGAGGTTCACCTCGCTCGCCTACGGCTACAGCCGGGACCACAGGGGTGACCGCCCCCAGGTCGTGATCGGCCTGTTGGTCACCGGCGACGGCATCCCGATCGCCCACCATGTCTTTTCGGGCAACACCTCGGACGTCTCGACATTGCCGGCGATCATGGAGGACCTCCAGCAGCGTTTCGGCGTCGGCCGCATCGCCCTCGTCGCCGACCGCGGCCTCATCTCAGAGGACAACCTCGCCCTGGTCGAGGCCCATGGCTTCGACCACGTATTGGCGACACGTTTGCACCACGACGAGGACGTGGCCGCCGTGCTGGAAAAAGCGAACGCCGCGGACAGCTCCTGGGTGGCGGTTCCAGAGGCGCGCAGCTTCTGTGCCGAGGTCGCCCACAACGGCCGGCGCTTTGTGGTGGTGTTCTCGCCCACCCGTTACTTGAGAGACCGTGCGCGGCACCGGGCTTTGTGCGCCAAGGTCGAGGACGGCCTCATCGCGTTAGAGGCAAGGGTGCGCTCGGGCCGTCTTAGCGACCCGGCCAAGATCGGTGCTGTCGCCGACCGAGTCCTCCGTGACTCGGGAGTGGGCCGCTGCTTCACCACGACGGTGAAGAGGGGCCACTTCTCCTGGGACTTCGACGAGAAGGCAAGGCGTTATGACGAGGAGCTGTTGTGCGGGCGCTATGTGATCACGACATCGCTCGATGCCTCCGAAGTCGGCTGCGCCCAGGTGCTGCGCTACTACCGGAGCTTGCAGAACGTCGAAGCCAGGTTCAGGGTCACCAAGGACTTCCTGGCGCTACGACCGGTCTTCCATTGGACCGAGGACCGCGTGAGGGGCCACGTCGCCCTGTGCATACTGGCGGCGACGATCGAGGCCGTCATGGCCAAAGACCTTGTAGCCGCCAAGGTGATGGACCCGGACCTTGCCTTCCAGCACATGACACCTCGCCGGGCGCTCTCCGAACTGGCCGAGGTACGCCTCGAGCTCGTGAGCGCCGGTGAGCGCAGCATTGAGCTCGTCAGCAGGCCGACTCCACTCCAAGCCAAGGTCCTTCAAGCCTTCGGCGTGGACGCTTCCACGTGGGGCAAGGCCACAATCGCCTGAGCTGAGCGAACAGATCCCGCGTAGTGGAAACACCTTCTCCGCGTGCCCCTATCTACCTGGACTTACGCGATTCGACCCGCCAAAGTCCGGTCGGACTCGACACTGCACCGCAGCTTTTACGAGATCAACGCGAAGACGCGGGCGAGGATCGCCGCCAAAGTGGCAAGCGTGCGGGCACAGGTGTGGGAGCGCGGTGGCGGTGACCAAGACGGGGCCGGTCTTCTTGGACATCGACGCCTCGCTCGTCGAGATCCACTCCGAGAACAAAGAGCAGGCGGCACCGACCTACAAGGGCGGGTTCGGCTTCCACCCGATGTTCTGCTTCGCAGACGCGACCGGTGAGGCATTATCGGGAGCGCTCAGGCCGGGCAATGCCGGCTCGAACACCGCTGCTGACCATGTGAGGGTCCTCGACGAGGCGATCTCTCAGCTGCCCGACGATGTCCAAGCTGGCCATCACGTTGGCGAGAACGCATCCCTTGTCCGACGCGAGGTCGTGTGCCGGACCGACTCGGGCGGCACGACCGCCGCCTTCACCACAGCCCTGCGGGCCCGCAACATCGGCTTCTTCACGAGCGCCATGACCAACGACCAGGTCCAGGCCGCCATCTTTGACGCCGAAGGGATCGAGGAGGTGTGGGTGCCGGCGCTTGGAAAAGACGGTGAGGAACGAGACGGCTCGTCGGTCTGCGAGCTCACCTCGCTCGTCTTGCTCTCGGCGTTGCCGAGCGGGACAAGGCTCATCGTGAGGAGAGAGCCGCTCCACCCCGGTGCCCAGCGCAGCCTGTTCCCGTCCCTCGAGTACCGCTACTGGGGCTTTTACACCGACTGCGAGGGTGAGCCCGCTGAGCTTGACCTCATGATGCGCGCCCATGCGCACGTCGAGAACCACATCGCCCGATTGAAGGACTCGGGGCTGTGTCGCTTCCCCTTCTCGAGCTTCGAGGCCAACGCCAACTGGATGGCCGTCGTGATGCTCTCCGCGGACCTCGTCAGGTGGTTCCAGCTCTTGTGCTGTGACGGATACTGGAGCTGCGCCCGCCCGAAGGCGCTCAGATGGGGCCTGTTCCACGCGCCGGGCCGCATCGTTCGCGCTGCCCGACGCAGCATCGTGCGCATCCTCGAGCACTGGCCGCAGGCGGGCATTCTGCTTCGCGCCTACCGCCAGATCGAAGCCATCACCTGATCGCTTCGATGTCGCGAGCACCGGACGAGCCTGGACCTGCCACGCCCACGATTCGGGAGATCAGTGCTGTCTTGGCCAAATGCGGGCTTCCAGACCTCTTCAGTCACCGAAATCGTCCGGCAATCCCTGCGACCGGCCTCAATTGCGAGCATTACTCGATCCTCAATGACCCGCGCCATTCCGCTCGCAGGAGCGACCGTTCTGTTGGGTGCTTACATGGCAGGCAGCCTTTACGTCGTGCCTCACATGCACCACTGGCACGAATGGGTATATCCGTTGGATCTCTGGAACTACTTTTTCCTCGCCCGCTACATCGACATCGGCACCTATCAGGATCTGTATGGCCAAGCCCTCGGTCAAACAGGCCTAACCACCACGCCTGGGGCCGTCGTCATGCTGACACCAGTGTGGGCTATTAGTCATGCGGCCGGAATATGGGTCGATCTATCGGCTCGTCCTCAGTTGCGACCAACTGTCTGGCTCATACTCGGCCCTTACCAGGTGCTCCTCAGCGCTACGGCATTGTTCGCCGCGGACGCAGTGGCCGTACGTCTCGGAGCCACGAGAGCGCGCCGGTTGCTGATCTGTACGGGCGATGTGTACGTGCTCTCCAACGTGCTCGAGTGGGGCCACCCGGAAGACGCCGTGGCGGTGGCATTTCTTCTCTATGCGTGGCTTGCAGCATCGGACAGACGATGGGCGAAGTCGGCCTGGCTGTTCGGTGCCGCAGTCGCGTTCCAGCCTTTCGTCTTACTCGCGCTTGCTCCATTGTATTTTCCGGCCGGACTGAGAAGGCTCCCCGCCCTACTAGCCCGAGCGGCGGCACCGGCGGTTGCCCTGCTCGTCGTTCCACTTGCGCTGAACTGGTCGGTCACGGCGCGATCCCTGGTCATCCAACCGGCATATCCCTTTGGTGGCCGTCTGACACCGTGGATACACTTAGCGCCGGTTCTGGTCCACCTCTCATCCAAGAGCGCGGGCCTGGTAGCCGGTGGACCTATTCGGCTGCTGGGAATCAGCCTCAGCGTCATTATCGGTCTCTGGTTCTGTCGAGTACAGAGCGGCCTCGGTCTGCTCGTCTCCGTGGTGGCGCTCACCTTGACCTTCAGGTGCATCTTCGAAAGTGTGATCGCGCCCTACTACGTTTTCCCAGCGATCGCCTTCGCTCTCGTCAGCGGCAGCGTCGCAAGCTGGTTACGGTCAGGCGCCGCGAACCTTTATCGCTGCGAGCGTAAACTGGACCACCAACTTCCATTGAGCACAGCAGTTGGGTTTGGTGGCCGATCGTGGTTGGGCTGGCCGCGTTGGTCGCAGTGTCGTGGCCCGAACGCACGGGGCTCGAGCAGGAGCCATGCTTACTTGACCCTCGCGAACCCTCGCTGGCGCGACCCGAGGTATATCTTGGCGCTCAAGACCGTCGGAGTGCTGCGGAAACCTGATTGAGAGCGCCCGCCTAGTCGTGATTCTGATCTGAGATTCGTAAGATATATAGGGTAATCGGGAAATTTCAGACCGGAGTTACCTGTGAGACCAGCGGTTGTCAATACTGCGGTCCGGCCAGCAGCTAAGACGCGACAAATCGACGTGGGGTCCAGGTTGAGCTTCCCCCCACGCGGCGGACACTGGTCAAGCTACGAGTGAGTGCTGTGGGAGGTGCTCTTCGTACTCGATCGGCGGACAAAAGTCGAGCGAGCTGTGAAGCCGGGTCGTGTTGTACCAGTTGAGCCAAGCGAATATCTCAGCTCGTGCTTCGGCCCGGGTTGCAAAATGCTCGCCGTCGACGACCTCGCGTTTGAAGCTCGAGAAGAAAGACTCGGCCATCGCGTTGTCATAACTGTCACCGCCAGTTCCCATCGACTGGGTGATGCGAAACGACCGGCAGGCCTTCGTGAAGGCGTCGGCGGTGTATTGGGTGCCGTGGTCTGTGTGGAACACGACACCCCTGACGAGCCTCCGCCGCCCGCCTCGTGTGGCGACGGCCGCCTCGATAGCGGCAAGGCAGAGCTCGGTTCGCAGGTGGTCGGTGATCGACCAGCCGAGAAGACGACGCGAGCAGGCATCGATGACCGTTGCGAGATACAGCCAGCCCTCATCGGTCCAGATGTAGGTGGCGTCGCCGATCCACAGCTCGTCGAGCTTCACCCGCTCGAAGTCTCGCCCGACCAGGTCGAGAGCCGGGACCTTGGAGGGGTCACGGCGGGTCGTGCGCATCTTGCGCCGACTCGAACGACCGCGAAGGCCCTGACGGGCCATCTCGGCCTCGACGGCTTTGTGGTTGACCAAGATGCCCTCTCGGGCGAGCTGGGCGGTCACACGTGGCGATCCATAGCGACGTCGGGAACTCTTGTGCACCCGGGCGACGTGACGGGCGACCTCGGCTCTCGCGGCTCGCCCGGGCTCGGCGGGCTGGCTTTCCGCGTGGCGTACGCGTAGAAGCCCGATGTCGAGACTCTGCAGACCCGACAAAGGGTCCTGACCGGGAAGTCGGCCTTCTGGGCAGCGACGAACGCGAAGACCCTCACGCGTGCGACTCCTTCACCCAGAAGGCCGTAGCTCGTTTCAGGATCTCGCGCTCCACCTCCAGTTCTGTCACCCGACGGCGAAGCGCCCGGTTCTCGGCAGATTCGGCGGACTCGGTCGCAAAGCGTTCCGGGTCGCGCGTCTTGCGATCGGCCTCGTCCTGCTTCAGCCAGTAGCCGAGGCTCGATGCTCCAATCTCGAGCTCACGTGCGATCGTGGCAATCGATCGGCCAGACGATCGCACGAGCGCGACCCGTGCCAGCCTTGAACTCCGGCGAGTGCTGCCGGCGCTGCTGTCCCATCGGGACTCCCTTCGCCAGGCCAAGCCTGGCATGTCGGGTGTCCACTTTCTGGGGGAAGCTCAGACCGACACCGAGGCTCATTGCCGTCTCCTCGGTATCCGTGCTCGTACCCGTGTGCGAACGCCCAGACTTACCTCGGTGCACGGAGCGCTCTCGGCTGCATGATGGATGGGATGATTCCCCACACGGAGAGGTTGCGGTTGCTCATTCTTTGGCGGCTGCCCAGGGTGAAAACCTGGCGAGCATTCCGGTTGCTGAAGCAGACCGCAGTGTCTGGGTTGGATTTTCCCAGCACAGGTCAACGACGGCTGAAAATTGACCCCCCTTTCGCGGGTCGTGTTCTTCAGCTCTCGTCGTTCGTGATCATCCTCCCCATGTCTCGGTCCTTAAGCCAGTAGCTGTCGCCCTTCAGGTTCACGATCTCAGCGTGGTGGACGAGGCGGTCGATCACCGCTGCGGCGACGACGGGATCACCGAAGACCCTCGCCCCAGCGATCGAAGGGTTTGTTGGAGGTAACGATCACGCTCGCTCGCTCATAACGCGCCGAGACCAACCGGAAGAAGAGGTTGGCGCTTCACCGTCGAAGGGGATATAGCCCACTTCGAAGACGACGAGGAGGGGGACCCTTCCAGGCGGGTGAGCTCTGTATGAAGACGTCCTTGCTGGTGGGCATCACCCAAGCGGGCGACCCATTCCGCCGCCGTTGTGAAAGCGACGCGGTGTCCAGCCTGGCTGGCGCGAATACCGAGCCCCTCGTAAATCTCGTGTCGTACCGCGTGGGTCGCGGCCTCGATCAGCGCCCACCGGAGGTACTTCGGCCCGTTCTTCCGGAGCGGCCCCCGGTAGTCTTTGTTGCCGGACTGATAGACGCGTGGGCAGAGCCCCGTGTAGCCGACGATCTGCTTCGGTGAGGTGAAATGGTGGATGTCGCCGATCTCCGAGGCGATCGTGAAGCCCAGCACCCAGGCGAGACCCGGCACGCTTTGGAGCAGCGACACGTAGCGATGGTCTGCTCCGAGCGAGCGCGACTCGGCCTCGCAGTTGTCGATCTGTTCGTCGATGTCGTCGATCAGCGCCAGTGCGGTGGTGATGGAGAGGAGCTTCGTCCTGAACCTCCGAACAGGTCGGAGACGGGACAGGGCGTCCCGAAGCTGATCAGGCTGGCATGGATGCGGTTCTTCAGCATCACCCGGTGGCGGACGAGATGGAGGCGGAACCGGGCCCGCTCCCGCTCACCGCCACTGTCGGATCCGGGAACCAGATCGCTGGGACGAGGTCTCGCCGGGAGAACTCGGCGAGCACCCAGGCGCCGATCTTGTCCGTCTTGCAGGCGAGCGGCGCGAGTCCCTTCACTTTCTGTGCATCTGCGATCTCGACGTCCTAGCCTTGCGGTTCGAGCGTGTCATGGATGAATCGAGCGCCGGTCATAGATTCAATTACCGCTTAGACAGGGCTGCTACAGGCGGCGACCTCCTTCACGAGGTGGCGAAGCCCGTCGCCGTCCGGCGGAGCCGCCGTGAGGGCGATCTTCTCACCGCGTTCGTCGAGCACGCACACGTCAAGGCGCTTTCGGCTTAGGTCGAGTGCGAGGTGCAACATGGTGTCGGGGCCTCCTTGGTGATTGGCTCCGGAGAGAACCCAAGTCTGTTCTCGCTGGGGAGGTCCCTCTTCATGGCATTCAACAGTGTCCTAGAGAAGCTCGGCGCACCCTCGCCGGACAGTTCTCCGGCCTCGAACCAAGTGCCCTACGCGTAGGCACGAAGCGCCATGTTGATCCGATCTATCTGCCCGCTCGAGCGCAGCTCCGAAACCTCGTCGAGACGCAAGAGCGTGCGATGGGGGTGTTGCCGCCATCCTCGCGGAGGGCCTCCACGAGCGACAGGTCAACGTGCGTTGCCGCAAGTTGGCAGTGTGGATTGCCTGACTCCAGGTTTCCCAGCACTAATGAACCTCGCGTAATACAGTGACATTCGACGGTGCGGGTGGGATACTGGTCGTATGTCATCAGCGCGACCGCGACGGGACTTCGAGGCGATGGAGGAGCGGCGGAAGAAGGCGGCGAAACTGTTCGCCCGAGGTCTTTCCCAGGCCGATGTCGCGCGCGAGCTCGACGTGTCGCGCCAGAGCGTCAGCCGGTGGCAAGCGGACTTCCGGCGCGGCGGCAGCGCGGCACTGCGGGGGGCAGGGCGTGCGGGGCGCAAACCGAAGCTCGCCCCCTCGGATCTGAAGCAGCTCGAGAGAGCGCTGCTTCGTGGAGCTCGGGCGGCGGGCTATCCCACCGATCTGTGGACACTCCCTCGGATCACCGAGGTGATCGAGGTCCTCACCGGGGTCACCTATCACCCAGGCCATGTCTGGCGGCTCATGGGACAGCTCGGCTGGAGCCCACAACGACCCCAGCGCCTCGCGAAAGAACGTGACGACGAGGCGGTCGCGACCTGGGTGCGGAACCGTTGGCCCGTTGTAAAAAAAACGCCCGGCGAAGGCGGGCCTGCATCGTCTTCGAGGACGAGTCCGGCGTCTCGCTGAGCCCTTCGGTCCGGCGCACCTGGGCACCGAAGGGGAAGACGCCTGTATTGCGGACACACTTCAACTGGAAGCGCCTGTCGATGGCCGCCGCCCTCGTGTACGCACACGACGGCGGCGCTCGTGTCCTGTTCTCGTCGCGCCCCGGTTCTTACGACACCGACAGCCTGATCGAGTTCCTCGGCGAACTGCACGTCGAGCTCGACGGAGAAAAGGTCACCCTCATCTGGGACGGCCTCACGAGTCACCGGAGCAGAGCAATGCGCGCCTTCCTCGCGCGACAGCGCCACTGGCTCGTCGTCGAGCGCCTCCCCGCTTACGCCCCCGAGTTGAACCCGGTCGAGCTGTTGTGGGGGAACTTGAAAGCGGGCGAGCTCGCCAACCTCTGCGTCGACACGGTCGGCGAGATGGAACGGGCGGCGAACCAAGGCATCGCCCGGATGCAAGGCGAGAGCGAGCTCGCGCTGTCTTTCCTCAGGCACACCGGGCTTTCATTATGACCTGACTGTCACTGTATTACGCGAGTCTCATTAGTGACTTCTCCGCAAGACCGCATATATATTCGCGGTGAATAGCGAGGGAGAGATCTTGGAGGCAGCGCGGAGTACCCGGTAGATGGGATGTCGTCCCGAGTTGACGTGCCATGAGACTACCTCTAGTTCTGAGGCACCGATAATCGCCTTGTAGTCGCATGGGCGGAGGTAGTTGAAGGTCGAACGACCCTTGTGGGACTGGGTCCGTGCGATGGGTTTGATGAGGTGTGACCAGGGGATGGGGAACCTCCCGATACTGACGGTTAAGTGATGACCACCCGTTGCGAAGTACCAAAGAGGACCCCAGCCCGCGTAGAACCTCCCGCCTGGCCGGAGTCGATTCCGCACTGCTTCGAGACACCCAGCAAGGTCAACCACGTGCTCTAGCACCTCGTTTGTCATGATGACGTCGAACGAGGCGTCGAGTTGCTCGATAGGCGTCTCCGAGTAGATGATGTCGAGGTCGGCGAACCGGCGTTCCGCAATCAACTTCGCACAAGCGATCAAGTCGGAATCGATGTCAAGTCCGACAACATGGGCCCCCTCCTCCGCGGCGCGCACGGCGAAGGCGCCATGGCCACAACCGAAGTCGAGGAACCTCAGACCGTCGAGCTGAGGGTGCTCTCCGAAGCGCTCCCAGACAGCATCCCACTTCCTGTACCTGTAGTCGAAGTACCCATCCTCGCCCGTCGTCTCAGGCATGCCCGAAGACTACGCCGCGACACGCTTGTCGCGGCGCAGCGCCCTCGGCGTCATTGTGACGCTACGCCAACCCCGGCTTTGGCGATCGAGCACGGCCCAGACCAGGACAGCGCAGCTGCGCTCTCGGAGCCGGCCCATCACGTTGGTTCGCCGGCGGGACTCGCCAAAGGTGCGCCTTTACTCGGAGCCACTTACACCGGATCTAAGACGCCACCGGCCAATAGAACTAGCTTATCCCTCAGTCCGGAGTTTGGCGCGACTTTCCCTGCGGAGGCGTGAACGAGCAGCTGTCGGGCAATCTGGCCAAGGCCATGCCCGACATCGTCGCAGCCATCCGTCAGGTCCTCGGCAAGCGAAAGTTTACGGTCGTCTTCGATCGCGGCGGCTTCGACCACAAGCTGTTCATGTGGCTCGACAGCGAGCGCATCGGGTTCATCACCTACCAGCGGGGAGAACCGGGCCTCGCTAACAGCGCCTTCTCCTGTCGGGAGACACGCTTCGAGGGTCGGCGGGTGCGCTTCGACATGGCTGAGGACACCGTTTGGGTGAGCGGACGGGGCCCGTGGCGAAGAGTCGTTCTCCGCGCCACGGACGGCCACCAGACGCCGATCATCACGAATCTCGGGCTACGTGCTCCCCGTCTCGCTTGCTTGATGGCCGCCCGGTGGCGCCAGGAGAACCTTTTCAAGTACATGGGAGCCCACTACGGACTTGACCAACTGATCAGCTACGGTGCCGACGCGGTCGACCCCGAGACGCTCATACCCAACCCCGAGATCACGCGTCTCGAGCGTCAGATCGCCGAGGTGCGCCAACACGCAGCGAAACTCAAGGCGTCTCTCGGCGATGCCGTCCTCGAGAAGGATCGCGGGCGCAGCATCCGGGGGTTGAAGACTGCACAGCGCGGCGCTGTCGGCCGACTGCGAGCGCTCGAAACTGAAATCGGCCGACTGAAGGCCACGAAGAAGGCTCTCCCGCGGAAGGTCACCGTCGCCGAGTCGGGAACGGGTCGCATGGTCCTACTTGGGGAGCACAAGGCAATCGTCGACCGGATCAAGATCACCGCCTACAACGCCGAGGAGTGGCTACTCGAGCATCTCGAGCAGCACTATCCGAACCCGAACGACATTCGCGACTTGTTACGGACGTTCGCGGAGCTGGCGGGTGACATTCGGACCACCGACAAAGGCGTCACGGTGACACTCGACCCCCCTGACACCCCGATTCATCGCAGAGCGCTGCACGGCCTTGTCGCCGATCTCAACGCTATTGATGCGACCTATCCGGGCACCGACATACCGGTGATCTACAGGGTACGCCGCCCGCGCCAGCGCTCGGGCGTGCACCGGTCCCAGGCGGTCGCATAAGCGCCTATGTCCAGAGGTCTGACGAGTATCTGGCCCTCGTCGAGGCCGTCCGGGTGGAGGGCAGGAACACGCACCGGACGCTGTTTCGCCTGGGTGAGGTGTCCGAGCTGAAAGAGTCCGGCCAGCTCGACAGGATCGTGAAGGCTCTGGCCAGCTATGCGAACGGGACCTGTCTCGAGGCGGGTGACCTCGAAGGCCTCGGCTCGCCGAGCTTTGGTGCGGTCGCTGCCATCTGGTCGTACTTTCGTCGCCTCGGGCTCGAGGAGCACTTCGCCTCCCTTGGCGACGGTCGGCGCTCGAGAGTCCTTCCCGACACGGTGTTTTCCATGGTGGCCAACCGCTTGACCGATCCGTACTCCAAGCGCCGCACGATCAAAGAGTGGCTCGACACCGTCGCGTTGCCGATGGGCGTGAGCGCTCCGAGCCTGGATCAGTGCTACCGGGCCATCGACGCTCTTGCTGAGGCAAAGGACGCCACCGAGGCCCATCTCTACACCGAGCTGTGCAACCTGGCGAACCTCGATCTGCGCCTCATCTGTTATGACCTCACCTCGAGCTACTTCGAGACGGTCGCCGCCGGGCGCAGAGCCTTTCCCTCCCTCGCTTTCGGCTACAGCCGCGACCACCGATCCGACAGGCCGCAAGTGATGATCGGCCTCCTCGTCACCTCCGACGGCATCCCGATCGCCCATCACGTGTTCGCCGGAAACACCGCCGATGTCTCGACGCTGCCTGACGTGATGGCAGATCTTAAGGAACGCTTCAAGGTGGGCAAGATCGCCCTTGTGGCCGACCGCGGACTCATCTCAGAGGACAACTTGGCCGAGGTCGCCGCCCACGGCTTCGACCACGTGTTAGCCACCCGCCTTCACCACGACGACGACGTGGCGGCCGTGCTCGAAGAGACGAACGCATCCACCACTCCCTGGACGCCAGTACCCGAGGCCAACAGCTTCTGTACCGAGATCACCCATGGCGCTCGGCGCTTTGTCGTCGTGTTCTCGCCCGTGCGCTACTTCCGCGACAAGGCGCGGCACCTGGCGCTGTGCGCCCGGATCGAGGACGGCCTCATTGCCTTGGAGCAAAGGGTGCGAGCGGGAAAGCTCGTCGACCCGGCCAAGATCGGCGCGGCGGCCGACCGCATCCTTCGATCCTCGCCGGCGGGCGCGGCTTTGTCGTCGACATCAAAAAGGGCTTCTTCTCCTTCGACTTCGACGAGAAGGCCCGACGCTACGACGAGGAGCTGTTGTGCGGGCGCTACGTCATCACGACCTCGCTCAGCGCCACAGAGGCCTCGCCCGAACAGGTCGTGCGGTACTACCGGAGCCTTGAGGCCGTGGAGCGGCGCTTCCGGGTGATGAAGGACTTCTTGTCGCTGCGGCCCATGTTCCACTGGAGCGAGGAGCGGGTGCGCGGGCACGTGGCCCTCTGTGTGCTGGCGGCCACCATCGAGGCCGTCATGGCCAAAGACCTCATGAACGCAAAGGTGATGGACCCCGACCTTCCGTTCCAATCGATGACGCCCCGTCGCGCGTTCGCGCTGTTGAAAGAGGTGCGCATCCAGCACCTCGCCGCGGGCAGCCAGCAGATCAAGCTCGTGAACAGGCGCAGTGCTCTCCAGGCCAAGGTGCTGAAGGCCTTCGGCGTCGACACCTCAACCTGGTCCAAAGCCGAAATCGGGCTCTTCGCGTTGAACTGGGGATCTTGAGGTAGCAGACCATCCACCAACGCGGCCAGAGGCCCCGACATCGTTGCTGTTGTTCAACGACAGCTCGACGGAGGGACCTCTGACATGAGTGACGGTACTGGCCTCGCGGAGCAACTGCTCGGACTCGATGGTTTCAAGGTGCTCGAGGTCACCGAGGGAGAAGACGAACTCGTTATCGCGATCGAGACGACCGCCTCGGTGACGGGGTGTTGGAGCTGTGGCGTGCTGGCCGAGTGCCAGGACCGCGTCCGTGTGGACATACGAGACCTAGCCTGTTTTGGGCGACCGGCACGCCTGGTGTGGTCCAAGCGGCGTTGGCGTTGTCGGGAGGTCGAGTGCCCTGTCAAAACCTGGACTGAGCGATCCGTCCACGTGCCGCCGAGGGCACTGCTCACTTGTCGCGTCGGCATCGAGGCTTGCCGCCAGGTGGGCGAGCTGGCACGGCCGGTCTCCGGTGTCGCCGACGAACTCGGGGTGTGCTGGTGGACAGTCATGCATGCCGTCGCGCGTCACGGACGGCCGCTTGTGGACGACCCGGCACGCGTGGGGCCCGTCCTCGCCCTCGGTGTCGACGAGACGTCGTTTCTGAAGGCCAACCGGGAGCACCCGACCATCTACGCCACGGGCCTGGTCGACCTGGACGCGAAGTTGGTGATCGACATGGTCGAGGGCAATGCCGCCAAAGACCTGCGCAGATGGTGCGCCGACACCGACGAGGAGTGGCTGCAGGGCATAAAGGTCGTCGCCACCGATCTGGCGGAGTCCTACCGAGCCGGCCTCAGCCCGCATCTCGATCACGCGGTCCGTGTGGCCGATCCCTTTCATGTGGTTCGCGTCGCCAACCGGTGTCTCGACACCGTGCGCCGACGAGTGCAGAACGAGCTCCTCGGTCACCGGGGCAGGAAGGACGACCCGCTCTATCGCATCCGAAAGCTCCTCGTCTCCGGAGCCGAACGCCTCGATGAGCGCGGAAGCTCGAGGACGCTGCTCGGGCTGCGCCTCGGCGACCCCGACGACGCCGTTCTCGGCGCGTGGTTAGCAAAGGAGTCAGTGCGTGACGTCTATCTCACCGACGATCCGGCGGTCGCCGCGGTGCTGTTGGACAAAGCGATCGCCGGTTGCCTCGCAGACGAGGTCGACGAGATCGTCTCGCTCGGCAACACCTTGAAGCGATGGCGAACCCAGATCCTCGCCCACCACCTGACCGGCGCCTCGAAACGGTCCGACCGAGGGGCTCAACTTGTGCGTGAAGAAGGTCAGCGCGCCGGCCATGGCTTCGTCTGTTTCGACCATTACCGCCTTCGAGTGCTGCTTCATGCCGGTGGAGTCACCTGGCCGTCACGACCAAATCCGCCGCGGATCCGAACGAGCTCTCCCCACTCAAACGTGTAGAGCCCGAAATCGCCTGACCAGGATCTTCAGTTCACGTGTAGGGGAAAACGTCTTCGCCGCGCCCGATCTACCTGGGCTTACGCGAAGTCGCTGCCAAACTCCGGTCAGTCGACGCCGGTCCAATACTAACGGAGCAAGCACGCCGGTCGAAATCTGCGCGATCCACCTACTCGCGGAATGTGAAGGATGTAGCCGAGGTGCATCACTTGTTCCACCGTGAGCGCGGGACGAAGACGGCAATGGTAGAGCGCCTCGCCATGAGCCACAGCACCGTGGAGCGGCTGCTCGATTCCCACAGCTCAGGAGGGGCTCTCACTTTGTCGCCGTCGAGGAAGACGGCTGGGCACACACGCGAGAAACCTCCTGACCGAAGTCAGGAGGTTTCTCACATTCACAGATCAGTCCGAGGGAGATATCAACTAACCCTCAAGACAGGTCTTGGTCAACAGCTCTATCCGGGCGGGAAGCCCGTGGTCAACCACGTCCCACCGGTGTAGGCAGTTTGAGCATTACATGCCGAGCTTGCGACGCTCTTGGCCACTGAGTAGTACGTGCCGGGCGTCGTGGGAAGGCCTGTGTCACCGTTTGGCGCACCACTTTGAGATGCCTTCAAGTCGGCGACGTACCAACAGTCCTTCGTACCAGGTGACCAGGCCGTCATGATCAGGTAACCGAGGTTGCCTTTGGCAAGGATGGAAATCTGGTTCGCCTTGGTCGAGGCGACACCACTTACGTATGTCAGGCCCGTGTCAATGGCCGAGATGTTCGACGTGGTCGCCTGGGACGAGTCGATGTACGAGTAGCTCTGGTTGGAACTGGTGTAGTAGGTGTCGGCACCCGTCAGAGCCGTCTGTAGGTTGGCCTGCGCGGCAGTATTGTTGGCAGTCTTGGTCACCGACAGGAACGTCGGGATCGCGATGGCCAGCAAGATGCCGATGATGAGAAGCACGACGAGCAGCTCGATAAGCGTGAAGCCTTGTTCGCCGGCCTCCTCGAGCGTGAGGCGCCGCGCACGGAGCCTCTCCGGAACATTCCTCATTAAGCTTGCCTCCTCGGGTCAATGAAACTGCTACCAAGTGAACATCGGCAGCATCGGCTGAAACTTTAGCTCAGATCCGACACTCTGAGTGACAGCCCGAGCTCTGATCGTCATTTCCGCTGTTGGTGGGCTCGCCTGCCGGATTCATCGACACTCCCACGTCGCTGCCTTAGGGTCCACCGCAAGTTAGTACGCGCGTAGTATTGTGAGGACGTGGAGGTCGGACCTGAGGAACTCGCGCGATTCTTCGAGGTCGTCCTCCCTCACCTGAACGAGCGCCAGCGCCGGGTCGTGGCCGGTGCCGCCTCAGAGATGCTCGGCCGGGGAGGCAAGAGCGCTGTCGCGGTGGCATCGGGCATGAGCCGCAACACCGTCATCAAGGCCGAACGCGAGGTCGCCTCCGGCATCGAGCCCTCCGAACGCCTGCGTGCTCTGGGCGGTGGTGACCGTCCTCTCATCGACAAGCAGCCCGGACTGGTCGAGGCGTTGGACGAGATCGTGCATCCCGACACCCGCGGCAATCCGATGTCGCTTTTGCGCTGGACCTCCAAGTCGACGCGCCATCTCGCCGATGCCCTTGTCGCAAAGGGCTTCAAGGTCTCCGACGACACCGTCGGACGGATCTTGAAGTCGCTCGGCTACAGCCTGCAGGCGCCCGCCAAGGAGAAGGAGGGCACCGCTCATCCCGACCGGGACGCCCAGTTCTCCTACCTGAACGAGCAGGCGACCGCCTTCGTGAACGACGACCAGCCGGTCATCAGCGTCGACACGAAGAAGAAGGAGCTTGTCGGGGAGTTCAAGAACACCGGGACCGAGTGGCACCCGACGGGCGAGCCGACGAGGGTGCGCACGCACGACTTCGTCGACAGAAAGCTCGGACGGGCCGTTCCCTACGGGGTCTATGACCTCGCCAACGACGAGGGCTGGGTCTCGGTCGGCAACCGGGCCGACACGGCCGAATTCGCCGTCGAGACGATCCGACGCTGGTGGTATTCGATGGGAAGGCCCCGCTTCCCCGACGCCACACGCTTGCTCATCACCGCGGATGCCGGCGGCTCGAACGGCTACCGGGTTCGTGCCTGGAAGAAAAGCTTCGCCCGCCTGGCCGAGGAGACCGGCCTTGAGATCACGGTCTGCCACTACCCGCCCGGCACCTCGAAGTGGAACAAGATCGAGCACCGCATGTTCAGCTTCATCTCGATGAACTGGCGTGGACGGCCGCTCGAGTCCTACCGGACCATCGTCGAGCTGATCGCCGCCACCACGACGAAGAAGGGACTGCGCATCCGCGCCGAACGGGACGAGGGCTACTACGAGACGGGGGTCAAGATCTCCGACAAGGAGCTCGCTGCCCTGCCCCTCACCCGGCACGAGTTCCACGGGGACTGGAACTACACGCTCACCCCGAAGACTGCTCACTCAAACGTGCGGTGAGCCCTTAGTTCAGTCCTCGTCAACCGCCGACGGACCTCGCATGACGTTGCGCACTACTTAGCAACGCTCGTATGGGTGCTGCCAGGTGAGCATCCCGCGATGCTGTGGTTAGAGCCCGCTGATAGAAACTTGCGGCCTCGTTCCAGTTGTGAGCGATCCCGGCTAGCTGACCGAGGCCTTGAAGCGCCTGGGTGAACCACTTGTCACACGAGAGCGCACGGTAGTACTCGGTGCGAGCACGCCCATATGCCTTTAGCTCAACATCCGCGTCCGCGAGGAGCGTCCAAAGCTGTGGGCTGTGAGAGTCCCGGCGCACGGCGATGGCCGTCCATCGGCGCGCCGCGGCCAAATCGGACGAAGCGGTAGGCACCCTGCTCAAGCTGTCGAAGGCCTCGATCTGGGAGATCTCCAGTGCCGAGTCCGGCCAGTAAGGCAAGAGTAAGTTCGCATCTCTCGCAGCAGCAAGGTTGAACGGTTGGCCAGGGGCA
Source organism: uncultured Acidimicrobiaceae bacterium (assembly GCA_963836935.1). Lineage (GTDB taxonomy): Bacteria > Actinomycetota > Acidimicrobiia > Acidimicrobiales > Bog-793 > Fen-455. The sequence goes on from CAWILM010000026.1 coordinate 66,815, forward strand.
AAATTCGTCCCACGGAACATGTAGGCATCCCCGGCCACCATCGTCACCCCGAGGAACAACGCCAAAGCGATCGCGACGATGGTGCTGATACTGGCAATGCGGATCGCACGGTCCTTGGGCCGTGGGCCGTGGCCATGCATCAATTGCCCATCGGCCGGTTGGCGGGCGGCGCCTTCTTGCACACCCTCGGGTCTCGACCTCACCGCCGTTGCCGCGCCGAGCGCCAGGAAGGCAAGGGGCAGGATAGCTATGTTGATCGGCTCTACGAGCCCGACCGCAAGCATCGCGGCGGCAAACCCGAGGAAGGCGCAACGCGCGGCCATCCGAGCTGCTCCGAACAACCACGCGAGAAAGCAGGCCAGACCGAGGAGCCCAGTCGTCACTCCAACCTCGACAAAGACGTCGTGAGCGTCGGTCAGCAGCCTCCCAACGAGCACGCGCTGGAAGAAGGAAAGTGTCGCGCTCGAGTCCATCGCAGTTCGGAGCTGACCTGGACCGACACCTAGCAAGGGGTGATGCAACACGTAGTGCGCCCCCTGCAACCACACTCGGAGTCGGACTCCAAAAGTGGTCTCGCCCGTTCCCGAGGCCACTCTCGAGCCGAGCCCGGACCCACCACCAAGGTAGGCAATGCCGTAGCCGGCTCCAATCAGCAATGCGAATGCGCCACCACGACGCGCGCCGTAGGCATACAGTGCATACAGGACAAGCAGGACAAGGACTGCGATGGCGAAGCGCTCGAACGTGAACTCGAGCCCGACCGCCAGCATTAGGACAACAGCACCCCAGTGCAAAGGTGACCTGCACGCCCTTCCCAGCACCAGCGCGAGTCCACCGAGCAGGAGAGCCTCCAAGTGGATCGGGTTTCCCAGAAGCCCTTGCGCCTGGTTACCGTCATACAGGTTCAAACCTGGAGTCGGAAGGTTCCTGACGATCTGAAAGACGGCAACAAGCGCGTTGCCAACTGAGCCGACGAGCAGTCCTGCCAACAGCCATCGACGTTCCTTCGGGCCAAGTGAGGCCCCAATTGCGAAAGCACCGGCAGCACCGAGCCAGAAAAGCCAACCGGTGCCCCACAGGTAGAGACCGAAGAAGCCCATGTTCGGCGACGGGGAGACAAGAGCCGACACAAGTGCCACAGCGAGAAACGCAACTGCGGCTCTTGCGGGCCATCGCAGCGGCGAAGGTGCGGTGACGAGACGGTCCAACGGCACGATACCGACGGCAGCGAAGAGGAGCAACACGGCGTACTTAGGTGTGAACGTCACCGAATTCACCTTCGGTGAGAAGGCAAGGCAAAGAGCGGCCGCGCCAACGGCCGCGAACACACCGAGGTAGCTCACACCATCGGTCCGCTCCTGCTGCCGCAGCCCCTGCGACTCCGGAATCTCGGGCGCGGGCACAGCGTTTTCTCCATTGGCACCGCTGGCGTCTTGTTCTGGACTTGAATGGTCGGTAATGAGTCGTCCGGTCAAGTGGCTCCTCCCAGTCCTGACGCTAGCCGTCGTCATCGCCACCGAAGCGGTTCATTCACACTACGTAGCTCGGCATGTTTACGCGCTGACTGAAGAGCCACGTTTTCGATGGATCCTAATCTTCATCGCCCTGATCTGGGCAACGAGCTACGCGGCCGGGCTCCCGAACTGGGGTGGCCGCTTCTCGCGCGAACTGGCGCGGGCCTTTGCCGCGCTCGTGGCTGCCGACGTGATCATCTCTGTGCTCCAACTCTTCACGGGCGCTCAGCTTCTTCCGCGTTTCGTCGTCTTCGTCAGCTCGGCGATCCTGATACCAGTCTTCGTGCTCCTCTCTGAACTGTCCGGTGCAACACAACGCAGACGCGCCAGCCTGGACCGAGTGATCGCGATCGTCGCCGGCGAGGAGTCGGACCGCCTTACCCGTGACACACAGGGACCTATCGAGAGGCCGGCCCAGCTGGTCGCGGTGGCCCGGCCCGACGACATAATGCCGACACCTGACCAACCGAAGCCTTTGGCGCAACTGTTGAGAACTGCCAATGCGAACCTCCTGGTGCTCGATCGGGAATCGCAGCAACGCGAGGAGATTGTCGCCCAGGCCGCAGATCTCCACTCGAAAGGCGTACGGATCCGAACGCTCTCGCTCTTCTACGACGTCTGGTTGGGCAAGTTGCCGATCTCGGAAGCTCGAGCGCATATCGTTGCTGTTTGACATCAACGAGATCCACAGGCCCGCCTACGCCCGGAGCAAAAGGACGCTCGACCTCGTGATCGCCTTGTTCGGACTCGTCGTGCTTGCCGTGGCCGTACCGATCGTGGCGATCGTCGACCTGTTCGGAAACCGCGGTCCCCTCTTCTACAGCCAGCCCCGGGTCGGCAAGGACGGCATCGTGTTCACGATCCACAAGTTCCGGACTATGCGCCCCGGGGGCTCATCCTCGGAGTGGACCGCCAAAGACGACCCGCGACTAGGCAAGGTCGGCCGAGCGCTTCGAAAACTCCACGTCGATGAGCTCCCGCAGATGTGGAACGTCATTCGCCATGACTTGTCGATCGTCGGTCCACGGCCGGAACAGCCTCATTATGTCGAACTATTGGCTAAGACCATCCCCTTCTACGAACTGCGCCATCTCGTCCGTCCGGGCATCACTGGCTGGGCACAGATCAACTACGACTACGGATCGAGCGATATCGACGCTCTCGAAAAACTGCAGTACGAGTTCTTCTACCTCCGTCACCAAAGCCTGGGCCTGGACCTGCGGATCATCGGGCGGACCCTGCGAACGATTCTTGAAGGAAGGGCCCGTTAGACTTTTGAAGGATGGGCCCGTTAGACGCTCCTACACGCGCCCGCTCGTTGAGCAGCAAATGCTGACCACGAAGAAGAAGCTGCGATGTCGACAAGTTTCGACCGAGATCACCTCCCGAGGGCTCCTACCTCCGACCGTATGACGAAGAGCGCCTCGACGCGGTCCTGCGCAGGAAGAACGAAGGCCTTCGACAGACGCTCTGCCGGAGGACAAGCACACAGCGAGGCGGTTGTGTCGTTGGTGGTGGCGTCCCACGCGCGGTGTAAATAGCTCGAGGCGCAGGTTCCGACGAGAGCCTATGCGGCTGCCGTCACGGTGTCTTCTGAAACGGGATCTTCCTGCTCTCCGAGGAGCTCGCGCCGGAGATCTTGGAGGCGTCTGAGGGCTCGCGGCGTCATCGTCATCCCGCGCCAGCCGCGGCGTTGCCGGTCGAGCACCGCGAAGACGAGGGCGACGCAGGTCCTCTCCCCTGGGAGCCGGCCGATCACCTTGGTCCGGCGGCGTGTCTCGCCGAAGGTGCGCTCGATCAAGTTGGTGTGCCGGCAGCGCTTCCAGTGTTCTTTCGGGAAGCGCAGGTGGACGGTCAGGCTCTCGAAGTCCTCGACCAGGCAGGCGACCGCTCCGGGATAGGCGCGCTCCCACTGGGCCCTGAAGCCGTCGATGCGCCGGCGGGCCTCGCCGACTGCCCGCTCACCGGGTGGTTCCTCGATCTTGTCGAAGACCTCCCACCAGTCGGCCTTGAAGGCGTCCTGGTCGGCCTTGGAGACCTTGGCGACTGCATTGCGGAGTCGATGGAACTTATGAAGATGTCCTCATAAGGTGCATTATGAAGAGTGCCGGATTATGTGGACTATCTCGAGAAAGGCCTTTCCCGTTCGAGTTCGCGCACTGCGCTTGTCTGCATAATCAGAGGCTCTCCAAGAACGCGAGCAGCTGGTCGTGCGGCCGGTAGCGGCCGGGAGCGCCTCCGATCGGCACGGTCCGCGCCAGTGCCCGCTCTTTCAGCGACAGGTCGGCGTGAACGTACATGCTCGTGGTTTCGCTGCTTTCGTGACCGAGCCAGAGCGCTATCACTGACGTGTCAACGCCCGCATGCAAGAGTCGCATCGCGGCGGTGTGCCTGAGCACATGGGGCGTGACGTTCTTCGTCGCGATCGACGGGCAGTGACTTGACGCGACCTTTGCGTGGCGTGACACGAGCAGAGTGACGCCGTAGCGGCTGAGCGGTGCGCCTTGCCGAGTCGGGAAGAGCGGGTCAGCCGGTTCGCCCCGCGCTCGTCCAGCCAAGCCCGGAGCACGGCGGCGGTCGTGCCGGTGAACGGGGTTGCCCGCTCTTTGCGACCCTTGCCGAGACATCGCACGTGGGCACCGCGGCCGAGCACGACGTCCGCTCCAGTCAGCCCGGTGAGCTCCGATACCCGAAGTCCTGTCTGGATCGCGAGCAATAAGAGGGCATGGTCCCGGCGCCCGAGCCAACTGGTTTGGTCAGGTGCCGCGAGGAGCGCCGTGACCTCCTCGTCGGTGAGGAAGGTGACGACAGCCCGGTCGAAGCGCTTCGGCGGGATCGCCAGCACCCGCGTGATGAGACCGGCGTGTTCGGGATGACGTAGCGCTGCGAACCGGAAGAACGAGTGGATCGCCGAGAGGCGTGCGTTGCGGGTCCGCGCGCAGTTGTGACGGTCGCGTTCAAGGTGCTCCAAGAAGGCACCGACGAGCTGAGCGTCGAGGTCCTCCAGGCGAAGAGCCACGGGTGCGACGCCGGTCCTCTCCTTCACGAAGCCGAGGAGGAGACAGAACGTGTCGCGGTATGCGGCGATGGTGTGTTGGCTTGCCCGACGCTGACCGAGGAGCCGCTCGACGAAGAACGCCTCGAGCGTTGGAGCGAGCGCGCTCACGGTGTCCCCTCGGTCGAGCCCTCGAGCCGAGCCGCCGCCAGAGCGAGCAACTCGGGAGCCGCCGAGAGATACCAGTAGGTGTTCCCTGGGTGGACGTGGCCGAGGTAGGTGGAAAGCCGTGCAAGCAGTGGCTCGACTTCGACTCCCTCCCGATACCAATCGATAAGGGTCGACACCGCGAAACTGTGGCGAAGGTCATGTGGCCGGGGACGGCACCTCGGCGAGCGTGGTCGCAGCCCCGCTTCGCGCACAAGGCCGAGGAACGCCAGATGGAAGTTGCAGTAGAGGACCCGCGTGCCCGTCGCGGAGAGAAAGAACGCGTCGGTGCTCGCCTGCGGGCGAGCTTCGTCCCGGCGCTCCGCATAAGAGCGCAGCGCTTCGACGGCACTCTTATGCAGAGGAACCTCGCGGGACTTGCCGAACTTCGAGTCACGGACGACAAGGAGGCCATCGTTGAGGTCGACGTCACCGCGATCGAGCCGGAGGGCCTCGCCAACGCGCATCCCGGTCGCGTAGAGGAGGCCGACTATGGTCGCGGTCGTCTCCTGCCGCATCGGTGCGGGGAGCTTTCGCGCTGCCGCCATGAGACCAAGCACCTCGTGCTCGGAGTAGAGATAGGGCGTCGCCCGGTGGCTCCTGTCGGGGAGCATCCCGACAGGCGGGATCTCGGTGCGCTCGTCCACCAATGCCAAGTACTTCGCAAAGCCGCGCACGACCGTGAGTCGCTGCGCCGCCCAGGCCGGGTCGGTGCCGCCAGGCAGGATCGCCCAGGCGACGGCGAGCTTCGATCGAGACAGCCTCAGCGCCGGCGGCATCGCAGTAGGCGACGAACTGGGCGAGAAGGCGACCGGCACGGTCGAGCTTGAAGCCGAGCGAACGCCGGAGGGCGAGGTAATCCTCGAGCGCCGAAGCGAGCGCGCTCATCGGCTCGTCCCACTGTCGACGCCCGGCCAGGGTCGCGCCAAAGCTCGGAGCGCGGTGCGGTCAACCTTCGCGTAGATGGCTGTCGTGAGCAGGCTCTCGTGTCGCAAGACTTGGCCGATCTCCTCGAGTCCCGCCCCAGCGCGGAGCATCTCGGTCGCGGCGGTGTGACGCAGGCGATGGGCGTACACCCTCTCCAACCCGGCGCGCTTGCAAGCACTCGCCACGATCGCCGAGATGCCAACAGAGCTGAGCCCGCAGTGCGGCGCACGAACCCGAGTGAAGACCTCGCGAGCGGCACATCTCGGCCGCCCACGTTCAAGCCATGCCCGCGATCGCCTCGCCGACGTCACAAGGAAGTGGGAGACGCTCTCGCTTGGGGCCCTTGCCCGAGACGACGAGCTCGCCCACGCGCCAGTCGATGTCGTCAAGCCGGAGACTCGCCACCTCGCCGGCACGCAACCCCAAACGGACGAACAGAGTCAAGACCGCGAAGTCACGGCGACCGAAGGTGCTCCGCCGGTCGCAGCTCGCCAAGAGCCTGGCGACCTCACGCGGATCGAGTGCCCGTGGCAGGTTGGCGAGACGCCAGCTGGCCACGCCGGGAACCGAGTCCGCCAAAGGACGCGGCGTGAGACCGGCCAGATGACAAAAGCGGAGGAAGCTCCTCAGCCCGGCGACGACGTACCTTGCCGATCCGACGCTGCGGTGCCGACACTCTTCGAGGACGAACGCGAGGATGTCGTTTCCGCTGAGCGCGTTGAGACCGAGGTCAGGCAACTCGGCACGAGTTGCGAGGAACAGCCGGGCCACGTGCCCGTTGCTCGCAACGGTCGACTCGCAGAGCCCCCGTTCCTCCTCGAGATACCTCCGGTAGTGATCGAGTACCCGCTCGACTGGTGTGGATGGAACCACGACCTCGGGCACGGGAACGACCCCGAGGAGACGGAGATAGGCCAGCAGCGGCGCGACACCTTTCTCCGAACGCCACAGCACGTAACCGGCTTCGCGCCTCGCCACGAGGAACTCCCCGACACGATCAGTGGTGAGGTCTCCGACATCGAGATCGCGGGACGACAGCCACCTGCTGAGGTGCGCCAGGAGGCGGAGCTGGTCACACGTGGGGTTCGACCGATAGCCCTGCCCTTCGAGTTCCGCCCGGAAGCCGGCCACGTAGGGGACGAGCGGACCGATGACTCTTACACGCGACGGGTTTCCCATCGACGCCTCCTCTCTGAACTGCACTGTGAGGGGAAGCTTGGTGTCGCTGAGAGGCTCTGATTATGTGGATTCGATCAGCTCACGCGCAACGAGCGGAGCAGCGAGACCGTCGAGGAAATCGCCAGCAGTCCACATAATCCGGCACTCTTCATAATGGATGACACATCTTTGGCGAAGCGCTCTGGGAAAGACCTGCTCGATGGCGGCGATGAGCCCCGGTGCGCCGTCGGAGACGACGAGAAGGGGCGAGGCGAGCTTGCGGGTGACGAGGTCTTCGAGGAAGTCGGCCCAGGCGTCGGTTGACTCCGAGCTGGCCGCAGCGAGTCCGACGAGATGGGGCTTGCCGTCGGTGTCGATGCCCCAGGCACACAACACCGGCTCGGCCGGGGAATGCTCGTGGAACCTGAAGTTCGTGCCGTCCAAGAACAAATAGTCGATGCGGAGCTTGGAGAGGTCCTTCACACTGAAGGCGGCGAACTCGTCTTTTACCTGCTGGCAGATCCTCGACACGGTCGAGCGCGGGAGGGCCGCCTCCTCACCGAGCACTTCGCGAAGTGCGGCTTCGACATCGCGGTCCGAAAGTCCCCGCACCCAGGCCGAGATGACAAGGGCCTCGAGGGCGTTTGTCCTCGTCACCCCGAGGCCGAACAGCTGGGAGCAGAACTTCTCGTCGGTGTCGCGCAACTTCGGCCGGCTGAGCTCGACCGGTCCCATCGTCGTCTTCACCGAGACGGGTGGTTGCCAGCCGTTACGCGATCCGGCCGGGGTCTCCTCGCTTCGTCGTTGATAGGGCGCCCGGCCCAAGAACGTGTCGACCTCGGCCTCGATCGCCTGCTGCATGAGGAGGCGGACGGTGACGCGACCGACCTCCTCGAGGACGGTCGAAAGGTCCTGCTCGGAGCTGAACAGCGCGTCGATCTCTGCGCGGACGCGCTCACTGGGCGATACTCGTGGTGCCACGGGTGTAGGTCCTCCTTCTGAGTTGGAAGCTCTTGAAGGAACCTACGCCCGTTGCTCATTTACACCAGGGATGAGACGCGACCTCGTTGATGCTCCTGACGCCGATCCGCTTCCCTCGTATCTCAGCCGAGGTCATCATCCTGCTAAAGAATGCGGCTTTGTGTCCTGCCTCCCATCTCTGCATCCAAGAACTGCTCTCCGGTACCTAATCGACCGAATCCCCTCACCTACACTGACCCTGTGCACCTCGCCGTATACGCTGACCTCGTCTACTGGAGAGACGACCAAAGGATTTCGACAGCTACCGCCTTCGTCTCATGGCTCGGTGGCCTCAGTGCTCATGTCGATGAACTTGTCGTGTTGGGACGTACCCACTCAGAACCAGGTCGCGTGGACCACGAACTCACAGGCAAGGGCATTCGTTTTGTTCCGTTGCCCTACTACGAAAGCCTTCACCGAATCGCGAGTGTCGTGGCTGCGACAGCGCGCTCAGCGGCATTGTGGCACCGAGAACTCAGCGTGTGCGACGCGGTCTTGCTCTTCGGTCCGCATCCCTACGCCGCGGTGTTCGGGTTGCAGGCGCGGTTCGCTCAGGTACCCGTGATTGTCGGAGTACGCCAGGACTTCCCCAAATACCTAGTCCACCGAGCCATTGGTTGGCGGAGGGTCCCGGCAGCCGCGACCGGATACGGCCTCGAGTTCGTTCACAGACGGCTAGCGCGAAGCGGTGGGGTTGTCGCGATCGGGTACGAGATGGCACAGCGCTACACGAACAACCGCACCCGTGTAATGACCACGGGGGTCTCATTAGTACAGCCGTCGGACATCGTCTCGATGAAGGACGTCCAAGCGCGGCCCTGGCCCGGTGATCACCAGATTCTCGCGGCAGGCAGGCTCGACCCGGAAAAGAACCCGATGCTCCTAATTGAGGTAGCAAAGGCGCTGAAGCGAAGCGGGCCATGGCGACTCATAGTGGCCGGAACGGGATCATTGGCAGGAGAACTTGCTGATCAGGTGAGATCCCAGTCGCTCGACGATGTCATCATCCTCGTTGGCAGACTGGATCACGACCAATTGTTCAAGCTCTACCGGAATTCGACCCTGTTCCTCCATGTCTCGCTTACCGAAGGACAGCCGCAAGTACTCTATGAAGCCGCAGCTGCTGGGCTTCCAATCGTGGCCACTGCGGTCGGGGGCGTGCCCGCGGCGCTGGCACATGGCGAGCGCGGCCTCCTAGTGCCACCAAACGACGCCGGCGCGATCACGTGTGCCGTCTCAAAGTTAGGCGCCGAGCCAGAACGATGGGCCATGGTTGACGCGGCCCTGAAATGGGCAGCGAATGAAACGCTCGATGCCCAGGTTGCGCGGGTGTCGAGCTTCATCAAAGAGATAGTCGACTCAGCCAGCAAGAGACCCGGTCGTTTGAACGCACGACGTCGCCAACGACGCTCCTCCAATCGTTGCTGACTTGGCAGTATCACACATGCTTGCGTCAGACGCGGGGAATCTCCTTTGCGGCATGAAGTGACGACCGCTCCTCGATGAATCTCCGGACGTCCGCCGGATCGTTCCACATGAGAACGTCAAGAACGGAAAGGGAGGGAATGAACTGATATGGCTTCGGATCGTAAAACATAGCCGGCAGGTCGAGGAAGCCGAGCCGCACGCCGGAGGCCTCGAACTCTTCAGCTCTGAACAGATGAGCCCCACCTAGGGGGTTGACGTATTCTCTTGCTCCTAATTGCTCCGCGATGCGCAGAGCCCATTGCCCAGGGTGTTCCACGCGAGAGAAGTCGAGGCCTAGCTTCGAGCAGATGCAGTAGTTGAAATCGATCCTCAGGTATTCCAAGACAGTCCGTAGTGACGACAGGTTCAGTGCTACTAAGGAATCGTCAGAGCGCTCGGAAAAGGCACGCTCTATGAGGCTGACGACGCCATCGTAGTTTGGGGCCCTTCTTCGGTAGTGCGCAAGCTTCCTGTTGATCGAGGCGAAAGCCTCGTCGGGGTCATCGAGCATAACTTCACGGATCTTCTTGTTCTGGGACGAGCCTCGGACAGGAACCGTCAGGTACATCCATGCGTGCGAGGGGTGCAACACCCGATTTCGGTTCATCCAAGTCTTCGGAGTGTACTGGGTGACGTCGAACACGACCCAACGGTCAACGCTGGCTATCAGCGCGAAGTGCGCCAGATACGGAAAGAAGTATGGCTGCATGATACCGAGACGCCCGCCATCATCAGCCACAGGGCCTCAGTCCTTCCGCATCCGCATTGGTATCAGATATCAGCAGTAGTACTCCTCGTAACACCGCCTCGCGCTTTTCCCATTTCGAGAAGCATAACTGCCAATCGTGCTCTCCTTTGCGAGAAATCGGCCATCAAGTCGTGCGTTCGAGGGTAAGATCAAAGCGATAGTGGGCGTTGAAGAAGCCCGCCGGCATCAGGCTGAAGCGTGACCGCCAGCCACCCCTTCCAGCCATTTCACTCAGTTCGGATGCAGTGCGCCAGATGCCTATTGGCGATGTATGGTCGTCGAGATCAGCTGCGTAGTCGACTCCGGGAGGGAAGAAGGCAGAGGCCCGGTCGCGATCGGGCAGGTTGCCCACGAATACGTGCGAGACGTTGATGAATCTCTCGCCGAGCCCTGTGAGCACGGCTTCCGCGTCATCTCGTGAGAAGAACGAGAAGCTTCCGTAACAGAGCACCTTAGTGAACCGTTCCGGTTCGCGCTCCGCGTTGATGTAGTGTGCCGCGTCGTCGAGCAGGAACCTGGACTTCGGTAGTTCTTCGAAGTTGGCCCTGGCCACCTCGATCAGGTATGGGGACTCGTCGACACCGAGCAGAGAGTCACACGAGTCGTAGAGTCTCGACGAGAGAGCCCCATTGCCACACGCCAGGTCGAGGACCACGTCGTCTGCTCTCAACTCAAGCCCGCGCTGAATTGCATCGACCATGACGTCCACCTCATCCTCGGTGATACGACGACCATGGATCGTGCGCCTCACCTGGCCCCAGAAGTCGTCCGGGGCAAGAGTTTTCGGGTACTCCTTGTAGTCGGACTTAGGGTACTCACGGCTAGGACCTGCTGGACGCTGCTCTCCCGGCACAGTCTCGTACCCGTCAAGCTGGGGGAATGCTGGAAGAGGGACCGAGCATCTCGCTCAGTGTCGCTGACTGACTCCATATGAGAACGTCAGGGATGGAGAGGCTCGGCACGAAGCGGAAGCCAGTCATAGCATACGCGATCGCTGACAAGTCTAGGAGCGACAAGCGGATGTTCGCTCGAGCAAACTCCTCGACGCCCTCGAGGGTGTCCTTGAGGCTGACGTCGGCGGCATTCAACGCACGCCTGCAATGCCTCGTCTTGCCGAGCAGCCTCTTGCTCGGCGCGCCTTTGTTCACAACCCTCACGCCGCGGGCAATCGTGTGCCGCCGTGAGCAACTGACCGCCGCAGTGCCATGGTTCCAAGCGTGCACTTGGTGTCGTGCCAAGGACCGGTTCATTTGCGACCTGCTCGTTTGTTGGGACACGCTGAACGGCAAGAACCATTCGACGCCGGCATCAGCACCACATGTCCCAGATAGGAGAAGAACAGGGCTGCGTGACGCCTACCCGCAAGGCTATAGCCCCACTTCGCGTCGGAGGGTCTCGGCGTGTTCATGAAAGTCGTTGACAAGCTCGACGACAGTGGAGGCGTCGGCAGCACTTACGAGTGCACCAACAGGGAGCTGGAGCACTCGCTGGCAGAGCAGCTCCGTGTTAGGCAGAATGGGAGTCAGACCCATCGCATCGTAAGGCAGTGTGTGATGCACGCCAGGAAAGAAGTACCTGCGTGCATTCACACCTTCCGCTTTCAAGATTCGTAGTAGGGCGTCACGGCTGAGACCGAACAGTTCTTCGTTGATTTCGATGACCGCGTACTGCTCGTTGGAGACATCGACGTCCGGCGGATCTACAAGACGAAGGCCTTCGATACCCGCCAGTCCCGAGTGGTAGACCGCGCGGATCATCTGATTATGGGTCCGGCGCCCCTCGAGCTCGTCGAGAGAGAGAAGGCAAAGCGCGGCTTGTGCCTCGGAGAACCTCCCGTTGGTGGTCACCGAAACGGGGACTTTGGCTCGGGTCCCGTAGCTGCTGCGAATGTTTCGCAGGCGCTCCGCGAGGTCGTCGTTTTGCGTCGCGATGCACCCCCCCTCTGCCGTGCCGAGGATCTTCGTGGCATGAAAGGAGAACACCTCGAGCTCACCGAACGTTCCCACCATTCGGTCGCCGACACGACAACCGAAGGCCTGGGCGGAGTCGAAGTAAACGACAAGACTGTTCTGAGCGCCAAACCTCTCGAAGTCGGCGGGTTTGCACGTCCCGCCCCAGATGTTCACGGGATGGATCGCGGTCACTGACTCGTCGAGTACCGCGGTCGCCGTCTCGACCGTCATATGGTGCGTCGTCAGGCTCACATCACAGAAGACCGGCTCCAAGCCAGACCACGTCAGCGCCTGCGCCGTTGCCACGAAGGAGAATGCCGGCGTGATTATCCGACCTGACAACTCCAATGCTGTCGCGGCTATCGTCAACCCGATCGTGGCGTTCGTTGTACACACCGCGTGCCGGACTCCAAGAACCTCTGCCAGTCGTGCCTCGGCCTCGCGTGCCAAAGGTCCGTGATTCGTGTACCACTCGCGTTCGAAGATACCCCGAAGGGCTTCCTCGTAGCGCTGCCACGACGGAAAGTACATCTGTCCGACCGGGACATCTACGGCAAACGCCCTCGTACCTCCGAGCAGAGCCGGGGTTCTCGGTCGACCGTTCCTCATGACTGTCCCCCAAGAGCGTCGACAATGCCGGCGGCGTCCCGTTCAATTAGGGCCAGCAGATCGACAATCAGGTCGATGTCTTCGAGGCTCACGTGATGCCCGGACGGGAGGTTCATGAATCTCCCGGCTAGGTCCTCGGTGAGAGAGAGGTCGCCATGACGTACTACATACGACGTCCTCATCGTATGTAGCGGAGGCGAATAATATGCCCTGGCTAACACGTTCTCTGCATTTAGAATAACGATCGTCTGGTCCCGCGGTATTGGCCACCCAGGTTGCACTTCAACAACGATATTCTTGAAACCCGAGCACTCGGTTTCGTCGAACTCAAGCAGCCGTAAACCGTTGATTGCCGCAATCCGCCTCTTATAAGCATAATACCGGGCACGATTACGGTTGATCTGGTCGTGTACGTCATCGAGCGAGGCAAGAGCCATCGCAGCGTGGATTTCGTTCAACTTGGCGTTCACACCAAAGGTGACGACATTGTCCTGCCCCTTGAAACCGAATCCACGCGCCAGTGCTAGCTCGTCAGCAAGGTGGGCGTCGTTGGAGGTCACATATCCGCCTTCGAATCCGTTGAGCAGCTTGCTCGCGTGAAGGGAATAGAGCTCTGCGTTGCCGAACGACCCTGTCCGCTGACCTCCTATGGTCTCGTACACGGATTCGACCGAATCGAAAAGGATCGGTATGCCTAGCTCAAGGGCAAGTTCAGACAATCCCACCGCGTCGCAGCAGTTTACGATGGGGTGAGTCGCGACAATCAGTGCGGTATCTGCGTTCGTGCACGCTCTGACAGTGGAAGGCGTAGGTGCGAGCGTCATTGGATCGACCTCACAGAAATTGGACGTCAGGCCAGCCCAATATGCAGCGTCTGCGAGACGCCGATAGGTGAGGGACGGCATCACAACCTCGCCCTTCTTCGGAATGGCAAGAGCCTTCATCGCGAGAACAAGACCCCAAAACCCGCTCGCGAACGACACGCAACGTTCCACACCATGAAACTCCGCGAGCCGCGACTCCATGAGAGTACTCACGGGACCGGTATTGGAGTATCTCTTCGCGTCGAAAAAGAGCCTGGAATAGGCGAGAAACAAGTCGATATCCGGCCGAACAAGATTCGAGGTCGACCGCGGTCGCTCGAACGTGGGAGCGCCTCCCAACACCGCGAGGTCCCAGCGCCCGTCCTTGCTCACGGAAACGAACCTACCGCAGGACGCTGAATGTCTCTGGATTCCGCGTGGTTTCGCACACGTGGCGAGACGTGCTCGCTCTTGAGCATACCGCGACACCTCTCCGATGACGTTCCATCATCACTGCTTCGCCGTCATCCTTCCACAGCCACCAGGTTGCGAGGCCATTCTCCGGCCGATCGCGTCCAATTTGCGGCAAGCACTGAGAGCATCATAAACGAGTGCGGGCGCGAAGCGTACGACCCCTCGCAGCGCTTGCCACCGCCTCAGTGTCAAAGGCATCCGCATCAGGTAGGACGCCCACGCCTCCTGCTCGACTTCATCGTCCGCAAGAAAGCCCAGAGTTCGTGCGTGGACGAGAACGTCGTGCCAGGCATCGAGCAGCTTTACTTGAGCCCCCAGCGATTGAGTCGTTGACGCCGCGTGCTCGCGCGTGTGGCTGAGCGTCTCGGCGTTGTAGACGGCCTTGCCGCAACTCAAGATCCTTATCCACCACAAAATGTCATAGTTGGGCTGACGACCGGGCTCAGAACCTGAAAGCTGAGTGGGATCGGCAAGGGCTGATTTTCGGAAAGCAACCGCAGTTGGCGAGCCGATCCAGTTACGACAGCGCCGCAGCATGCCGTCGCCGAGCGCGATTCCAGAAAGAGGAGTCCCCGAAGGCCACCTATCAATGGTTTCGGCCCTGTCCGAGAGCAGGGTCCCATCATTTCCGATCAGGTCGAAGTGGGCAAAGCTCAGGACGACCTCAGGAGAACTCAAGAGTCCCTCGACCAGTCGCGCAACAGCCTCTCGGTGCAAAACGTCATCGGCGTAAACGAAGGTCACGATGGGGCCAGACGCGAGCTCGAGGCAGCGGAGCGAATTTCTGAATGCACCGAGGTTTACCTCGTTGCGGTTAAGATGGATGCGTTGGTCCTGAGTGGCGAACGTTCTGGCGATGTCGTAAGTGCCATCAGTCGTTCCGTCATCAATGGCCACGACCTCGAGCGAGGTGTAGGACTGCGAGACAATCGACTCGAAGCATTCCCGGACGTACGAACGGAAATTCCACAACGGGACAAGCACGCTGACAAGCGGACCTTCGCTCACCACTTCCGGCGCGACCAGTCTGTCCGCCTGTCGCGCCTCCCGTCCAATTCCGGCCTGACGTGTGACGCGCAAATCTCGCCTGGCGCGCCAGTGGATGACGCTGGTAGCGACGACGGGTCGGACCACTGACCGCAAGACTCGCATAATGAGGCAGCCTACAGCCGCTGGTAGGAGGTTGGCCGGGTGTCACAAGCACTGAGTCGAGGCCTTTTGACTCCTTCGGAGAGCATCGGCAGGAGCCAGTCGGACTCTAGCGCTCGAAGGCCGTCGGTTTCGGGCCACGGAGCTTCAAGTGCTACCGCATCCGGGTATTCCGCTGCGCCGGCCGGCTCAACCGGGGGTTAACCGCGAGCGTCAAACCCCGCTCATTTCTGAAGAGGCGTCTATTGTCCGCTTCGATCTGATCATCCTTCTTCCACACTACGCGGGTGGAGGCGGCAGGCGGTGGAAAGACAGTTTCGTCATGCGGCTGCGAACCGCGCTTTTGATGGCTCGCCTCTCCGATGCAGTGGAGAGGAGATAGCTAACCGTAGTGCACAGCAGCAAAGTGAAAAGCCCGACGAGCGCGATCCGCAGCACGTTCTCCATCTGGACGTCGTGCACTGCAAGTCCGAAGGCGACCGAGACAGCGAGGCCAAACGCGACGGCCAAGAGCTTGGGGTTGCAGGGCGCGATCCGTGTTTGCCGCAACAGCAAGAAACTCGCAATCAAGTTCATAAGCAACAACGTCGAAGAGGTTGCAAGAGCGGCTCCCGTCGCGCCGAAGCGCGGAATGAGCGCTGCACAAGCAGCCACGTTGAACATGGCCGAGGTCACCTGGCGACCAATGATGAGCTTGACCTTGTTGAGGCTGTCTACGGTTATCCCGTTGAAACCGAACAGGACGTTCACGAAAACGCCAACCGCCAGAATGCGAACAGGCGTTGCCATTCGATCGTAATCAGCACCGAAAAGCAGTGTGAGAACAGAACCCGGGCACGTGAGCATCACCGCCATCACAGGAGCAATTAGAACGAACGACCATCGGGACGCCCAGCGGTACAGATCTCCTGCCTGGAGAAAATCCTTCCTCGTGAGGACGGTGGCAATCGTTGGTAGGTAGAAGGTGCCAACTATCGCCACCATCGTGAGGGCGTTATCGGCAAGCTGGGATGCGGGCCCATAGAAGGCCGCGCTCTCACGCCCTCGAGCAAAGCCCAAGAAGAGTACATCTACTTGGGCCAGCAGAATAGCGCTCAAGGTCCCGCCCAACAGCGAACTCCCAAGCGTGATTACTCTTCCGAGACTGACACCATTGTCGCGGCTTACCGCCTGTCTCAACCTCCTGAGCCCGCCTGCCCGAGCAACTGCAAGGATGAGGAAACCGAGCGTGATGAGCGTTGCTGCCGTCCGTACTGCCGCAATCCATGTCGCTGCCGGGTGCGTGGTCATGCACAGAGCGACGACGGCAGCGCTAAGGACAATAGGCGTAACGAGCAAAGCCCTGGCGAGTCGCTTGGGTTGCTGCATTGACTGGAGGTAACCGGAGAGCGAGCTCATAACTGGCGAGACGACAGCGATCGGGATCATGATTGCGAGAGTCACGGCGAAGGTCTGGTAATGGTCAGCGCCTAGTACAAGGCAGGCAATCCCAGTGAGTATCGCGACCACCGCGGCGATGCCTACACTCACGAACAGCGTGTAGCGCAGAAGCACCTGGGCACCATTGCTGCCGACCCTCGGAGACAGCTGAACGAGCGCCTGAGACAATCCGAAGCTAGCGACTGAGCAAACGATCGCAAGCGTGGAGGCAGCCATGACGAACACTCCGTACTGGGAGTGGTTCATCGACCTCACAAGGAGGATGGTGTTGAGGGCACCACAGGCGTTGGTCACCAACCAGGCAACAGCAAACCAGGCGCCGCCGCGGGCGATCGCCCGCCTGACTCCAACGAGGGGCTCGTTCGAGTTCCCAGCTGTCTCAGAAGTTGCCACCGCGACCGCCCCTGGGTCTCTCTCGTGAGCTGCAGCCATCCCCATGTCCTTTACAGGAGCAACAGTACGGCATTCTTAGTCGGGGTCCCGTAACTATGTATCGGCGGCGGGGACACGTGTGTTGAACGATAGGGCGGCGCGCTCGAAGGTTCCTCCGCCTCGGAGCGCCACTCGACCAGCCGATCCGGACCGTGATCCTGACCGTCGGAAGCGCAAGGTGAGGAAGGCCAAGACGACCCGTGTCCACGGATAAAGTCCCTCACCGTGCTTGCACTGATCTGGACCGGCCCTGTTCAGAGCCGCTGTTGTCGCCTCAGGTTCTATTCAAGCTGACAGGTCATGCCGTCTCCGCAACCCCTTGTGGCGGCGTTAGTCGTGATCGCCACAGACCTCGGTATGTGCGTCCTTTCGATGGGGTGTCGGGCTCACACAGTGCCGCCCACAGATTGAGACGACGGTTACCAAGGAACTCATGCCCAATGTCGGGCATGCTCGCGGCCGTGGCCTCCGCCCGACAGCAAGGGAATGCGTGCAGGCGACCCGGCGACGTGAAAGAGCAATCGCCTGTCGCCACCCTGTGAGGCTTCTCAGCCTGTCACCCGAGCGTCATCCTGCGCGCCGAACTTCTTGACGATGCCGCTCACAAAACCCAGCCCCCAAGCCATGTGCATCGTGGGAAAAGCTGCAAGCAGCGTCGGCACAGCCGGCGGATCGCGGGTGAGCTCAAGGGCTCCTCGTCCGAGGACGATCGCCACGTAGCTAGCCAGCACCGGCCGACGCCACGGGCTCGCTAGACCGATGAAGAGCGCCGGTACGGCAAGCTGGCGCCACGAGAGAGAGCCCGGGTGCTTGCGGATTGTCCGGGCGCGGTTGTGCCCGTACCGGTAGAACTGGCGCGCGAGCGGTCCCAGACCGTCGCGGCCGAGGTAGTAGGACTTGATCGACGGATCGAGGTAGACGCCGCCGAAGTCCTGAGCCCGCCAAGCGAGCTCGGCGTCTTCGTTGCCTCCTGACCACTCGTCGTAGCAGCCCATCTCGCGGATCATGCTCGCCCGGAAAGCCCCCAAGTAGACGGTGTCGACGTAGCGCGGCTCTCCACCTTCTCGACGGAAGGCGGCAGGCCCGGCTCCGAGGCGGGAGGTCATGGCCGCCACGATGCCGCGCTGGCGTGCGTCATGAGCCTCGTAGCGCATCTGCCCGCCGACGATGGCCGCTCCCGACCGCTCGAGCGCCGAGACACAGCACGCGACGTAGTCGGGCGCCAGCGCGGTGCGGGCGTCGACCCGGACGATGATTTCGCCTGAAGCTGCCGCAATGGCGGCGTTCAGGCCGGCGGGGCGGATGCGTCTCGGGTTGTCGACGACACGCACCTTCGCGAACTTGGACACCACTGATCTGGTGTCGTCCGTGGAGCCGCCATCGGCAACGACCACCTCAATGACCGCGGGGTAGCTCTGCTGGGCCACCGAGGTCATGCAGCGCTCGAGCTGGGACTCCTCGTTCAGGACCGGAAGGATGATCGAAACCGTCGGAAGGTTCGGCGAGGAAACGGTCACGTCGGACTCGACAGGTTCCGGTGAATCGGCGGACATAGCGCGCCTCCTCCCTTTCCCTACAAGCTTGCCAGCTGGTCAGACAGCGCCTGACGATCCCGCTGCCACCGCGAACGTGGCCGGGGCGGCATCCGCGGCGGCGGAGCGCCCCGATGGTAGGTTCGGCTCGTCAAGCGATCAGCCCAAGAGTTGACCAACATGATGCCCAAAGCCCCCACGATCGAAGCGCTGGCGGAGGCATGGTGGCAAAGGTGCCAGGCTCGCCGGTGTGCTTCGGGTCGAGCAGGCGCCGATGAGCGTGAGCTGTTGCTTCGCGCGCTCGGGGCGGCTGCTGGAGGGCCGTCGAAGCTGTTCGGGCTTGTGGGCCTGCCGAGCGGGGATCCTGGACCAGCCAAGGGCACGAGCCCGGACGCGACAGGCCAAGAGGAAGTCACTCTCCCGCCCGACGCCACCAGCCCGGCCGTCCCGATCGAACGCAGGCGCACGCTTGCTGCCGCGGCGACGCGCTGGGGAGCCCGCGTTGGATCACCGGTTCTCGTCGTCGAGCAGCTCGTCCAGCTCCGGGGTCTGGTCACCGTCGAGCCTGGACAGCGGGCGATCACCCGACTGATCGACCTCACCATGATCAACGCCTGTCGCGGGGCCACCGACGAGCTCCAGCGAGCGGCGTTCAGCGACCCGTTGACCGGCTGCTCCAACCGGCGCGCCTTCGAACGTGACCTAGACCGCGAATTGGCTCGCTGCGCTCGTGCCGAGCTCGACCTGAGCGTCGTCGCCATCGACCTCGACGGCCTCAAGGCCGTCAACGACACAGCAGGCCACGCCGCTGGTGACCGCCAGCTCGTGCTCCTCGTCGACACCTTGAGAAAAGCTCTGCGGAGCATGGACGGCATCTACCGCCTCGGTGGCGACGAGTTCGGCCTGGTTCTGCCTGACACATCGCCAGAGGACGCGGCGGTGCTCATCGCCCGTGCGCTGCGCCTCGGTGCCCCGTCGTTCAGCTGGGGAACTGCGAGCTACCTGTCGACGGGCTGCGCCGCGGTCGGCGGAGCTCCTTGCCGTCGCTGACGCCGATCTGTACGCGCGGCGCCGTCTCATGCGAGCGTCGCCGGCCCGGCGTCGGTCCCGCGCAAAACCGGCAGATACCGCGCTACGTCTCTTCCCTGAGGATCAAGTCGCGCCACCGCAGTCGCTCCGGGCCCGCTGAGTACCTCCATCGATGGCTTTTCAGGCGACTTGGCGATACTGACTCAGACGAGAGGCCAGGGATAGGCCCGGTAATCGTCGCGTGGGGCAGGAAAGAGGGGCTTTCGAAGCAGACCCGCGGCTCTGCGTCTGAGCGCCCCGCACTCGTCTTGGCCCAGCAAAGCCGCCACCGGGTCCGGGACCCGCTCGACCACCAGCTCACAGCCCGCCAGCACGTCGACCGGCAATTCCTCCCCGGCGAAATCCCACATCACGGTCCTGAGCTTTGCGTCCGCGTGGAAGCACAGGCCGTGGTCGATCCCCCAGATCCGTCTCTCCTGGTCGATTATGAGATGGCCGCCCTTGCGGTCGCCGTTGTTGGCGAGGAGATCGAAGGCCGCTACCCGGCGCAACTGGGCATGGTGGGAGGCCTCGTTCAACAACGTGAAATAGTGCTCGGTGAAGTCGGCGTCGATGAAGCGCTGCACCGATCCCTGGCCGTGAGGCCCCTTCTTCCGCAGCACCGTCTCGGGCACGATGCCGAGGCCGAGCGCGGCGGAAAGCTCGTAGGCGGCGACCTCACGTCGGAACAGACCACCCGGGTAGTCCCACAGGGGGCGTTCGCCGCGCCCCGGCTTGTAGACGGCGCGCTCGATCGATGCCCCGGAGCCGGACCGCCGCGAGGAACGAGTAGTTCGAGCTCCACGGCAGCCTGCCTAGGACTTCGAGCTCCCCTTCGGCGAGAAGCTCGAGCCAGGCGGGCCCGCTCAGGTCAGCGGCGGGCGGTGGCCGTTCGTCCTCGGGCACACGTGGCCTCTCGGGTCGAGCGGGTACCCGCAGAGCGGGCAAGGGGGCCGGCCCGCCTCGACGAGCTCCGTCCCGCGAATGGCCAGCGCAGCCGCCTGTTCCCGGGTCATCGCAAGCCGCACGCTCTCGCCCGTCTCGGCCTCCGGCTCGGAATCCTCCGCGATATCGAACAGTGATTCGACCTCAGTCTCGGCTTCGGTCCGGTCAATCTCGTCCGCGACGAGGATGATGCGGTCGAGGTCGTCGTCGTAACTGACACCGAGCGAGCGGACCACGAAATCCGGTTCCCCGAAGGGCTCGAGAGCAAGCTCTTCGCCCGACGGCAGCTCCCCGGGGCGCTCGAGCGCAGCGAGCATCCTGCCGAGAAAGCGCGCCAGCGCGGAGACCTGGGCCTTTTCGACTTTGAGCGTCTTCAAGATAGGGCCCTCACGCACCTGGAGCAGGAACGCGCGCTCGCCCACGGGGCCGACTGTCCCGATCGTCACCCGGTCGGGGTTCGCAAGCTCGAAATCCTCAGTCACCTCGACCTCTCCTGAGTTGAAGGCAGGCCGTCGACGGCGCGCCGGTCGCGCCCATGGCCAAGACAGCCGGCCCCTCGGAGCCGTACACGACCGTACTGATCGAACAAGGGGCGACGACGATCCGCTGGAAGAGATCGAGCGGCACGCCGAGGGCGTTAGCTAGCGCAACCTTGATGCAGTCCGCATGCGACACCGCTACGACGACGTCGCCAGGATGCAGCTCTGCAGAGCCTCCCGACGGTGTCGGCCAAGCGGGCCTGGAGCTCTGCAAACGACTCTCCACCGGGGAAGCGAAAACTCGAGGGCACGCGCTGGACCGCTTGCCACTCGGGGAGCTTGCGCAACTGGGCCAACGGCTCGCCGGTCCAGCTCCCGAAGTCGCACTCGATGAGCCCACGTTCGACAACGACCGGCCTGCCCACACGCTGGGAGATGGCCGAGGCCGTCTCTCTCGCCCGCTCGAGGGGCGATGCGTACACGGCCGAGACGGACATGCCGGCAACGGCCTCGCCGGCCTTTTCCGCCTCATCCCAGCCCTTGTCGGACAGGTGCAGGCCCCGGGCCCGGCCCGGCAGCACCTTGCCGGTCGTCGCCGTCGTCCCGTGGCGGACGAAGCACACCACGGTTGGGCGGGGCGGTTTGGGGCGAGTTGGCGGCACGCCCGACACCGTAGCCTTTGGCCCGTGCGATCGACCGCGGGACGCCTGGAGCAAATCGGTCGCGAGGTGGCGAATTGCTCCCTCTGCCCGAGGCTCGTCGCCTGGCGCCACACCGCGGCGTCCAACCCACCGGTTTCGCATTGCACGGAAAGATACTGGGAGCGACCTCTGCCGGGCTTCGGCGACCCGCAGGCGCGGCTCGTGATCGTCGGCCTGGCCCCGGCGGCCCACGGCGGGAACCGAACCGGCCGGATGTTCACGGGGGACCGCGCCGGCGACTTCCTGTACGCAGCTCTTCATCGCGCTGGCTACGCCAACCAGGCGCGCAGTCGGTCGATCAACGACGGCCTTGAATTGTCCGGGGCCTGGGTCACCGCCGCGGTGCGCTGCGCCCCGCCCGCCAACAAGCCGACCCCACTCGAGCGCAACACGTGCGCCCGTTACCTCTCCTCGGAGCTGCGAGCGCTTTCGGGTGCCCGCGTGCTGCTCGCTCTCGGCGCTTTCGCCTACGAGGCGCTGTGGCGCCTGCCTGATGTTGCGGGCGCCGCAAAGGCGAAGCGGGTGCGTTTCGCTCACGGGCTCGAACTGCCACTGGCACCGCATCAAGGGCGTCCCTCAGGTGCTCAAGGCAACCCACAGATAGCACGTCCCCGCACGTTGCTCTGCTCTTACCACCCGAGCCAACGCAACGTCTTTACCGGTCTTTTGACCGCGGACATGTTCGACACAGTGCTCGCGCGGGCCCGCGAGTTGGGGGCGTAGGTCCGTTCGGGGTTTCGCCTCAGGCGCTTGCGACCGGGATACGCCTCGGCGCCTGTTCCCCGTCCTCCGGCCACCGGCGGCGGCTCACACGCGAGAGCTTGCGGAGCAGCGCCACCGCGCCGGGGTCGTCGTCGAAAGCGGAACGCACCTCGATGGCTCCGGCTGCGTGCATCGCCGAGATCAGCTCCCGGCCTCGGTCGGTGCGGACCATCGTGAGCGTCCAGTCGGGGAAAGCGCCAATGCCCCCCGTTGAGAGGTCCGCGTGCTCGGCGGCGAAGTCGGGACAGTTGTTGCAACCTTCCCGCGTCCAGGGATACGCCTCTTTCAACGGGACCTCGTGCAGCACGCCGTCGCGAGTCCACACCTGGAAGACGCCCTTGATGTTCATCTTCACGATGTCCTCACGGGCCAAGCCGTAACGGGCCTCGAACAGCTCGGGGAAGATGGCGTCGTCGAAGGACTTCGAGCACAAGAGGCCTACCGTCAGCACGAAGCGCCTCGCCACCTTGCCCGCCTTGCGCGCCGACATGACCGCCGGGGCCGAGGCCTGGCAGCCCATTCCGACAAGTGCGATGCGCTCTGCGCCTGCCTCGGTCGCCGCGGCGTACGCGCTCGGATTGGCCGAATAGGTGTAGCGCGAACCTGCCGCCGCGATCACCTCATCCCTGTTGCGGGCGACTCCCGGCACCGCCTTCCAGGTGGACCCATCCCCCTCAAGAACCGAGACCAGCGCGGCATCGATCACGTCGTGCTCGAGCGCCCAAATCAAGAGCGCCGAGACAAGACCGCCGTCCTGGCCGGCCGCCAGCAGCTCAGGGTCGGTAGTCCGGGCAAGGATCACGTCCTGTGCGATGCCGTACAGCTCATCCACCTCGCGTTCGCGCCCGAAGAGGAAGGCGTCGATCTCAGGCTCCCAGGACCGGAACCGCGGGCAGGCTCGCGTGCAGAGGGTGCAGCCCTTCTCGCCGTGGGTGCAGTTGTCCGTCCCGCCCATCTCCGCGACGTGGAACGGGCGGTACACCCCGTCCTGGTCGTTGTAGCCAAGCACGTCGTATGGGCACACGACCACGCAGGCCGAACACCCTGTACATAGACCGGAGGTAACGACTTCGGTGTAGAGGTGAGACCAGTGCAGCTTCTCGGGAGGCATGAGGCTGATCCTAACCCTGCGCAAACCGTGCGCCACGGGGCTGGCGAAGGTCCCGGCCGACTGCTCTGAGTGACAATTCGGCGACACCATGTCAGGGTGAGCTTCAGGCCGTCCCCGTTCGGGAGGGTTGCAACACCGTAGTAATCTCGCGTGATGGCCTCTTGGCCGACCAGGATCTTCTGATGGAGATTGCCGTCATCGGGCTGGGTTCGTGGGGGCTTAGCTTCCTCGAGCGCATCGTGACAGGTTCGCGCTCACAGTGGGGATCTGTGCGCGTTCATGTCGTCGAGCCGGGCACGCCGGGATCGGGTGTCTACGCGGTCGACCAGCCCGACTATCTGATCCTCAACACACCTTGTGGCCAGATATCGCTCTATCCCTGGCAGGACGAAGGCCCATCTCCCCGCTACGCCGTCGGATTGTACGAGTGGGTCACGGCAGCCGGCTACCGCTGGGTGGGCGACACCTGTCGAGTCGACGCCGCGGGCCGCGAGATAACCGGCGACGACTATCTTCCGCGGCGGCTCATGGGCGAGTACCTGCAGTGGTTCTATGCGACGCTCGTGGCATCGGCGCCCGCGAAGGTGGAGATCGTCCACCACCACGTCGCGGCGGTAAGCATCGTGAACCGCGGCGAGCACGAACGCGTCCTGCTGGCGAACGGGGAGTACCTCGACGTCGACCACGTCATCTTGACTTCTGGACACACCGACAACGTCGAGCCGCAGGCGAGCCCAGCACTGATACCGCGGCCTTACCCGGTTGATCGCTACGCGAAGGCGATCCCACGCGGGGCCACGGTCGGAGTCGAGGGCATGGGGCTCGTGGCAACCGACGTCGTCATCGCCCTCACTCTTGGAAGAGGCGGCTCGTTCGTCGAGTCCGGCGACCGGCTGCGCTATGTCGGCTCGGGGGACGAACCGACGCTTCGACTCTTCTCCCGGAGCGGGTTCCCCTACTGCTCGAAGGCGGTGGCGACCGTCGACGAGAGCGACGAGTTCCAAGCCGTCGTCTGCACCAAAGAGGCGATCGGGGAGATTCAGGGAGGTCAGGCGACGGGGAGGCCCAGGCGCCAGATCGACTTTCGCTCCTCAGTTCTGCCCCTCGTCCTCACAGAGATGCAGATCAGGTACTTCGCCCAGTCGGCCCTGCTCGCAAAGGGACAAGCCGCCAGCGAGGAAGTGATAAGTCAGCTGGGCCGGGCGTGGCGCGACGGGTCGTATGGGACCGTGGTCAACGGCTTCGCCGGCCGCTACGGCGATTTCGACCCCTGGGTGCATTTCTTCGGCCCCCGTAGCGACTACGTCTCCTCCAAGGACTACGAGTCGCAGATCTACTCGCTGGTCGACGCCGATCTCCGTGAGTCTCTCCGCGGGGGCTCAGGCCCGGTGAAGTCCGCCTACGAGGTGCTCCGTCACCTGCGGGACCTCATGCGCACGGTGATCGAGTTCAGGGGCCTCACACTCGACTCCTACCTCGACTTTCGCGACAACATCAAGACGAGGGTCAACCGCATCGTGGCCGGCCCACCGGCGATCCGTTCCAAGCAACTCCTCGCTCTCATCGACGCCGACGTCGTCACGGTCCCCTTCGGGCCCTCGCCGTGGGTCGAGCCCATGGGGGCCGAGGGATTCTTGCTGGGCTCGAGGCACCTGGAGCACACGTACTCCGAGAAGGTGAATTGGCTCATCCACGGACACCTCGAGAACCCGACGGTCACGCGCTCGAGTTCCTCCTTGCTGACGAACCTCTGGCACGACGGAAGGCTCCAGCCCCTCTGCTACGGCACGACAGAGGTGGGAAGCGTTGCTCTCAACGAGGAGTTTCACCCGACCGACGCCTACGGGCAGCCGGCGCGAAGAATCTGGCTGTTCGGCTCGCTCACCGAGGGCGTGCGCTATTTCACCCACTACGTCCCCTCGCCGAAGAGCCGCCTGCGGGCCTTTGTCGACGCGCAGCAGTGCATCGAGAGGATCATGGGCTCAGCCACTCGCTCGAGCTGACCCGCAAGGGTGGCTAGGTCCGCGCTCGGGCCGCGTCACTCGTAGACGATCGACACTTCCTCATGGAGAAAACGGTTGATCTCCAGGAGTTCATCGTAATCCGCGGACACCCCGAAGACCGAGTAGACGTAATGGCGAGTCCCCTCGCGCCAGTCGACGCTATCGCCAGGCGACCTGTTCACATAGATCTCGTTGACGCCCGGGAGCTCGGCCAGCCGGTCGAGGCCGTCGATGGTGACGACGCGGTGGGCAGAGGTCGGAGGCTGGAACAAGAAGCGCCAGCCGACCCTGGAGCACGGGGCGAGGCCGTCCACGACGACTGGCTCGCCGAGGGCGATGCGCATCGAGAGCTCGAAGACCGACACGCCGCTCGCCTGCAAGAGCATCTCGGGTATCCCGCCACCGAGCCTGCCGTTCACCTCGAGCACGCGGGGACCGTCCGGTGTCAACTTCAGCTCAGTATGGCAGTCACCTGTCTTCACAGCGAGCGCGTGCAACGCCGCGGTGGTGACTGCGAGCACTTCCGCAAGCTGAGCCTGGGGAAGGTCAGCGGGGATGAAGAAGCCCGTCTCCCGGAACGGCTCGGCCAGGGGAAACCGCCCCGTCACCGCGAGATGGCTGATCTCACCGCCGGCTACCAGGCTCTCCACCGACACGTAACTGCCGAATCGCTCGTCCGGCGCTGTCGCGAGACTTGGGATGTACTGCTCGACGAACATGCCCGTCTCGCCGCCAGCCTCGGGCGGGAGCATGGCGATCGAACGGAGAAGATCGGCCGCGTCAGCGACCGGCATCGTGTATTGACCGCCGTTTCCGATCCGGGGTTTGAGGACCGCAGGGTATTGCACCTCCGCGGCAAACGATTCGATCGCGACCGGGCTCCGGTCGGCGGGGACCAACCAGCAAGACGGCGAAGGCAGTCCCCCCTTGCGGAGCGCATCTCGCTGCAAGAACTTGTCCACGAGGCGCCTGGCGACCTCAGGCGCGCGGTACTCAAGTCCCAGTTCTGCGGCTATGAGCGAAAGAGGCATGATGTCCTCGTCGCGATAGGCCACCACCCCATCGGGGGAATATGACCGCAGCAACGAGGCAGCCTCCTCCGGTGACAGGCCGACAAGGTTCACCACAGTCCCGACTTTCCTGAGCAAGCGGCTGGTGAAGACGGTGTCGGGGGAGTTCTCGTCGAGAAGCCACAGGATGTCGCAGAGCTCTGACGCGGCCTCTACGATCTGCATCGGAGGCGCCGAGCGATGGCCGTGCCCCACAACGAGCAAGGGTTGCCGGCGGTCGACGGTCACCGGTGGCACAGCAAGGCTTTACCAGAATCATGTCAGGAACGCAACGTCCTGAGGACCTGGGAGAGCGCCGGCGGTTTGCGCGCGTCACATTGGACCAGGACCAGAGATGCTGGCAGTGATGAGTTCGATGCCCAGCCACCACCGCAGAGCTGACAACACTAGCGCTGTGTCCTCAAGCTGGCAGCGAGCGAGGGCGACAGAAGGCAGGTGGCCCAGGTCGTCGATCGAGTCACCTCCAGCTGGTGAAGAACAAGCGGCCTGTCGTCAGCTACAGCTCGCTGTCATCGTCTCCCAAGTTGTCCTCAAGATCGAGTCGTCGAATGACTCAGACACTCTGTGACGAGGAACACCTTGACCGGATCAGTTCTGCCTGCAACGGAGACCGCGACCTGCGAGTGGCAACTTTGCCCTCTGGCCGCGATAACCGCGGCTCTCAAACAGGCGGAGCTGGTTCCCCGCACTTGTGGCGTGGAACAAAGAGCCAAACCCAGCAGAGCCGTCCTCAGCGGCGCGCGTGATCAGCATCGGTCAAGTCCTGAGCGTCCTGTAAATCGTCCAGTCACCGAGCTTCATGCCGCGGCGCGCTCTGTTGTTCTCCTTCGGCGGGTTGTCTGATCCTCGGCAGGTGGTGGGTCGTGCCGGAGCTCGGAACGGAGCAGCTTGAGCTGGTGGCGTTCGATGTCGTTGATCGAGACCCGGCACCAGCGCTCTGCCGAGCGGATCATGGTTGCGAAGGCGAGCTTCATCGTCGCCTTCTCGCTCATGAGCCTGGGGATGATCTTGGTGCGCCGGCGCTCCTCTTCGAAGCTGCGCTCGGCGAGGTTGGTGGTCCTCACCCTGATGCGATGGCGCACCGGAACCCGATGTATGGCCAGCAGCGCCTCGCGGTCGTCGGCGAAGCACGCCACCGCGGCGGGGAACTGGCGTCTATAGGTGTTCTCGAAGCGGTCGGCGGCTGCTCGGGCGGCATCCAAGGTGGGGGCGTCCCTGACCGCGTAGATGTGGGCCATGACCTCTGCGGCTTCGTCGTCGGGGAGTTTGGACCTGATGTTGGACAAGCGGTGGAACCAGCAGCGGATGCGCACCGAAGTTGGGAACACGACCTCGACGGCCCTGATCATCCCCGGCGCCCCGTCGGTGGTGACCGTGGTGGGAAGGCGCATGCCCCGCTCGATCAGGTTCCGGAAGAATCCCGTCCAGGCGGCCTCGGACTCCTTGTTGCCGACGGCCAGGTGCAAGAGGTGCTTCCTGCCCTCCGAGTCGATGCACCACGCCACAAGGAGGGCCTCTTTGGCCCCCTGGCGGCGGAGCGACTCGAAGACGGCGTCGCTGAACAGGTACTCGACGGAGATCTCGGACAAGTCCCGGGCGACGAAGGCCTGGTAGTCCTCCCACAGCTGGTCGGTGATCTCGGAGACCGCGGACTTGGAGATGAGCAGCTCGCCTGTGGCGTCTTTGAAGGCGTCCTCGACGTCTCGTGTCGAAAGGCCCCGGGCGTACATCTCGGTGACAAGGCGATCGAGCACGTCGGAGTTGCCGTCCAGAAAGCTCTTGAGGCTCGAACGGTAGGGCTCCTCGGTGTCACGCACCTGGGGGACCCGGACCTTGATCGCACCTTCGGCGCTCAGGATGCGCGACTCGTAGCCGTTCCTCGATCCGCGTTGGTCGATCCCCCGGCGCTCGTAGCGGCCGCGGCCGCCCAGATAGTCGGCCTGCTCGGCCTCGAGCAGCTCCTGAACGACGAGCCTCGTGACGGTGTCCACGAGAGCTGAGACGATGTTGCTCCCCTCGTCGACGCCGCCTCGCAGCAGGCGATCGAGGTCCTCGCGAACGGACAGGGACGGCGGTACTCTCCTCATTGGCCTGAGCCTCCTTGTCGCTGGTTGGCGCTAACGACATAGAAGCTCAGGCTGGTTCGATTTACAGGGACCCTAGGACGTCACCCTCAGCATCCTTCACCGACTGTCTTGAAAATCCCGTGGTCATGACAGGATTACAGTGGTTCTATGCGAGCCCGGATCGTCGCGCCGAGCGAGCTCACGAGAATGGACCTGGCGCGGTGGTCTGAGTGCGGCGCCTCTTCGCTCGAGCCAAATCCCTTCTTCGAGCCAGACTGGCTGCTGCCGGCGCTCGAATACCTCGACGAGTCGCCAAGGACGATGTTGGTTCTGGCTGAGCACAGGGGTACCGTCCAAGCGTTCGTGCCAATAGTGGCTGTCAATGCCGACCAAAGCGACAACGCTTGTGACGACAAGCACTCTGCCCTGCTAACAAGGGCGTCCCCTACAGCCGTCACGCTCGGCACACCACTTGTCACTGCCGAGGGAGGACACGAAGCCCTGGCGTGTCTGATGGCGGCCATCCGAGGGGAGGCAGAACGGCAGGGGGCGAGCCTGGTCGTCATGGAATGGGTAGAGCACGACGGCCCAACCGCCCAGCTGCTGAGAGATGTCTCCGTCGGCACGAAGAACCCCCTCATCGAGTTCGATGTCTGGGAAAGGGGCTTCCTTCGCCGTCAGGTTGGAGATAACGACTGCTACTGGTTGCGGTCCATCGGGAAGAACCGGCAGCGCACGATACGCCAGCACCACCGTCAACTAGGCGCTGCCCTCGGGACGTGCCCGCGCTTGCGCGTAAGGACGGACAGCGCCGCCGTTGACGCGTTCTTGCGGCTGGAGGCGTCGGGATGGAAGGGTCACCGGCCTGGCGGTCTTGCTTTCCGGCGTCAAGCGGCTACTACCACGTTCTTCGAGGTCGTGTGCGATCGCCACCTCGATGACGGCCGCATGTGGTTCGTTTCCCTCGAGGGAGACAGTACGCCAATTGCCATGATCTGCTGCATCCGCGCCCGTGAGGGCGTGTTTGCCTATCGCACTGCCTATGACGAGGCTTTCGCAAGGTTCGGTCCCGGAGTCGAAGTTTTTCTAGCTGCCGTGGAGCATTTTGACCGCGAGACCGACGCCCACTGGTTCGACACGTGTTCCGCGCCCGGAAACCAACACCTGCTCGCGCTGTTTCCCGACCGACGCTCCATGTCAACTCTCATGTTTCGGGTACCGAGCAACTGCAAGCGAGCTAACCCTGACCGGGGCCTTCGGAAGGCTGCTTTCCTTCCAGAATCTGCGTAGCACCCGTGAGGCAAGGACCGTCACGAGAGGGCGTCTCTTCCATGCTTCGACTAGCTATTGGGGCTTGTGCGGGCCAACCAACCCTCCGCGAGCCCATGGCAGCACAGCGGATCACACGGGATGACGAGTAGAGCGGTTGTCGACGATTCGAGGACGCGACTGTCAAGGCAAGGCCTTGGCGCAAGGACCGGAGAGATGGAACCGCTGCCTAAAATGACAAGGCAGGCGACCAGTTAGCGTGGTTATTGGAGCGTGTCCGATTTTGCTTCCTAAGGTCTCACCCAACGACAACACCCCTGTTGCGGAATGGGATGAACTCGCACCTGGACGCGGGCGAGACCTACACGATTCGACCATTGAGATCGCCTTCGTCAACAACATGCCAGACTCTGCCTTCGAGGAGACCGAGCGACAGTTCATCGGCCTGTTGGATAACGCGGCCCACGAACTAGGAGACACTGCGGTGCACTGTCTCCGGTACTGGCTTCCAGGTCTGGCTCGAAGTACTCCGATCGAACAGCGCATTGCCCAAGATTACCGCCCGGTTGAACTGGTATACGACCAGCGCCCAGACGGCCTTATTGTCACAGGAACCGAGCCGCTTACCGACGATCTCAGAATGGAATCCTACTGGGAAACCCTGACTGAGCTCGTACTTTGGGCCGAGAGCGCTACGGCGTCCGCGTTGCTCTCCTGTCTCGCCGCCCATGCGGCCGCGCTCCTGTTTGACGGCATCGAACGGCACCGGCTTTCCGTCAAGTGTTCGGGCGTGTTCGTCCAAGCGATCAGAACAGACCATCCGCTAACCGAGGGGCTCGGCACCGTGGTGCACATGCCACATTCGCGTCTGAATGACCTGCCGTCGGCCCTCCTTGAGGCGGCCGGGTATGCCAATCTGATCGAGTCGCCAGAAATGACGTGGACAGTTGCCGCCAAGAACAGGGGTACGTGCACTTTCGTCCTCGTCCAGGGCCATCCCGAGTACTCGACGACGAGTCTCTTGCGAGAGTACAGGCGGGACGTCCAGCGGTTCCTTCGAGGCGAACGCAGCGCCGTCCCGGCAATGCCCGTCGGCTATTTCGATGGCGAAAGTCGCCGGCTGCTGGAGAGCTTCGAAGCTAAGGTGATCGCCCGGCCTAATGATCGGGATCTCATGAGCGAGTTTCCTTTCGAACCCGTCGCGGAGCGTCTCGTCAATACCTGGCAGCAGTCAGGCACGAGGCTGTATGCCAACTGGCTTAGGCTGATCCAACACAGGAGGCGACCCCGTGCATGATGAGACGATAGCGATCCACGGTGGGTACGCACATGAGACAACCCATGCGGTCGCGGTGCCCATCTACCAGACAATCGCTCATGAGTTCGACGACGCGGCGCATGCAGGAGCCGTGTTCGACCTCGAGATCCCCGGTTTTCATTACAACAGGCTCAACAACCCGACGAATGACGTACTGGAAAGGCGTCTCGCGGCACTGGAGGGCGGCACGGGAGCGCTGACACTGAGCTCTGGGGCGGCAGCAGTCAACTATTCGATCCTGAACCTGGCTTCGGTAAACGACAACATCGTGACTACACCGCAGCTGTACGGGTCCACCTACACCCTTTTCGCCCATGTCCTGCCGAGGCAAGGCATCGAGGTCCGCTTCGCGGACGGTGACCGACCGGAGTGCCTTGAGCCCCTGATAGACGAGAACACCAAGGCAGTCTTCTGCGAGTCCGTCGGCAATCCGGCACTCAATGTTGTCGATCTGGAGGCCGCCAGCAAGCTCGCTCATCATCACGGCGTTCCGCTGATCGTCGACAACACGATTGCAACGCCCATGTACCTGAAGCCGATCGAACACGGCGCTGATGTGGTCATTCACTCCTTGACGAAATTCGTCGGTGGCCACGGCACCACGCTCGGCGGCGTGATCGTCGACGCGGGCCATTTTCCGTGGGCCGAACACCCCGACAAGTTCCCCTTGTTCAACAGGCCTGAACCGGCTTTCCACGGAGTGGTCTACGCAGAGCAATTCCCCGAGGCCCCGTACGTCGTGCGGTGTCGCACCGTCTGCCTCCGCAACAGTGGATCAACGCTCTCTCCCCTAGGTGCCTTCCTCCTCCTGCAGGGCCTCGAGACGCTTGCCGTACGGCTCGAGCGCCACGAATCGAACACGAGGGCTGTAGCGCAATACCTGGCTGCGGACCCGCGCGTCGCGTGGCTGAGCTACCTCGGAGACCGCGCCTTCCCGTACTACGACCTCGGGCAACGCTACCTCAAAGGCCATTGCCCCTCGATCATCACCTTCGGCGTCGTTGGAGGGTACGACGCCGGAATCCGCTTCTTCGACTCGGTCAAGCTCTTCAAACGGCTCGTAAACATGGGCGACGCGAAATCGCTTGTCGCTCACCCCGCGTCAACGACACACCGACAACTGTCCCCTGAGGCACTGGCCATGGTGGGTGTGGCACCGGAAACGATCAGGCTTTCGATCGGCATCGAACACGTCGACGACCTCATCGATGACATCGATCAGGCGCTGCGCGCCGCGCTATGAACAACGCGAGCCAGCACCGAGCAGGCGACACACGGGGTGGAGGTCAGCCCAGGTTCGCGGTCGGCGTCGATCTTGTCGCCGTCGAGGAGGTGCGATCGGCAACGGAGCACTTCGGTGACCGCTATCTCAGTCGTGTGTTCACAGACCATGAGGTTGCCTGTGCAACAGGTGAGGGGGACGTGCGCGCCCGTCAACTCGCTGCCCGTCTTGCCGCGAAAGAGGCAACAATGAAGGCACTAGAGCCGAGCGACCGGCTGCCTGGATGGCGCTCGATCGAGGTTCGCCAGGACGAGCGCGGGCGGTGCACGCTGCGACTCAGCGGCTACGCCGCTGAGCTTGCCAAACGAGCTTGCCTCAGCGACTTCGCTGTGAGCCTGAGCCACGAAGGAAGCCTCGTCGCCGCTGTCGTCTTCGCGCTCGGAGACAAGCGGTGACCGCAGACTTCAGATCGGAGCTGCTCGCGAGCGGCCTGCTGGTCGACACCGGTGTCGACGGTCTCTACCTCCGGTCGGGAAAGTTCGAGCGGGTGGTTCGGGGAATCGAAAATCTCGTCAGCTCGGCCGGTGCTGACCAGAATGCCTCGGTTCTCCATCTCCCGGCGGTACTTCCGCGAGTCCTCCTCGAGCGGAGCGGCTATCTCCGCTCGTTTCCCGACCTATTGGGCTCGGTGAGCGTCTTCGTGGGCGACGACGACCTGCACGCACAGCTCCTCGAACGACTCGGGCATGGAAAAAACTGGGTCGAGATGCTCACGCCGTCTGACGTGGCCCTTTGCTCGGCGGCGTGCCATGCCCTCTATCCCTTGTGTTCGGGGCGTCTTCCCGCCGGCGGTCGCCGATTCGAAGTCTTCGGCCACTGTTTCCGTCACGAACCGAGCGTCGATCCTGCCAGGATGCAAGCGTTCCGCATGCACGAGTTCGTGTACCTGGGTGACCCCGAGGGTGCCGTCGCCCATCGCGATCTCTGGCTGGAACGGTCCGTCGATCTGCTGTCGGTGCTTGGCCTCACCGTCGACGTGGTCGTCGCGAACGACCCCTTCTTCGGGCGAGCTGGAAGGTTGCTCGCTCGGAACCAACGTGCCGAGACGCTCAAGTGCGAGATCGTCTGCGCCATTCAGGACGCTCAGCCCAGAGCACTCGCGTCGTCCAACTATCACCTGGACCATTTCGGGATCGCGTTCGGGATCGAGTCCGCGAACGGCGATGTTGCACACACGGCTTGCGTCGGCTTCGGCGCCGAACGGGTCACCCTCGCACTGCTGCACACGCATGGGCTTGACCCCGATGCCTGGCCACCAGCAGTACGCTCCCTCCTCTGGCCGTAAACCTCACGCTGCCTCCAGCCCGATCCGCCAGAGAGGCCCGCCTGAGTCATAATGGGTCTCCGCGGCAGCCTCAGGCATTTCCGTAGGATTGACACCAAGTATGCCCTTAGGGGGTCGTACGCGGAGAGGATGAAGCCAGGGTGGCGACCGCGAAGGACGTCGGAGAAAGTGAAGGCTTGAACGCAATCCCGATCTGGTTCGGGCCGAATGACCGACCGCTGTTCGGCTGGCTCCATCTCCCAGAGAAGGCGAGCGCCGGAGTCGTGCTCTGTCGGCCGATCGGGCTGGAGGCACTTTCGGCGCACCGTGCCTACCGATGTCTGGCCGAGCAACTGGCAGCCAAAGGCGTGGCGACGCTCCAATTCGACTACACGGGTACGGGTGACTCGGCCGGGGATCCGGCTGAACTGGTCGGCGTCGGCACGTGGCTGTCGGACATCGGCACAGCAATCGAATTTGTGCGGCAAACGGGAGTCTCTCGCGTCGGACTGATTGGTCTCCGACTCGGGGCGACCCTCGCCGCGAACGTTGCCGCGGACAACGACATCGAGGCACTCGTGCTATGGGATCCTTGTGCAACCGGGCGTGGGTTCTTACGAGAACAGCGCATGCTCGCCGCTGTGATAGGCGCCGGTGCGAGAGGAGATCCGGCCTCACCAGAGAGCCTTGAGATTCCTGGCCTGCTGTTGCCAAGAGACCTCGCCGAAGCGATCCGTGTGCTCCGCTTGGACAACTCTGCCGGCGTATTGGCACGGCGGTTGCTGCTGCTCACACGACCGGACCGACCTTCTGACGAGAACCTTCTAAAGAGCCTCTCGTTCTTGAACGTTGAGTGCGGCAAGGCAGCAAATCAGGGTCAGTTCATAGACGTTGAACCCGGCGCTGCAGTCCTGCCGGAACAAGTGATCGTCGACATGGTGTCCTGGCTGGCACGCGCACTCGACGGTGCAACCGTTCCGACTGCGGCCTGCGCTCAACCGAAGTCCTGGCCGATTGCGACTGTCGCTCCGACGACTACCGGGCGCAGCGTGATCGAGCGGACCGTGCGAATTGGAGCCGCGAGCCTTTTCGGGATTGTTACCGAACCGCAGGACGCTGAGGTCGCTCCGATGCCAGCAGTCGTGTTCCTAAATGGCGGAGTTCTCCCACACTCAGGGCCGGCTCGTCTGTGGGTGAATATGGCGCGAAGCTGGGCTGCACAAGGCGTACGCGTGCTGCGCCTCGATCTCGGTGGTCTCGGTGACAGTCCGACGCGACCGGGCCACCGACCGGATGTTGTTTACCCAGCGGAAGGCATCGAAGATGCGATTGACGCTGCGCGCTTCATAGCTCCGGAAGATCCCGCCGGGGTCGTGCTCGTAGGACTCTGCTCGGGGGCCTACCACGGGTCGCAAGGTGCACTAGAGCTGAACTCACGTCGGGTATGGATGGTCAACCCGGGGTGGCCTCTCATCCCGCCTGAGGTGACCGGGAGCGGTGCCGGAGACTCGCGCCGACAAGCTGTTCGACCACTCAACTCTCTGGCTCGACGTCTGCTCACAGCCGATCGAATAGCGCGTCTGAGCGCGCCCAACGCGCCGGCCCTGGCGACGTGGGTGCTCAAGCGGTTGCAGTTGTACATGCCGGCCGCGGGGTGGTGGATGCTTCGCAAGTTGCGGATGTATCACGTGCCCGATGAAGCACTCGGGACCCTTGCCCGAAGGGGCGCTGAGCTGCTTGTGATCTTCTCCGAGTCCGAGTTGTCGCTGTTCGCAAAGCAGTCCCGAAGGACCATACGGATACTCGAACGCTCAAGAAGCTGTCGTATCGAGGTCATCAAGTCGATGGACCACTCCATCTTCAGCCTCGAAGGGCGTTCGGAACTCTTGAAGCTACTCACCTCCCAGGTTCTCGAAAAGGTCGTGCCAGATGCCAGCCCTCGCGATGTAAAGGTGTGGAACGAAGGTTCCTCCACCGGTTAACCCGGCCGGTTCTGTTGACGCCGAGGCCTGCCTCACGTCCCTGCCTTGGTTGCCAGCAACTCGGTCAATGTCCGCCGGATCGAGTCGATTGACTCGAAAGTGCCCTTTCTCAGCATGTGCTCAGGAAACTCCACACCGAAGGCGTCTTCAAGTGCAAGCATCACGCTCACGCTGGCGTGGGACGTCATACCCAAACGAAAGAGGTCGTCCTCGTCGTTCAGGTCAGCAACGTCGACGACCAGCCGCGCGTACTTGGCGAGAATGCTACGTATCTCCTCAGTAATGTGGATTCCTCCTGATTCACAACCGTTGTCCATCTGCGCGACCAACTCACGCTCGATGATATCGACCTCCTGACCGCCACGAGAGCCTCGAGGCCAAGGCACGACTCCGCCCGCAGTGCTCCCATCCGACGCACAGGACGGCTCGTAGAGTGTTGACGGTGCAGTGGTCCTCCAGTGCGGGCAGCGCCTCCTCGTCACAGGAGGCAACAAGCCGATCGACGAGGTTGGCCCTCGGGGTCGCGGTCGTGGCCCTTCGCATCTTTCTCGCTGTCCTCGGCGGTTCGTCTGAGCATGGGGCGGCTGCCATTCAGCTCCGCCGTAGGCCCGCGTCGGTCGTGCTGGCGTACTGTTCACCCTCGCCGGGCTCTCGGGAGTTGGCTCCCTGGTGCTGTTGTTCTGGGGACTGGCAACGAGAAACCGGCTAAGCCTGGAGGGCCCTGGACCTCGTCGGCACTCCCTGGCCGTGGGAGCAGCCTTGGCGATCTTCGCCTGCTTGACGGCGCTGCTCGCACTCGTCGCCCGCGGGCGAGCGCGATTTCTTCTTCCACATAGAAGAATACGCGCATGCAGGGGAAATCCGCTTCAGATCGTCAACTCCTCGACGCCGCGGCCTTCCGCCGGGGCCTCGTCGAGGAGGGCACGATCCACTCGTTCCTGGCCGATCACCGAGACGATCTATATCAAGTGCGCAACCGCACAATCGCCACGGGCCACGGACTCGTCGGCATCGCCGCCGTCCTCTGCTCGATGGGCGAAGCCACCTCCACGCGCGCGAAGCGCTGGATCGGGCGCTCGTTCTGCGCTGCCCAGGTCGCCGAGCGGTCGCTCGACCCGACCGGCGGTCTCGAGCGCCCGGGAGTGGATCACTGGAGCCCAGCATGGACGCTCGGCGACGCCGTGGGTGACGCGGGTTTTCCTGTACGGTCATCGCGGCACGGGGTCTGGTGGCAGGCGGTGGGCCCGCCTCGCTCACTACCGGTACTGCTGCCGCAATGCTCGTTGCCTTCCCGACCCGACGGCCCTCCTGTCGCGGACCCGGGTCCGCGACAGAACGCAGGCCTGACGCCATTCAGCCCGTCAGAGCCGCCAGGACCTTGGCGGCATGACCGTCGGCGCGCACGTTGTACCAGGCCCGCTCGATCCTCCCGTCTTCACCAATGAGAAACGTCGATCGGATGGTCCCGACACTCGGGCGCCCGTACGGGGTCTTGGGACCGTAGGCGCCGTAGAGCGTCATTACCTCGTGCTCAGGGTCGCTCAACAATCTGATCCTGAGCCCGTACTTCGCGCGGAACCTCTGATGCTGGGAGCCCCCGTCGGGCGAAATGCCCAGTACTTCAACATCCAACGTCGCATACTCGTCGACGAGATCGCTGAACTGACAGGCCTCCTTGGTGCAACCGGGGGTGTCATCAGCGGGATAGAAGTAGACGAGGACCCGCCGGCCCGCGTAGTCCCCCAGGGAAACGCTGGCGCCGTCTTGATCGGGCAGGGAGAACGGAGGCGCCGCGTCACCCTTGACCAGAGTTGTCATGCTCACATGATCGCGCTACCGGCGATGAACCTGACGCGCTCGTTATCCCCAGTAGCCTTGTCACAGACAGCAAGGAAGTGCATGACGACGGATACGGAAGTCGAGATCACGTTCGCGGGTCTCGGTGTTGCGCCCGAACTGGTAGAGGCGCTGGAGGCTCAGGGCATCAGGCGCCCCTTTCCCGTTCAAGAACTCACTATCAAAGACGCGTTGGCCGGTCGTGACGTATGTGGCAAGGCGAAGACCGGCTCGGGCAAGACACTCGCCTTCGGCTTGCCGATGCTCATGCGAACTCCTCGCGCGGGACCGTGTGCGCCGACGTCTCTCGTCCTCGTGCCGACGCGCGAGCTCGCGGTTCAAGTCGCCGACGTGCTCGAAAGTCTCGCAAAGAGCGTCGCCCGGCGGGTGCTCGCTGTCTACGGGGGCACCGATCTCGATCGCCAGGTCCGCCAGCTCGCGAAAGGGTCGGACATCGTCGTTGCGACTCCTGGCCGACTCATCGACCTGGCGGATCGCAAGGCGGTCCGCCTCGACAAGGTCTCCACGCTCGTCGTCGACGAGGCGGACCGCATGGCGGACATGGGGTTCCTGCCACAGGTCGAATGGCTGCTCAGGCTGATGCCCGTCGAACGCCAGACGCTGCTGTTCTCGGCGACTCTGGACTCGGCGGTCGACCAGGTCGTGCGCCGGCACCTCCGGGATCCCGTCCTGCACCACGTGCAGGCGAAACAGGTCACCGTCGAGGAGATGGAGCATCGTTTCTTGAAGGTGCACCAGCTCGACAAGGCGAAGGTATGCGCCGCCATAGTCGCAGGCTCGACGAAGGCCTTGTGTTTCTGTCGTACCAAACGTGGCGCCGACCGGCTTGTTGACGACCTTCGCCGTGAAGGCGTGCGCGCCGCCGCCATTCACGGTGACCTCAGGCAGGCAGCGCGAGAAAAGGCGCTCGAGGACTTCACCAGCGGGAAGCTCCCTGCCCTTGTCGCGACGGACGTCGCGGCTCGAGGTCTGGACATCGACGGAGTCGATGTCGTCGTGCACTACGACCCGCCCGAGGACCACAAGGCCTACCTGCACCGGTCAGGCCGAACAGCTCGAGCCGGTGAGGGCGGTGTGGCCGTGACCCTCGTTCTTTGGGACCAGGAGCTTGCCGTCGAACGCCTCCAGCGACGCATCGGCCTTCGCCTTCCGATCGTGGAGGTCTTCTCGAACGACCTGCGCCTCGTCAAGTTGGCCGACTGGTCGCCCGCACCCCATCTAGCGTGACCGAGGACCGCCTTTACTTCCGCCAGCTGCTGGCGGGCCGCGACATCGCGAGCAACGATTCCCTGGCCCGCCAAATGGTGAATCTCGCGTATCTGATCGGGGACCGTGCGAGTGGTGAAGCAGTCGCCGTCGATCCGGCGTACGCGCCGGGCGAACTCGTCGACGTCCTCGCGTCCGATAGAATGCAGCTCACCGGCGTGCTGGCCACCCACTACCACGCCGACCACGTGGGCGGCGACCTGTTCGGCTGGGAGATCGCGGGCCTCGCCGAGCTCCTCGAACGGCTGGATGTTCCTGTTCACGCCCACGAGGACGAGATCCCGTGGATCGAGCGCACCACCGGGGTCGGACGCGCAAGCTTCGTGTCCCACGAAGGCGACGATGTCATCAAGGTCGGTGAGA
This sequence comes from uncultured Acidimicrobiaceae bacterium, assembly GCA_963836935.1. GTDB lineage: Bacteria > Actinomycetota > Acidimicrobiia > Acidimicrobiales > Bog-793 > Fen-455. The sequence goes on from CAWILM010000026.1 coordinate 106,048, forward strand.
TCAAGATCCGTCTCCTGCACACTCCGGGCCACACTCGGGGAAGCCAGTGCTTCCTCGTGGACGGCCGCCTGGTTGCGGGCGACACGCTCTTTCTCGAGGGCTGCGGGCGCACCGATCTCCCCGGTAGCGACCCCGACGCGATGTACGACAGCTTGGTCAACCGCCTGGCGAAGCTTCCCGACGACACGGTCGTGTACCCCGGCCACCTCTACTCGCCCGATGGGTCGGCTTCCCTGGCCGAGACCAAACGCAAGAACCCGGTCCTTGCCCCCTGCAGCGCCGAGGAGTGGCTCATTCTGTTCGGCGGCTAGCCGCCCTCGCGAGCAGTGCTCAGGCGACTTCGCCGGGAACCCCGTCGTCCGCGACAACGGGAAACGACGCCGCCTTCCATGCCTGCATCCCGCCGGCGAGGTTGAGGGCAGGCAATCCCCTCTCGACCAGGGCTGCCGCGGTCGTGCCCGAGCGGCCGCCCGACCGGCAGACCATGATGAGCTTGCGATCGGCGGGCAATTCGTCGAACCGCATGGCCAGCTCGCTGAGGGGGATGTGGACCGCTTCGGGTGCCCTCCCTACCTTCCACTCCTCCGAATCGCGAACGTCGATCATCGCGGCGCCTTCGGAAAGCAGCCGCGCGGCGTCGTCCGGCCCGATCTGTTCCACTGCCTGAGGCTGGTCCATGAAGCCCGAACCTTACCGTTGCGCGGCTCCAGCAGACTCACACAGGCATGATCCGATCGCTCGCACCTCGGCAATACTGTGTCTGGATGGGCAACGCTGCCACCCGAAGCGCCGGTGCCCTGACGACCGTGACCTTTGAGGCTCGTGGCCTCGGCGACCGGAGCTATCTCCTGAGCGACGGCGAGGTCGGCGTGGTGGTCGATCCGCAGCGGGACCCATCACCCTACTTACAAGCGGCGGAGCAACTCGGTGTCAGCGTCATGGCTGTGCTGGAGACGCACATTCACAACGACTACGTAAGCGGTGGCCCGGCCCTTGCGGGAACCACGGGCGCGACGTACGCAATCCCAGCCGGCGAGGCGGTATCGTTCGCCGGCGAGTTCCGCGCCCTCGACGACGGCGAGACGCTCGTCGTCGGCAGACTCGCGATCACCGCCATCGCGACAGCTGGCCACACGGCTCACCACCTTGCCTACCTGGTCAGACTCACAGGCGATGAGCGCGAGGAGCCGTTGGCAGAGCAGGTCGTATGCACCGGTGGCTCCCTGCTTCACAACGCGACCGGCCGGACCGACCTACTCGGTTCCGGTCTCGCTGAGACGCTCGCCCACTCGCAATGGCATTCGGCGCGGCTGCTTCTGACCAGTCTTCCCAGCCACGCAAGGATCCTCCCGACACACGGGTTCGGCAGCTTTTGCTCAGCCACGCCAGCGCATGGCGAAGTTGCCGGGGAGTCCACGATTGGTCAAGAGCTCGAGCAGAACCCGGCCGCACTGCTCGAGGAAGACGATTTCGTCGTCGCGCTGCTCCGCGACCCGCTTCCGATCCCTACGTACTACCGGTACATGGGCCCCCTGAACCGCATGGGTCCGGTGATTCCTTCCTTCGAGCCCGTTCCCGAGCTCGTCGCGGGCGCCCTTGATGATGCGGTCCGCGGTACCAGATGGGTCGTGGACCTGCGTCAGCGACGGGAGTACGCCGCCGGTCACATACCCGGGACCTTGAACCTCGAGCTTGGCGAGAACCTGACGACCTACCTGGGATGGATCGTCCCCTGGGAGGCCGACCTCGTGTTCCTCGCCGGGGACGAGGACGAGATCGCCGAGGCACGCCGGCTGATCGCCCGCATCGGACGCGAGGACCTCTCGGGCTCGGCACTTTGGGGCAGAACCGTCTCGGCCATGGATCTTGCGGCAAGCAGCCGGCTCGGCGAGTATCCGGTCGCAACCTTCGCGGATCTTGCGGAGGCGTGGTCAGACCAAGAGACGTCACCTCGGGTGTTCGACGTCCGGCACCATTACGAGTGGCAGGACGGGCACCTGCTCGGCGCGCGTCACCTGGCACTCCCAGAACTTGCCGCAAGCCGAGCGCAGGTGCCGACGACGGTGCCGGTCTGGGTGCACTGCGGTGCGGGCTTCAGGGCCGCCGCCGCGGCTTCCCTCCTGTCGGGATGGGGCGCGTCGCCAATCTTGATCGACGACGTCTGGTCAAACGCAAGCCAGACGGATCTGCCGATCGTGACGCGGGGCGCCTGACAACCTTCGCGCCCAGTGGCGGCCTCAGTTCCGCGGCGACTACCACAAAGAGTAGTCAATCAACCGCTAATAGTGTTATAGTGCCCCAATGACGACGGGCTCCACCACGAGGGCACTCGCACACCTGTACCGACGAGCCGGGTTCGGGGCAACGCCAGCAGAGATCGAAGCGGCCGAGAAGATCGGCTACGAGGCCAGCGCCGACAAGCTGTTGGCAGGGCTGTCAGAGCCCGACCACGCCGGATCGGCTCTCGGCGTTGCCGCAACTCACCCCTCTTGCGCAGGCGAACGTCCCGGGTTTCTCCTACGACGACTACCAGGAGTTCATCGCCCTTTCCACCTGGTGGATCGACCGGATGATCGTGACCGACACGCCGCGACGGGAGAAACTCGTCCTGCTCTTGCATGAGCAGTTCCCCACCTCATACCAGAAGGTCGGATACGCCGACCTCATGTACCGCCAGAACGAGCTCTTCCGGACGTTGGGCCCCGGCTCATTCGAGGAGCTAACCCTCGCCGTCGCCCAAGACCCGGCAATGCTGATCTGGCTCGACACGGGCACCGACCACAAGGCTCACCCGAACGAGAACTTCGCCCGGGAGCTCATGGAGCGCTTCACGATGGGCGTCGGCAACTACACCGAGGAAGACGTGCGACAGTCCGCACGCGCCTTCACGGGCTGGACCCTCGACTACACGACGGGCAACTTCTTCTTCAACGTCTACGACCACGACGGCGGAGAAAAACGGTTCCTGGGCAAGACGGGACGGTGGCAGGGCCAGGACATCATCAACATCGTCACGCACACGACTGCCTCGTCGAAGTGGGTCGCCGCCCGGCTCTGGAGCTGGCTGGCCTACCCGGTCACGACCGAGGATCCCGTCGTGGACGACCTCGCCCCCGGCTACGAGAAGGACCTCAACGTCACCAACCTCCTCACAGCCATCCTGCACCATCCCGACTTCGTCTCTAGGCGGGCCCTGAACGGCCTCGTGAAGCAGCCAGTCGAGTACCTGGTCGGAACGCTCCGCCTGCTCGGCCTGAGAACAGCTGCGTTCAGTGAGGGCACGCTCGTGTACCTGTTGGCCGCGCTCGGCCAGCAGCTCTTCGTCCCCCTGAACGTTGGCGGGTGGGGCCAGAACCAGTACTGGCTGTCGACCTCGGCGAGCAACAACCAGCTCTCTCTTGCCTGGAACGTTGCGCAGTACGCGGACCTCACCGAAATTCTGGACCTCAACGGCAACCCCGCTGCTCAGGTCGACGCCGTTAAGAAGTTGCTCGCAATCGACGTCTGGTCGGATCGAACCTACCGGGCACTTTGGAAGACAGCCGACAATGGGAGTGCGCAAGAGCTGTTGGTAATGGCCCTTGTCTCTCCCGAATACCTACTCAACTGATCGGAGCCCCGTCATGGCGAAGTCATTCTCCGGCAGCCTCGGCGTCGGTACGGCAGGCGCGTTGCACGCAACTCTCGGCCCAGTTGGGCCACTGGCCCGATCCGGACCGGGGAAGAGAACACCGACAGCTGAAGCCGCGACCGCGGTCAGCTCCTCGCGCAACGCGAAAGTGGAGCGAACGCTGGTCCTCTGCACCTTGTACGGGGGCAACGACGGTCTCAACACCGGCATCCCCTATGAGAGCTCGGCTTATCAGGCACTGCGGCGCGAGATTGCCATCCCCCACGATCAGGCTCTGCCGCTCGGCAAGGTCGGCGACGTCGCGCTGGGCTTTCACCCTGCACTGGTGGGCCTGAAGAGCCTTTGGGACGCCGGGCAAGTCGCTGTCGTCCTCGGCGTCGGATATCCGAACCCGAGCTTCAGCCACTTCCAATCGATGGAGATCATGCAGTCCGCGGACCCGACGGGCGAGAAGGCCAGCGGTTGGCTCGGGCGTTGGCTGGACGCGAGCGGCTCGGACCCGACCCGCGCCCTGTCAGTGGGCACGAACGTCCCGCTCGTGTTCAGCGGGACGCGCCAGAAAGCGTCGACGCTGGCAGACTCCACGACTCCGGGCGACCAGATGCCGGGAGGAGACCCGAATTTCCTCAGGGCTTACTCTGAGCTCGAACATGTTTACTCTCACGAGCCTGCACTCGCAGCCGATATCGCGCAGGCAGGCTGCAACTTGCTCGCCGTCGGCGCCAAGGCGGCTTCGGCGCTCCGCTCGCAAAAGCCCTCCGCCCCGGTCAGCCAGAACGACCCCGGGGACGTCGGCACCCAGCTCGACGTCGTCGCCGAGCTCATCAAGGCAGGGCTGCCCACCAAGGCCTACGGGGTCATGTCCAGCAGTTTCGACACCCACATGGACCAGCTGGACACACAGGCAAACTGCTCTCCCAGCTCGACGCCGCCGTCCAGAACTTCCTGGGCGACTTCGCCTCTGGTTCGGGCGGGCTCAGCCCCGTCATCGTGATCTACAGCGAGTTCGGCCGCCGTCCCGAGTCGAACGCGAGTGGAGGCACCGATCACGGCTCGGCCAGTAATGTCATCGTCGTGGGCCCGTCAGTGAAGGGTAGCTTCTACGGGGAGCTACCGAGCCTGACGAAGCTGGACGACACGAACAACCTCAGGCATACGACCGACTTCCGGCGTGTCTACGCGACGGTGCTGGCCGACGTCATGGGCGTCGACCCCAAGAGCGTCCTCAATGCCCCGTACGCACCGTTGGGGTTCCTCGACTGACGGGACCGCCCGGACAACGACGGCAGCAGTCGCCCCCAGGACACCGAGGACAACGCCTGCCACCGTGATCAGGTGAGACGCGCCACCGCGAGCGCGGTCGCGAACAGGATCGTCGCCCAGACGAGAGCCCGTAGCGCGCCCTCGAGAGGGGCGAGCAGGTAACGCAGATCGATCGTTTGCACCTCGCCACTGGAAGCCGTGACCGCTCCCTCGACCCGCTCGGTCCGGCGACGTAAGGCGCGGGCAGGCGTGCTCAGGCGCCGCTGGGCCACCGAAAGCGCGAATGCCCCCAGGGCCGCCAATATCGGTGCCAAGGCTAAGGTCTTGGTCTGGGCGACATACGCGGTCAGGACCGGGAAGGCCCCCCAGCCGACCGCAAAACCGACGTCATTGTGCAGGACGCCGCCGAAGAGCTCGGCGTTGTAGGCGATCACGATCAGCGGCCCGATCACTATGAACGGCACGAGAACCCAGCCTGTCCTCGTCACACCAACCGCTCCGAGGCCAACGGCCGCCCCGAGACCGATCACGCTCGCAGCGACGAGGTACTCGGAACCCAACCGCGTCCGCAGCGGCCGGCCATTCAGCTCGTCGAGGGCATGAGCTGCGATCCCGACGGCAAAGAAGAAGGCCAGGAGAGTCGCCACCAAGCGGGTCGTGTTCACGAACGGGGCCAGGCAGGCCCCGACGACGATGTACGACAGGTGCCAGGCGGTGTAAGGCGGGTGGAGAACTATCCACCAGTCCCGCCAGCCGCCCGTCCCAACGCCGTAGAAAGCAGGTGCCACGGAGTCAGGAGTCGGGGATTGCGCGTCGCGAGCCGGCGCGGCGTCCGCACGAGTGGCCGGGGCGCTCGCAGGTTCGTCAGCCACCAGACCGCCGGCCCCACATCACGAGTCCCCCACCCAGGCTCATGACCCTCGCACCGACATCCTCGAATCCCGCCTGCTGCCACGCGGCGACGGTCCACGCAACCGGGTACTCCCGGTAGAGCCTCGAAATGCTCGGGCCCAGGAAACGTCCCACCCGGTACCACTGCGTGCCTCCGGTCGCGAGCCCTCCAACCGGCAGAACCAACCGCGTGTAAGCCCACCAGCACGCGCGCCAGAAGCGTTTCGGGGGCAGCATGAACTCGAGACTCGCCACGAGGGCGCCAGGTCGCACCACGCGGGCGAACTCGTTCAGGGTCGCCCGGGGATCGTCCACATACCGGAACAAGTATGTGAAGGTCAACGCGTCGAACACCGCATCGGGAAACGGCAGCGCCTCGGCCCGGCCGTTCACGAGTTGGACGCGCCTCACCCGGTGCGCCTTCGCGACGTTGCGCTGCCCGATCTTCAACATGTCCAAGGTGAGGTCGACACCCACGACATGTCCGCTCGTACGGTCCGCGAGCTGAAGCGCGACACCCGCGGTCCCTGAGGCCACGTCAAGCACCCGACGGGGCGAGCCAGGCACTATGTGGTCGACCATGGCCTTGCGCCACCTGGAGTTCTGCCCGAACGACAACCATTCGGCCAGGTGGTCGTAGCGCGTCGGCAGGTCCCTGAAGAGGCGCTGTGCGAACAGGTTGCGGTCGCCGGAGGTACCCGGGCTCATCCGTGCTCCAACGTCCTCATGGCTCGTAACCGTACGCGAACCAACGATCAGGCGGGCGACACCCCGCCCAGGCGGCTCCGGTGCGGTTGGAGCGAAGCGCTAAGCCGGCGATTCCGGTTTGATGCGAGCGAGGCGCAGCACAAACTGCCGGACGAAGTCCTCGGGTTCGGGCCAAGGGAAGCCCGGAGCCGAAGACTTGAGGCTGACGGTCCCGTGCAGGGCAACCCAGATTGCCGTGCTGTCGGTCATCGCGTCCGTACTCGCCGATCGGCCGGTCGCGATGCACTCTACGAGTGAGTCGACGAGGAGAGCGAAGCTCTCGGCACCGAGTTCGAGCACGGGTGCGGCGTTCGGACCGAACGCGACTGGTTTGCAGTAGTCCCTCCAAGACTCGTTGCCGTCGCGACGCCGCTCGGAGAAGAGCACCTGATAGCGCGACGGGTTGCGCAGACCGAACGCCACGTATGCCTCACAGCCGACGACCAGGCGCTCGACCGGATCGTCGCACGTCGAGAGACGCGCCTTTGCAATGGCCTCCGTCAGTTCGTCGAACACCCGGGCGACTACCGCCAACATGATCGCGGCGCGGTCCTCGAAATGCGCGTATATCGACGGAGCCGCGATTCCGATCTCGCGGGCAACTGCGCGAAGCGTCACCGCGTCGTCGGTCCCTGCACGGTCGATAATCGAAAGAGCCCCGGAAACGATGTCCTCGGTCAGGCGCGCCCCTTGTCCGCGAGGATTGCGCTTCCGCTTGGGGGTGCCCCCCGGTGACTGTCGGTCACGTCTGACCTGGGTGTTCAGGTCGGCTGGAAGATTCATCACGTCACCTACTCTACAGCCGTTAGTTCATCCGTCTATACTTACGAACGTAAGTCAACGATCGTTAGTCAACGGCCGTTAGTTCAGACAAGGAGAAGCCGCATGAACGTCAAGGTCACCTCTGCTCCACCGACGCACCCTCAGCCGGCCGGTGGCACGGCGAGCCCACGGTGGCCAGACGGCCATCCGCGGCGTCGACAGATACTGCTCGTGCTCTGCCTGAGCTTGCTGGCCGGGGTCATCGACAACACAGTCCTGAACACGGCGCTCCCGACTCTCGCGAAAGTGCTGCACGCCGGCACGAGCTCGCTGCAGTGGATCGTCGACGCCTACACGTTGTGTTTCGCAGCGTTGCTCATTCCCGCCGGGGCGCTGGGCGACCGCTACGGGCGTCGCCTCTCCCTGATAGGCGGGCTCAGCGTCTTCGCGCTGGGTAGCCTGGCCGCCGCCTTTGCCCCGAGCGCCGGCGTTCTGATCGTCGACCGGGTCGTGACAGGCCTAGGGGCCGCGTTCGTCATGCCCGCGACGCTCTCGATCCTGAACGCCGTCTTCCCTCCGCGTGAGCGGGCGCAGGCCATCGCCGCGTGGTCGGCGGTGACGGGCGTCGGCGTCATCATCGGCCCGACGCTAGGAGGCCTGCTCCTCGCACACTTCTGGTGGGGCAGCGTGTTCCTCGTGAACGTCCCGATCGTCGCGGTTGCACTCGCCGGCGTGCTTTGGGTAGTGCCCGAGACGGCTGAAGCCGGCCGGCGCTCGCTCGACGTCGTCGGCGGCGGCCTGCTCGCGATCGTCGACGCCATCATCGAAGCGCCGACCCGCGGCTGGACGGGGCTCGGAACACTCGCTGAAGCTGCTGGCGGCCTGGCGGCTCTCGCCATCTTCGTCGGGTGGGAGCTCCGCATCGAGCACCCGCTCATAGATCTGCGGATCTTCTCCTCGAGGGCCTTCTCCGCGGCGTCCGGCTCTGTCACCGTGACCTTCTTCGCGCTGTTCGGGAGCCTCTTCGTCTTCACCCAGTACCTCCAACTGGTTCATGGCTACAGTCCGCTCTCGGCCGGAGTCAGGGCCCTCCCCTTCGCGTTCGCGGCGGGGGCGGTCTCACCGCTCTCGCCCGTCCTGGCCAAGCACCTCGGGAACAGGACCATCATCTCGGCGGGGCTCGCCCTCATGGGACTCGGACTGCTCGATCTTTCGACTGCGCGCGTCGCCACGGGGTATCCGGCCCTGGCGTTCGCGGTCGCGCTGATGGGAGCCGGTATGGGGCTCGTCATGGCTCCTGCGAGCTCGACAATCATGACGACGGTGCCCGCCCACCAAGCGAGCGCGGGTAGCGCTGTCAATGACACGATCCGGGAAGTGGGAGGAACTCTCGGTGTCGCAATAGTCGGCAGCCTCGTAGCCGCGGTCTATCGCAGCCGTCTCAGCACCAGGCTCGCGGTTCACCACGCGCCGGCCTTCGTCGTCCACGTCGCCACCGGCTCCATCGCCGCGGCCGACGCTGTCGGCAAGAGCATTGGCGGTCTGCGTGGGGGCGAGATCCTGCTGGCTGCCCACGAGACGTTCACGACCGCGATGGCACTCGGCCTGCGGGTCGCGGGCGGGATCGCCATCCTCGGTGCCGTTTCGGCAATGGTTGTCATTCCCCGGTCGCGCGGAGCTCGCGCCGAGAGTGTCGTGCCGGCGGATGTCGAGCTCGTGGCCACAGTCTCGGCTGTCTGAGCACAGTCGTCGCGTCCAGCTGAATCACCCTGGTCCCACAGTTCGCGCGCGGAGTCGGACAGACTGAACCAGTGACCGATCCCAGCCCCTCAACGGCGGAGATCGGCTACCAATCAGTCTTCGAGATGCGTGGCCTGCTCGAGCAGGGTTCTGTCACTTCGCTGGAAATCGTGGAGACCTTGCTGCGGCGTTTGGAGGCGGTCGACACACGAGGTCCCGCGCTGCATGCGGTCGTGGCCACGTGCCCGAACGGGATCGAGACTGCAGAGATACTGGACGCTGAACGCCGTCAGGGCAGGGTCCGCGGCCCGCTGCATGGCGTTCCGACGCTCGTGAAGGACAACATCGACACCACAGGCGCCGAGGGCACGACGGCAGGCTCGCTGGCCCTAGCCATGTCCCCGCCCAGAACCGAGGCTACGGTCGTCAAGCGGCTGCGGGAGGCCGGCGTGATCGTAATCGGGAAAGCCAACCTCTCCGAGTGGGCCAATTTCCGTGACAAGCATTCCTCGAGCGGGTGGAGCGCCACAGGTGGCCAGTGCCTCAACCCCCATGCCGTGGACCGGTCGCCAGGAGGTTCCAGCTCGGGATCGGCCGCTGGTGTGGCGGGCGGACTCGCCCCTCTGGCCGTCGGTACCGAGACCGACGGGTCCATCCTCTGCCCGGCGGCTCTAAACGGGGTCGTCGGGATCAAGCCCACGGTTGGCCTCACGAGCCGGGCCGGAGTCGTCCCCGTCTCGTCGAGCCAGGACACGGTGGGACCGATCGCAAGGAGTGTCGCAGAGGCCGCGGCACTCCTCGGGATCCTTGGCGGCTGCGGGTCCGGCGGGGACCTGCTCGATCCCGCCACGATGACCCGACCGAGCGACCTGCCCAAGGATTACACGGTCTTCTGCCACCACGACGGCCTGTCCGGCACACGGATCGGCATCCCGCGCCGGCACTACTTCGGTTACAGCGTGGAGGCCGACAAGCTCGTGGAGGCGGCTCTGCAGGTCGCGCAACGGGCGGGAGCCGTGATGGTCGATCCCGCCGACGTCGTCACGGCCGGAACCATCGCCCAGAGCAGTGACGAGATGACGGTGATGCTGCACGAATACAAGGCCGGCGTCGAAGCCTACCTCGCGACAAGGCCAAGCGCTGCGGGACAGCCTCGTACAGTCGAGGAGATCGTGGCTTTTAATCGAGACCATGAGGCTGACGAGCTCGCCTTCTTCGGACAGGACATCCTGATTGCCGCCTGCGAGGTCGGCGGTCTCGACGATCCCACCTATCTGGAGGCCCGCGCCCGCAATCAGCGAAGGGCACGCCAAGACGGGATCGACGCCGCCCTGCAAGGCGCGAGGGTCGAGCTACTCGCCTTTCCAACAATGGGCCCGGCCTGGCGCATCGACCACGTGAACGGCGACCCGCACAACCGTGCGGGCTACCAGGCGGCAGCAGTGGCGGGCTACCCGGCGATCAGCCTGCCGGTCGGCAAGCCTGGGGGGCTTCCTGTCGGGCTCTGCCTTGTTGGCACCGCTTGGAGTGAGCCAACTCTCATTCGGGTCGCTTTCGCCCTCGAACAGAGACTTGCACTCGGCCGCGATCTGCAGCCGGCATGGCGCTCGCGAGTCGCGTGACCCAAAAGGAATCAGCTGCCCAGTGAAAAACTGCTCTCCGAGGTTTCCCGCAGTCTTGTGACGAGCCGGTCCAGAAAGCCGACCTGCGCCTTCGAGAGCTTGCGACTGGCTGACGCCACCGACGCCCATGCCGCCCGGTCTACCTCCGGCCACGAAGCCATCCTGCCCGAGTGCGGCGGCCATTCCATCTCGAACTCGTTGCTGACGACACTCCCAACGTCGAGGTCGCCCTCGACCGCCCAGACGTGAATGCATTTCCCACTGGGCTGGCGAAGCTCACCGAGGTCGATCCTCGGTCCTGGGGGAGGTTCCTGGCCCAGTTCCTCGGAAAACTCCCGATTCGCAGCCTCCTCGGGATCCTGGCCCAGCGCGTACTCGCCCTTGGCGATCGACCAGGCACCGTCGTCCTTGTTGGCCCAAAAAGGACCGCCGGGATGCACAACGAGCACCTCGAGAACCAGATCGGCACTGAAGCGATAGAGCAGCAAACCTGCACTTCGCGCGGGCATCCTCAACCTCCCGGCTCAGGTCATCACCATCCAGGCATCGCGACATCTGCGACGCGTGCTCGATGGATCGTAGAGTACGGACCAGCCCGGCTAGCTGTTGCTAGCCCCCGTAGCTCAGGGGACAGAGCAGCGGTTTCCTAAACCGCGTGTCGCAGGTTCGAGTCCTGCCGGGGGTGCAGGTCAGAGGTAGTATCTGTGAAAGCGTCCACCACGTAGGACTACAATGCGACTACAATCGCCGTCGTGAAAGGAACCAAGACAGAAGTAGCGCCGGGCGTGTGGCGTCTGCGCGTCTACATAGGCCGCGACGCTAAAGGCAACCCAGTCCAGCGGTCGAAGACGATTCACACGGGAGACAAGAACGCGAAGCCCGGTGCTGGTACACGGCTCGCCGACCGCGAGTTGGCGAACATGATCGCCGAGGCGAACAAGGGCAACACGGCGACCGGGACAGAGACGGTGAGCGACCTGCTCGACCTGTTCCTCGATCACAAGGAGTCGACAGGTCGCTCCCCAGAAACGCTTCGCGGGTACCGACAGATTGCCGATACCGTTGTGCGCCCCGAACTCGGGAGAATCAAGCTCAGTCGGCTCACAGCGCGCGACCTCGATCGTCTCTACGCCAAGCTCACGGCGAAGGGCAACGCGGCGATGACAGTCCGTCATGTTCACACGTTCATCGGTACCGCGTTGCATCAAGCCGAGCGGTGGCAGCTCGTCGATCGCAATGCCGCAAAGCAGGCAACGCCACCGACGGTGCATCCGGCGGAGGTCGTCGCCCCGAGTCCTGACGAGGTCCGCCGCGTCGTCGAGGCGGCCGAGTCGATCGAACCGACCCTCGCTGCGTTGCTACTCCTCGCCGCCCTCACCGGTGCCCGCCGTGGCGAGCTGTGTGCCCTCAGGTGGTCCGATGTCGACTGGCAAAGTGGGACGATCCGCATCGCCCGGTCGATCTATGAGGTAGTGGGCGGCGGTTGGTCCGAGAAAGCCACAAAAACACATAGGGCACGAAGGATCGGAATCGACGATCTCGGACTTGCGATCTTGCGTCGGCACCGCGAAGGGGTCGACAAACTGGCAAACGAACTCGACTTGACCTTTGTCCCAGACGCATTTCTGTTCTCACGCTCACCTGCCGGGCTTGAACCGATTCGTCCAGGAGTGGTTTCCAAGTTCACTAGACGCGTCGCCAACAGGGCTGGCGTCGACACTCACCTTCAGGCGCTGCGCCACTTCTCAGCTACCCAAGCGATCGCCGCTGGCTTCGACCCGGTGACCGTCGGCGCCAGGTTGGGCCATGCCGACCCGTCGATCACCCTTCGTGTCTACAGCCATGCAATTCACCTCAGACGCGCAACAGCCCCGCCACCCGAAGGAAACGGGGCCGCTCGCCTCGAAAAGGGGCGATGCCTACTGTGGAGACAGTCGAACGTCGAGAAGTGGGCGCAACGAGACAGGGAGGCTGAAGTGAGCGACGAGGGGCAGTTCGAGGCCTGGTGGCAGGAGCGGCACGAGCGCTGGGCGCAGCGACGTAAGGACCTGCTCACTGCGGGCATGGATGAGCGGTGGATCGCGATCGACTGGTTGCGCAAGGCGATCGATGCATGGGACGCCATGGGCACAACCGGCCCCATTGGTCCTGGCACAACCGAGGAACTGAAGCACGGCGAGGAACTGAAACACGCCGAGCAGCGATTCTTCCGTGAGATCGGAGAATGCGTGCGCTACTGGCAAGGGATCGAGCAAGTGGAAGACACCGATGCCACGTAAGCGAAGCCTCACCACCACCCTCTACCAAGCCGCACGCCTCAGCAACAACGCCCGCGCCGCCTCACGAGGGCCTGGCGCCTACGGCAAGCGCCTGGCACGCCGGAAGACCTACAGCAAGAGTATGGGCGCCACTGGGCGGTTTCTGCAGATCTTCGGGATGAAGTAATGAGGCGGCCGTGAAGATCAGATGCGCCGAGTGCGGTTGTGTCGTCGACCGAGGTGTCCGCGTCACTCCCTGCGGCGTTCCGGAGTGTTGCTGCAAAGAGCTTCCGGTTCGTAGGGGCGACAAGGATCAAGCACGCGAGACAGGGCGGATTAAGTAGGCGGCGCTCTGGCGAACCTGCACCCGGGTCTGCGTTACCTCGCCCACCAGGCCCGGGTGCCGGCTGAGAACGACTCTATTACCAGTTGGCTTGGGATGTTCGTGGACGGTGTGACCACTCCTCGTGCTCAAGGTGACGGCGCGAGCATCCGATGAATATGGGTGCACGACCCCAGTTGACTTGCGAGGAAAGTACAGAGCCGTGCACCCGCTTCAGTATCCCGCGGAACTGAAGCGTGTGCACGGATAGGGAGGCTCAAGTAGCCCGGTACTGACACCCTCGCCGACGTTTCTAGGGGCTTAGAAACGATCTGCGACCAGGGCTTCCGCGCCGCCGTAGTTCCCTCAGCGCCCGCACGAGCTGACCGAGGATCGAGAGCGCCCTCTCACGGCTGAGGGCTGCTTGGAGTTCCGTAGTAGCCCCCCTCCATATCAGCGCCGTGTCAGCGGAAATCTGCGCGACAACCCCTAAATAGCAGCCTCTGCCCCAGAGCTGGGAAGGGCCAGGCCCGTAGTTTGTGACGCTCGTGCTGCCGTCCGGGTTCTCGTGCGAGTAGTACCGCCTGTAGCCCACGACCTCCTGTTAGGCCTCTAGCCTTGTGGCGATCTCGTCGAAACGCTCAGGAGTGATGTCTACGGCCCTCGCCTTCCTTAAGACATCTCCCCGATCAGCTCCCAGGCGAAGCAGAAAGGAAATCATGTCCTCGGCGTGCAAGGTGATGAACACCCGGAGGGCCTCGTCGTTGGTGGACGCGTCTGCGACCGCTGACCATTCGTGAACATGGTCAAAGTACGACACGGAGGGCCGCTGCGCTGGTGGCTCGATCAGGCGCTCAACGCTATCCCAACGCTGGACCTGCGGGTCATCCGCGGGAAGGCTCCCGCCATACTTCGACAGATCGCGAAGTCGCTCGGCAATCTCGTGCCATCTGGGGGCGTCGTCGGGTTTGGCATCGAAGAACCACATGGAGTGGTCATCAAGATCCTGCGCCAAGCTGGTGATGTCCGGCATGGCATCCCCTCTCGTCCGCCAAGTGTCAGCAAAGGTCTACTGAGAAGACATGGTACGCCGGAGGCCCACCTCAAGACCGGCCCGTGGTGCCGGACTGTCTCCATGTCGCAACCACGAGTTCGAGGCTGGGTGTCTCTGCCATATTCATGAAGTGGGCCTGATAGTAAGGAAGTTCCTGCTTGAGCCAGCGCGAGATCTTGTCGCGCCACTTCTCGCGCATGGAACTGACCGGCCCGCCGTACGGCATACGAACGTATTTGCATAGACCTTCTGATAGATCGCGGTCCAGTTACTACCCGAGGTCCTGCTGATAGTCCAGCACGTTGCTCGGTGCAAGGTCAGATACGAGGGTCGTGGTGGCCGCTCGCAGTTCAGAACGTACCCGTCTGGGTGATCAGCCAACCAGGCGATGGAGTCCTTGTCGTTGTCCATGAACTCGATGATCACGTCCGCGATTGTGGCACCGGTAGCCGCGGAACGCAGTGGAACGCCAAAGCATCCGGTCCAAAGCCGTACTGTAGAAGGAGAACGAGGCCCCGGCCTCAGGACGAGACGGGCAGGATAAGAACCATGGCTGAGATTGATACCGGTGCCGACATCGAAGTTGTCCAGAGCGAAGGCAACTTGGTTGTCACGATTCCGCTCGTGGGTGAAGTCAGCAAACAGTGGCGTACCTGGTTCATGAAGTTCGTCCAGAAGCAAGGCCCGCCTGCCCAGGTTCAGGATGTTCCCGGACGGACGCAGATCATTGTCAGGGTGCCAACGGACACCGGTCAAGCGGAGGTCTTACGTATTCTGGACGGTGTTCGAGACCTGGTTGTAAAGGCCAACGCCGCTGAACCAAGCCCCGAGGTAGCGGCCCGGACTGAGGCGGTCATCCGGGATTGGTGGAATCGCGCGCGAGGCTGACATCGCCTCGACGGGTGGTTAGGACCAAGGGGTTCTGGCCGTGACCGTGATGGGTAGCAGCGGTGTGCGCAACCGCCGACCATCCTTCAGATTCAGAACGTCCTGTATCGCCCATTCCTCGGCGGGGACTACATAGCCGAGGTCTGGCGAAATGCTGGCGGTTCCTGCGAGCACGAGCATGACCACACTGTCGCCGGGGGACGTTGTTGGTAGCTCCATCCGACTGTTGACCGTTCGACAACGTAGCCCTACTATTACGGCGACTGATATATTGGTCGTCGGACTAGGAGAGGGATGTGGCGGTTACCGGACGCGGACCCCATGGTGGGTATGAGCAAGATGTCCTGCGACGGGCGGGCGACGCCTCGGTTCTGATCCTGACGAGCCTCGCCGATGGCCCAAAACACGGATACGCCTTGCTCTTGGACATCAACGAGTTCGCCGGATTGCGGCTCGGGCCAGGGACCCTCTATGGAGCACTCGACAGGTTAGAGGGCCTCGGGTTGATCGAATCGCTTCCTGCCGAGGACCGGCGACATCCGTATCGGATTACCTCTGCGGGAGCGATAGCACTTCGTCATCACCTGGACTCATTGGAGCGGGTGAGTGCTGTGGGTCGATTGCGACTGGGACTTGGGGGAGTCTGATGCCCAGAACTCCGCGCACCCGGCTGATCGAGGTCGCGCTCCGGTGCTATCCGCGAAGATGGCGTGATCACCATGGTGATGAGGCAGTAGAGATTGCCGAGTTGCTCATCAGCGACGGCGTGCCAGCCCTGTTCGTCGTCGGGAGCTATCTGAAGGGCGCCGCCAGGGAGCGACTGATCACGCGGCCAAGTTGGCGACTCCTTCCGGCGGTGGGTGCGTTGCTGGTCGGCGCAAGCCTGATAGGAGTCCCGCTCGTGCTACTGGATTCTTCGACGCCAGCCAACGCCGCTTCCGGCAACGAAGTCATAGCCATGATCTTGAGCCACCAACGTGCGGTTGAGCAGTTGGAGTCCGTGTTCAAGTTGCACCACTTCAGAATCCGCGTCGTGGAGGTACCGTCCCCTCCAAGCCGGGCGGGTTCGATCTTGGCCGTCGACGTCCCCGTGCGGGATGGCGAGAGTGGCGTCCTACGTGAGATACAAGGTCCATGTATCAGTGGAGCCTCGGGATGCATTGACGGGGTCGCTCTGCCGCTGCACTACGCCGGAAGGGCGCAGGTCTTTGTTGGATATGGCATAAAGCCTGGTAAAGCAGCTCCCGAGTCGGCGAATGGGCGATTGAACTACAAGGTGCCGGGGCACACCACGTTGCAACACAGGGCCACCACGTACTAGGAGACCGCTGAGCAAGGCGTCTTCGAAGCTCGGCCGCTGTTCGATCGCCGCTTAGGCGTCAGCTGCTCCGCTCGCCGCCTGCCCGTCGGGCGAAGGTCGGGGGAGTATGGCACTGACGGCCGGCCGCGGCCGGTTGGGAACAGGTCCTCGAACAGCGCGTCCGGGAACACTCTTTGGCGGTGCTCGGCCAAGAAGGCGTGCACAGAACCCGGCTTCAGAAGGTGCTTGCAGAAGACGGCGGCGTCGAGGAGCTGGCGATCCGGCTTGGAGGATCCTTGCATCCCCCAATTCTTCTAGACCTGAGCCGAAATCGCGAATCCTGCCGGATTGCTCAGCGGCCTCTTAGCTGCCACGCCGCCTCTTACCGGTTGCACGCTGGTTGTCCGAGGCATTCGCCGTCGCACGCTTCTGGAAAAGACGTGCTCATCGGTGAGCTGGCCACGACTACCACAAAATAGACACTGGCCCTGATAGGGAGGACCGAGCCAGACCGTCATGTTCTACCGCTAGAAGGGGATACCAAACAGCAACGGCAGCGAGCCGACACCAGAAACGCGGCTGAGATTGTTCTCGTGCCCGTCGGCTCGACAGCCATCGCGGGATGAGCCTAGGACAAGTCGTTCGGGCCGTTCAGGGCAGCGGGTCGTCGAGCGGTCGAGCGAGGAGACCGCGGCCTTCCTGCTTGGTCTGGGTACTGTCTAGGGGTACTGTCTAGGGGTACTGTCTACGCCATGCCTCAGAACCTCGTCGGCCTGGCCGAGATCGCCGAACTACTAAGTGTCAGTCGCCAGCGAGCCGATCAGTTCGCGCGCTCATCGGGATTTCCGGCGGCCGTCGCTGATTTGGCGGCAGCTCGCGTCTGGGAGCGTGACGCCGTCGAGGCATGGGCACGCATGACCTGCAGGGAGGTAAAGACGATGCACACTCGTTTTCGGGGAATGGTTGTTATCCCGTCGGCACACTGTGAGGTGTGTGGCGCGCTACTCGTCGCTGAGAAGGATGCGGGTGGCCGTATCTGGAGCAGGTGTCCGAAAGAGGGAACCGGAGTGAACAACGATGCCACGACGCCGTAGCCTCATGAGCAATCTCTACCGAGCCGCACGGCTCAGCAACAACGCCCGCGCCGCCTCACGAGGCCCGCGTGCCTACGCGAAGCGCGTGGTGCGCCGGAAGACCTACGGCAAGTCCATGGGCGCAACCGGGCGACTCTTGCGAATCTTCGGACTGAAGTAAAGGCGCGGGAGTAGCGTCATGGCCGCTTTGGGCGGACTAATCATCCGCGGCAAGGTGGAACGGCTCGCCGAGCGGAGGTGTCGCGCATAGGCCGTCGTAGGCTTAGCTCTGATCGACCGGGAGGTTGTGATGAGCGAAGCCAGCGAAGGTGGCCAGCGTCGTCAGGTCCAGTGTGTCGACCACGTGGCCAGAGCTGATAGACACACGCATATCAGCGCAGTTGGCCTCAATGATCTCGGCGGTGGGATTAGTACGTTCACCGTTGAGTGGGTGCTTGAGCGGATGGGCAACGGCGACGAGTTCTTCACGATTGGAAGCCATTCCAAGAAGGAGATCGACGTTGAGGCTTATGAGTGCTCGTGTGGCGCGGAACGAATCAGGACGAAATCAGATGATGAGAAGGACAACAACCTGGACAGCCTGCCACGGTGCTCGGAGTGGATTCCGCTGACTGTTGCCACTTGAGCGAAGGGGCGCGGGTGTACCGTCGCAACTGTGACTAGCGCGGAGGGGTTGAGCCGAGCTGTGCGGGCAAACCTTGCTTGGGGCGAGGCCCGCCAGGCAGTGGGTTATGCCATCGCACTTGCCAAAATGGAACCGTCCGAGGGTCATCTTGAGGCCAAGGAGGCTGCGCAAGCCGAGGCGGACAGGCAGCTCGCGCTGTTCAATGAGGCTTTGCAGTCAATCGATTTCGGGCTGATGCCCGGCGACGCCAGCAATAGCGTCTAACTTTGGCCGTTTCGCCCGTAGGCCGTCGTAGGCTGCGAGCAATCGAAGGGAGACGAGATGGCGACGGAAGCCCAGTGGCGCCAGCTTGTTAGGCGAGCGGTAGGCGTACCCGACCTCATTGGCGATCACGTGGCGCTTGCGATGGTGACGGACGTGGTTTTCAGCAGTGAGCTTCAAGCTCAGCCCCGGAGCGATGACGACGATGTCATCGCTGAGGCGGTGTGGACCGCCATCGTCAAGCTGGGTGCCGCCGAGGAACTCGACGCCTTCTTGATGGAGCGTTCCGGCTCCTCCGGTAGTCTCGATTGGAATTGGCTTTACGACCGCGTGGTCACTGACGCCAGGTCCACGCTCGACGTCGTCGTCGCTGATGCCAGGTACTCCCTCGGCCTGCCGAGGTTGCCCGACAGCCTGCCCCGCTGGCTCGCCGAGCCGCTCTTGCTCTGCATCCGCGACTTTGTGAAGACGCATCCGTTTCAAGACGACGCCGGAAGCTACTTTTGACTCGTGAAAGACGCGAAGTCCTCATCTGTGCATCAGCCGTGCATCAAGGATCGGGCCAAACGGGCTGCCAAGCCGGATTTCGTCTCGATCGGGCTTGCTGACAGGGGCACGGTCGCCAGGACGACCAGGTACTCCCTACGGGCGGCGTGACCACGGTGTGACCCTCCCTGCCCGTCATTGCTCGATCGGGTAGGCGGTCGGCTGCCGTCCGTCGATGTCGGTGAACCCGTGTGGGCCTGCCGACGTCACCGCCCCGAGCGCCCTGACGCCCTACCGGTAGTCTTGGCTCTGCTACCCGCGGACACTTGCGGGCGATCCGCCAAGAAGGGCGCAAGCACTTCATAGGAGGTAGAGCAAGATGGCAGCGAAGCCTGGCGACACGATTAGGGCACCGTCAGAGAAGGTCGGCCAGCCGGAACGCCGTGGGAAGATCGTCGAGATCCTCGGCGACGAAGCGCACCCGAGGTTCAGGGTCCGCTGGGATGACGCGCACGAGACCGTGCTCGTTCCCGGTCCCGATGTCAGCGTCGAGAGCGCTTCCTGACCGTTCTCGCACAAAGCGCCCGAATGAGGTCATCGATGGCGAGCGTCTCGTAGTAACGCGAAACGGATCACGGAGGAAAGCGCCGGTGAACGTTTGATTTCTCCCCTGAGGAGCAGCCCCGAGGCCCTTGCCGCGGCGTACCCTCGCGTCAGACCGAACAGGAGGTTGCAACGATGGCTGACGAAGCTGGGACGTTCAGGCTAAGCAAGGTAGAGGGGCCAGCAGAAGCCACGCTCTTTCAATGGGTCCTTTTCAATGCCGATGGCGACCCGATCGCTGAGTCCGTCCGACCGATGGGCCTCGCGAGCGCGAAGAAGTCCGTTGAGTGGCTCAAGGCCAACATTGCCGACTGCGATTGGAACCAGCCTGCCATTGGCCTTTTTGATAGAGGGATTCCGCAAACATCATGACCGGGACGATCGCGGCGCTACGCGACCGGCGGAAGTCCTGGGCCATGCCCGCTCGTCCCCTGACCCGTGGCGAATTCGCCGAACTCGTCGACCGGCTCCGGGGCCTGATCGACAATGAAGAAGGAGAACTGAGTTGAGACCTCGACTCGCTGGCCTAGCTGCCATTGCAGGCGCGAAGGTGGCCTGGGTTCTCCTTGCAAGGCCCCGGTATCTCCGGTGGGGCACGACCGGCCAGGAGTGCGATGAGGCCCTTCCCGGCGACGACCTGATTTCGCACGCCCACCTCACCGCCACCCGCGCCATCACCGTTCGTGCCTCAATCGAGCAGGTCTGGCCGTGGCTTGCCCAGCTCGGTCAAGGCCGGGGCGGGTTCTACAGCTACGACTTCCTCGAAAACCTTGTGGGCTGCGACATCCACAGCGCGGATCGGGTCGTACCGGAGTGGCAGGACGTCGAAGTCGGGGGCGAGATCAAGATTCATCCCGAAGTCGCGCTCCAAGTGGCCGCGGTGGAACCAGGGCGCTCGCTCGTCCTCCAAGGCGGCGTTCCGCTGGGCAGCCAGCCCGCCTCCTTGTGACTTCACCTGGGCCTTCGTCCTCCGGGAACAGCCGGACAACACGACCAGGCTGCTGGTCCGGGAGCGATACGGGTACACCCGATGGTGGACACCGCTCCTGGTTGAGCCTGTAAAGGCGGTCAGCTTCGTGATGAGCCAGAAGATGCTTCGCGGGATTAGGGACCGGTCCGAGCGCATCGCCCTCCGAGGCACCGACGAATCGCGGTCACGCGGCACCATCTGAGGCCCTATATCGGCTGGCGGGACCGCGCGAACCTTGTGACCCGTGCCCGACGACGCTCCCCGCTGCGCAGGTTGTGGCACAACGGACCCGCCGCCCCTGCACGAGCTGACGACGGGCGCCTTGGGCACATCTGATACCGCGACCAGGGCGATGGCGGTTGGTGCCATGATGCGCACGATGCGCAAGCTCGGCCTAGTTGTGATGGTGGCCATGACCATGATGCTCGCCGGGTGTACGAGTTTGTCCACACCAGCGCCTCAGCACACGGCCGCAGGCGTTGTCGCCTGGATATCAGCACCAGCGCCACCCACGACCTCGACCACTACCACCACGACGACTCTCGCTCCGGCACCACCATGCTCGGCTTCAGGTTTGCGCATACGGGTAGGTCCTGGCGGTGTCGGACTGGGCAACGTCGTGGTTCCCATCTACCTGACCAACGTGGGAAAGGTGACCTGCCGCCTTTCTGGTTACCCGAGCTTGACTGCCATCACGACAGCGGGTGCGCACATCCTGCTAAAGCCTGGGTACGGCACCTACTTCGGGGACATGACCGCGGTCGACTTGCGACCAAGTGCCAGGGGCAACTACCTGCTTGCCGGGACTGACATGTGCTTCGGTGCCACAACGACGACGACCCAACCTGTCTATCGAGCGGTCGTCGTCGAACTTCCTAGTGGCAAGGGTTCCTTTCTTACCAAGAGCTTCCCGCCTTGCGGTCCCATCTACGGGTTCGACGAGAGTCAACTAGGTGTCACGCCTCCGGCGGCTGGCGTCTTTGTTCCGGCACCTGGCACACTCGCCTCCCTGCAAGCCAAGGTCGAACCTCCCGCTCGTATCGAGGGCGGTCACGTTCTCCACTACACCGTTGTCCTCTCGAACCCCGGCCCCCGAGCAGTTTCTTTCTCGCCGTGTCCTGGCTACACCGAGATACTCACACTCATCATGGGCGCACACGTTCAGGTCCACACCTGGTCTTACAAACTCAACTGCCAAGGCATCAAGCGACTCGCTTCGGGCAAGTCGAGCGCGCTTTGAGATGGAGATGGCGGTCCCGAAGGTGTCGCAGATGCGCGCGGCGAAGTTCTCTTGGGAACTCGACACCGGTAACGGCCCCTTCGCCGGGACCGGAGTCACGGTCAGCTCATGAGCGCGTCCTTTGGAATCGGTTCCAGTAGATGTACGCGAAATGGTCTTCGGCGCGCGCGGTCCGCCATGGTTCCGTCGCCGCGTTTGCTGTAGGACCACGGTGCGAAAGCTCGTGGCAGTCGCGATCGTGGCGGTCATAGTTCTCACCTTCGCCGCATACGAACGCCGCCAGACCCATCGGTACCGTCACCCGGCCACGTAACCTGTGTCTGAGCGAACATATCCAACAGGCTGTTGTTGGCCGAGCGTCAACTCGGCTCAGTTTGCTTGGGTTATCGAGTCCGACTCATCTACGATCCGTATGCCCTGGACTCCGGTACCTGATAGCGGCTCGCGCTCCATCCCCACTCGGTGCCGGAGCAACCTCTGAACGTGCTGAAGTGTCGTTCGCCAACGCTGTATCTGGAGCTGCTCGGTGTCACTGCTTGGCAGGCTGATCGCCCGAGTCATCGCGTCCGCGACAGCGGCGATCATCTTTCCCGCGTCCTGCACCGGCAAGCGGAAGCTCGCCGTGCACCGATTCTCGTGCCAGATGCTCAGTACGATGATGCGCTCGGTCCCGTGCCAGGAGATGTGGAGTCGCCGGGTCGGCGAGCGGTGATCGCTGAACCAGGCTTCGGAGACCCGCGGACTTGGCCGGGAGATGGCCACGAGAGCCAGTGTGCCCGCGAACAAGGGTGCTGTCTAGGGGCGGGTGGGCTACCACCGCCAAGCCCCGAGCTGCTGCAAGTAGCGGCCCGTTTCCCGTACGCGAAATCACCGTCGGCCTCCTGGGCGAGCACTCCCCAGAAAGACCGGTCAACCGGGCGCGCAGAAGCCGCAGCTCCACGGCGGTCCGATCTGCCCCGCCCAGGCGTCGATTTCCTCGAACGTGTCGGCGCAAACCTTCTGATAGTTGGTGGTCCAGTTGCGACGCGATGCCCTGCTGATTGTCCAGCACGTTGCTCGGTGCAAGGTCAGGTACGACGGTCGCGGTGGCCTCTCGCAGTTCAAGACGAACCCGTCTGGATGGTCAGCCAGCCAGGCAACGTAGCCCTGGTCGTTGTCCATGAACTCCACGATCACGCCCCCGATTGTGGCACCGGTGGCCCTGGCACGCCCGGCGCCGAGGTGGCCGTCCACCTGTGGCGACAGCTCGAAGCGTCGGGGCAACGTGCTCCATCGTTCGGTGGCGAGGCGGAGAGCGGCTACACACCCGCCTCGACGCCGATTTGGCACCACGCCTCGTGTCCACCCACAAGGAAGGCTCTGGTTGGAGCGAAATCGCCCGCCAGCTCAACGCGGAAGGCATCCCGATTGCCCGCGGAGGACTGCAATGGCACCCGAGCACTGCACGGGCCGTCGTGCTCGCGCGACTGACTTCCCAGCCACCTGGCGACAGTCAGGGTGTACTTTTTGACTGTCATAAGCAGGGACGCCCGTGCGAGGAGGACGACCGCTCAGGTTGCCGCCCGGGGACCGCTCAACGGCTCTACTGACCGATCCGAAAGGAGAGGCATGTCCCCACTACGCAGGAATAGGGTCATGCGTTCCAAGGTAATGGCCGCGGTTGTCGCGGTTGTAGCTCTGACCAGTACGGCGGCGGGTGTTGCGTCAGCGACGAGTAGATCGAGTGCATCAACTGCGGGCGTGGAGCACTATTGGCTCGGGAACTTCAGCCGCACGACGGGTGACTTCACCTTGTTCGTCGGCACCGGACTCTTCACCGACGCCGGAAGCATCTCCTCCTACGGAAGGATAACGCTATCTAAGGGGAGCTTCCTCATTGACCTCAGCAAGGCTCACGGCACCTTCACGGTCTCCGCGGCCTGTTTCTTCCAAGGGACCGGGAGCGGAACGATAAGGCTCTTCGGTGGAACGGGCGCTTACGCAGGCATCTCCGCGACGCTCCCGTTCGGTGGGAAGATCGTGGGAGTCGTACCACGGCTCGCGAATGGCAAGTGCAACCAAGCCAACAGCGTCGTCCCACTCGCCCTGGTGGGCGCTTTTTCTGGCAGTGGCAAAGTATCGCTAGCGCCCCCGGTGCCGCCGCCTACGACAACCACGACGCCCCCCTCGTCAAAGTGCATCGTGCCGTCGTGCGTAACTGGCTTTCCCGCGCCGGACGACTTTGACGCGACCTCCCTGGCGATCGGTGGCGTCTTGCAGAACGTCCCCTGTCCTGACCCCGGGGTCTGCGACCAGCCCGCTGGGGATCAGATCGATGAGGTGGTGCTCGCCATGGGCACCGGCTCAACCGGGATGAGCTATCCAGGGTCAGAAGTCCTCAACTTCGCGCTCGCGCTCGCGGGCGGTGGTCAGGGCGTGCTGGACTCTATTACCTTCGATAGGTCGGTGTCTACCGCGATGGGCAGCCTCGGCCCCGTCGGTCCCAATCACAGCTTCGGAGCCGCTCTCTACTTCGACGTGCCGATCAGCACGAACTGGTCTTCGGTCAACTTCAGCTACACGTCCGGTGTGACGAGCAAGGTCTACGTGTTCTACAAATAGCTGCCCTAGTTCCTTCAGCGCCCGCACGAGCTGGCCGAGGTGGCTCATCCTCGTTCTGGGCGGCTCCGCGGTCGCCATTGTCGCTGTCTTCGAGGTTCTGAAGCAGATCGTGCAGAAGATCGTGGGGAAGGTCGTCCAGTTGGCCAAGGGGCAGAGCAACCGCGACAGGCTCATCGAACAGCAGGTGAAACAGCGGTTGAAAGCCGCCGCCAAGCAGGAGAAGGTCGCCGCCAAGCAGGAGCGGTTAGACCAGAAGGCCAAGGCCAAGGAGATGGACCGTCGCGAGATCGAGGCAGAAATCGCGGCGAAGGTCGCCGCTAAGCAAGCCGCTGCCAAGCGTCAGGACCACTTAGACGCTTAGACAATCACGGCGGTTACGACCATTCAGGCTCCGCTGCATCCGTGAATACCAGCGACACCGCCAACCCCTCCTACCTGAGGACGCCATCCAGTTCAGCTTCCGTGAAGCATCACGCTGACCCTCATGTCGCCGCTAAGCGCTCGAACCCATCCCGGGCCGATTAGTCACGCCGCAGAGGATCGGCGCTCCTACGCGGCCTCAGGCACCCCACACACGAAATCGCGAGAACCGACGATGAACCCCTGTAATATTAAGGGGGACGGGGGGTCGAGGGGGGCGACGAAGGCGCGATCGCCTTCCAGACTTCTGAGATAGAAGGAACTGCCAATGACCCGACCCGAAGACATGGAGGACTGGACGCTGGCTGACTTCGAGGAGTGGAACGCGGAGGGAAACGCCACCCTCGATCCCGAATGGGTTAAGAAGTACGGACGCCAGTCATTCGAGGCGGCTCTGACCCTGGCTGGTTTCGGCCCGCTTCTGAAAGGAAAGTGATGACCATACGCTTGAAACCCCCTGCGCCCCCGGCTCCGGTGCACGCGCGCATCCAAGGAGCTTGCGCGCTACCGCGCAGGGACAATGACATTCGATCAGCTCGTCAAGCTGTGGTCGACGCGCAAGTACCTTCCCTGCCCCCACGCCACCACGCCGGACGAAGCATGGTGGATGGACCAGAATGGTGCGTTCGGTGGTGGTCCTGGGACCTTCGATGAGATCATGACGTTCAAGGACATGGGCCAGTTGACGCCCGAGGAGTTCGATGTCATCAGCCTCGCGGTTGATGCCGCGCACCCGAGGTTGCCGTGAACTACTACACGTTGACTGGCGCAGATGGTCAGCCGAACACCCTGGTGCGCCTTTCCTGGCCGAAGGTACAGGAGTATGTGACGAAAGACTTCCCGTTCTGGCGCAAGGACCCGAGCCTCGCGTCGTTTGAGTGGGACAGTACCGGAGATTTGTGTTCGCCCGAAAAGGCAGAGAAGCTCATGGCTGAATGGGGCGTAGAGCCATGACCGATACGAGCAACGTCTCTGACCACGCCGACCGCTTCGTGTCGAAGCTGTCGGACCTCACGATCGAGGATAAAGACGGCAATCTCATCTGGCAGCGGGGAATCCGGTATCAGGACGGCAAGCCCTCCACCGGGACGATCGACGGACAGAAGTATGTCAACGGGGTCCCACAGTCATGAGCGACAATCTCGAAGCGTGGGAAGTGCTTCACTCCCCGTGGTCCCTCATCGGCACCATCGTCCGGACCGGCGGGAAGGATGGCAGGATCACCTGTGAGCCGAAGAACCTGGAGCACCTTCTCCGCCGCCCTGCGATCCTCAAGATCGACCCGATGGAGTTTCTGA
Organism: uncultured Acidimicrobiaceae bacterium; assembly: GCA_963836935.1. Taxonomy (GTDB): domain Bacteria; phylum Actinomycetota; class Acidimicrobiia; order Acidimicrobiales; family Bog-793; genus Fen-455. Next base: position 132,124 of record CAWILM010000026.1, read on the forward strand.
CCGGTTGGTCCAACGGAGCCGTCGCGTGCTGACCAAGGGGCGAAGCACCTGGCGCGCCAAGGACCGACTGAAGCGGCGCGCCGGTGGGGCACTTCCACACCTGTCATCGGCTCGCCGTCGTGCTCGCCGTCGTGTTGGTGAAGGTCTAGACATCAGACCTCTGGACATAGGCGCTTATGCGACCGCCTGGGACCGGTGCACGCCCGAGCGCTGGCGCGGGCGGCGTACCCTGTAGATCACCGGTATGTCGGTGCCCGGATAGGTCGCATCAATAGCGTTGAGATCGGCGACAAGGCCGTGCAGCGCTCTGCGATGAATCGGGGTGTCAGGGGGGTCGAGTGTCACCGTGACGCCTTTGTCGGTGGTCCGAATGTCACCCGCCAGCTCCGCGAACGTCCGTAACAAGTCGCGAATGTCGTTCGGGTTCGGATAGTGCTGCTCGAGATGCTCGAGTAGCCACTCCTCGGCGTTGTAGGCGGTGATCTTGATCCGGTCGACGATTGCCTTGTGCTCCCCATGTAGGACCATGCGACCCGTTCCCGACTCGGCGACGGTGACCTTCCGCGGGAGAGCCTTCTTCGTGGCCTTCAGTCGGCCGATTTCAGTTTCGAGCGCTCGCAGTCGGCCGACAGCGCCGCGCTGTGCAGTCTTCAACCCCCGGATGCTGCGCCCGCGATCCTTCTCGAGGACGGCATCGCCGAGAGACGCCTTGAGTTTCGCTGCGTGTTGGCGCACCTCGGCGATCTGACGCTCGAGACGCGTGATCTCGGGGTTGGGTATGAGCGTCTCGGGGTCGACCGGGTCGGCACCGTAGCTGATCAGTTGGTCAAGTCCGTAGTGGGCTCCCATGTACTTGAAAAGGTTCTCCTGGCGCCACCGGGCGGCCATCAAGCAAGCGAGACGGGGAGCACGTAGCCCGAGATTCGTGATGATCGGCGTCTGGTGGCCGTCCGTGGCGCGGAGAACGACTCTTCGCCACGGGCCCCGTCCGCTCACCCAAACGGTGTCCTCAGCCATGTCGAAGCGCACCCGCCGACCCTCGAAGCGTGTCTCCCGACAGGAGAAGGCGCTGTTAGCGAGGCCCGGTTCTCCCCGCTGGTAGGTGATGAACCCGATGCGCTCGCTGTCGAGCCACATGAACAGCTTGTGGTCGAAGCCGCCGCGATCGAAGACGACCGTAAACTTTCGCTTGCCGAGGACCTGACGGATGGCTGCGACGATGTCGGGCATGGCCTTGGCCAGATTGCTCGACAGCTGCTCGTTCACGCACAGAAGCGGCCGGCCGTCCTGGTCGCCGACGAAGTAGGTGTGCACGCCTGGAATCGCCAGGCGTCGCTTGGTGCTGTAGAACTCCTGCACCGGGCGCTTTCCCGAGTACGACTTCATGTGCCCGTCCACGTAGAGGTACTGGGTGACGATGATCCCCACCTCCACCCAGCGACGTGCCAGATGCACTCCGAACTCGGTGGCACGCATCTGAGCCACCATCGCCTCCAGCTTGCGGCGCAGTGTCTTCACACAAGGAGCCCGGTCCGTCCCGACGAGAGCCCCGAACTCCCCCTGGCGCAGGTGCTTCGCCGACTCGACCGTCGGCTTTCGAAGCAATGTCATGAACAACAAGCTGAGAGTCACTGCCCGCACGCCGAAGGTGACCGAACGGGGCAGCGAGAAGGACCGGCGCGCCGCTTCGACTAGGCCGAGCGCCCTGATAGCGGGGAAGTACAGGGCGAGTCCCATGTACCGACCCCTCGCGTACTCGGGAGGGACGGAGGGCGGGTCGAAGCCCTCGATCTCGAGCGTCGCGCTGTCACAGGCGTCGCGTTCGTGGAGGCCACCCGATACTGGCGGGGAAGGCTTCCCGCCGGGTTCCTCGTCTTCCTCGTCGCGCTCAGCCCTGACTGCCTGCAGTTCGTCGTCAGCGGAGCGGTCATCGGCTGATTCCTCGATGAGCTGCAGCTCGGTTACGGCGGGCCTGCAGGCGCGGACCAATCGCCGGACGTGCGACTGCGACAGGACTACTCCGGTCCGCTCCTTCACGAGGCAAGCGAGGGCCGGCACGCTCATCTGCGCGCTGCCGGCACGAATGACCTCGATCACCTCCGATGTCACCTTGTGGGGACCCTTCGGACCACGTCTCGCTGGGAGCACAGCTGTCACGCCCTCAGCACCCAGTCGCCTAGCCAGGCGACCCACAGTGTTCCGGTGACAACCGAAGGCACTAGCTATCGCCACATCGGTAGCCAACTCCGTTCTGGAGAGCATCGCGATACAGATAGCTTCCGCAAACTTGTCATCGGTCTCATAGACGTAGATAGGCAAGCCGTCGAGGCACACAGAGCGCTTCCCGTCAGTGTCGACCAACGTCAAACGCCTAGTGATCTGATGACCCTCTCTGTCCTCATGGACTTCGAATAGCCTGAGAACAGAAGGCGACTCGACAGCGTCATCCATAGGCTCATATTAGCCGCTACAGCCTATGTTCTAGTGGATGATTGCACCATCAATAATGGAGGGTACAGTGCAGGGCTATTAACTCTATGTCCAGAGGTCTGACTCGTACGCGGTTTCGCCACGGTGCTTGACTGTCCGCTTCACGAACACATAGTCATCTTACAGCACTATAGGACACAGCTAGGAGGCCGCTGAGCAATCCGGCAGGATTCGCGATTTCGGCTCAGGTCTAGAAGAATTGGGGGATGCAAGGATCCTCCAAGCCGGATCGCCAGCTCCTCGACGCCGCCGTCTTCTGCAAGCACCTTCTGAAGCCGGGTTCTGTGCACGCCTTCTTGGCCGAGCACCGCCAAAGAGTGTTCCCGGACGCGCTGTTCGAGGACCTGTTCCCAACCGGCCGCGGCCGGCCGTCAGTGCCAGCAGACGTGATCGCCACGGTGATGGTCTTGCAGGCTTTGGAAGGGCTCTCCGATCGGGAGGCCTGTGAGATGCTGCGGACTTCCATCGCCTGGAAGGTGGCCGCCGGCCTGGCTCTGGACGACGAGGGCTTCCACCCGACGGTGCTGGTTCTCTGGCGCAACAAGCTGCGCGCCTCGGATCGCCCGGAGCGGATATTCGAGGCCGTGCGGGAGGTGGTGAAGGAGTCCGGCGTCATCGCCAAGCGCAACCGCCGGGCGCTCGACTCGACAGTGCTCGACGACGCCGTGCAGCGCCAGGACACCATAAGCCTGCTGCAAAGCCAGATCCGTCGGGTGCGAAAGCTCGTGCCCGAGCTGGCCGACGGCGTCTATGTGCACGAGCACAACCTCGGCTCCGGGCGCCCGTCGTGCGACTTCGAGGACCAAGACGACATCGATCGCCTCGTCTCCGAGCTCGTGGACGACGCCTACGAGCTCGTCTTTGCCGCCGAGGACCTCGGCCTCGAGCTCGACCGGGCCCAGCAAGAGGCCGTGGCGCTGCTGGCTCTTTTGGCCGGCCAGGACGTGGAACAAGGAGAAAGGCCAGGCACCTGGCGCATCGCCGAACAGACGGCCCCGGACCGGGTCATCTCGAGCGTCGATCCCGAGTCCCGCCATGCCCACAAGACACAGCACTCCTACCGGGACGGCTACAAAGCCCACGTGGCCGCCGAGCCCGACACCGGCATCATCACCGCCACGGACCTGACCGCGGGCAACAGCGGCGACGCCGACGTCGCTCCCCGGCTCATCGAAGACGAGCCGGCCGGCACAGAGATCCTCGCCGACTCGGCCTACGGCTCGGGCGACCTCCGTCAGCACATAGGACAAAAAGAGATGAGCGCCGTCATAAAGCCGCTGCCGCTGCGCCCGGCGGTCGAGGGCGGCTACAGCCTGGACGACTTCGACATCGACGAAGCAAGCAAAACGGTCACCTGCCCCGAGGGCGTGACTGTCAGCATCAACGCCCATGGCCGTGCCCGCTTCGCCAAGAGCTGCGCCACCTGCCCGTCCAAGAAGCGCTGCACGAAGTCCAAGGCGGGCCGCACGATCGTCGTCCACGACAACTCCGCCATCCTGGCGGCTGCCCGCCAGCTGGCCTCGACAGCAGAGTTCCAGGAGACCTATCGGCAAAAGCGCCCGATGATCGAGCGTACGATCGCCTGGCTCGTGCGCGGCCAGAACCGCCGCCTTCGCTACATAGGAATAGAGAAGAACAGGATCTGGCTCGCCCACCGGGCGGCCGCCGTCAACCTGATGCGGATGCTGAACCTCGGCCTCAGCCACGACGGCTCGACATGGCTGGTTGCCACGGCCGAGTAGCCAGAGGCGAGGAAACCCCGCTGAGAACAAAGGAGAACGGCCACAAGAGCGCCGAGAGAGCCTCTTCCCGGCCGCCCTCCGACCGAATCTCTCCCCCGACCTTCGCCCGACGGGCAGGCGGCGAGCGGAGCAGCTGACGCCTAAGCGGCGATCGAACAGCGGCCGAGCTTCGAAGACGCCTTGCTCAGCGGTCTCCTAGCCGCCCAACGCCACCGAGCTGCCTTTACCACTACACCGGGGTCGATGCCTTCGTGAAGATCGTCAGCACGAATGAGTTGTGGGGCACGAATGCCGTGTTCATGAATGACCAGACGGAGATCTCGCACGCCGCGAGCCTCCTCTCCCGAGTGGTTGAGGCTGACGCCAATGGATCGCCGAACGCCGGGTTCTCGACGTCCCGCGTCAGCTCAGACGGAGCGATCCGACAGGTGCTGATGCACCTGCATTCGTACATCGAGGTCTATGTCGCGTGCTTCTGCGTCGAGCCGGATCTTCTCAGCCAGTGGCGTGGCTACAGCGGCGTGGGTGGCGGCTACGCGATCGGGTTCAGCTCCGAACAGTTGAGGGCACTCGGTGGCGGCGCACTCTCGTTGGTACCTGTCGTGTACGACGAGGCCGAGCAGGAACGTCAGATTCGCGGTCTCGTAGACGGTTGGCGGTCGGTCTTCGAGCCTGAGATGCCCCTTGAAGACGGTTGGTCGCAGGGAATGGCAGCGGCACTGTTTGCTCAGGCCTTCGGGCTGCTTGCCGTTTCCCTCAAGAGCAAGGCGTTCGCCGAGGAACAGGAGTGGCGCCTCTTGTACGTGCGCCCCCGGTTTCCCCAGCCACTTCCTGATGAGTTCTTCACTGTTGACTTCCGGACACACAACGGATTGGTCGTGCCATTCGTTCGGTTCGGACCTCAGTCAGAATCCGGCTCGAACGCTCAGCTTCCGGTCAAGAACATCTACGTCGGCCCGAATCGGTACCCGAACCTCGCCGCTTCGGGGGTATGGCATCTGCTCAATCGGCACGGACTTGGTGAACAGGTGAGGATTGTCATCACCGCGGCTCCGCTACGGACATGATTGTCGCGTGAGAGAGTTTGCGTTGTGGCGTCGGAGATAGAACTGGGTCACAACGACGCTGGGACAAAGAAAGAGGTCCAAGATGCCGACAGGGAAGAAGGCGGCCTCGACCGCCGGGCGTGAACTGGCTAGTGGGAGGAGCACCGCTGCCGAGAAGCGTGTCGCTGGCAGTGCTCTGAGTCAAGCGCCGCAGAAGGCGGCTCGCTCGAAGAAGCCAGCAGCCAAAAAGACTGCTCAGCCCAGGAAGGTCGCGAAGAAAGGCACCTAGCTCCCGCGTTACTGCGCTCCTCGACACTCAGGAACCTTCGTATCGACCAAGACCAAGCGACGCTCCATACGGCTAAGGCAACCGAGGCCAACGCGTCGGTTGCGAGTCCCCGGAGCCTCCTGGAGCCGATCAGAACAATGCCCGGACACGCTCGGTCGCGACTACAACGCGACTACAACTTCTGACGTTTTTCCGCGAACGGTGGTGTCCAGTAGGAATATACGGGCCAGCTCACGGCATATATCGGTGAATGTCGGCAAGCCATAAGACTGACCGGATACATTTCCTAAACCGCGTGTCGCAGGTTCGAGTCCTGCCGGGGGCGCCAGGGGGGCAGGCGCCAGGGATATCTTCGCGTTTGACAGCCTTTGTCTAGCTTCGCGTTTGGGTGTAATCGTCCCTCAGGCGAGAATCTCGGCTGTCTGGTCCTCCAACACCTCGGGTCCTGTGTGGCCCTCTACTAAGAACCTTCGCGTCCGTGCGCATCAACAGGCGGCGCACCAACTCGATGCGGCAGACTGCTCGTCAACTGTCGTTGATGTGACGTCCGGACGGTAAATGTCCAGCTCAAGTGCATTGCATGCGAGGTCGATAAGAAGAGGATGCAGTCTCGCTCCTCCCGGGAGCTATCCGGCACGGGTGAGGAAAGGCCGATCATTGGCGTCCTCTCGCCGCAGCTAGCGGCTTCGTTCTTCGGAGGGGTGCTCGTGGGCATCACAAAGACCGCCGCGCAAAGGGGCGCTGCGGTGATCGGAATCCAGACCTTCGATCCGGGCGATGCCGATGTCGACCGCGCCGTGTCGCGTTTTCGGCGCAGAGCGGGCTGGGACCACTTCGCCGGCGTGATATCGCTTGTTGATGCCGTCGACTCGATTTACTTGTTCGAGCTCCAAGCCGCCGGGATCCCTGTCATCTTGGTCAGCAACGAGGTCGAGGGACTCAGTTGCCCTGTCGTTTCTTCGGACAACCGGACAGGTGTCGTATCAGCCGTCGATCATCTCGTGGACCACGGCCATCGCCGTATCGCCTTTGTGGGCAACATGCGGCAAAGCGACATACGTGAACGTTACGAGGCCTACTGCCAAACCCTCGCGAGGCACGGCATGCAATCAGACGACCGTCTGCTGTTCGAGGCAACGGACAATGTCGAGCGCGGTGGTGCCGAGGCTGGTGAGGCCATGCTCGCGGCGGGGCTCCCCTCGACCGCTGTTCTCGCCGCGACCGACTACAACGCCATCGGACTCATGGGGGTCCTGAAAGCTGCGGGTCTCGTAATTCCCCGCGACCAGGCGATCGTCGGCTTCGACGACACCGAGGCGGGAGCCCTGACGACACCTGCCCTCTCGAGCGTTCGCCAGGACTTCAACGCGATCGGTGTGAAGGCAGCACAAATCGTACTTGAGCTTGCCGGCCACCAGGAGGTGCCGGCACTCCACTACCGCGTCCCCACGCGCGATATCGTCCGGTCCTCCTGCGGTTGTGCGCCAGACAACGTAGCAGGAGCTGTGGCGAACGAGCCGATCCGCGGCGGCCTGCGCCATGTGTTCCTGGATCTGCTGACCGAACAGGGAGCCGACCAAGACGAGGCCGGAGACGTGGCGGCGCACGCGGCGGAGGTGATCGCCGACGTCCTCGAGGCGCCGGGCGAGAACCTGACCGAGGAGCTGACCGCGCGGCTCGCCCTTGTGGCCGAGGAGATCTGCTCTTCCACAAGACGTTTTGAAGTCGTCCCCGCTTCGGTCGCGTGCGCCCGCGCTTTCGGCCTGCAACCCGCGCCGCAAAAGCGCGCGGGTGGCAGCCTCGAGCGCCGAATCGGCGAGATTTCACTCGCGCTGTCACGGGCGTACGCGTGCGAACAGGAGCACGAACAGCGGCGGCTCCACCACTCTCTCCGCGATGAATACAACGTCAGCCTGGACCTCTTGCGGAACCGGGCGAACGCCCAAGGGGGGTTGCCGTTCCTGAGCCAAACTCGGGTGCGAGCGGCCTACCTTGGGCTCTGGCAGCAGGCAACCGCCGAGGGCGCCGAGTGCCCCGGCGAGGACCTGACCATCGAGCTCGCCGGTTCGTTCGTTGCCAACTCCGGCGATTCTCTCCCGATCGGCAACCACATCAGGATCGAATCCTTCCCACCTTCCACGCTTGTCTCGCTCGCCAAGCCGGCCGCGGCGGAGATCACGACGATTCTCCCGGTCAGGACGGCCACCAAAGACTGGGGCCTGTTGGCCCTTGTGGGCCCACTCGAGACAACCGTGACCACCGGTCATGACTTCTACTTCCAGTGCGCAGCCCTGCTCTCCATGGCGCTCGAGCAGGAGGGCACAGTCCGTTCGCTGCGCTCCAGCGAAGAGCGCTATGCCCTCGCTGCCCGTGCAGCCAACGACGGCCTGTGGGACTGGGATCTCGTCAAGGATCGGGTCGTCTTCTCCGATCGGTGGAAGGCCGTCGTCGGTTGCAAGCCCGACGACATCGGGACAAACCCCGATGAGTGGCTCGAGCGGGTGCATCCCGAGGATCGGGCAGCACTCGACACGGGCCTGTACGCCTGCAGGAACGGGCAGTCCAGCGCACTCGAGTCCGAGCACCGCCTGCGGAGCAGCGACGCTACGTACCGTTGGGTGCACTGCCGCGCATTGGCGATTCCCGGTTCGCCGCGCCCGGCGAGGCGCCTCGTCGGCTCGGTCACAGATATCACGGACCGCCGTGACCTCGAGGAGCAGCTGCGTCACCAGGCACTGCACGACTCCCTCACCGGGCTTCCGAACCGCGCCCTGCTGCTCGACCGGGCAGAGCGGATGTTGGCTGCGGCGCGCCGCACCCATGGTTCGGCTTCGTTGCTCTTCATCGACCTGGACAACTTCAAAGAGGTCAACGACGGCTTCGGGCACGCCACCGGCGACGAGCTGCTGGCCGCGGTGGCAGCACGACTGCGGCGCGTGACTCGCGACACCGACACCGTGGCCCGCCTCGGCGGGGACGAGTTCGTCGTCCTCGTCGAGAACGGGGCCATGGCGGATGCCTCCGGGCTCTTGGCCGAGCGCGTTCAGGACATGCTGCGGCCGCCGTTTAGCCTCGGCGGCCACGATTACCTGGTCAGTGCGAGCATCGGGATCGCCACGGCGACGGACGGAACTGCAGAGAACCTGCTGCAGGAGGCCGACGTCGCCATGTACAAGGCCAAGAGCTCGGGCAAGAACTGCTGTGTCAGTTTCCGGCCCCGGATGCGCCACGCCGCCCATGCGCGACTCCAGCTCGAGATGGATCTCGCTTCAGCGATCCACGGGGGCCAACTGTGTGTCCACTACCAGCCCATCTTCAACCTGGAGCACAACGACATCTGCGGCATGGAGGCGCTCGTACGTTGGCAACACCCGGAACGGGGCCTGCTCCCGCCCAGTGAATTCATCCCCTTGGCCGAGGCGTCCGGACGCCTCATCGTGGACGTGGGCCGATACGTTCTGTCACAAGCCTGCCATGCCGCGGCCGGCTGGCAACAAATGGACGCCTGTCTCGACGTGGCGGTCAACATCTCTGGCCGCCAGCTTGAGTCGGCCGCGATCGTTAACGACGTAGCGAACGCGCTCGCCGAGAGCGGACTCGAGCCCGTTCGGCTCGTGCTTGAAGTCACCGAGACGGCGATGATGCACGACCCGGACGCCGTGGTCGCGCGCATGACCAAGCTGAAGAGTCTCGGTGTGCGCCTCTCGGTGGACGACTTCGGAACCGGCTACTCGTCGCTCGCCTCCCTCCGGCGCTTCCCGGTGGACGTGCTGAAGATCGACCGCTCCTTCGTCGAGTCCATCTCGAAGTCACCCGAGGATGCCTCCGTAGTGCAAACCCTCGTCTCTCTGGGACGGACCCTGGGTCTCGAAGTGGTCGCTGAAGGGGTGGAACTCGTCCGCCAGCTAGAGGCAGTCCGGGAAGCCGGATGCAACCGTGCCCAGGGTTTCCTCCTGGGCCGGCCTCTGGACCGCGAACAGCTCGACGTCCTCATTGCCACACTCGTGCGGGCTACGTCGTCTCTTACCGGCTGAACTATTCCGCTTGTCGCCGTGCCGAGACTGAGCAGCACGACCGGTCGGAATGGGCCGTACGCCGACGCGGAGCACTGCTGGCCGCCCCATGGTAAGTGGCCAGGCCGCGTGAAATCGAGGTCGGATTCCGGGTTCCCGACGTATGCAACGGGACGCCAGCAATTAGGTTGGGCTGGATGGCAAATACCCGTCGGCCGCGTAGGGCGCCGGCCGCGCTCTCCCGCTTGTGGACCGCGATCGACTTCTTGCTGGGCGCGGGACTCCTCGGTGCAGCGGCCCTGGCGGGCTTACTTCTCGCAAGAAGGCCGGGTCCCAATCGTGTGGACGCAGCGGGCTTCTTCTTCGTGCCGTCCGACCCGAGCTCCCACCTCGCGAACGAGCTGGTGAAGATCGGCTCACTGCCGGTGCTGCTCAGCCGGAATCGGCCTGATCCTCGCAGTTACGATCTTTCGTGACTGGGTTCGCGCACTTGCATGCGCCGTGTCCCCGATCGCGGCCGTCGAGATCGTGGAGCACATCGCCAAGCCCATGGTCGGCCGGGAGATGGGCGCGGGCAGTTTCACCTACCCGTCCGGGACCGTTACCGCGGTCGCGGCGCTCGCCGTCGCAGCGTTCCTCGTGACCCCGCGCCTGCTGCGTCCACTCAGCGCCGTGGCCGGAGCGCTGGCGGTCGCCGCAGTCGGCTGGGCCGTGCTCGTGCTCCGATGGCACTACCCCACCGATGTGCTGGGCGGCATCTGGGTGGGTGGCGGTGCCGTCTTCCTGATCGACTCGCTCGCCCACCTGCCGTGGCTCGTGGTCGCTCGACAACCTGTCTTCGGCGAGCGCCTCCGTGCTCCCGCGACGGGTTCTCCACTCCAGGCCCAGAACCAGGACGGACCTCGCAGACTGGCGAGGTCCTGACCGTTCCGGACTGAAACCCTCACGCCTCGCGGAGCGCCTCCGCAGGCCGAGTTCTCGCCGCCAATATCGCAGGAACAAGGGCAAGCAGAGCGCCGGCGATGAGGACGCCGACCGCGAACAGCAGGACAAGGCGCAGCGGCGCTGTGTCGACGGGCACCACGCCCAGGTTGGAGGCGAAGGCACGCCAGATCACCCGTCCGGCCGCGATGCCGATGGGCACACCGAGCGCGATCCCGACGAGGGCAATAGCGGTGGACTGCCAACAGACCGCCGCGCCCACCTGCGTCCGCACGAAGCCGATCACCTTCAAGACAGCCACCTCTCTGCGCCGCCGTGCCACGCTCACAAAGAGCAGATGTGCAAGGGCCGCTGCGCCGAAGACGGCGAGCGTCGAGCCGAGCAGAGCGGGGAAGTTCACCGCTTGGCCGAAATTCGCCAGGTCCGTCGGCACCGCGGTCGGAGTCAGCACCGAGGCGAAGCGGCGCTGCATCTCGGTGATCGTGGCAAGCCCCGCCTTGCCCGGCACCGTGCCGATCGCCATGTCCCAGCCGGCGTCGTGCTCGATCTTCGCGGTGAGAGTGGTCATGCACGTCCTCCTCGTGGGTCCGGGCGGACAGGCGAGATTCTCGGCGGTTGCTACCGTCACAACCGCCCCGATGCCAAAGCCACCGGTGCCGAACTCGGGAGGAAACGCGACCGAGCCCACCACGGTGAGCGGCATCGTGTGCGAGGCGCGCGTGTCGTTGAAGATGGTCACGGGAACCTTCGCCCCGACGCGCGAGCCCGCTTGGGCAAGTGTCGTGGCTCCGAGGGCAATCTCTCTGTCACCTGCCGGGTAGCGACCGGCAACCAGAGAGAACGCCATCGGGCCCTTCGGGACCTCGACGATGACCGCCGGCGCCGTGACGCCGTTGACCGCGACGAACTTCCCGACTATCTCGTAGGTGATCTTGGTGACAGCAGCGTTGTGCGCAAACTTGCGCACAACGCCCTGGACCTGCTGGTAGCTGAGACCGCTCAGGTCAACCTGCCAGTTCATGCCGTACAGGGCCGGGGTCGAGACGAGCTTGGACAAGCTGGCGCCGAACACCGCCGTCGCGACGAGTGCCGTCACGGCGACAATCGTTCCCAACAGCGCCGTGACGACCGGGACGGAGGTGCGTCCCCTGCCCCGCTCGAGTGCGCGGCTGGCACCGACGACGACGCTCGGCGGCGCTCCTGCCCTCGCCAAGGCTGTGACGGCAAGCGAAGCCCGCCCGGCAGCGAACTCCACCCGTGGCTGGTCGATGCGCGAAGCGCGTCGCCCGCCAAGCCGGGTAGACGGTGAGAAGGAGGGCCACGATCACGGTCGAGACTCCTCCGAGACCCAGCACGAGGATGTCGAAGGCGAAGCCCTGAGTCGGCTCGGCGATGCGCGGCTTCGCCCACCGGCGTGAGCGGTGACACGGCCAAGGCGAGGACAACCGCCCCGACGGCGCCGATCAGTCCGATCGTGGCCGCACGCGCCATCCCGAGCGCGAACACCTGGCGCGGGCGGAACCCGAGGGCCTCGAGGGTCGGATAGGACTCCGCTTCGACAAGGCTCTGGCGGGAAAGCGCCTGTCCGACGACGGCGAGGCCGACCAGGCCGACGAAGAGCGCGAAGAGCCACCAACCAACCGCTTGAGGATGTATCGATCGCTCGACGGCCGTATCGCCCGAATCCTCGGACTGGATCCCGTGGTAGGGGGAAAGTCCTGCAAGGTGCTGGAAGTCGACTTGGAAGCGGGGCAGGTCGGCGGCTCCGTTGCGCAAGCGGACGAGCGCCTCGTAGAAGCGGAGGGCCTGGCGTCCCTCGCCCCGGTCAAATGCCGGGCTCGTGTACAGGTTGTAGACGGGGGTGACGCCCGACGGGAAGTCCGTCACATTCGCCTCGATGCCGACGACCCGGAAGCTGACCCGCGCCCCACGCGGGGAAGGGCTGCCGTTCTCGACGGCGCCCACCTGTGCGAGCGAGTAGAAGGGCACCGTGACGATCGAGCCGATGTGCACTCCGAATTGCTGCTCCATCGTGAAGCCGGCCAGGACTTCGTCCGCAGCCGTGGGCAGGCGGCCGGCAACGAGCTTGGTCGTGCTCATCGCGTCCGAGGGCAGGCCCGATATGTAAGCGTCGTTCGCGGGCACGACGTGGCCATCAGTCACCATGTTCCCGTTGTCGTAGGACACTTCGTAGTAGATCGCCGAGACATCCGGCAGCGAGGCGATCGTCGCCGGGAGCGGCCGGGAGAAGCTGAAAGCCTGTACGTCATAACCGTAACGGGTGATAAATCGGGGAAAGGCCGAGGCGGTGCGCCTGCCGGCCGCAACCGCGCCGAGCACCGTGCCTCCGACGAGCGTCACGAGGATCGTCAAGGCCAACCACGAGCGCCATCGGTGCCGCAGCTCGGCGCGAAACACAACCCAGATGGCCCCCATCAGATCCCCCCTGTCGTAACAGTCTCCATCGCCGAGCGCCTGCGAGGGAAGGGGTCAGCCCCTGATCTCGCCGTCGTGTTAGCACCAACCTCAGCGCTTCGGTGACGGCATGACGGGCCTCACATCCGGCGCGCGCGCCAGGCCTCCTCGCACGGCCATCGTCTGGCCCATTCGGAGTTAACGAGGGGCCAGTCGCTCGTGGCGCCGGCTGGCGGGCGGAGCTCGATCAGGTCTTCGACCTCGAACCCATTGGCGCGCAGCAGTCGGATCCAGTCGCCGTGGCCGAGATGGAACTCGACCGTCAAGTCATCGAACCACTCGAAGCGGTACATACCGAACTGGGGTCGCAAAAGACGCTCGGCCGCCGCCACACCATCCTCGTCGGGGGCGCAGAGCATCAACAACGTGCTGTTACCCAGGAAGACAAGCTCGCCGCCGCGACAAAGCAGGCGCGCCGCCTCGGGAATCCACCGATACGGGTCCGCCCAGATGGCAGCGCCGTATTCGCTGATGACGAGATCGAAGGAGGCGTCCCGCAGCGGTACCTGTTCACCGGCAGCGCGCACGAGGGGAAACCGCAAGCCGAACTCGTCCTGGCACTGTCGCGCAATGCGGAGCTGACCCGCTGCGGGATCGACACCCACCGGCAGTGCGCCTCGCCGCGCCAGCCAGGCTGCGACGTAGCCGGTGCCGCAACCGAGCTCGGCTGTCCGAGCCCCCTCAAGGCGCGGCGGCAGGACCTTGGCGATGCTCTCCGGAATCGCGAAGACGCCCCAGGTGGGCTCGGGCGCTGCCCACTGACGACGGGCCAGTCTCGCCTGCTCGTCACCCCGGGCTTCCCAAGCCGCGACGTTCGCCTGGAGATGCTCCAGCGGGCCGGTTGACACTCGCCCGACGCTATCCCCGAATCGCCGGCCTACTGGCTATTGGGTGCTGGCTTCGCTGATGCAGAACTCATTGCCCTCCGGGTCCCCCATGACCGCAGACTTCGCCCCGTCCGGCGAGGACCTCCGCGAGATCACCACAGCTCCCAGGGCGCAGAGGCGGTCGAGCTCACTCTCGAGATCGTCGGCCTCCAGATCCACATGTGCGCGGTTCTTCCCGGTCTTCGGTTCAGGAACCGGCTGCAGATAGAGCTGGGGATAGCCGGCGCTCGCATCGGCGACCAGGGCGCCCTCGCTTTGGTCGTACACGACCACCCAGCCGAGCGCAGCGGCCCAGAACTGGGCAAGCCTGGCGGAGTCGCTGCAGTCGATCGTCACATACCGGAGCTGGGCCATCGGAGCTCCAATCTGAGAGTTGGCACGTTGGCCGTCACGTCCGTCCGTCCGTCATGGGCGACCGAACTGACCGGCTACCTCGGCCGCCCAGGTGTGCACCTGCGCACGGTCGCGCCAATCGCCGGCGCTCTTCTTGGCCATGGCGCTAGCAGGAAAGCCCTTCGCAGTCGATTCGAGACGGCCTCCGAAAGTGACCTGGCCCCGGGCTCCTATCTCCGTCATCACCTTCGCGACGTGTCGGACGGGTGGGATGGCGCCGGTAGCCGCGGAGTCGTCGAGCGGGCCGCTGCTAACGAGCCACACGGCACGCCCGCGCAGCTCGCCCGCGTGCCGGCGCACAAAGTGGCGGGCGTCACGGTGCCAGCGTGTCGCATACAGTGCGCCGGCGATCACGACGGCGTCGAAGCCGTCGAGGCTGCGCACGTCCCGGGCCGGCTTGACGACGGTCTCGAGACCGGCAGCTGTCAACTCGTCGCCGATCATCTCCGCCAGCCCGGCTGTGCCGTCGCGCTTGGACCCGTAAGCGATCAGAACTTGCACGGAACCTCCTTGTCGAACACCCGCCTCATTGAACGGCCATCCACGGCATCAACTCCAGAGGCGAAAGGCACATCCTCGCTCGCGAGCCAGCCCCGCCACCCGGCCGGCGTCACGCGCGAGGCTCCGATGAGGTCGCCCACGCGCCCGACCGGATCGGAGGCGAAACAGAAAGATGGGATGATTGGCGTCGTGGCTTTGGATACCTCGCGCGCGATCGAGTTGGCCCCGCGGATCTGGTGGGTTGGTGCGCTGCTCCCCGGAGATCAGTTCCAATGCCATGTTTACCTGGTTGAACAGGGAGACGAGTCCGTCCTGATCGATCCGGGGTCCGCGCTTATCGCCGACATCGTGGTCCGCAAGGTCGATGAGGTAGTCGGGGTCGAGAACCTGCGATGGCTCGTCTGCTCGCACTCGGACCCGGACATCATCTCGGCGATGCCAAAGCTCGTCGCTCGCGGGTTGCATCCCGAAGCTGCGATCGTGACGCACTGGCGCGACAAGGCGCTCATTCGCCACTTCGGGGTCGACCTGCCGTACTGGCTGGTCGAGGAGCATGACTGGAAGCTTCAGCTCGAAGACAGGGCTCTCAGGTTCCTGTTCACGCCCTATGCCCACTTCGCCGGGGCGTTCTGCACCTTTGACGAGACCTCGGGCACGCTGTTCTCGGCCGATCTCTTCGGCGGCTTCGCTGACGACAAGTCACTGTTCGCCACGTCGATGGAGTACTTCGAGCAAATGCGTGCTTTCCACGAGCACTACATGCCGAGCGGCGAGATCCTCGCCCACGCACTCGAGGAAATCCGCCCTCTTGCCTTGCGGCGGATCGCGCCTCAACACGGTCTGGTGATCCCCGAGCACCTCGCCCTGCCGTTGTTGGAGCGGCTCGCCGGACTCGAGTGCGGCATCTACTTGCTCGCCCGTGACGATCCCGGCTTGGAGTTCCTGCTGACCGCCAACCGTACCGTGCGCGACCTTGTCGAGCTGCTCGTCCGCGAAGGGGACTTCTCCGTTGTGGTCAGGCACCTTGCCGAGACGGCCCGTCAACTCCTCGGCGCCGAGCGATTGGAGCTGTGGGCCCGTACCGGCGCCACGGTCCTGCGATTCAACCAGACCGACGGGTTCTCCGGGCAGGTGGCCGATCCCCCGGACGACGTTCTCGGTGCCCTCTCCGGCGCCATCGATGCGTCCGGGCCCCGCCTGCTGCTCGCCCTGCGGTCACCGTCTTCGGGACTGGTGAGCGGCGTGGCCGTGTTGGAGTTCCGCGACGCGCCCGCGCTGAGCGCGAGAGCGAGGGCCCTCGTCAACCAGATCTGCGATCTCGTGGAAGTCGGCCTGGAACGGGAGCTGTTCCGCCACGTCGCCGACACCGATCGGGCCGCGTTCTATGAGCAAGCCATCCACGATCCACTGACAGGTCTGTACAACCGGCAGTACCTGGCCGACGCCGCGCGGCGGCTTTGCGCGCTCGACGACCGGAACCCGAGGCCGGCGATCGCCGCACTTATGATCGACCTCGACCACTTCAAAGGAGTAAACGACACGTTCGGTCACACCGTCGGCGACCAGGTGCTGCGACACGTCGCCAGGTCGATAGTCGAAGGAGCGCGCGCCGGCGACATCGTCGTGCGCTACGGCGGCGAGGAATTCGTCGTTCTCCTGTCCGGCGTCGACGTCGCTTCCGCCCGCTCGCTGGCGGAGCGCGTCCGGGCATCGGTGGCCGAACCCAACGCTAATCGCCCGAACATCACCGCCAGCGTGGGCGTGGCTCTGCGGACGGAGGGGGAGAGCTTCGAGCGATTGGTGGAACGCGCCGATGAGGCGATGTACTTCGCGAAAGCCAGCGGACGGAACCGGGTCGGCGTCGCCGACTGACAGTGCTGCCGCGTTAGTGCCAGGTGGACCGACGATGACGACATACCAGGTGACAAGTGACCGGGACGGGCACCAGCTGACCGCCTCCTGGCCCGACCTCCCCGAACGGGCAAATCATCCCGTCGCCACCTTCGAAGAGCTCAAGCTCGCCACCGTCGCGAGGAGCGTGTTCAACGCCGCTTCCCGCTACCGGTGGCACCGGTGGGTCCAGCTCCAGAACCAGGGCATCTTCACAGAGGAACGTGCCGGGCCGGAGCCGACAGAGCCCACCGCGGCCGCACAGCCACCGAAGGGCACCCCCAGGGCCGCCCGGCTCCCGTCGTTGCCAAGGCTGCCGACAGATGTGACCCTCGGCGATTCGCCAATGGGTGACTACCTCGCGGCACGGATCGAAGCGCTTGTCCCGGCCGCGGGCCAGGAATCGGCGCCCCCTGAGGCCGACTCGGCCGGTTTCACCGACCGCGTTCCGATCGGGAACCTGCGGCCCCTCCTGTGGCGAGACTGGTGCTCTCACCTCCGGACCGGCGAGCACGACCAGCTCGCGGCCGAGCTCGATGCGGAGCTGGCCGCGCTGACAGATCCATTGACCGGCCGGGGGCGGCAGATCGCCTGGTACTTGAGCGCCGAGCTCCTCATCGACGAGGACCGCTCGCGGCTCGTCCCCTTCGACAAGGGCGACGACGGCGAGAAGCACCTGAAGGCCTTTCAGGCGACTCTCGTCCGGCTGCTTGGCGACCTGGTCGGCCTACGGGTCGAGTCGACGGCCGTCGAGTGGGACCCCGATAACGAGGAGCTGCTGCGGATCTACTCGCCGAAGACGGTCGTCGGGTTCTGGCTGGACCCGGAGTGCTGGTACAACGGGTGGCCGGACTCAGACTCGGGGGACAGCGAGTCCACCATCTGGCGCCACGCGGGCACATTGCCGACCGACACGAGCGTCGGAAACCTCGCCGAGTACATCGCGGAGAGACTCGCCAAAGGCACCTGGCCCTTCGGCGGTGTCGCTCCCGGTGAGAGGCGCAGCCCCTTCGGCGGGAAGCGCCGGGGTCAGTAGAGCAACCGCCTGGCCGAGCTCGCGGTCGGGCGACCGCGGGCTCGGCCACGGGGATGCCGCCGTAGCATGGCCGCACCATGGTGAACCTTTCCGATAAAGCTCAAGCTGCTCAGCAAGCGCTTCGCGAAGCGTCGGCCGCGTATCAGGCGCTGGTCGAGCGCGTGATCGAGGACCCGCGGGGTCCCTTCGTCCAAAAGCTGCGCGAGGCCGAGGAACGCGTTTCCGAAACGGCGGCGAGCTGGGCGTTGGAACACGCCGAGGGCGCCGAGCCCGCCGCGGGCAACTAGTTCTCGGCCCGCACACGCTCGCCCGGAGAAGCTCGCGACATGGCCGCTTGCGCGAAGGCTCCCTGCTACTCCCGCGGGTCGGCGAGGAGCCGCTCAATCGTCTCGACCTTTCCCTGAAGCGCTCCTGCCACGCCCGGCCGGTAGTCGATCTTTATGACGACCGATATGCGGGGGGACTCCTCGGCGAGGCGCAGCACGCACGACTTGATGAGCGCCATCACCTCATCCCACTCGCCTTCCACGTTCGTGAACATGGCATTGGTCTCGTTCGGCAGCCCGCTCTCACGGACAAGCCGCACTGCTTCTGCCACCGCTGGACCGACTTCCTCCGAGCCTGAAGGGCTCAGCGAGAACGCTGCGATCATCTGTCCTCCCGTCCTGTATCCGGGTGCACCGGTAGGCGCAGCCGATGCGAGCCACTCTTGCGCGAATCGCGGCCCGGCAGCGGACGCTTAGGAACGGGACTCAGCCCGGTGGGAAGGTGAAGGTGGAGATGGCGGTTGGCGTGACCGTCCGAGCATTGCACGCCGACGCGCTGGAGGGCTTCGAGACGAAGTAGTAGGTCCCCGGCGTGGTCTCGCCGGTGAAGTTGGTGACACTAACCGCCGCCTTCAAGTCCAGAATCCCCCAACAGTCCAAAGACCCGTGAGCCAACGCCGTCAGCACGAGGGCGTTTCCACCGTTGGAAACGAACACGCTTATCACGTGGGGACCGGATGACGAGTTCGCCGCGCCCGTGCCGGAGACGTAGGTGAGACCGGTCCCGACCGAGCTGACCGTCGATGTCCCACCCGAGGAGGAGTCGAGGTACGAGTACGACTGTGCCCCGGCGGTCATGAAGTAAGTGTCCGCTCCGGTGAGCGCCGTCTTGAGGTCCGCCTGGGCGGCGGTGTTGTTCGCGTTCTGCGTCGTCGACAAGAACGTCGGGATCGCGATTGCAAGCAGGATCCCGATGATCAGCA
Source organism: uncultured Acidimicrobiaceae bacterium (assembly GCA_963836935.1). Classification (GTDB taxonomy): domain Bacteria; phylum Actinomycetota; class Acidimicrobiia; order Acidimicrobiales; family Bog-793; genus Fen-455. Next base: position 151,077 of record CAWILM010000026.1, read on the forward strand.
GGACGACGAGGAGCTCGATGAGTGTGAAGCCCCCGTCGCCAGGGCGCGCCAGATCCCGCCGACCCTCCAACGGAGCGATCGTGTGCATGACCTTTCCTCCTGGACCGAGAATTCATCAATCAGATTTGCAAATCATAGCCGATCCCAGCGCCCTGGGTGATCACCCAACCACTTTCTGTGCCCAAGTGGATTCCAACGGGTTATTCGGCACTAGGGCGCGACGGGGCTCGTGCAGCTGGCAGGCTGAGGTCGTGCGCGTCTTTCTGATCGATGGCACCTACGAGCTCTTCCGGCAGTTCTTCGGCCGGCCGGGCAGCACAGCTGTGGACGGAGCGGAGATGGCCGCCACCCGGGGCGTGGTCTGGTCCGTGGCCTCGCTCCTGTCCCAGGGCATCACCCACATCGGTGTGGCCACCGATCACGTCATCGAGTCGTTCCGGAACGACCTCTGGGCCGGCTACAAGAACGGCGCGGCGGTGCCTCCCGAACTGAGTTCCCAGTTCCCCCTGCTCGAGGAGGCGTTGGGTTTGCTCGGCGTACGGGTCTGGCCGATGATCGAGCTCGAGGCCGACGACGCGCTCGCCTCCGCTGCCGCTGTCGCGCGAGACGACGCCCGCGTCGACCAGGTGCTGATCTGCACGCCCGACAAGGACCTGGCTCAGAGCGTCGTCGCCGATCGGGTCGTCCAGCTCGACCGCCGCACAGGCGTGGTCACCGACGAAGACGGCGTCCGGGCCCGCTACGGGATCGGCCCGGGGTCGATCCCGGACTGGCTCGCACTCGTCGGCGACAGCGCCGACGGCTTCCCGGGGCTTTCCGGCTGGGGTCGCCAGTCGACCTCGGTGGTCCTCGCCCACTACCTCCACATCGATGCCATCCCAGACGACGTCGCGGAGTGGGACCCCGAGGTCACAAGGTCGGTGCGAAGCGCCCCGAAGCTCGCCGCCCGGCTGACAGCAGAACGGGAATTGGCGCTCTTGTTCCGGGTCCTCGCCACGCTGCGCATCGAGCGCACGCTGCTCGGTGACGTGGACGAGCTGCGGTGGCGGGGACCGGGGGCAGGGTTCGCCGACATGTGCCGGTACCTTCGTGACCCCTCCCTGGCCGACCGCGTCGCCGCCCTCCAGAACTCGGCCGGCTAACCCCCCGCTCCGAAGACGCGCGCGAGCTCCTCCGGCACCGCTACCTCGAGCTGCGCATAGGTGCAAGAAGCGGGCTCGCGGTCGCGCCGCCAGCGCCGAAACGAAGTGGCGTGCCGGAATCTGTCGCCCTGCAGGTGGTCGTAGCCGACCTCGCACACGAGCTCAGGTGAAACCGCCTCCCAGGAAAGGCCCTTCCCCGCATTCCAACGGCTCTGTGCCCCGGGCCTGCGCGTGCTGTCGGTAGCGGTGGTCATCTGTTGCCAGGGATGGCCCTCGGGACTCTCCTTGCGGAGGGAGGCGAGGTCGCCCACCAGGCTCTTGCGCAAGGCCACGGCAAATCCGGACGCCACGCCGACATGGTGAAGCGTTCCCACCTCGTCATACAGCCCGAGCAGCAGCGAGCCGACTCCTCCGCCCTCCTTGTGCCATCTGAAGCCACCCACGACGCAGTCGGCCGTGCGCTCGTGCTTCACCTTCAACATGACGCGTTCGCCCTCGCGATAGGCGAGCCCGATGGGTTTGGCGACGACGCCGTCGAGACCGGCGCCTTCGAAACGCTCGAACCAGTCCCTAGCCACGGCGGGATCGGCGGTGGCGGGCGTCACGTACACGGGCGCCTCGGCACCGCCGAGCGCCTGCTCCAGTGCCGAACGCCTGGAGCTGAACGGGTCTCCGCGCAGGTCGTCTTCGGCCAGGCACAACAGGTCGAAGGCGACGAACGACGCCGGGGTCGCCGACGCGAGGAACTTGATCCGCGAGGCGGCCGGGTGGATCCGCTGCAACAGGGCGTCGAAGTCGAGGCCCGACTGGCCAGCGATGACGATCTCGCCGTCGACGACGCAACGCGCGGGCAGATTGGCCCGGAGCGACGCGACGAGCTCGGGGAAGTAGCGCGTGAGCGGCCGCTCGTTGCGGCTGCCGAGCTCGACCTCCAGGCCGTCCCGAAAGACCAGGCAGCGAAAGCCGTCCCATTTCGGCTCGTATACGAGCGCGCCGCCCTCGGGCATCTCACGGCTGAGCTTTGCCAGCATGGGGGATACGGGTGGCATGACCGGAAGTTGCACCGGACGATCGTAACGGTCAAGATGTCCCGCCACGGCGGGCAACGCCGTGGCCAGCCGTCCATTCGAGGAGCTTGTCGGCCTGCCACGAGTTGACGACCGAGCCTGCAGGCACTCCGGCCTGCACGGCCTGCTCGCAACCGAGCCCGAGCCATTCGAGCTGGCCGGGGGCGTGGGCGTCGGTGTCGATGCTGAAACAACAGCCGAGCTCGACCGCGAGTTTCAAGAGGTCCTCCGGCGGGTCGCGTCTTTCGGGGCGCGAATTGATCTCGACTGCCGTCCCGGTCTTCGCGCACGCGCCGAAGACGGCCTCGGCGTCGAAGCTCGACGGCTCGCGGCCCTTGCCGGTCACGAGCCTGCCGGTGCAGTGGCCGAGGATGTCGCTGTGGGGGTTCTCCACAGCCGCCACCATGCGCCTGGTCATCTCGGGAGCCTCCATCCGGAGCTTCGAGTGCACGCTCGCAACCACGACGTCGAGTACGCCGAGCAAGTCCTCGTCCTGGTCGAGCGACCCGTCCTCCTGGATGTCGACCTCGATGCCGGTCATGATGCGAAACGGAGCCAATCCCTCGTTGAGCGCCGCGACCACTTCCAATTGACTGCGAAGCCGATCGGCACTCAGCCCACGCGCGACGGTGAGGCGGGGACTGTGATCGGTGAGGGCGATGTACTCGTGCCCCAGTTCAACAGCCGCCTCGGCCATCTCCGGAATCGGACTGCCACCGTCTGACCAGTCCGAGTGGCTGTGGCAGTCACCCCTCAACCCGGCCCTGAGCCGGGCCGCATCTGCGCTGGGCGATGCTGACGGGACTCCCTCCAGTTCGGCCAGATAGCCCGGCATCCCTCCCGCAATGGCCTCGGCGATCACCCGCGCCGTCGTGTCCCCGATGCCGCGAATGTCCTTCAGACGCCCCGAGGACGCGAGCAGCTCGAGCCGTTCCGCGCCCAACTCGTCGGCGGCGATCGCCGCTTGGCGGAACGCGCGCACTTTGTAGGTCGCGGCGCCCTCGCGCTCGAGCAGGTAGGCGATGCGCCGCAGCGCTGCGGCGGGCCCCACTGCCCTGTCCCTCAACTCTTTCGTGCCCGGCTGGGGGCGACACGGCTCGGTTCGTCGGGCTGTTTCGGGTACTGCGGAGGCCACGGGGCGTCGTGAAGCCCTGCTTCACGGTCACGCGCGGCCATTTGCAGGAGCGGCTCGAGCGACTGGGGCTCGTCGGGCATGAAGGCCCAAGGGTCGCCCAGGCGGCGGAGCCGGTCCGGCACGGTCGCAATGGTCAGCTCATCGGGTTCGACGACTGTGACCTCGTCCCATGAAAGAGGCGTCGACACCTGGCCGTGGCTGCGAGCGCGCGCCGACCAGGCTCCGAAAACCGTCTTGTGGGGGGCGTTCTGGTTGAAGTCGACGAAGACACGCCGTCCCCGCTCCTCCTTCCACCAGCTCGCCGTGACGAGGTCGGGTCGCCGGCGCGCGAGCTCGCGCGCCAAAGCCACGGCGGCCGCGCGGACCTCGACCGCGTCCCAGCGGGGCTCGAGACGCGCGTAGACGTGCAGCCCCCGGTTACCACTGCTCTTCGGGTAAGCGGCAATGCCGAGCTCGTCGAGGAGGGTCTTCACGCACCATGAGGCCTCACGGACCTGGTCGAACACGACACCGGCTTGGGGATCGAGGTCGATCCGTAGCTCGTCTGAGTGCTCGGGATCCTCCACGTGGAACGGCCAGACGTGGAACCCCAGACAGCCCAGGTTGACCGCCCAGAGAATGTGAGCCATGTCGGCGATGACTAGTGCCCTCGACGTCGTGCCGTTCGGCGTCGAGACCTCGATCGTCTGGAGCCACTCCGGAGCGCCCTTGGGCACGCGCTTTTGGAAAAACGAGTTGCCCAGCGCGCCGTCCGGGAAGCGCTGCAGCAACGCGGGCCGGCCGCCTGTCGCGCGCAGGATCGGCTCGCCGACGGAGAGGTAGTAGCCGACGACATCGAGCTTCGTCGCCCCGAGACCGGGGAAGTAGACCTTGCCGGGACTTGAGATCTCGACACTGCGGCCCGACACCTCGACAGTCTCGACGGCGGCTCGGCTGTCTTGGCTCGCCACGTCAACAATCTAACGGTGCCCCCGCGCGGGGCCGTGTCCGTCGGCGGCTCGGGCTTGGTGATGGGGTAACGGGGAGCTAGTGCGTCAGGTGGATGATGTCGGAGACGACGAGTGTCATGACGAGCACGATCACGACGCTGTACAGCGCCGTGATCGGCCAGCGCCAGCGATGGTTGGCCAGCCAGAACCGCCTGATCCCCCGTACGTCGAAGACGAGGGCGATGATGCCGATCGGCAGCCCGATCTCCGGGCCAGCTCCGGCCGCGGCCCCCAGCATGGGTGAGAGGATCGGGAACACGACATAACCGAGCAGGCACCGGAGCCCAGAGATCATGATCGAAGCGCTGAACATCCGGTGTGCAGAAGCTTCATCGGCCGAAGGCGGGCCCTCGGGGACGCGAAGAAGACGACGCATCGTGCGCTCCGCTGGCGCTTGAGCAGACCCGGCTGGTCTCGCGCCGGGCGCGATCCTGGATTGGCTCACCGCTTCGAGGTTACGGGCTCGAAGCCCGCTTCTCCAGCCAGCCACGCTCCTGAGCCACGATTCCTCCGGACCATCGCTTCAGCTGCGAGACTGATCGATGTGGTGGCGGGCGACGACTCAGGCACGGATCTGCCGCAGGAACCTGCGGAGCGCACCCCGAGCGCGCCGCCTGCACTCGCCAGGTTGCCAGGTACCGAACGGACCAAGCGTTTCCGACCCAAGCTGCGCTGGGAGCTCATCGGCTGCGGCTTTCATGGCCACGAGCTGGTCGGCACCGATGCGGCCGAAGTGCGCTTCGAGGATCACCTCCTCGTTCGCGAGGCGGATGGCCTTCGCTGGTACCGGTGCCTCAGGTGCGACTCGTGGTTGCCAATGGCACCGCCCCGGTCGCCGACGAACCGCTTCCCCCCCGGGCGCGACGAGATCGAGCTGCCGCTTCGGGGCAGACCCCTGAGGAACCGTTACGTACTGCGCCTGATCGCTCTCGACAGGGTGGTCCACTTCCTCGTCCTGGCCGCCCTGGGAGTGGCCATCATCATGTTCGCCGCCCACCACAAGGAGTTGAGCGGTGACTACACCCGCATCCTGAACTCGCTGCAAGCAAGTGTCGGCTTCGTCTCGAGCCGCAACGGCTTCTTCCGCGAGATCACCCACCTCGTCTCGCTTTCCACGACCAAGCTGTACCTCTACGGCTCCGCGTTCTCGGCGTACGCGGCGATCAACGCGATCGAAGCCGTGGGGCTGTGGGGAGAAAAACGCTGGGCAGAGTACCTCACCCTCGTCGAGGTCACCCTGCTGCTTCCTCTGGAGATCTACGAGCTCGTGCTCAAGATCAGCTACCTGAAGATCGCCGCGCTCGTGATCAACGTCGTCGTGATGGCCTACCTACTGTGGGCACACCGACTGTTCGGCTTCCGTGGCGGCGGGCACGTGGACCAGGTCCTGCGCGAACACGACACCGGCTGGGGTGCTCTCGAGCGGGCGACGCCCATCCCGAGCCAGCTCCCCAAGCCACCGCCGTCCGCATGAAACGGCGCTCCGCGATCCGAGCGAGACCATGGGACGAGCCTTGGGCCTGAGGGCCTGATCGACTGGGTGGCAGAGATAGGGTCGCACACCTGGCGCTGCTCCTCGTGCTGGAGGACTGGGACCGCGCGCGCTGTCGTCGCTCATCCCGAAGGACCCCGGACTCGGCGCCTCGTCCGCAGTCGCCCGCTGGACAGCCGCCGTCAAGACAGTCGACGACGTGCTCGCCACGCGAGGCGAGGCCGGCATCGACTCGCCGACGTCGGACAAGGCGCCACCGTCCGTTCGGCCGAGCAACGTGCGCGCGCGTTACGGGTCCGCGACGTGACATTCCTCAACTACCACGACGGAGTCTCACCCATTCGCTGGAGCTTCGCCGCGACCTCTTGTGTGATCCGCAGCCCCGGCCGGACATCCTGTGTCTATCAACCACCACTCCACGTTCGGGCCGGGCTCGCTCCATCACGCGGACCACCGCGCCCTCAATGGAGCACTGCTGGACCCACGCGTGACGCCGCCGGTCGCTGGGTCTTCCCGGAGCTCGTCGCCGAGCGACTCGCGCCATGGCACGGATTGCGCTTCGCGGCTTGCAACGCCTCGCCCGTGGCGGACCACATCCGCGACGTAACCGACTTCCTCGACAAGGGGATCGCCTCGCTCGCCGAGCAGAGGTCTACCTCGAGAACTTCGGCGCTGACTTCGCTCTCGTGCAGTTCCTGCGCTCGAACGCCGAGCGGGCCGGCGACGAGGGGGGTGTGGCGCTGCCTTTGAGGTCTCAACCTCTGAGCGAGCGCGACATCACGACGTCCCCTACAAGGGCGTGGATCCGTAAGCGGCGCCGGTGTTGAAGGCGCCGCGCCAGGCGCCTCCGTCGGCCACCGGCGCGCCGCGGGGACCCCCGCGACCGCGAAAGCCGCCCGGTCCAGCGAACACGTCCGGGGCAGACGACGTACCTGAACCGACAAAGACAGTCACCGCAGCAAAGGTGTTGCCGGACCCGGGTGTGCCAGAGGCCTGGAAAAGATCGCCCTTCGCCACCGAGGCGATGGTCGTGGTGCCGCTTTGGTTGCGGAAGACCGTTGTCGAGTCGGTAGTCACGGTCTCCACCGTCCCGTCAAAGCCCGTGATCGTGATGGTCGTACCGGAGACATCCGTCACGCGACCGGCCATGGTGGGCAGAACGATCTCGATGGTTGTGGCGTCGATCTGGTCGTGGTTGGACGACACCGTCCCGGTGACGGATACGACGGTGCCGACCCCGACGTCTGTGGCCGGCACCGATTGCCCCGCCTCGCCGTAGGTCGTCGAGGTCGAGGTGTTCACCGCGACGTTCAGCCCATCCTGCTGGGTCACGACGAGCTGGGACCCGCTCATGCTGACGACCTTGCCCAGAACGTGCGGCTGATTAATCTCGACAAGCGTGACAGCCTGCGTGCCAGTGCCGTTCGCGTTCGACCCCCAGCCTGGTGAGCCGAAGGCGACCTCGTCGCCGACGGCCACCGCAGACCGCGCGACCTTCTTGCCCCCTTCGCTGTAGATGGTCGCCGAGTCGGTCGTCACGGTGAGGGTGGTGCCGAACAACGTGTCGACAGTGATAGTCGTCGGCGTCACCTGCGTGACGGTGCCACCCTGACCGAGGGACCCGCCGAGGCCGCCGCCTAGGCCGAAGCCCCCGGGGCCGGCCGGCCCGCCCGAGCGCGACCGAACGGGTGCAGACTTCGACGGTCCCGACGCCGTGGCCAGGGCCTCGCTCGCGGACTGCGGCGCGCGACCGTGGCTCGAGGCAGCTGACGCGATGCCGTAACCTCCTGCGGCCAGACCACCCGCGATCACGGCCGCGGCCACGACCCGTAGGTACAGCGAGACCCGCGGGCGCCCGGCGGATGCGGCTGCCGTCGCCTTGGGCGGACCGCTGAGGTTCTCTTGAGGTCCTGGACTCCACTCACTCACTTCGCACTCCCGATTCTCAGGCCTGCGGGGGAGGGATGGACCGAACCTGAACCCTGTTCGGCCCATCCCTTGCACAGGCACAGAATGGTCCCCCACTCTGGGAAAGCACTTGGAAACGCCTGCGAAGTCGTCGAGTGACCCGCCGACCCGAAAGTGAGCTCAAGTTGGCTGCTGGATGACCCAACTGTTGCCGTCGGTATCGTCGACGCTCACCCATCGGCCCCAAGGCGTCCCTTCCGGCAGGGCTCCGTGGGAGCGCAGACGCGTGACCGCCGCTTCGATGTCGGCGACGTTGAGGACCGTGCCCTTCATCGAGCCGGGGCTCATCGTCTCGAACCATGTCACAAGGGTGATGGCAGCGCCGCCGCCCGAAGGCCGGAGCATGACCCATCGCATGCCTCCGTCCATGACCTGATCGTGCTCGACCCCGAACCCGAACACCTGCTCGTAGAAGTCCTTGGCTCGCTGCGGATCGTCCACAGGGACCGAGATGATGCCGATGGACGCCTCCTGCACAGGTCCTCCTAATCGACGATCGCCGAGTAGACGAGCTGGTGCAGCTCGCGGCGGATCGGATAGGTGCCCGACGGGAGCAGTTGGGTGAAGAACAGCACAGTCAACTCCTCCACCGGGTCGACCCAGAACTCCGTGCTGGCAGCGCCACCCCAGGCGTACTCCCCGGCGTTGCAAGGCATCTTGAGGGCTGCGGGGTCGATGACGACAGAGAACCCGAGCCCGAAACCGACCCCGGGCTCGGGCTCAGCCCCGATCGGGTTGGAGAAGTGGGCCATGTCCGTGCGCCAGGCAGATGGTTGCGGGTCATGTACGCGACTGTTCGCGGGCCCAGGATTCGCACGCCGTCGAGTTCGCCGCGACGCAATAGCATCTGGGTGAACCGGTGGTAGTCGGCGGCGGTCGACACCAGGCCACTGCCGCCCGAAGGCGCTCTCGGTCGGCTCAGCACCGACTCGCCCATGTGGGCGGCGCGGGTCGCGAGACCGGTGCAGGCATCGGGCATGTACAGGACGGCCAGCTTCTCGGCCCCCCCGCCCTCGACGTGAAAGCTGGTCTCTTTCATCCCGAGAGGAGCGAACACGCGCTCTGCGAGGAAATCCTCGAACGACTGCCCGGAGGCGGTCTCCACCACGCGGCCGAGAACGTCGGTCGCCGTCGAGTAGTTCCACTCGGTGCCCGGCTGGCAACGAAGCGGAAGCTGAGCCAGTCGTCTGCAGCAGCCGGCCAGGTCGAGGCCGGAAGGCGGGTCCCACTCGAAACCCGCGGAACGGTACATGGCGTCGACCGGATGATTGAACATCCAGCCGTATGTGAGGCCGGCTGTATGGGTCATCAAGTGCCAGATCCTGATCGGCTCCAACATTCGCACGGTCACCGGCCGTACCGACGAGCCTCCGGCAAAGACTCGTGTCTCACCGAACTCGGGGATGAACTTGCTCAACGGGTCGTCGAGGGCGATCAGGCCCTCCTCGTAGCAGATCATCGCCGCGACCGACGTGACGGGCTTGGTCATCGAGTAGATGCGAAAACGTGTGTCGGTCTCCACCGGTGCCCCGATCTCCAGATCGCGAAAACCGCCCCGGCCCACGTAGGCGACCTGGCCCCTGCGAGTGACGACGGCGAGGAACCCCGGTATCTTCCGGTCTGCCACGTATCGGTCGAAGTGCCGACCTAGGGAGTCGAGCCTTGTCTGGTCGAGGCCCACGTGGGGCGGGTCGACCTCGGGGAAGATGGCACTCATCGGGACCACCATATGACCCGCCAGGAGGCGAGCGCCTCTTGCGCTCCGGTCCCTCCCACCGGTCCCACGTCGATTGCAGGTCGGGCGATCCGACGTACCAAGATGGAGCCATGACCAACCTGCGCGGACGCAACCTGTTGAAAGAGACCGACCTCACCCGGGAGGAGTTCCTCTACCTCGTGGACTTCGGGGCACGCCTGCGCGAGGACAAGCGGGCCCGGCGCGAGCGCCGGTACCTGAGCGGCCGCAACATCGCGCTCATATTCGAGAAGGCCTCCACGCGCACGATGTGCGCCTTCGAGGTGGGTGCGTACGACCAGGGCGCGCACGTCACCTACCTGGGACCCAGCGGGTCGCAGATCGGCCACAAGGAATCCATCAGGGATACGGCCCGTGTGCTCGGCCGGATGTACGACGGGATCGAGTACCGCGGCTCCGCGCACTCCAATGTCGAGACCCTGGGCCGGTACGCGGGCGTGCCGGTCTGGAACGGCCTCACCGATGAGTGGCACCCGACCCAGATGCTGGCCGACATCCTCACGATGCGCGACCACGCCGAGCGGCCCCTCGGGCAGGTCGCGTACTGCTACCTCGGCGACGCTCGCAACAACACGGCGAATTCCTTGCTCGTCACCGGGGCGCTCCTCGGCATGGACGTCCGGGTCGCCGCTCCCGGCGCGCTCTGGCCGTCTTCGGATGTCCAGGCCATGGCCCAGGGCCTTGCGTCTGAGTCTGGTGCTCGGATCACGCTCACCGAGGACGCAGACAGGGCGGTCCGCGGGTCCGATTTCTTGTACACCGACGTCTGGCTCTCGATGGGGGAACCGGCCGACCAGTGGGACGCTCGTATCGACCAGCTGCTCCCATACCAGGTCAACCGGTCGCTCATGGCGGCAACTGGGAACCCTAGGGTGAAATTCATGCACTGCCTTCCTGCGCTCCACAACACCGAGACGGCGGTCGGCCTGCAGGTCTTCGAGAAGCAGGGTCTCGCCGCTCTCGAAGTGACAGAAGAGGTGTTCGAGTCGGAGGCTTCCATCGTCTTCGACCAAGCTGAGAACCGGCTGCACACCATCAAGGCGCTGATGGTGGCCACGCTCGCCGGCGAGGGAGACGAGTGATTCCGCGGCGATGACGACGAACAGCTACACGACGTCACTGATGCCTGCGGGCCGATCAGGAGTTTCTCCCAGCGGCTGAGAGGCCACCACGGGATCTGTCTTCCGCCTCGTTGCTCGGCGTTGTGGGCGAGCCTCAGGAGTTCCCTCGCGGGCGAGCCTCACGAGTTCCCTCGCGGGCGAGCGCGGCAGCGTCGCCAGCGTCCGGCAATACTCTGTGCGCGATGTGGCCGAGACTCACCGACGAGGCACTCGAGTTGGGCGACGAGGTGACGACGTTCGCCGACCTCTTGTTTCTCGGGATCGCGACCGGTCTCGCCGAAGAAGCAATCAGCTTCACTCGAAGGGGTCTCTGGGCCCTTGAGCAGACGGACTCAGATCCGCCTCGCGAGAAGTTGCTCGAGGAGGCCGTGGCCTTCCGTCGTGCAAGAAGGCTCGAGAGCGGGCAGGACCTGCGGGCCTGGTTGGAGGCTCGCCTGCTCACGATGGACGATTGGGAGGCGCACCTGCGGCGCTGTCTCGCAGTCCGACAGCTCGCGACCTCGACCATCCCGGCGGGAGCACCCGAGATCGGCCTCGACTGCCGTACGTTCGCCGTCGACCTCGTGTGCGGAGGGTGGTGGCGGCGATGCGCCGATCTCGCGGGACGTCTCTGGGCCGCCTCGAGGTTCATCGGGAACGATCTCAACGTCGAGGAGGACCAGATAGGTGATGAACCGGGCCGCATCATGGCTATGCTCGAGCCCTTGGTCGCCCTCGGAGAGCCCTGGTGCGCTGAAGCGCTCCGGAAGATCAGGACGCGGCGAACTTGCTCTTCAAGAGACCGCCCGGCGCTGTGCTACGGATGACGCTGTCGCAGCCCGGATCCGCGAGCACGCCGCCGAGTGGACCGAGCTCCGTTTCGACGAGCTCCTCCTCCCCTCGCGTGCAGCCGCGAACGAAGCCCTGCTCTGTGCGCGCGACGACGGCATCGGTGCGGCAGATCTCGCTGCACGCGCCCAGCTCCCGTTGCTGCAGCTCTGCTCACGTCACGACGCTCTCCCCGTCGAGGCGGCCTCGCTTCTCGACGGCGCGCTGCCAGACCAACCAGTCGGGCCCGTGGCCCTCGCCACGAAGTGGGCTGTGCTCTGGCTGCGCGAACGACGCCGACCCTCTCCCGAAGACGATGCGACGCGAGCGGCGGCAGCGGCCGAACTGCTCGAGGAGGTACTCCTGCGAGCCACAAAGGGACTTGTCCGGGAAGTCGGCCTGCTGTGACCACGCGGGCGAACGACCGTGACGCGGTCCTCGAACGCCTGCCTTTCCTCGCCCAGCTCGAGCCGTCGCTGAGAGAGCTCGTCGTCGGGCTCTTCCAACCCCGTTCCTTTGCTTTCGGCGAAACAATCGTGGCCCAGGGTGACGTCCCCGACGGCATGTACGTGCTCGCGGGCGGCAGCGCCAGGGCGCTCGTGGTCCACGAAGGCAAAGAGATCACCCTCGCGCGCCTGCAAGCGGGCGACTGGTTCGGCGAGTCGGCGCTCCTCGACCGAACGACGAGGACGGCGACGGTTCGAGCTTCGGAGCCCCTGTCGGCGCTGTGGCTCGACCGCGTGGTGTTCGACACCCTCCTCGAGCTCCATCCTGAGATCCGCGGCGCCTTCGGGAACCAGGCGCGCGTAGAGATGCTGCACCGCTTTCTTCGCACACACGCGGCCTTCGAAGATCTCTCGCTGGAGGCCGCCGCCGCCATGTACCCCAAGCTCCGGCCTCTCGAGGTGCCCGCTGAAACGGTCCTTGTCCGTGAGGGCGAACCCGGCGGAACGATGTACCTGGTCGAGCACGGCAGGCTTGAAGCGACAACCGGAGCTGGAGAGGCGCAGAGGGCGATCGGTTTCATGCGAACGGGGGACATCTTCGGTGAGAGGTCGCTCGTCACCGGGGAGCCTTGTGTCGCGACCGTCCGCGCAGTCAGCGAAACACGGCTGCTCGCGCTCGATCGCGAAGCCTTCCAAGACGTCGCCGACCGGTTCCCTGCCTTCGCCCGGCGGGTCAACGAGCAGGCGGCGGGCCGCAACTACCTGGAGGAAGCGCGAGTTCCGCTCGATTTTGCAAGAGAGATCCTCCCCGGCGCGATCGGCGAAGTCCCCACTGCGGGCCCACCGGAGCTGGAGATGCCCGCCCCGAGCGCCCAGGGCAAGCGGAAGCGTCGGCGTCCGAGACACTTTCCTGTCATACGCCAGGTCGACGAGTCCGATTGCGGTGTCGCGTGCTTAGCGATGATCGCCGGATGGCATGGCATCGAGGTGCCGCTTTCCTGGCTGCGGGAGGTTGCCGGTACGGATCGGTCCGGCACGACCCTTCGCGCGCTCGCTGTGACGGGCCGGCGAATCGGTCTGGACGTGGAGCCCGTCAAGTTGTCCCGGGACCGGCTCGACCTCCAGCTTCCGGCGATCCTGCACTGGGACGCCGAGCACTGGGTGGTGCTCGTCCAGATCGACGAGCGACATGCCGAGATCGCCGATCCCGGCCTCGGACTGCAGCGAATAGACCGTGGTGAACTCGAACGGCACTGGGACGGGTACGCGGCACGCGTGACACCGACCGGGACGACTCCGGAAGTCCCCGCAGGACAGCCACATCTCCAGTGGCTTGTTCCGTTTCTCCTGAAACACCGCCGGGCACTGATCGGCGCCATAGTCCTCGCTCTCGTGGCAGCGGCGTGCGAGGTCGCGCTCCCTCTCGTCGTCGAGCACGTCGTCAACGCCGTCATCGCACGCAACTCGACCTCCACCATCGACATCCTCGGACTGGCGATGCTCGGCCTCGCCGTCGGGGGCACGATCGCGGTTCTCTTCCAGAGACTGGTGCTCGTGCGGGCATCGGCGCGCTTCGATACCGACACGCTGGACTTCGTCACGACGAGGCTGCTCGGGCTACCCATGTCCTACTTCGCGACTCTGCGTATCGGCGACATCGAGCGCCGTCTCAGCGGTGTGCGAGAGATCCGGCGGATCGTCATCGAAGCGGGGGGCGAGGCGCTCTCGGCCGCCACGCAAGTCATTGTCGGGATCGTGATCATGCTGGTGATCTCGCCCCTTCTCGCGCTCTTGTTTCTCGTCACAGCACCTGTGTATGCGCTTGCCATGCGCTACGCCTCGACCCGGCTCCGCCCGCTCTACGCGGGCGTCGAGCACAGCTTCGGCCGATACACCTCAGACCAGATCGATCTGTTGAAAGGCATCGAGACGGTGAAGTCGACCGGCACCGAGACGGCTCTCCGCAACCGGCTGCAGCGCGCGTTCGCCGATCTCACGGGCCGCACCGTCGACTCGTACCGGACGATCGCTGCGTACGGATCGGCCGTGCAGCTGATCTCCCTTGTCCTGTACGGCGTTTTCGTCACCGTTGGCGCGTTGCAGGTCAAGTCGGGCGGCCTCAGCGTCGGCGGGTTCGTCGCCTTCACTGTCCTGGTCCTCATGGTGACCGGCCCGCTCGTGACTCTCCTCAATATCTGGGACGACGTGCAGGTGTCGACAGTCTTGCTCAACAGGATCGCGGACGTGCTTGACCATGAGCCTGAACAAGGTTCTGACAAGTCGGAGCTGCTGACCGTCCCGACGCTCGAGGGACGAGTCCAACTGCAAGAGGTCTGCTATCAGCCGCCGGAAGCCAGCGAGCCCATCGTGGCCGGAATCAACCTGGACGTCGCTCCCGGCACCACGGTGGCGATCGTCGGACGCTCAGGATCGGGGAAGTCGACGCTGCTGCGCCTGCTCGCCGGGCTGATCGAACCCACGTCCGGGCACGATCCTCTTCGACCGCACTGACTCCCGGCGGCTGCGCTACGGCGATCTCCGCCGGCAGGTCGGCTTCGTCCTCCAGGAGCCGTACGTGTTCGCGGCCACGATCGGGGACAACATCTCGCTCGGCTACGACACACCCGTCGGCGATCGCGGTTTGCCACTCTCGGGGGGTCAGGCACAGCGCCTGGCGATCGCCCGGGCCCTTTACCGCAAACGGCCGGTAAAGGGCCCGGGCGATCGCCAGGCGCTGTGCCTAACCCCCGAGAGTGGCAAACCGCCGATCGCCGACGGGTGCTGTCGTAGCCGAGCGGAGATGCCCCGATCGTGGCCGCGAACACGTACGGCTCCTGGAGGACGAAGCCGAACTTGCCGGCGGAGATCGCCGTAGAGCAGCCACCTGGAGTCAGTGCCGTGCGAAGAGGATCGTCCCGGACGTGGGTTCGATCAGCCCGGCGAGGAGGCGCGGCGGCGTCGACTTCCCGATCCTGAGCGTCCGACAGATCGCCACCGTGGTGCCGGGAGCGACGTCCAGGTTGATTCCAGCCACGATGGGCTCGCTGGCTTCCGGCGGCTGATAGCAGACCTTCTTGCAGTTGGACTCGTCCCTCGAGCGTCGGGACCGTGAGGCTCCGACTTGTCAGAACCTTGTTCAGGCTCATGGTCAAGCACGTCCGCGATCCTGTTGAGCGGACTCTGACACCTGCACGTCATCCCAGATATTGAGGATGCCGCATCAGCGGCCGGTCGCCCATGAGGACCAGGACAGTGAAGGCGACGAACCCGCCGACGCTGAGGCCGCCCGACTTGACCTGCAACACGCCAACGGTGACAAAACGCGTGTACAGGACAAGGGAGATCAGCTGCACGGCCGATCCATACGCAGCGATCGTCCGGTACGAGTCGATGGTGCAGCCGTGAGATCGGCGAACCGCGCGCTGCAGCCGGTTGCGGAGAGCCGTCTCGGTGCCGGTGAACCTCACCGTCTCGATGCCTTTCGACGGATCAATATAGTCTGAGGTGTATCGGCCGAAGCTGTGCTCAACGCCCACGTAA
>CAWILM010000027.1:0-42158 GCA_963836935.1 uncultured Acidimicrobiaceae bacterium
CCGCACCGGGCTCCTGCCTTGGGTCCTGGCGGCGAAGGCCACGCTGGGGTGGGGGGAGTCACACGATGCGGGCAGAGGGTAGCCACCTGCTCGCGATGGCGTAGCGCTCCCAGGCGGGCTGATGCGCGGGTGGCGTTGGCTTCGGCGCCGAAGCGATCCGCCAGAACCACCGCAACCTGATCGCGAAACGCCCAAATCGCGTCCATGTTGCCGGGCACGGCGTAGTAGTTGAAGCGTCCCCTCAACACGCTCGCCAGCCACCTCCCCTGCTCGGGGATGGGCCAGTGACGGCGCCGTCGAAGCTCGGCTTCACCAACTTCAGCTTCGCCCTCATCCTCTTTCTTGATGGTGATGTGCCGCAGCCAGAAGCGCCCTGTTCTTTGGTCTTTCCGGACAGATGGTGAAGCCCAGGAAGTCGAACGTCTCCGGTTTTGGAAGACCTCGCTCTTTCCGGTCCGATGCCGCGAAGCGGCCGAACTCGATGAGGCGGGTCTTGTCCGGATGCAGCTCCAGGTTGAACTTCGCGAACCGCCCGCGAGAGATCGTCGAGGAACCGCTTCGCATCACCGAGATGCTGGAAGCCGACCACGAGGTGAGTGGCCGGGGGGAATCGCACCCCCCGGCTCTCGCAGAACCGGACGTGAGCCTCTCGACTCATCCGGCTCCCATCATCCAGCCTCACGGCACCAGCCCGAGACGCCAGTGGACAAAGAGGGCGTGCGCCCTCCCAGCGACGGCATGTAGCCACCGTCGGGCCCGGTCAGCATGGCGGTGCAGCCTGCTTGTACTTCTGCGTGGCCCAACGAACCAAATAGTCGTTGATGCGCCTGAGAATCGGATACAGCATGGACTTGTAGAAGCGCCCGTAATAGTTGATCCACCCCTGCACGATCGGATTGAACATCCGTGCAAGGTCTCCGAGGGTCTTGTCACTGCGCCGGTTGATCCGCCAGGAGCGGATCTCCCTCCCGATCGCCTTCTTAGCGTCATCTGAGACCGCCGGAGAGAAGTTGACGAAGTAATGATCGTTCTTGCTCTTCGACAGCCGCGGACAAAACGTGTATCCCAGGAAGTCGAACCGCTCGTGCTCATGGGTGAGCGGGCGGTGGTCGTCCTTGCAGTACACGATGCGCGTCTTGTCCGGATGCAGCTTCAGACCGACCTGCGCCATCCTTTCGGCGAGTGCCTTCAGCACATAGCGTGCCTGGGCCTTGGTCTTGCAGTGAATGACCGCGTCGTCCGCATAGCGCTCGAAGCTGACAAAGGGGAACTCCCTGGTCAGCCACGTGTCGAACGCATAGTGAAGGAAGAGGTTGGCCAAAAGGGGCGAGATCGCCGAGCCCTGAGGGGTCCCACGATCTCGTTGCACCAAGGTGCCGTCCTCCATCTGGAGCGGAGCTTTGAGCCACCGCTCTATGTAGAGGAGGACCCAGCGCAAGTCCGTGTGCTTCGACACCGCCTTCAGCATGAGGTTCCAGGGGATGCTGTCGAAAAAGGCCCGGATGTCGAGATCGATCACCCAGTCCCTCTTCCAGCACCGCTCCCGGCACGTTGCCACCGCATCGAGCGTGGAGCGCCCGGGTCGGTAGCCGTAGGAGTCGGGGTGGAAGATCGGCTCCACCTGGGGCTCCAGATACGACCGCACGACCGTCTGGGCGATCCTGTCCGACACCGTGGGCACGCCTAGAACCCTGACGCCCCTGCCTCCGGCTTTTGGTATCTCCACCGCCCGGACCGGCGGCGGGAAGTACGTCCCTGAGGACATGCGATTCCAGAGCTTGTAGAGGTTCGCCTTGAGGTTCGCCTCGAACTCCTCGATCGACTCCTCGTCGACACCGGCAGCCCCCTGGTTGGCCTTGACCTTCTCGTAGGCTTCCCAGACAACCCGCTTGGAAATGTCAAACGGTTTGGCCGCTTTCGGCTTCGACGTGACCACCGGCTCCTCCCGCAGCATCACGGTTGACCACCAGCCACGTCCGGATGACCCGCCCCCTTGGCTCGGCCCGCATTACCAGGCTTCATCGCTCCTACGAGGCGGCCCGCCCCTGTGCTCCGCATCGGTACTCGGCCCCTTGTGGTTCCTGCCACTTGGGGTGCTCCCTTTTGCGGCCAGGGGGATGAAGCCCAATTGCGCCTGGCCGACGGCATCGGAGCGACAGGTTCACACGTTCCGCACCAGAGCCTGAGCTGAGCTCGCGCCGCCTTTATGCCGGACACCGCCTGGGCAGTAGACAGGTAGCCCCCAGGCTCATCCCGGGAGAACGACTCCCTCCCGGTTTCGATGTCGTCGATACGCTTACGACACGTCATCGGCGGTTCGCTTCCGCTCGCCTTCTCAGCTCGTACCTGACGCGCTCTGGCGTGCCTTGTCCGCAACGCTCACCACCCCGGCTCTTGACCGACGCAGCTTGCGGTGGTTTGGGACCTCCCCCTGCAGGGCGATCCCGGAGGGCCTTCCTCCATCTCTGGCACAGCACCGCTTGTCGAGTTCGATCTTCTACATCGATCCCTCCTTGCGTTCGTGTCACACAGTCATCGGCGAACCTGGTGACGATCATGTCGCCCCGGGCGTGCCTCAGCCTCCACTGGCGGACCCACCGGTCGAAGACGTAATGAAGGTACACGTTGGCGAGCAACGGCGAAACCGATGCCCCCTGCGGTGACCCCTCCGGCGTCTCGGACCAGTGCCCATCCTCGACGACCCCTGCAGCCAACCACTTCTTGATGAGCCGCAGGACTCGTTTGTCCGCAATGCGATGCTCGAGAAACTTCATCAGCCAGGCCTGATCAAGCTTGGTGAAGAAGTCGCTCACATCAGCGTCGAGTATCCAGTTCACCTTCCGCTCCGTGATTCCGACCGCCAGCGCGTCCAGCGCATCGTGCGGGCCGCGCCTGGGCCGGAACCCGTAGGAGAAGCCGAGGAAGTCCTCCTCGTATACGGCGTTCAACACCTCCACCACCGCCCGCTGGAGGATCTTGTCCTCCAAGGTGGCGATGCCCAGCGGGCGCTGCCGCCCGTCCGGCTTCGGTATGTACACCCGACGAGAGGGGCTCGCCCGGTAAGCACCACTGTGCACACGGCGAAGCAGGTCTTCGAGGTTCTCTCGCAGATCCTGGCCGTAGGCGTCCCACGTCACCTGGTCGATCCCTGGTGCGGCCTTCGGGTTGATCGCCACATAGGCCGCCCACAGGCGAGCCAAATCGACGTGGTGCAGCAGTGCGGTGAACCGTGCTTCCTTGTCCCTTCGTGCTACTTCGCGCACACGGTCCAGCCCGTTTGGCGCGCCTTGCCCGGCGCTGCGTCCGGGACGTGTCGAACTGACCGTGTTCCCCTCGGCCAACCCCCTTCCCTCCACCACCTCCGCAACCGGTCCCCCGGCCTTGTTCGGCGGCTTCGCTGGTACTACGAGGTTGTCTGACTTCCCGCGCTCGTGCATCTCAGGCTTACGGCCTTGGCCTTCCCTGAGCGGCCCGCCCGGTGATCACCCCGACGGGCAAGCGTGGGACCTCCCGGTTCTCGCGCATGGAGGTTCCGTGCATGCACAGGGTCTCTGACCGCGCGGGGCCCACCAGCAGCTCGCGATAACGCCACTGGCGGTGTTGCCTTCCGCATCCGTAGACAGCGTCGGCACCCCGAACTCTGTGATTACGCGGCTCAATAGCCTGGCCTGCACGTGCCGCTACCGACGCTTCGCCTGCACCCTCACGGGCACCGACGCACGGCTCGCGGTCATCGTGGTTCGCTAGACCTTCGATGTAGAGCTCTTCCATCTCCTCCTCCATGCCGGTTTATTCCGGCGCACCTGCGGGCCGGTCCGCCCCTGTGCCTCGCATCGGTACTCTGCCCCTTGCGGTGTCCGCCGCTTGGGGTCCTCCCTTAAGGCGACCAGGCAGCTGCGACTGGTCTCCGGCATCGAGACGACAGGTTCTCCCCTTCCCTGCCAGCGCCTGCGACGAGCTCACGCCACCTATACACCGGACACCACCGGGGCCACATACAGGCAGCTCCCCGGCTCGGGGCACGTGCACGAAAGCGCGTGCCTTTATCCCGAGGCCAGGTCCCGCCCCGGTTTCGGTGCCATCTTTAGATTTTCGATGCGTCAGCAGTGGTTCACACACGTTCGTCTTCTCGTCGCATACCTGACCCGCTCTTGGCGAGCCGTTTCCGCAGTCGCTTCCCACCCCGGCTCTTTACCGGCATGACACTGCGGTGGTTTGGGATCTCCGCCTGCACGGCGAACCCGGAGGGCCTGCCTCCATCACTGGCACGGCACGGTTCGTGGTGCCGATCTTCTACATCGTCATCACTTCCCTTAAGGACACACGACCTGGGTCTGTGAGTGTTGCTGTGAGTGTTGCTGTGAGTGTTGCTGTGAGTGTTGCTGTGAGCTGCCGGGCGGCGCAGAGCCGCACTACTTACGGCCGAACCGAAGAAACCGTCCCGCGAGCTCGTCTGTGAGCACTGCTGTGAGTGTTCCTGTGAGAAGTGCTGTGAGTCGGTCAGTGCACAATCGCGCGATGATCCGGCTCCGCTCCACCCATAGCGATCGCCTCACGTCGGTCTCATCGCGAACAACCCGGCACCGCACCACACCATCGAGGGTGCCGACCGCCGGCGTCGAGACGACCGATGAGGCTTGGATCCTGTTGCCGGAGGCGCCGAACCCGCGAGCGACGGGAGAAGCTCTGAAGTGGCGACGAGCGACAGCGCGCGAACACCCGCGTCAACTGAGCGCTTCCTTCGCGTCGACGAGGCGGCAAGGATCCTGCGCATCGGACGAAGCGCTGCCTATGAGCAGGCGAACCGGTGGATCGCGACCAATGGCCAGTGTGGGCTCCCCGCCGTCAAGGTCGGGCGCATGATTCGCATCCCGGCCGCGGTGCTCGAAGCCTGGGCGACGACCGGGAGCGACGCCGAGCCAGTATCGGAAAGCCAGTAGGCCTGCGAGAGCTAGCCCGTCGCAACACCTTCACGGCGTCGCGCTTTCCGGCGTCGGTGCGACCGTCATAGTGGAGCCGCAGCGTGACCTCGCTGTTGCCGAGCAGGTCTGCGACGGTCCGGTACGGCACGCTGGCATCCAGATCGTCGTCGCGACGTAGTGGCGCAGGTCCTGGAGGCTCAAGTTCGAGTGGCCACGCGCTTCGGCAAGTCGATCGCTCAGCGAGTCCGGTCGGATTGGCTTGGTCCCGTCGGGGTCGCCCGCCAAGATGTACTCGTTCGGCCGAGGCTCCCGGCCCCAGTTTGTTCACGCCTGCGTGCGAGCTGGCGCTCGAACGCCTCCCTCACTGAGTCGATTAGCGGAATGTCGCGCCAGTCCGACTCCTTGGTCGGCTTGCGCACAAGACCGGCATCCGGGGCTGCCGTAGGCGATGGCGAACGCGACGTGCATTTCTTCGGCCTTCAAGTCGACATCCTCGACGAGCAGAGCGAGAAGCTTTTTGAGAACTCCGTCCCCACGGTGTGGCTACATTTTTGGCTACATTCGCCCCGGGCGGGCGGTCTCACTCGCACCGACTCACGGCTATGACCTGGATGTTCTCGGTGGAGGCGAAGGGACTCGAACCCTCGAACCTCCTGACTGCCAGTCAGGCGCTCTACCAACTGAGCTACGCCCCCGAGGACGCCAGCACTCTATCCGAACTGCGCCCGCGGCAGCCTCTCGGCGGGCCGCCGGGCGCCCCCTCGCTCTGGGCGCCACGTCTCTCCCCTCTGACAAGCCGCCTGTGGCGGCAGCCTTTTCTCTCTGCTCGGCGCGATCCCAGCTGCACAACCACTCCAAGAGTCCCGCACCGGCAAACTAACCTGTTCCCGTGGCGGAATACGACTTTCGCGAGGTAGAGGAGCGCTGGCAGCGGCGCTGGGACGAGGACGGCACCTACCGGGTCGAGCTCGATGACCCGCGGCCGCCTTACTACGTGCTGTGCATGTACCCCTACCCGAGCGGGCCTGCCCACCAGGGTCACATCCGCAACTACACCTTTGGCGACGTCTTGGTGAGGCACCGAACGATGCAGGGCCACGCCGTGCTGAGCCCCTTCGGCTTCGACTCGTTCGGCCTGCCTGCAGAAAACGCCGCCATAAAGGGTGGGGACCACCCGCGCGTGTACACGGAGGCACGCATCGCCGAGCTCAAGGCTTCGGTCAAGCGGCTGGGGGCCGTCTACGACTGGCGACGCGAGCTGCGCAGCCACGACCCCGACTACATGCGTTGGAACCAGGTTATCTTCCTCGAGCTGCTCCGCGCCGGCCTCGCCTACCGAGCCGAAGCCCCGGTCAACTGGTGTCCTGGCTGCCACACAGTGCTCGCCAATGAGCAGGTGCTCGCAGACGGCACCTGCGAGCGCTCCGGCGACGTCGTGGAACGCCGCAACCTCGAGCAGTGGTTCCTCCGTATCACCCAGTACGCTGAGGAGCTGCTGGACGCCTTGGACGGCCTGGACTGGCCCGAGCGCGTGAAGACGATGCAGCGCAACTGGATCGGCCGGTCCGATGGCGCCCAGTTCCGCATGGCCGTCGCCGGCCGGCCCGGCATCGAGATCGAGGTCTTCACGACGCGCCCGGACACCAGTTTCGGCATGACTTACGCCGTGGTGGCACCGGAGCACCCCTTCGTACCGGAGCTCGTGACCGACGCCCACGAAGACGAGGTCGCCGAGTTGTGCCTCCGCGCCCAGCAGGCCACCGACATCGAGCGTCAGTCGTCCGAAGGATCGCTCGAGAAGCGGGGCGTGTTCACGGGCAACTACTGCATCAATCCGTTCAACGACGAGCTTGTACCGATCTACGTGGCGGACTACGTGCTCATGGGCTACGGCACCGGGGCGATCATGGCAGTACCCGCCGAGGACGAACGTGACTTCGCCTTCGCCGAAGCTTACGGCCTGCCGATCGTGCGGACCGTCGAACCGCCCGCAGGTTTCCCCGGGGGCGCATACTCCGGCGACGGACTCAAGATCAACAGTGGCTTCCTCGACGGCTTCGACGTCCCGACCGCGAAGCGAATGGCAATCGAGTTCCTCGAGCGGCTGGGGATCGGCTCGCGCAAGGTCAACTACCGGCTGCGCGACTGGCTGATCAGTCGGCAGCGCTATTGGGGCTGCCCGATACCTGTGATGTACTGCCCCAGCGACGGGATCGTGCCGGTGCCCGTCGAGGAGCTCCCGATCCTGCTCCCCGACGACGTCGAGTTCCGGCCCACAGGTGAGTCCCCGCTCCGCTTCGACGAAGGCTTCTTGAAAACGACCTGCCCCATCTGCGGAGGGCCCGCAATCCGTGAGACCGACACGATGGACACCTTTGTGGACTCGTCGTGGTACTTCCTGCGTTTCTGCAATCCGCACGACGAAACGGGCCCGGTCGACTTGGGAGCGGCCCGCCACTTCATGCCGGTCGACCAGTACATCGGTGGGATCACTCATGCGATCTTGCACTTGCTGTACGCCCGCTTCTTCACGCGGGCTCTGGCCGACACGGGCCTCGGTCCCAAGGAGGTCCGCGAACCTTTCTCCCAGTTGTTCTGCCAGGGCATGATCCGCCTCGGCGGCCGGGCGATGTCCAAGTCCAAGGGCAACGTCGTGTCGCCCGACGATTACTTCGCGAAGGTCGGGGCCGATTCGCTCCGGCTGCTTCACCTGTTTATCGGCCCGCCGGTGGACGACGTCGACTGGAACGAGCAGACCGAGGAGATACTCGAAGGGTGTTCCCGGTACCTGGGCAGGGTCTGGCGTCTCGCAACCGACGCACCCGACCAGCCGGGTCAAGGCTCGGGCGGGGATGGCGCCCGTGACGCTCACGAGCTAAGGAGAGCCGTCCACCACACCATCGCCCGCGTCACCGCAGACATCGAGCGCTACGCCTTCAACACCGCCGTGGCGGCATGCATGGAGCTGACCAACACGATCTCCCGCCACGCCCGGGCAGGCACCGACCGGGCTGTGATCGAAGAGTCGGTCGACACCCTGTTGGAGCTCCTCGCCCCGTTTGCACCGCACCTCGCGGCCGAGGCCTACGAGCATCGCCACGGAGACGACGTGCACACGCGCCCGTGGCCAGTTGCGGACGTCCGCCTGCTCACCGAGCAGAAGGTGACGATGATCGTGCAGGTGATGGGCAAGGTCAAGGACCGGATCGAAGTCGAGCGCGACATCTCGGAACACGCCGCCACAGAAATCGCCCTCACGTCGCCGAGAGTCCGCGAAGCTCTGGCCGGCGCCTCGCCGAAGCGGATCATCGCCAAGCCCCCGCGGCTCGTCAACATCATCGTCTAGGCCACATCGCGCGAGGCCTTGGCCCGCTCCTCCAGGCAGACGCCTGGAGTCCGAGCTCGTGCTGCTCCTCTCTCAGGCCCCAAGAGCCTTGAGGACGCAGAACTCGTTCCCCTCCGGATCCGCCAGCACAACCCAGGTCGCCTCGGCACTCTGGCCCACGAAGGTGCGTCTCGCGCCGAGCGACTCGAGACGCTCCACCTCCCTTTGCTGGTCGAGGGGACGAAGGTCGAGGTGGAGACGGTTCTTCACGGCCTTCGACTCGGGGACCTTCAGGAACAACAAGTCGGGAGCCACTCCGTCCTCCGCGGAGCCGACCGGCGGCTCGAGCACGACCTCGTCGGGTTCCTCGCAAGTGCGACGCCACCCGAGCGCCGCCTCCCAGAAGCTCGCGAGCGACGCGGGATCGCGAGCATCGACGCACAGACACTGGATGCGAAGGTCCATCTTCTTCCTCCTCCTCCTTCCCGTGCTCGAGTCCGACGCCGGCCCGTCAACTCGGGTCGGGCCTCGACGGACCGACGATGCCTCGGCACCTCCCGACACCAGCTTTAGACGACCTCGCGGAGCCTCCCGTTCGACACGTCGTAGACGAATCCTCGCACCGCATGCTTGTGGCGGATGAACGGGCTCGCCTCTATACGCGCGATCGACTGGCGGACATCCTCGTCAAGGTCCTCGAAGGCTTCGACCGCCCATTCCGGCTTGATCCCGACCTCGTCCTGGATCTGCCGCTTGAACTGGTCGTCGGTGAAGGTGAGCATCCCACAGTCCGTGTGATGGACGAGGATTATCTCCTCCGTGCCGAGCAGCCTCTGCGAGATGGCCAGCGAACGGATCTCGTCATCGGTGACGACACCACCGGCGTTGCGTATGACATGGGCGTCGCCCTCTTTGAGGCCGAGCAGGCCGTAGGGGTTCACCCTGGCGTCCATGCACGCCAGCACCGCCAACTTCTTGCCTGGTGGCAGGGGCAGGTCGCCCTTGTCGAATGACGAGGCGTAGGCCTCGTTGTTGCGCAATAGCTCATCGGTGACGCTCATCGAATCCCCCCGTCGTGGACAGGCCTAATGATGACTTATGTCATCCGCTTTGGAAACTTAGCGCAGTCGACCGGGGCGCCGTGCGCTACTGGCCGCGCAGGTACCGCTCGAGCTCCGCCGCGATCTCGTCCCCCGAGGGCACCCGCCGGTCGTCGGGCATTTCCGGGGTGCCTTCCAGCTCGTCGATCTGCTGTTCGAGCTGGCGAACCATCTCCTGGTGTTCGCTGCTCTGGGCGATGAGCTCGTCGACCTTGAGGCGTGCCGCGTCGGCGGAATCGGAAAGCACCTGCGAGTCGATCACGAGGCCGGACAGGCTTGCGAGACCGTCCAACAACACGACCGACGCCGCGGGGAAAGGCATCGCAGCCACGTAGTGGGGCACCCGTGCCCACAGCCCCACGGAGGGGATCCCCACTTTCGCGCAGGCAAGCTCGATGACCCCCTGGATCCCAGACGGGACCTCGATGGCACCGGGGATGAAACCGATCTTCGTGGCCAACTGACTGTTCGATGCGGTTGCCGCCAACTTGACGGGCCGCGTGTGCGGCGCGGCCGCGGGGAAGCCGCCGAATCCCACCATGAGCCTCACCTCGAGCGCCGTCGCAAGTTCGGCGACGGCGCTCGCGAACGACTGCCAGTGCAAGTCGGGCTCGGGGCCGGCGAGCATGGCGATGCCCGAGCCGAGTCGGTCGGCGCCGACGTTGAGCACCACTTGCGGCCAGTCCAGGCCTTCGTTGATCCCGTCCGAGATCTTGAGCTTCGGCCGGCGGGCACGTTGGTCGAGCAGCTCCTCGGAGTCGAAGACGGCGTATGGCGACGATTCGATCGCATCGAACAGGCTCGCCATGGCCGTCGCGCCGGCGAGACCGGCGTCCACCCATCCTTCGAGCGCGACGACGAGCACCGGCGACGGTGGAGCAGCCTCACCGGTGAGCCGGTAGAGGGATGATGGGACAGTCATCGAGATTTCCTTCCCCCGACGTCTTGCATAACCGCAGGTTATCGGTCCCCTCGGGAGTATCGGAGGACCGCTCCGCCCCCTCAGAGGGCGAGGGACTCCCCCCCGTCGACGATGATCCTCGCGCCGTTCACGTTCGCCGCGTGTTGTGAGCACAGGAAGGCCACCACCTTGCCGAAGTCGGCCGGGTCGCCCATCGGGCGTCCGCTGGTCGTAAAGCCGAGCTCGATCATGCGATCCGTCGCGTGATATCCGGGGCAGGCGAGGTTCAAGGTGATACCGGTCTCACGCAGGTCCGCGGCCGCGGTCTTCGCCCAGGCCCACAGGCCGGTACGAGCGGTGTTGGACAGCGCCAGGGACGGGTTGGCCTGCGCGATGGTCGACGAAGCTATGCAGCAGATCCGTCCCCACCCCGCGGTCCTGAAGTGCGGCAAGGACGCCCGCACGAAGCGGACGCTCGTGAGCAGATTCGCCTGCACCGCCTTCAAGATGGCCTCGTCATCGCAGTCGAGCGCGCCCGCCGCCGGTGGGCCGCCGGCGTTCGGCACGACGATGTCGAGACGGCCGAAACTGTCGATCGCGACCGAAACGAGGTGCGCGGGCGTCGCAGGATCGGTCACGTCCGCCTGGACGGCCACGACTTGCGCGCCGCGCGACTTGAGAGCCCCTTCGGCGTTCGCCAGCGCCTCTGCGCCCCGGGCGGAGATGACGAGGCCGACGCCCTCATCGGCGAGGACGTCGGCCACGGCGCGACCTAATCCTTTGGACGACGCTGCGACCACAGCTACCCGTCCCTTGAGACCGAGCTCCATGAACCAACCTCTCTTTCTCTGCCGGCCGGTCTTTCTCTGCCGGCCGGCGGGCGCCGCCGCCGGCCCTGAGTGAGCAGGCCGGTCCGGACCGCCGGACCATCGACTGTTCAGGCCTCGACCACCGCCAGGAAGTGGTCGGCTTGATTGCAGGCGAGCGGCCCGTCTTCGGTCGCTATAACGACGTCTTCGATCCGGGCCCCGAAACGTCCGCTCAGATAGATGCCCGGCTCGACCGAGAAGGCGTGGCCGGTGACGAGCGGCGTCTTGTTCCCGGCCACGATGTAGGGGTCCTCGTGCTCCTCGATCCCGATGCCGTGCCCGAGGCGGTGGATGAACGACTTGCCGTAGCCGGCGGCGGTGATCAGTTCCCGGCCGGCATGATCGACCTGCTCGCAAGGAGTACCCACCACGGCCGCCGCCACCGCGGCGGCTTGCGCGAAATGAAGCACCCCGAACAGCTCGAGGAACTCCGGGTCGGGTTCCCCCGTCACCACGGTGCGCGTGATGTCCGAGCAGTACCCGACGCCAGCGCCGAGGCGGAGCGAGCCGCCGAAGTCGCACACGACGACCTCGCCCCTGCCGATGACGCGCCGGCCGGGTTCGTGGTGCGGGCTGGCCGAGTTCGGGCCACTTCCGACGATGGCGAAGTTGACCCGGTCGTGGCCTCCGGCTCGTAGCCGCGCCGATATCTCGGTGGAGACGTCGGCCTCGGTCCGGCCGATGAGGGGGATCTCGCCGCCTTGGAGCGCCTCCGCCACGGCGTCCGCTGCCTTCCCCGCCGCCCGCAGCGCCGCGACCTCATGCGCGTCCTTCACCGCCCTGAGCGGGCCGACAACCTCTCGCGCAGTGCGCCAGCGGGCCCGCGGGATCGAACGCTGGAGCTCCAAGAGGTGCGAGGCCCAGCAGCGATCCGAGACGGCGAGGCGCGCCCTGCGCCCGACGAGGCCCGCCACCAGCTCAGTTGGTTGCTCCTGCTCCGACCAGGGGCGCATAGCGTAAAGACGCGGATCGTGGTCCACCCGCGACGCCTCGAAGCTCAGGAACGACCAACGTCGCGTTGTCGTCTGTCGGTACCACGAGCATCGTCAGGCGCTCGAGCGGCATTGCCTCGTAGCCCGTCAACCACGGCAGGTCGGCCCCGAGTGACAAGAGGAGGGCGTCGACCTCCAGTTCCCTCATGCGGTCCCGCACGCTCGCGAACCGCGCCGCCCTTGCGAGCGCGGGATCTGCCGCGGCGTCGGCCGGGGCGGGATCGCTCACGACACGTCTGCCGTCTTCGCCACGGCGCCGGCGAGACCCGACGCGACGACGGCGCGCTTGGCGTGGTAGCTCGAGCGTGTCAGCGGGGATGCCTCGACATGGGCGATGCCCATCGCGCGCGCCGCTTCGGCCAGCTCCTCGAATTCTGAAGGGGTCCACCAACGCGCGACCGGCAGGTGCGCGGCGGTCGGGCGCAGGTACTGGCCGAGCGTCACGATCTTGACTCCCACGGCCCTCAGGTCACCGAGCGCCGCCACCACCTCGGGCACGGTCTCGCCCATGCCGAGGATGATGCCCGATTTCGTCGTGCACCCGGCGGCGGCGGAACGGGCGAGCACGGAAAGGCTGCGCGCGTAGGAGGCCGAGGGGCGCACGGCACGCTGGAGGCGGTTGACGGTCTCGAGATTGTGGTTCAAGACGTCGGGACGGGCCTCGAAGATGATGTTGAGCGCCGCTTCGTCGCCCTTGCAGTCCGGGATGAGAACCTCGACCGTGACTCCGGGACTGCGCCGGCGAATGGCAGCGATGGTCTCGGCGAAGGCCTCTGCCCCGCCATCGGCGAGATCGTCGCGCGCCACGGCCGTCACAACCGCGTGCGTCAGTCGCATCCGGGCGACGGCCTCGGCGACGCGGTCCGGCTCGCCCGGGTCGAGCGGGAGCGGGCGCCTCGTGTCCACGAGGCAGAAACCGCACGCTCTCGTGCAGCGCTCACCGTTGATCATGAACGTCGCGGTGCCGTCGGCCCAGCACTCGAAGATGTTCGGGCACCCGGCTTCCTCACAGACGGTCACGAGGTCGAGCTCGCGCATGGTCGCGCGGAGCCGGATCAGCTCCGGTCCGATCCGGGCCTCAGCGTGGGCCCACTCCGGTTTGCGACCCGAGAGCGCCACCCCCTGGCGGGGATCGACTCCGGCGTCGACGAGGCGGCGATCGAGGGCCCGCGACGCGCGCGGGCCCGTGTCCCCGACGCCGAACGGCGGCCCGCTGCGGGCGGGCCCCGGCCACCATGACGCCTCCTGGCGCTCTAGGGACGCACCCGGGACGAGGTGATCGGGCGCCCGGCGCACGATCGCCTCGACGACGTCGCGCATCGTCACGTGCAGGCCCTCCGCGGCAAGTGAGGTCACCCCGAGGTCCCTGAGACCGCACGGCACGATGTGACCGAACATGGAAAGGTCGGGATCGACGTTGAGCGCGAAGCCGTGCATGGACCGACCCCGGTCGATCCTCACCCCGATCGCGCAGAGCTTCCTCGGCTCAGAGCCCTCAGGATCCACCCAGACTCCCGGATAGCCCGCCAGCCGCCCGACCCCTCCGAGCCCGAGGTCGCCGAGGGCGTCGAGGACGAGTTGCTCGATGGCGTGCACATGTGCCGGTACCGCGCGCAGCCCCATCGGGACGTTGAGGATCGGGTATCCGACGAGCTGACCGGGCCCGTGATAGGTGACGTCGCCGCCGCGGTCGGCGTGCACGAGCTCGGCGCCGACCGACGCCGGGTCGACGAGGACGTGCTCGGTCTTGGCGCGCACGCCGAGGGTGTACACGTGCGGGTGCTCGAGGAGGAGCAGGTACTCGCCGGCGCCTTCCTTCTTCAGTGCCTCCTGTAGCGCGTGGGCGTCCCGGTACCGGACACGCCCGAGCCAGCGGACGCGCAGCTCCCGGCCCGGAGCGCTCAAAGCTCGGCTGCCCAGTCGCGCGACTCGATGACCCGGGCCAGCTCGTGGAGGAACGCCGAGGCGTAGGCGCCGTCGACGGCACGGTGGTCGAAGGAGAGGGCGAGCAGGCCCACGGAGTGGATCCCGACGGCCTCTGTCCCATCGGGCGCCGTGATCACGACCGGGCGGCGCTTGATCCCATCGGTGGAGAGGATCGCCACCTGCGGCTGGTTGATGATCGGCGCGGTCAGGAACGTGCCGAACGGGCCCGGGTTCGTGATCGTGAACGTCCCGCCCATAACCTCGTCGGCCGACAGCTTGCGCGAGCGCGCGCGTTCGGCGAGGTCGGCCATGGCGCGGGCGATTCCCCGCAACGACTGGCCCTCGGCGTGGCGGACGACGGGGACGATGAGCCCGCGCTGTCCCAGGTCCACGGCGATCCCGAGGTGGACGTCCCGGTGGATGATGAGCGCGTCGTCACCGACGGAGGCGTTCAGCTGCGGGAAGTCGCGCAGGGTCTCTGCCACGGCCCGGGCGATGAAGGCAAGGTAGGTGAGGCCGATCCCCTCCTCCTCGCGGAAGCGGTCCTTGTGCGCCTTGCGAACCCTCTCGATCCCCTCGTAGTCGGCTTCGATCACGGCAAGCGTGTGAGCCGACGTCGCTTTCGACCGGACCATGTGCTCGGCGGTGAGGCGCCGGATGTTTGTGAACGGCATGACCTCGTCGCGTGCTCCCGCCACGGGCGGGTACGCAGGCGCCGCGACGCCCCACGGGCCGGCCGCCGGCGTGCCCCCTGCCGGCTCCACGCGGCGCGGCACGGTCGCCGCTTCGGCCATGACGCCGGCCGCGCGACGGTCGATGAACGAGAGCACGTCCGCCCGCGTGATCCTCCCGCCCTTGCCGGTGCCCTCTAGTGACGCCGGGTCGATGCCGTACTCGGCGACCAGCTGCCGGACGACGGGGGACAGCACGAGCCCCGACCCGTTCGACTTCCCGGTGGGCCCACTCTCCTGTTCCGACGCGAGGGCCGGCTCTTGTTCGGGCGGTGCGGACGCGGACACGGGTTCCGGCGCGGGCGCGGCGGGCGCAGCCGGGGGAGGCGGCGGCGGCGCTTGGGCCGCGGAGGCGGCCGCAGCGCCCGTGCGCCCACCCGGGGGAGCCGTGTCGGTCACGACGGCGAGCTTCGCGCCGACGTCCACCGTCTCGCCCTCTGGCACGAGGATCTCTGCCAGATAGCCCGACAGGGGCGACGGCACCTCGGAGTCCACCTTGTCGGTCGAGACCTCGAACAGCGGCTCGTCGTAGGCGATCGCGTCGCCGACCTTCTTCATCCAGCGGATGATCGTCCCCTCTGTGACCGTCTCGCCGAGCTGCGGCATGGTGATGTCAGCCAACGTGAAGACCCCTTCCCGTGAGAGCGAGAACAGTCTCGCCGAAGGTTTCGGACAGTGACGGGTGCGGTTGCACGAAAGGCGATATCTCCTCGGGGGTGGCTTCCCAGTTCACCGACAGATAGGCCTGCCCGAGCTGTTCTGTCACCCACGGCCCCGCCATGTGCACGCCGAGCAGGCGCCCCGCCCCGCCGTCCGGCTTCTTCTCGCAGATCACCTTCACGAGCCCATCGGTATCGCCCAGGATGAGGGCACGGCTGTTGGCACCGAAAGGATCCCGCTTCGTCACGGTCTCCAAACCCGCCTCGAGCGCGTCCTGCTCGGTCATGCCCACGAAAGCGACCTCCGGATGGCAGTAGATCGCCCACGGGACCTTGCCGTAGTCGACCGGGAACGCCCGCTCGCCGAGGATCTGCTTGACGGCCAGGATCGCCTCCGCGAAGCCGACGTGGGCCAGCTGCGGGGTTGCGACGAGATCGCCGACGGCGAACACCCCGGGTGCCCCCGTCCGCATCCACTCGTCCACGCGGACATAACCGCGTTCGTCGATCTCGACTCCCGTGCCCCCGCCCAGGAGGCCGTCCGAGAGCGGGCGGCGGCCGATCGACATCAGGATCTTATCGACCTCGAGCCTTTCGCCGTCCTCGAAGACGACGGCGGTGTGGTCGCCGCCGGGCTCGTGGCCGGTGACCCTGACACCGGTCCGCACGGTGATCCCGCGCTTTGTGAACGAACGGACGACCACGTTCGCCACGTCCTGGTCGCACCCGGGCAGGATCTTGGGCAAGGCCTCGAGCAGCGTCACGCGCACGCCAAGATCGGCCAGCATCGAGGCGAACTCGCACCCGATGGCCCCCGCGCCGATCACCGCCACCGACCGCGGCAGCGCCCGCAGGTCCAGCAACTCGTCCGAGGTTAGGACGTAGCGGCCGTCCACGTCGAAACCGGGAAGTGTCCTCGGGACCGAGCCGGAGGCGAGCACGACGTTGCTCCCGGCGAGCAACGTCACCTCACCGCTTCCGGCGGTGACCTCGACGGTCTTGCCTGCCAGCAGCCGTCCGACGCCCGCGAAGACCCTGACCTTGCGCTGGCGCAACAGGCCGGAAAGCCCCTTGTGGAGCTGGCCGACGATCCGGTTCTTGCGGTCCTGGCTGACCGCGAACTCGAGGATGGGTTGGCCCGCCTGGATGCCGAACTCCTTGGCCCCCTCGACGCTGCGGAACACCGCCGCCGTCTCGAGGAACTCCTTGGCGGGCACACAACCCCGGTGCAGGCAGGTGCCGCCCACCTTGTCCTTCTCCACCACGGCCACCGACAGGCCCGCGGCCCCCGCGTACAGAGCCGTGGCGTACCCGCCGGGCCCGCCACCGATCACGACTATGTCGAACTGCGCAGGCTCAGCTCGGTTCGCTGGCAGACGGACCACCTCCTGGTCTCGACGATGACGCAACCGCCTGATCGGCCACCTGCCCGCCGCACGCGCTCTTCCCCGCGCCCGGCGCGTGCCTTGGGGATCAGCCTAATGACACTCGATTGGCCGGGGGTCAGCCCGTGGGACGGCGAAGCATGCCCGCGGCGACCGTGGCGTTCGTCTGCTCGTCCACCAGGACGAAGCTGCCGGTCTCCCTGTTGTCCCGGTACTCGTCGTAGAACAGCGGTGCCGTCGTGCGCAGGTGTATGCGGCCGATGTCGTTCAACTCGAGCTCGGGGGATCTCTCGTCATGGTGGAGGGCGTTCACGTCGAGGCGGTACTGAAGCGAGCGCACGCGTGCCCGCGCCCACTGGGTCGTGTGCTTGATCGCGAAGATCGAGCCCTCCCGGAGGGGTCTCTCGGCCATCCAGCAGACCATCGCCGAGACGTCCTGGCCCACGTTGGGCCGGTTGTTGGGCCGGCACAGCATGTCCCCACGGGAGATGTCGATGTCGTCCTCGAGCCGCACGACGACGGACTCGGGCGGGAAGGCCTCCTCGAGCGGGCCGTCAGGGCCGTCGATGCTCACGACGTGGCTCGAGAAACCGGAGGGGAGCGCCACAACCTCGTCACCCACCTGGAGCAGGCCACTGGCGATGTTGCCCGCGTAGCCGCGGAAGTCGTGGTGCTCGCTCGAGATGGGCCGGATGACGAGCTGCACGGGGAACCTCAAGTCGATCAGGTTGCGGTCAGAGGCTATGACCACCGTCTCCAGGTGCTCAAGGAGCGAGAGCCCTGCGTACCAGGGCATCTCGCGCGAGCGCTCCACAACGTTGTCGCCCGCGAGCGCCGAGATCGGGATGCACGTCAGGTCGTAGACCTGGAGGCGTTCGGAGAACCCGATGAAGTCGTCGCGGATCTCCTCGAAGCGCTCCTGCGAGTAGCCGACCAGGTCCATCTTGTTGACGCACAGCACCAGGTGCCGAATGCCGAGCAACGAGGCGATCATGGCGTGGCGCCGGGTCTGCTCGGTGGCCCCGGCGCGGGCATCGATGAGGAGCAGGACGAGATCGGCCGTCGAGCAGCCCGTGACCATGTTGCGGGTGTGCTGGGTGTGCCCGGGCGTGTCGGCGATGATGAACCGGCGTTTCGGCGTGGCGAAGTAGCGGTAGGCGACGTCGATGGTTATGCCCTGCTCGCGTTCGGCCCGCAGCCCGTCGGTGAGCAGCGCCAGGTTCACGTACTCGTCGCCCCGGGCGACGCTCGTTCGTTGCACCGCCTCGAGCTGATCCTGGAAGACCTGTTTCGAGTCGTAGAGCAGGCGGCCGATGAGTGTGGACTTGCCGTCGTCGACAGAACCCCCGGTCGCGAAGCGCAGCAGCTCCACTAGAAGTAGCCCTCCCGCTTGCGGTCCTCCATCGCCGCATCGGAGAAGCGGTCGTCCGCCCGCGTGGCGCCCCTCTCGCTCACCCTGGTCGCCGCAGTCTCCAAGATGACCTCCTTCGGGGTGCTCGCCGTCGACTCGACCGCAGCCGTGCAGGTCATGTCACCGACGGTGCGGTAGCGCACCGTCGTCTCGAAGGGTTGCTCGCTCGCGACGCCGTCGCGGGGCTGGGTCCAGGGCCCGACCGCGAGGAGCATGCCGGCACGGCGGAAGACCGTGCGCCGGTGCGCGAAGTAGATCCGGGGAAGTTCGAGCTTCTGCTCGTCGACGTACTGCCAGACGTCGAGCTCGGTCCAGTTCGAGAGCGGGAAGACCCGGAAATGCTCGCCCGGCCTGTGCCTCGTGTTGTAGAGCTGCCACAGCTCCGGCCGTTGCGCCCGGGGGTCCCATTGGCCGAACTCGTCCCGAAGCGAGAAGACGCGCTCTTTGGCCCGCGCCTTCTCCTCGTCGCGCCGCCCGCCCCCGAAGACAGCGTCGTAGCGGTTCTCCTCGAGCACCCTCAAGAGGGTGAAGGTCTGCAACCGGTTGCGCGTCGCGCCGGGTACCGGCTGCTCGACGATCGAACCGCGGTCGATGTCCTCCTGCACCGAGCCGACGACGAGCCGTACGTCGAGCTGGGCCACCTGCTGGTCGCGGTATTCGATGACCTCGGGAAGATTGTGCCCGGTGTCCACGTGCACGATGGGGAACGGCACGCGCTGGGGCCAGCATGCCTTCGCTGCCAGATGGAGCAGGACTGCCGAGTCCTTGCCCCCTGAGAAAAGCAGTGAGGGTCGCTCGAATTCGGCGACCACCTCACGGATGATGTGAATCGCTTCGGACGCGAGCGTGTCGAGGTGGGAAAGACGGTGGGCCATTGAGAGTACGCAGACTAGTCACCATTCGCTACCCGGGTTGGGTCATCCCGCCGCGGGTGTAACGGGGGCGGTCACGCGTGCAGGGCCGGGCGCCGGTCCGCCCATCCCGTCGCCTCCTCCAGTTGAGTGGAGACCCGGATGAGCACGTCCTCCCGCCCGTAGTCGGCGACGAGCTGCACGCCGATCGGCAGACCCTCCGGCGTCCAGTGGAGAGGCAGTGAGGCTGCCGGCTGGCCGGTCGCGTTGAACTGGCCCGTGAATTGGAGCGTCTCGATCACCTTGGCCTCCCCCGTCGCCGGGTCCGAAAGCTCGCCGAGCAGGGCCGGGGGCTGCGCAAGGACAGGGGTGCACAGGAGATCGAATCCCTGCTCGGACCAAAAGGCGATGGTCCGGCGCCTGAAGCCGTCGAAGAAGAGGAGGGACTCGAGATAGTCGGGGGCGGAGATGGACCTGCCCAACATCGTGAACAGCGAGTTGGCCGGCTCGTACTCCTCGGGGGAGATCTCCCGTCCCAGCAGCCGCGACCATTCGGTCAGCGCCGCGGCCACGGCGGTGGTGACGACGACGAGGAAGTGCCGGTACATCTCGGGCTCTTCGAGCGAGCTCGGGTGGGCGATCTCCACCTTGTGGCCGAGGGACTCGAGCAGCCGGCCGGCGGCCTGGACGGCCTGCGAGCACTCCCGATGGGCCCGGTACTCGAGCTGCGCCGGGTGGTCGAGGAGCCCGACACGGAGCCTGCCGGGGTTGGCACCGACCTCGTGTGCGAACGGCCGGGCGGGCGGGGGCGCGACGTAGGTGTCGCCGGGCCGGTAGCCGGCGATCTGGTCGAGCACGGCCGCCGAGTCGCGGACGCTTCGCGTGAGCACGTGGTCGATGGAAAAGCCGTTCCAGGACTCACCGCCTTCCGGAGCATGGCTCACCCGGCCCCGGCTCGGCTTGAGGCCGAAGAGCGCACAGCAGCTCGCCGGGATCCGGATCGAGCCGCCGCCGTCGTTTCCGTGCGCCACTGGCACCATGCCGGACGCGACCGCCGAGGCGGAACCGCCCGACGACCCTCCACTCGTGTGCTCGGTGTTCCAGGGGTTGCGCGTGGGTCCGAACGCGACCGGCTCGGTGGTGATCGTCGTGCCCAGCTCGGGCGTGTTCGTGCGGCCCAGTACGACGAACCCCGCCTTCTTGAAGCGCTCTACGAGAAAGCTGTCCCGACTGGCGCGGTAGCTGGCGGCCTTGGCGAAGGACGTCCCTTCGCAGTAGAGCTCTCCTTTTTGGGGGGCGCCCAGGTCCTTGAGCAGCATCGGCACGCCTGCGAAAGGCCCGCGGGGCAGCTCGCCTGCCGCCTGGGCGCGGGCGGCGGAGAACTGGCGGTGGATGACGGCGTTCAGAGCGGGATCGCACCGCTCTATCCGCTCTATCGCCGCGTCGACGAGCTCGCGCGGCGACACGTCGCCACGCCGCACGAGCTCGGCCTGCGCCGTGGCGTCCTTCCAAGTCAGCTGGTCGTCCATGCGTCCCCTGTCGGGCCTGCGGCCCGGTCCCGCTACCGACCGTGCCCGGATCTCGCCGTGCGCATCTTGACGAGTGCGGGCAAGGCGGCCACGCCCCGGATGGGGCGGTACGCCTCGGCGGCGTCCACGAGCCGGTGCTGGTCCTCGTCCGTCAGCTCGAGCTCCGCGGCCTCGGCGTTTCGCTGCAGCTGGGCGACCGTGCTGGCGCCCGGTATGGCGACGACGTTCGGATGGCCGATCACCCAGGCGAGCGCAACCTGAGCCGGCGTCGCGTCGTGGCGGCCGGCGATCTCTCGCAGCGCGTCCAGCAGCAGCCGCGCGCGGTCGAGATTCTCGGGCAGGAAGGCGGCCAACCTCGCGCGCATCGCCGTCGGCCGGTGCTCCGCGTCGTAGCGCGCCGAAAGCAGGCCTTGCGCCAAAGGGCTGTAAGCGATCACGACGCGGTCGTTGGCCGCCGCCCATTCCGTCATGGCCTTGCCCGGGCGGCGGTCCACCAGGTTGAACCGGACCTGGTTGGACAGGACCGGGCGGCCGAGGGCGCCCTCGGCCGCCCGCCAGCGCTCGAGGGAGAAGTTGCTCACCCCGATGTGGCGGATCTCACCGCGGCGTTGGAGAGCCCGCATCGCCGCCATCTGCTCGGTGAGCGGGACGACTGGGTTCGGCCAGTGAAGCTGGTAGAGGTCCAGCTGCGCGACGCCGAGTCGCCGCTCGCTCCCGGCTGCCCGCCTGGCGACGATCCCCCGCAAGGGGAGGATCGGCAGGACCTTTGAAGCGAGGAAAACCTCCTCCCGCCGGTCCGCGATCGCGCGGCCGACAATCCGCTCCGAGCGGCCCAGGCCGTAGATCTCGGCGGTGTCTATCAGGTTGATGCCCAGATCGAGAGCGCGATGCACGATGTCGACCGCTTCGTGCTCGGCGTAATGGGAGCCGTAGCCCCATTCCTTGGACCCGAACTGCCAGGCGCCGAGGCCAACGGCCGACAACTTCTCACCGGCTACTTCTACGAATCGCATCGCTTCGGACATTACCTGGAAGTTCTGTTCCAAGGAGATGGCGAAGTTACCTGTTCAACGCGCGCTGGCGTCCCGCTGGAAGCGGGCTGCGTCGACCGCGAGCCGGTCCACGAGTTCGTTCATCGGGTCCCCGGAGTGCCCCTTCACCCAGGTCAACCTGATCTCGCCGCGCCTTTTGTCGACAACCTCGTCGATGAGCGGACGCCACAGGTCCTGGTTCGCCACGGGCTCACCCCGCGCATTCCTCCACCCCCGCGCGCGCCATCCCGCCCACCAGCGTTGGCTGAAGCAGTTGACGACGTAGGTGGAGTCGCTCACGACGTGCACGCGACCGCGGATGGCGCCGAGCGCCCGCAGCACGGCGGTGACCTCCATGCGCTGATTGGTCGTGTTCGCGGCATGCCCGCTCTCGTACTCGGACTCCGAGACAGCCCACGCCCATCCTCCCGGCCCCGGGTTGCCGATACAGGCCCCGTCGGTGAACACGACGGTGGCGCGGTCCTGGTCCTCGAACAGGGTCACGAAGTCATTCTGCCTGGTCCGGGAACCGTCGGCGTGCTTCACGCGGCCCGCCTGGCGTCCCGGCGGCCTTGGTTTGCCAACTGTCGAAGAATTCCTCGCGCAAGCGGCCGGAATGTGCTCGCACGGGCGCGAGACTGGACGGGTGATCATCGACGGTTTCTCATACCAGCTGCCCGACATCGATCCCGAGGAGACCTCCGAGTGGATGGACTCCTTCGACGCCGTCGTCGAGACGGAAGGTCGCCCCCGCGCCCAGTTCTTGCTGATGAAGCTCTTGGAACGGGCGCGCGCCAACCAGGTCGGCTTCCCCTCGACCGTCTCGAGCCCGTACATCAACTCGATCCCGGCCCGCTCCGAGCCCTGGTTCCCCGGCGACGAGGACCTCGAGCGCAAGATCCGGCGCTACATACGCTGGAACGCGGCCGTCATGGTCACGCGGGCGAATACCCGCGAGCCAGGCATCGGGGGACATCTCTCGACCTTTGCGAGCTCCGCCTCCTTGTACGAGGTGGGTTTCAACCACTTCTTCCGGGGCAAGGCCAACGGCACCGCCGGCGACCAGGTGTACTTCCAGGGCCACGCCTCGCCCGGCATCTATGCCCGCGCCTATGTCGAGGGCCGGCTCGAGGACGAGGATCTCGACAACTACCGCTTCGAGGTCGCTGGCAAGGGCCTGTCCAGCTACCCGCACCCCCGCCTCATGCCGGACTGGTGGGAGTTCCCGACGGTCTCGATGGGGCTCGGGCCGCTCACCGCCATCTACCAGGCGCGCTTCAATCGCTACCTCGTGCACCGCGAGCTCGCTGACACGACCCAGTCACGCGTGTGGTCCTTCGTCGGCGACGGCGAGTTCGACGAGCCGGAAACGCGGGCCGCCCTCAGCCTCGCCGCCCGGGAGCGCCTGGACAACCTCACCTTCGTCGTCAACTGCAACCTGCAACGCCTCGACGGCCCGGTCAGGGGCAACGGCAAGATCATCCAGGAGCTCGAGGCTCTGCTGCGGGGCTGCGGTTGGAACGTCATCAAGGTCATCTGGGGCAGGCGCTGGGACGAGCTCCTGGCGCGTGACGTCGACGGCGTGCTTCTCCACAAGATGAACACGACTCTCGACGGCGACTCCCAGACCCTCGCCACCGAGTCCGGCGCCTACATCCGCGAGCATTTCTTCGGCCCGGACCCACGCCTGCGCAAGCTCGTGGAGCACCTCTCCGACCAGGAACTGCAGACCTTGCCCCGCGGCGGGCACGACTACCGCAAGCTCTACGCCGCCTACAAAGCGGCGACCGAGCACTTGGGGGCGCCGACGGCCATCCTCGCCAAGACCATCAAGGGCTGGACGCTCGGGCCCGAGATAGAGGCGCGCAACGCCACCCACCAGATCAAGAAGATGACCAAGGACCAGCTCCGGGTGCTGCGCGACCGGTTGCACCTGCACGAGGAGATCCCCGACGACGCTCTCGACGCAGACGCGCCTCCCTACTACCGCCCCCCGGTGGGATCGCCCGTGCACGAGTACCTGACAGCCCGCAGCCGCGCGCTCGGCGGACACCTGCCCAACCGCGTCGTGCGCGGTCGCGGGGTCCTCGGGCTCCCCGCGCCGGAACCGGCCACCTTCGCCGAGTTCGCCCTGGGCTCGCGCGGCCAGCCGGTCTCGACGACCATGGCGTTCGCGAGACTGCTGCGCAACTTGCTGCGGGACCCGGGCATCGGCAAGTACGTCGTCCCCGTCGTGCCCGACGAGGGACGCACCTTCGGTCTCGACGCGCTCTTCTCGGAGGTGAAGATCTACGCCCCGGAGGGCCAGCTCTACACGCCCGTCGATTCCGGCCTGCTGCTCTCGTACTCCGAGGACCGCACGGGCCAGATCCTGGAGGAGGGCATCACCGAGGCCGGCGGCATGGCGAGCTTCCAGGCGGCCGGGACCTCATACGCCACGTGGTCGTTGCCCATGGTGCCGATCTACCTCTTCTATTCGATGTTCGGGTTCCAGCGGGTGGGAGACCTGATCTGGCAGGCGGCCGACGCGCGGGCACGTGGTTTCCTCATGGGCTGCACGGCGGGGCGCACGACGATGAACGGCGAGGGGCTCCAGCACCAGGACGGCCACTCATTGCTGCTGGCATCGGTCGTGCCGACGGTGCACGCCTACGACGCGGCCTTCGCCTACGAGATGGCGACCATCGTCGAGCGCGGGATCAACCACATGTTCGGCCCCGAGGCCGAGGACTGCGTCTACTACCTGACCCTCTACAACGAGAACTACCCGATGCCGGCGCTCCCGCTGCCGGACGCCGACGGGGCGACCCGGGAGGCGGCGGCCGCCGCCGTGAGAGAGGGGATCCTGCGCGGCATCTATCGCTACGCGGGACCGGCCGAGCCCGCGGGCGCCCCCGACCGTTCGGCGACGATCCTGTTCTCCGGGCCCGCGTGGCAAGCCGCCATGCAGGCGCGTGAGCTGCTGGCGTCCGACTGGGGCGTGAGCGCGGAAGCGTGGTCGGTCACGAGCTACAAGGCGCTCCGGGAGGACGGACTCGAAGTCGAGCGCTGGAACCGGCTCCATCCCGAGAGCGCACCCCGGGTGCCCTACATAACCCGCGCTCTCGAGGGGGCCCGTGGCCCGGTCGTCGCCGTCACCGACTACTTGAAAGCGGTTCCGGACCAGGTCGCCCGGTTCGTCCGCCCACCGTTCACCGTGCTCGGAACCGACGGGTTCGGCCGTTCCGACACCCGGGCCGCGCTCAGAAGGCACTTCGAAGTCGATGCCGCCCACGTCGTGGTCGCGGTCCTGGCCGAGCTTGCGGCTGCCGGCGAGGGAAAGCCCAGCGAGGTCGCCGCCGCCATAGAGCACTACGGCGTCGACCCCGAGGCCATCGACCCGCGAGGCGCCTGAGACCACACCGCGGGCCTGCTGCCAGGGCGAGGCGTGCCGGCGAAGGCGCGAGATGCTACGCGCCTTACACTTCTTCGATGCCCCGAGACGTGACCACCCTGAAGAACCTCCCTTTCACGGGGGATCCGAAAGCGGACAGGTACCTCGCCGAAGATCCCCTCGCGCTCTTGATCGGCATGGTCCTGGATCAGCAGGTGCCTTTGGAGAAGGCTTTCGCCGGACCGTGGGTCCTTCGCCAGCGGCTCGGCACCAAGCTCGACGCAGCCAGGATCGCTGTCATGGACCCGGACGAGCTGACGGCGTTGTTCGTGGAGAAGCCTGCCCTCCACCGCTTCCCGGCCGCGATGGCCGCCCGGGTGCAGGATCTCTGCCGGCTGCTCGTCGCCGAGTACGGCGGGAAAGCTGCCTCGGTCTGGACGACGGCCGCGACCGGTGACGAGTTGTTCCGGCGGGTGAAGGCGCTTCCCGGTTTCGGTGAGCACAAAGCCCGCATCTTCGTCGCCCTTTTGGGCAAGCAACTCGGCGTTCGCCCGCGGGGCTGGGAGAAGGCTGCGGGGCCCTTCGGCCGAGCCGGATCACTGGCCTCGGTCGCCGACATCGACAGCCCGGGTGCTCTTCTCGCGGTTCGCGCGCACAAGCGCGCGATGCGGGCCGCCTCCAAGACCAGCTGAGCGGGCCCCCGTGGAGCCGGCCGCGGTCCGCCCTTCCGCTCCCGGGTGCCCGGCGTCAGGAAGGGGATCTTGACGACGGAACATCCGGCGCCGGCCCGTGCGGGCCGAGACGCGCTCGAGGGGCGCCGGAGCGCCCCTCGAGGCGACTGCGGAGACTCCCGCAGTCGTTGTCTTCTGCTGAAAAAGGCTCGGTTTCCGGACTGCCTCGAGCGGGACCAACTCTCGACCGGAGACACCGAGGGTGTCTGGATGGTTTCACCAGGTGGTCCAGCATGCCGCCTAGCGGCCAGCCACCTCCAGGGTCCCGCAAGGTTGACTACTCATGAATTGGACCACCTCCTTTCTCTGGTGGCCCCAATGTATCGAGACTTTGGCCCCGTGCGCGCGATCCACTCAACCGAAGGGCCACCGGCGCCTCTTGCGGGGCGCGGATCGGCGCTTCGAACCGGATCCGGGCCCGTGCGACAGCTGCGGCCCGGGA
The DNA here is from genome assembly GCA_963836935.1 of uncultured Acidimicrobiaceae bacterium. Lineage (GTDB taxonomy): Bacteria > Actinomycetota > Acidimicrobiia > Acidimicrobiales > Bog-793 > Fen-455. The sequence continues at coordinate 26,179 of CAWILM010000027.1, forward strand.
TGGGGCAAGTCGCTCGTCAGCTCGTAAAGGTCGATGAGCGTCTGCGCCGCGAAAACGAGGTCGAGGCGGCGTTGCAGCTCCTCGAGACTGAGCCGACCCTCGGCGAAATGCTCGTGCAACTCGGCCGCGAAACGGTCACGGTCTGCGTCCGAAGCCCTCGGGCCCGCGCGACGACCGTCCCCGGCGCCTGAGCCCGCACCGGCGCCGGCAGGCTTGTCAGGAGTCACCGAGGACCACCTCCGAAAGGACTTTAGTCTGTCCATGGAACGATCCCAGGTTCGAGAGGACCCCCACACAGACCCGAGCCGGGGAGAACAGGAGACCGCGCCATGCACTACGAGGACGAACAGGTCGAGATACACAAGGTCGTCGTCGGGCCCTACGACAACAACGTCTTCGTGGTGCGCTGCCGCGCGAGCGGCGACGCCCTGTTGGTCGACGCCGCCAACGAGCACGAGCAGCTTCTCGAGCTCTGCCGGCGCCTCGGAGTGCGCAAGGTCGTGGAGACCCACGGCCACTGGGACCACGTCCAGGCGGTTCCGCAACTGCGTGACGCCGGCTACGAGGTGGCCGTGCGGGCCGAGGACGCCGCCATGCTCCCCTCCTACGATCTCCTCCTCGAGGACGACGACGTGCTCGAGGTGGGCCGGCTACGGCTTCGGACCATACACACCCCCGGTCACACGCCCGGGTCCATGTGCTTTTTGCTAGAGGGGTCCCCGGTCCTGCTCTCCGGGGACACGCTGTTCCCGGGAGGGCCCGGCAACACCGCCACCGACCTCGGGGACTTCCCGACCATCATCGAGTCGATCGAGCGGCGCATCTTCGCGCCCCTGCCGGCCGAGACGATCGTGATGCCGGGCCACGGACTGGACACCACCCTCGGCACGGAGCTCCCCCACCTGGACGAATGGATCGCGCGGGGCTGGTAGGGATATTTCCCCTACGGGCGTAGTGGTAATCCCGCTCTGCGTCTAACATGGTCGTCGTGTCGAACGGGAGCGTGATCGCCGAGGGCCGTCGTGACCCGAGGAGCCCCGTGGCTTCTGAACACCCGGGCAACGGGGCCGGCGGCCAGGTGCTGGCGATCGAAGACCTGCACGTCAAAGTCGAGGACCAGGAGATCCTCCGTGGTGTCGACCTCGTTGTCCGAGCCGGCGAGCTTCACGCCCTCATGGGCCCCAACGGCTCGGGGAAGTCGACGCTCGCGAACGCCATCGCCGGCAATCCCGCCTACCAGGTCGTGCGCGGGCGGATCGTGCTGCGGGGCGAGGAGATCACGTCCTGGGCGCCCGACGCCCGGGCGAGAGCCGGCGTGTTCCTTGCCTTCCAGTATCCGGAGGAGATCCCCGGCGTGCCGGTGTCGCAGTTCCTCCGCCAGGCCGTGTCCGCCCGCCGCGGGATGGACATCTCGGTGCTCGAGGTACGCGTCGCGCTCATGGAGTGGATGAAACGCCTGGACATGGACCCCGCCTTCGCCAGCCGGTACCTGAACGAGGGATTCTCCGGCGGTGAGAAGAAGCGCAACGAGATCCTCCAGATGGCGATGCTGGAGCCCGACGTCGCCATCTTGGACGAGACCGACTCGGGCCTCGACGTCGACGCGCTGCGGATCGTCGCCCGGGGGATCGAGGCGGTCCGCCGCGTTCGCCCGGAGCTCGGCATCGTGCTCGTGACGCACTACCGCCGCATCCTGGAGGAGCTGCGACCGGACCGCGTGCACGTGATGCTGGACGGGCGCATCGTCGAGAGCGGAGGCCCTGAGCTCGCCGAGCGCCTCGACCGCGAAGGCTACGAGGAGCTGCGCGCATGACCACTGCCGTCGCAGCCGACCCCCTCGACGTCACCGCCCTCCGCAAGGAGTTCCCGCTGCTCCAACAGGAGTCGCACGGCAAAAGGCTCGTCTATCTCGACTCGGCCGCGTCGTCCCAGCGGCCTCGCGCCGTGCTCGACGCGATGGACCACTACTACGAGACCACCCACGCGAACGTGCACCGTGGCGTCTACTCCATCGCGGAGGAGGCCACCCGGCAGTTCGAGATGGCACGGAGAGCCGTGGGACGGTTCATCCGGGCGCCGAGGCCCGACACGGAGGTCTTGTTCACGAAGAACGCCACCGAGGCGCTCAACCTCGTGGCCCACTCCTACGGCCGGCACCTCCTCCCCGCGGGCCGGGCGATCCTTTTGACCGAGCTCGAGCACCACGCCAACCTCGTGCCTTGGCTCATGCTTGCCGCCGAACGCCAGGTGGAGCTCCGCTACCTCCCCGTCGCGGCGGATTACCGACTCGACCTGAGCGACCTCGACCGACTCGTCGACGGTGTCGGGCTCGTCGCCATCTCGGCCATGTCAAACGTGCTCGGCACGATCAACGACCTCCGTCCCGTCGTCGCGGCGGCGCACGCGGCCGGAGCCGTCGTCGTCGCCGACGCCTCCCAGCTCGTCCCCCACCGCCGCGTCGACGTGGGCGAAGCTCGGTGTCGACTTCCTGGCCTTCACGGGCCACAAGATGCTCGGGCCGACGGGCATAGGCGTGCTCTGGGGACGCGAGGAACTCCTCGAGGCGATGCCGCCGTTCCTCGGCGGCGGCGAGATGATCCGCGACGTGCGCCTGGATGGCTTCACGCCGAACGATCTTCCCTGGAAGTTCGAAGCCGGGACCCCGCCCATCGCCGAGGCTGTCGGGTTGCATGCCGCGATCCGGTACCTCGAGTCTTTGGGGATGGACCGGGTCGAGGCGCATGAGACCGCGCTCACTTCCCGGGCCATAGCGCTTCTCACGGCGCGCCATGGGGCCGAGCTGCGGATCTTCGGGCCGCCCTTCGACCCGGCCGGGCGCGGCGGCGTGCTCTCGTTCGCCCTGCGCGACATTCACGCCCACGACCTCGCCCAGGTGCTCGACGCGGAGGGGATCTGCGTGCGGGCGGGGCACCACTGCGCCAAGCCCCTGATGAGGCGGCTGGGCGTCACGGCAACCGCGCGCGCGTCGTTCTACGTTTACAGCGGTGAGGACGACATCGAAGCTCTCTCAGACGCGCTCGACGTCGCGGCAGCATTCTTCGGCTGAGACACGTCAACTGAAATAGGAGCCACGACACCGCCATGGCCGGCCTCGAAGACCTTTACCGTGAGATCATCCTCGACCACTACCGCTCGCCGCGTAACCGCGGCGAGCTTCCCGGTGCCTCCCGCCCACCGGGTCGAGGGATTCAATCCCCTCTGCGGCGACGACGTCGTCGTGTACCTCGAAGTCAACGACGGCATGGTCACCGACCTGCGCATTTCCGGCCAGGGGTGCTCGATCAGCCAGTCGTCGGCATCGATGATGTCCGCGACGGTGAAGGGCCGCCCGATCGAAGAGGCGCGCCGGCTCATCCGTTCGTTCAAGGCGATGATGTCGATCCACGAGCACTCGCTCTCCGGTGAGGAGGGGAGCGAGGACGCCGAGGCCCCCGCTGAGGTCGAGACGATCAAGCCCGAGGACCTTGGTGAGCTCGCCGCCCTCCAGGGAGTGGTCAAGTTCCCGGTCCGCATCAAGTGCGCGACGCTCTCGTGGAACACCCTGTCCCAGGGGCTCGACGAGATCGCCGCCGGCGTGCCCCCGCCGGAGTGAGGGCTACCTCCGGCGGATCGGGCTCTTGAGAGGTGCGAGGATCGCCGGAGCGCCGGAGCGCATCCCATTAGTCCCGATGACCTGGCGACCACCCTCGCCCAATGAAATGCTTGGTGGTGGTTGTCGGGCGTGGTCGCCGAGTTTGGCTTGCAGCTGAGAGCGCGTCGTTAGTCTGACGCAGGGACCGTGGAAGACCTCCGACTGTCGCCACGAGCACGAACCCTAGATTTCGCTTCGCCAGGTCCTTCCCCGACAGCCTCCTGACAACTTGACGGAGGTGATGGTGATGAAGCGGATCAGAGACCGCGTCGCCGGGCTCGAGGTCCATCGGGACACGATCGTCGCTTGCTGTCGCGTCGTCGATCCTGACGGTGAGGTCGAAGTGACGAAACAGAGCTTCCCCACGACTCGAAAAGGTCTCGGTGAGCTCACGGTCTTCCTCTCCGATGTCGCCGTCACGACCGTGGCGATGGAAGCGACTGGGGTTTATCGGAGGAGTCCGTACTACGCCCTCGAAGGGATGTTCGACGAGTTGTGGCTGTGCAACGCGCAGCACGTGAAGAACGTCCCGGGCCGAAAGAGCGACCTGTCGGACGCCGAGTGGCTGGCCGATGTCGCCGCGCACGGCATGGTGCGGCCCTCTTTCGTCCCCGCGCCAGAGATCCGAGAGCTCCGCGAGCTCACCCGCTACCGCAAGACTCAAGTCGACGCCCGCGCAAGAGAGATCCAGCGCCTGGAGAAAGTGCTCCAAGACGCCGGCATCAAGCTCACCTCGGTCGCCTCGTCGGTGTGGAGCATGTCCTCGCGCGAGATCATCGAGGCGCTCATCTCAGGGACCGCTGACCCCATCGTCCTCGCCCAGATGGCCAAGGGCAGGATGCGAGGCAAGATCGACCGACTCGAAAAGGCCCTGTCGGGTCACTTCGGCGCGCATCACGCTGTCGTCTGCCGCCAGATCATCGACCCCATCGACTTCCTCGACCATTCGATTGCCGCGCTGACAGAGGAGGTCACGACACGGCTCGTCCCTTTTGAGGCGGCGGTCACCATCGTGACCTCTCTGCCGGGGATCTCGAGGAGGACCGCCGAGGTGATCGTCGCGGAGACCGGCGCCGACATGAGCCGGTTCCCGACGCCTGGTCAGCTCTGTGCCTGGGCGGGGGTCGCTCCGGCGAGCTATGAATCTGCAGGCAAACGACGGCCGGCGGGCACCCGTCATGGATCACAGTGGCTCCGGCGTGCCCTGATCGAATCGGCTCGGTCCGCCGCACGCACAAAGAACACCTACTACTCGGCCCAGTACGCGCGCATCGCCCGGCGACGGGGCGCGAACAAAGCTGCCGTCGCGGTCGCGAACTCGATCTTGTTCACCATCTGGCACCTGCTCAGCACCGGTGCCTTATACGACGACCCAGGCCTGGACTACTTCGAGCGCCGTCACGATCCAGCCGTCGAGGCGAAGCGACTCGCACGGCGGATCGAGGCGCTCGGCTTCGACGTCAGCCTCATCGAGAGGGCCGCGTAGCGTTTCAACACGCGACAACCCCAATCGTTCGCCCGGGGACAGCACCCTCCCCGCGCGCGCCCAGGTTCGTGCAAGGGGAAGGCATTTCACCCTAGAGGAACTCCGCCCTGGCGCCCCGCCCGGCGCGCTTGGCCAGACCAGAGCCGTCAGGGCGCGACGATCAGACCGTGGAGGTCCGGGCGTATCACCGTCGCGTGCCCAGGAACCCCCAGGGATTCGAGCGCGACTTGCCCCGCATCACGGACCTGCGCCGCCATTTCGGGGCCGTCACAGATGCCCAGCAAGCTGGGGCCCGCGCCGGACCAGCACGCCACGAGGGCTCCCGCTTCTGTCAGCCGCGCCAACAGCTCGGACGCCTCCGGAAACAGGTGGGCTCGCTGGGACTGGTGAAGCCGGTCCTCACCCGCGGCCCTGATCAAAAGGGCACGATCGGCGAGCCCCGCGAGGAGCAGGCCCATCCTCGAGAGGTTGAAGACGGCGTCGCAGTGGGGCACCTCGGCGTCGAGGGCGCGCCTCGCATCGAGGGTCAGCAGCTCGCGGTCAGGCACGAGGACGACGAAGGCGATCCCCGGGTCCAGAGCAAACTGGCGGGCCACAGGGCCAGTGTCGAGAATGGCGGCGGAGATGAGGCCACCGTGCACCGAGGCCGCGGCGTTCTCGGCGTGACCCTCGAGGCTGACGGCGACCCGCAGGGGATCGGTGGCCCCGGCGGCCGCCGCCGCCGCGACGGTGAGCGCGGCGGACGATCCGAGGCCGCGGCCGACCGGGATCTCGGAGCGAACCCGGATGGCGAAGTGGTCGTGGCCGTTCACTGCCTTGGCCACCTTCACCGCGAGATGGCGCTCGTCGCGCGCCAGCTCAGCCCCCTCTCCCTCGGTTCGCAGCGAGAGCCGGGCCGAAGGGACCATCTCGACTTCCACATACAACGACAAGGCGATGGCAAGGACGTCAAAACCCGGGCCGAGATTGGCCGAGGATGCCGGCGCCCGGGCACGCACCGCGAACTCTCAGCTGCCGGCGGCGGCCGCGAGCCGGGCCGCGGGCGGGGGGGTCCACCCAGGAGGAGCAGAGGAGAGGAAAAGGCTCAGCTTCGCAGGTGTCACCGACTGCACACCCGCCGGCGTCAGCACCTCCACGTCGGCCACCGGGGTCCCCGACCTCCAGCCGCGCCCCCGGGCGGGCTTCACGGGGATTGACGCTTTCACGACGGTGCGCACGGGCAGGCCCGCCCAGCCGACAACCGTGACGGGGACGGTGACGACCGCGACCGGCCGCTCGCGGCTCCAGCCCGCGACGACTCTGGCGACGGGCTGGTAGGCACGCAGCAGGGGCCGTGAGCGCAGATCGGACGTGGCGGCGTCGAGAAGCTGCAGGTCGATATCTGCCGCCCCTTCCAGGCTCGAGGGCTGGCCGAGCGTGGAGCTCACGACGAGCACGCGGTGGCCGTCGACGGAACGCCTCGCGACCGTGACGAGACAGATCTGCGCCGCGTCCGTGAAGCCCGACTTGAGGCCGATCACGCCGTCCTGGCCGATGGCCGGGTTGTAGCCGCCGACGGGGCCTGTCGGGAACTCGACCACCGCGTGATCCACGATGGAGACCATTCCGGGCACACTCATCGCGTCAGCCCCGAGGATGGCCTGGTCGATCGCCGTGCTCCGGTCATACGGGCTCAGGCCGCTCGCGTCCGCGTAGTGCGTGTGGGCGAGGCCCAGTGCGGCTGCCGTCGTATTCATCTTGCGCACGAACGCGGCGATACTCCCGGCGTCCCAAACGGCGAGATAGTCGGCGATGTTGCAGGCCGAGGGGATCATGAGCCCCTCGAGCAGCTGGCGCTCGGTGAGGCGCTCTCCGGCGACCACCTCGAGACTGGAGTCACCGGCCTCCACGGCGCGGATCCAGGCCGCGTGGTCCGCCGCCGTCATCGTGAACGTCGGGCCGGAGCCGTGGCCGAGGGGATGGTCTTCGAGCACGACGACAGCTGTCATGACCTTGGTCACGCTCGCCATCGGCACCGGCTGCTCACCTGGGGAAGCGCCGAGAAGCCCGATCCCCTGGACGTACACGGCGGACTGGCCCGCCGAGGGGATCGGCAGCGGCTCCAACGTCCCGGGGAACCTTGTCACTGCCCGCACGATCGAGACCAGCGAGGGCAGGTGGACCGGCCCGGGTCGCGGGTCGCTGGAGGTGACGAGCCTGGGCGATCCGGGCCCCGAGAATAGCCACCCAACGCCTGACAGGACGACGGCCAGGGCCGCCAGCACCGTCGCCCGCCGGCGCCAATAGAGGCGGCGCCGGCGCGCCTTCGCGGCGGACAGCTGGCTCCTCGGCTTGGCCGACGGGGCACGCCCGGCGTCGGCCTCCCGCCGCCCGGTCATCACCGGTGGGATGGCACCTTCATCGTCCATGGCGTTGGCCGCGTCACTGGCCCGGCTCCGCGGCTACAGCTCGTCCAGCTCCTCGGCTGTCATCAGGACGGCCCGCGGCTTGGAACCCTCGGACGGCCCGACTATGCCGCGCCTTTCGAGAAGGTCCATCAACCGGCCGGCCCGAGCGAAGCCGACCCGGAGCTTGCGCTGGAGCATGGAGGTCGAGCCTAGCTGTGACCGCACCACCAACTCCATTGCTCGCGGCAGGTACTCGTCGTCGTCGTCCTCGACGCCCCTGCCTCGGTTCTCGGAGGCCTCCTCGCCGTCCACGCCGTCGACGTAGCGCGGGCCGCTCTGGCGGCGCCAGTGGGCGACGACGGCCTGCACCTCGTCCTCACCCACCCACGGGCCCTGGATGCGCCGCGGCACGCTCGACGACGCGGTGAGCAGCAGGAGGTCACCCCGGCCGACGAGCCTCTCCGCGCCCGGCTGATCGAGGATGACGCGGCTGTCGGCGAGAGAGGAGACCGAGAAGGCGAGCCGCGAAGGGATGTTCGCCTTGATCACGCCGGTGATCACGTCGACCGACGGCCTTTGCGTGGCGATGACGAGGTGGATCCCGACGGCGCGCGCCATCTGCGCGATGCGGCAGATCGACTCTTCGACGTCGCGCGCCGCGACCATCATGAGATCGTTCAGCTCGTCGACGACGATGAGGATGAACGGCAGCCGGACATGGCGGGGCGCGGACCGGCTCCCCGTGAGCTGCCGCGCCCGGCGAGGACCGGCCAGGAGGCCAGGTCGGCGCCCGCCAACCAGGCATCGCCGTCGATCTCCGCGTCAGGCGGTGTGACAGCGTCGAGGGCGGCCTCGCGAGCCGACTCGCCCGGATCGGTGTCCTCCCCGTCGGCAGCGCTGTCGAGACCGACCTCGGCAGCGGCCAGCTCGCCGAGCTCGGTGTCGGCGAGGGCCAGCTCGGCCAGCAGCGGTGCCTGGTCGGCCGCGACCTCGGCCCGCACGCCCTCAAGGGGCCCGCCGTCGAGCTCGCCACGGTCGACCGCGGCGTTGTAGCCGGCAATGTCGCGCATGCCGCACTCGGCGAGCACGTCGTAGCGGCGCTCCATCTCCGTCACGGCCCACGAGAGGGCGTTGGCGGCCCGCTTCGGATTCACCACGACCTGAGTGAGCAGGTGGGGAAGCCCGTTGTAGTGGCCGAGCTCGACCCGCTTCGGGTCGACGAGGATGAGGCGGACCTGATCCGGCGTCGCCTTCATGAGGATCGATGTGATCACCGAGTTGATGCAGGACGACTTGCCGGCGCCGGTGGCCCCCGCGATCAACAGGTGCGGCATCTCGGCGAGGTTCACCATCACCGGCCGGCCGGCGATGTCCCTGCCGAACGTGACCTCGAGGGGGTGGGTCGATCTCTGGGCCTCGATCGACTGCAGCACGCTGCCGAGCGTGACGAGCTGGCGGTCATGGTTGGGCACCTCGACCCCGATCGCCGATCGGCCCGGGATCGGGGCAAGGATGCGCACGTCAGGTGAGGCCATGGCGTAGGCGATGTCCTTGGCGAGGGTGGTCACCCGCGCCACTTTCACACCTGCTCCGAGCTCGAGCTCGAAACGGGTCACGGTGGGTCCGACCGTGTAACCGACGAGGTGCGTCTCGACGCCGTGGCCCGCGAGAGCACGCTCGAGCACGCGGCCCCGCTCCTCGATCGCTTTGTGGTCGAGGTCCTGTTCCTTGCTGCGCTTCAGAAGCTTGAGGGGCGGGAGCTTCCACGAGCCGAATGTCGGAGTGACCGGCAGGCTGAGCTGCTCGGCTCTGCCTGCGACCGTCGCGGCGCGAAGCGCGTCTCCACCGGACGGCTCCGCGCCGCCGACCGCCGCATCCGCCAGCCTTACGCGAATCTCGGCCGCGGTAGCCCCCGGGGCCTGGGCCGCGACGGTGGCTTGTTCGGTTTCCGATGCTCCGGGGAGGACCGACACGTGACCTGACCCGGGCGCGGCCGAGCCGCCGTTGGCAGGCCAGACGCCGAAACCGTCGGCGTCCGGGGCCGCGCCCACGACGACCGGGCGCGGCGGGAGGGGCTGCAGGCGCATCGCCGCGATCCAGTCCCGGAAGAGCCGGGCCGTCCAGCGCGCGCCGCCACCGCAAGGCCGCGGCCGACTACCCGGATGACGGCGAGCAGGGGCAGGCCGGCGAGCCCGCAGATCGCTGCCGCGGCGACCGCCCCGAGCACGACGGAGGCACCCGCGACACCGATGATCCTCGCGAGCCCGCCTCCTACGGCCGCGCCGACGATACCCCCGGCGCCACCGAGCAGGCGCCAAGGGGCCGACGTCCCGGGTGAGCCCGCGGCCAGGTCCGCCAGGCCGGCGGACACCACCAGCAGGAGCACCAGGGCGGCGAGAATCCCTCCCAGGCCGCGTCTTGCCCGCCCCGCGAGGAGGATGACGGCGCCGGCGACGAGCGACGCCGGCGCCACGTCAGCTCCCCAGCCAAAGGCGTGGGTGCTCCCCGCCCGGAGTATGTGGCCGGCCGGCCCCAGCACGTTGAAATGGATCCCCAGGGCGGCCAGGACGCCGACGACGAGCAGCGCCCAGCCCCAGGACTCTTCCGCCGGTGCCGCGATGAGGTCGACCAGCCGGCCGGCCGCGCGCCCGAGCGCCGTTGTCTTCTTACGTGAGCGCGCCCGCCCGTTGCCCTTGCGCGGGGCAGCGATTCTTGTGAGCTGGGGGCTCGCGGCCTTCGGCGCGGCGCTCCGCGGGGAGCTTGCGGGCTTCCCCCTGGTCGGAGCATCGCGTGAGGCGCCGGATTGGCCCGAGATGACACGTCGAGACACTGCCACGATACGCACAACGCTAACACCAGCCACTCCCGGTGACAGCGATCCCGGAAACCGCTGGTGCCAGAACTCCCTGCTCAGGCCTCGAGTACGAGCGGGACGATCATCGGCCTGCGCCGGGTGCGATCGCTCACGATGCGCCCGACCGTCCGGCGGACCACCCGACGGAGAGCGTCCGGGTCCTGCCCCCCCTCCCCGACGGCGACCTCGATCGCCTTCACGAGGGCGGAGCGCAATTCCTCGACCACGGACTCGGCGCCGGGCTCGTCGAGAAAGCCGCGGCTGACGATCTCGGGGACACCGACGAGCTCGCCGGTGCGGACGTCGACGGTGACGACGGCGACGACAACGCCCTCTTCCGCGAGCACGCGCCGGTCGCGGAGCACCCCGACGCCGACGTCGCCGACGATCCCGTCGACGAAGACGTGGGCGGCGGACACCTCGCCCGCGAAGTCGATCCCTTCGTCACCGAGCTGCACGACGTCGCCGTCCTCGCAGATGAGCACCTCGTCGGGCGCGACGCCCATCTCGATGGCGAGGCGGGAGTGGCGCACGAGCATGCGGTACTCGCCGTGCACCGGCACGAAGCTGCGCGGCCGCGCGATCGACGAGCAGCATGGCGAGCTCGCCCTGGTGGGCGTGACCGCTCTCGTGCACGTGGGCGACACCCGCGTGGATGACCTCCGCGCCCGCGACGGGCGAGGCCGTCCATCACCTTCGCGACCGCCCACTCGTTGCCGGGGATGGCATGCGAGCTGAGCACGACGACGTCGCCCTCCTCGATGTGCAGCCACCGGCTGTCGCCCGATGCCATCTGGGCCAGCGCGGACATCGGCTCGCCCTGGGAGCCCGTCGAGATGACGCAGATCTCGCCCGGGTTGTGGTCCCCGATCGTCTCGATGTCGACGAAGGCAGCGGTCCGGGATCGTCAACATCCCGAGCTCGCGGGCGATGCCGACGTTCTTCACCATCGAGCGGCCGAGGAGCGCCACCTTGCGGCCGCTCGCCGATCGCGGCGTCGGCGAGCTGCTGGATGCGGTGCACGTGGCTCGCGAAGCAGGCCACGACGATGCGGCGGCCCCTCTGCTGGAGGAAGATCCTCCGCAGCGACTCGCCGACGCGCGCTCTCACTGCCGGTGTAACCCGGCAGCTCCGCGTTCGTCGAGTCCGCCAGCAGGAGGCGGATGCCCTCGGTGGCGGCGATCTGCCCGATCCGGGCGAGGTCGGTCCGGCGCCCGTCGACCGGTGTCAGGTCGAGCTTGAAGTCCCCGCTGTGCAGCACGACGCCCTGGGCGGTGTGGAAGGCGAGGGCGAAGCCACTCGGCACCGAGTGCGTGACGGGGATGAACTCCACCTCGAACGGGCCGATCCTGCGCCGCTCGCCGTCGCGCACCGCCACCAAGGGTGCCTTCTGGCCGAGGCCCGCCTCGTCGAGCCGGTTGCGGGCGAAGCCGAGGGTCAGGCCGGAACCGTAGACGGGCACGTCGACGTCGCGCATGAGGTAGGCGAGCGCGCCGACATGGTCCTCGTGCCCGTGGGTGAGCACGATCCCGTCGACGTCTCCCGCCCGCTCCCGCAAGAAGCTGAAGTCCGGCAGCACGAGGTCGACGCCCGGCATCTCCGGGTTGGGGAACATCACCCCGCAGTCGAGGACGACGAGACGGCCCGCCTGCTCGACGACCGCGCAGTTGCGGCCGATCTCGCCCAGGCCCCCGAGGAACGAGATTCGGACCGCCTCAGGCATCCGGGTTCGTCACCCCTGCACTCGCCGGGCGGTTCGCGCGCCACAGCTGCAAGTCGGCGAGCATGGAGCGCGCCTCGGGCTCCAGCCAGTCGGGCGCAGGGCCCATGGGCAGGCGGCACTCGCCGGCGGGGAGCCCCTGCACCCTGAGGACGGCCTTGGTGGGCAGCGGGTTGGGCGCCTCGTCGCTGGACTGGAACGAGACCGGCGTCGATCAGGGCCGCGTTCAGCTGCCGGGCCCCTTCGACGTCACCTTCGAGGTAGAGCCTGATCATCTCCCCCAGTTCCCGACCGACCCAGTGCGAGGACACGCTCACGACCCCGACGGCGCCCACCGCGAGCAAGGGAAGGGTCCACGAGTCGTCTCCGCTGTAGCAATCGAACCCTTCCCCGGCCCGGGCCTTCAGCTTGGCGGCCCCGACCGGGTCCGCGGAGGCGTCCTTCACGCCGACGATGTTCGGAAAATCATGCACTAGCTGCAGCATCGTGTCGATGGCAACCTTGCGGCCGGTGCGCACGGGGATGTCGTAGACAATGACCGGGAGCGGCGTGGAAGCCGCCACGGCGGCGAAGTGCGCCGCGATGCCTTGCTGGGACGGACGGTTGTAGTAGGGCGTGACGGCGAGGATCCCCGCGGCACCGGCCTCGGTGGCCACACGGGTGAGCTCGACGGAGTGCGCCGTGTCGTTCGTCCCCGAGCCGGCGACCACCGGCACCGTCACGGCGTGCGCCACGGCCGACCAGAGCTCGGCGCGCTCTTGATCGGTGAGCGTCGGCGCCTCGCCGGTCGTGCCGGTCACGACGAGCCCGTCGCTCCCGTTGTCCACGAGGTGGCGGGCGAGAGCCACCGCACCAGCCGTGTCCAGCCGGCCCTCGGCATCGAACGGAGTCACCATCGCGGTCACGACCGCGCCGAACCGCCCGGCGCGTCGAGCGGGCCTTACCATGGTCGCGGCCTTGTCACGGACCGAAAGCTAGCAGCCCACACCTGGTCCGATCCCGAATTCTGCGACCGGAGCCCGCTGGCCGGACGGCGTGGCCTCAAAGCCCGAGCATGCTCCCGAGCCCGACGGTCAGCCCTTCGGACGCGGCGACGCGGCGGACCGCCAGGAGCACGCCGGGCATGAAGCTCGCCCGGTCCGACGAGTCGTGGCGGACCGACAGCGTCTCGCCCTTGAGACCGAAGATCACCTCCTGGTGCGCCACGAAACCGGGCAGCCTCACCGAGTGCACGTGCAGGCCGCCTGGCGCGCGTCCTCCTCGCACCCCCGGGACCATCTCGGCCTCGGTCGGGTCGGCGGCCCAGTCCCCGGTCCCGGCCGCGTCGCGTGCCGCCTGCATGCGCCGTGCGGTCTCGAGCGACGTCCCCGAGGGCGCATCGCGCTTGCGGTCGTGATGGAGCTCGACGATCTCCGCGCCCGCCACGAAAGGGGCGCACAGCTCCGCACAGCGCATCATCAGCGCGGCGCCGATGGAGAAGTTGGGGGCCACGACCGCATGGGCGGCGCCCGAGAACCAGGACCGCAAGGACTCGAGGTCCGCCGCCTCGAAGCCGGTCGTGCCGCAGACCGCGTGGACGCCGTGATGGGCGCACCAGCGGAGGTTGTCCCGGGCCGCTTTCGCGACCGTGAAGTCCACCATCACCTCGGCCCCGGCCGCTGTCTCGGGCGCGGCGGCGACCGTGAGGCCGCTGCCGCGCACCCCGGCGACTTCGTCGAGCGGGCGGCCCGCCGCGACCGGGTCGACCGCCAGGACAAGCTCGAGATCGGTTTCGGCGAGAACCGCCGCGCAGGTTGCGGTGCCCATGCGACCGGCGGCTCCGAACACTCCGACGCGCAACATAACGTCACCGTACCCGTTGCCGGGACCTCGCAACGGTCCCGATCGGAAGGGACGCGTGCCGGCCGCGGCGGCCCGGGCCCCCTGAGCTCAGGAGAAGTCCGACTCCGAGAACGGCCCCACGACCGCCAGCGACCGAGGGCTCGTCAGCACCTTTTCGGCCACGGCTCGAACCTCGTCCGCGGTCACCGCCGCGATGCGCCCGAGCAACTCCTCGGTGGTGAGCACGGAGCCGAACAACAACAGGGCGGAGCCGATCCGCGCCATGCGAGACCCGGAGTCCTCGAGCGAAAGGAGCATGTCGGCGCGCAGGTGCCCCTTCGCCACCTCGAGCTCCCGCGCCGTGATCCCCAGAGCACCGAGACGGTCGGCCTCGGTGTGGAGCAGGTCGAGCACCTCGTGGGCGTGTTCGGGCGAGGTACCGACCGAGATCGCGAGGCGTCCCGGCGTCGTCGTAGGCGCTGCGGTCGGACCCGATCGAGTACGCGAGGCCACGGGCTTCCCGGATCTCCTGGAAGAGCCGACTGGAAAGTCCCCCGCCGAGAATGTGATTGAGCACCGCGAGCGGGAAACGGTCGCCCGAGTGCCTGTCGGGCGCCCTAAAGCCGAGGACGAGCTGCGCTTGCTCGGAGGCGCGCGCGACTCGACGACGAGCGCGACGGCGTCGTCCGAAGGCGGTCGGCGTACAGGGGGGCGCCCGCCGCGCCGGGCGACAAAGCGGGCCTCGATGCCGCGCGCCAAGTGCTCATGGTCGAGGTCGCCCGCGGCCGCGATCACCATGTTGCCGGGCAGGTAGTGCTCGTCGAAGAACGACCGGATCGCCCGGAACCGTCACGTTCCGGATCACTTCCGGCTCGCCGAGGACCTCGACGCCCCAGAGGGTGGTTCGGGAACATCGCGTTGGCGAAGTGCTCCTGGACGACGTCACTCGGCTCGTCGCGGTGCATGAGAACCTCTTCCAGGATCACCTGGCGCTCGGCGTCCACCTCGTCGGGCCGCAGCGCCGGGCGGCAGAGGATGTCGCAGAGTATGTCCAGGCCGAGCGTCGACATGCTCGGCCAGCACCCGTACGTAGAAGGTCGTGTACTCCTTGGTCGTGTAGGCGTTCATGTCGCCGCCCACGGCGTCGACCTCCTCGGCGATCTCGCACGCGGTGCGTTCGGGAGTCCCCTTGAAAAGGAGGTGCTCGAGGAAGTGCGAGATCCCCGCCTGCTCCGGCGTCTCGTCCGCGGCCGGTCCCGACCCAGACGCCGACACTGAGCGAGGCGACGTCAGGCATCGACTCGCTCACGAACCGGATGCCGTTTTCGAGCGTGGTGGTCCTGATCAAGGGCGTAAGGCCCGCCGTGTGAAGATGCCCACGAGGCTCAGCTCAGCGCCCGCCGCTCCTCGGGCGACGCCGGGCTTCCGCCACCGGAACCGCCCGTGCCCCGCCGCCCCCGGCTTCAGATGAGCGCCGTGCGCCGCCGGCCGGTGGCCCTGGGCCAGATCGGCGGGACCGAGATCTCCGAAGGTGGACTGGAGCTGGCTCTCGAAGGCGTCCTCGAACGAGGGACGGCGCCGCGGGCTTGCGGTCTCGTCGCCGCTCGAAGCGGTTTCAGCTCCGCCGCGACCGCCCTGACGCCTGCCACCGCCGTTGCCTGACCCCGGGCGGCCTTCGCCGGGCGCTTCCCCGCCGTCTGCGGGTGCGGGCTCGCCCGCCAGCGACAGCGAGACCTTGCCCTGCGGGTCGATCTCGTCGACGCGGACTTCGACCTCCTGCCCGAGAGTGACGACATCCTCCACCCGCTCGACCCTCTTGCCCTGGCCGAGCCTCGATATGTGGACCAGGCCGTTCGCGGCCCGGGAGGATGTTGACGAATGCCCCGAACTTGGTGATGTTGACCACCGTGCCGCTGTAGACGGCTCCCACCTTAGGCGTCGGCGGGTCCAAGATGAGCTCGATGCGGCGGCGGGCTTCGTCGACGACCGAGCGCTGCTTGGCACCGATGGTGACCGTGCCGACCGTGCCATCGTCGTCGATGTTCACGTCCGCGCCGGTC
>CAWILM010000028.1:0-58401 GCA_963836935.1 uncultured Acidimicrobiaceae bacterium
TTCGCCGCAGTAGAGGCTGAAAAGGTCGGTGTCATAGTCAGGGTGCCCTTTGACGAAGGTTCATTGACCGGCAACATCAAACCGGCGACCGAGTTCCCCGAAGGTGACTGGCGCAACAGCTACTTTGGCGGCGACAGAAAAGAGCAAGTCTGGGAACGCGTCCAGGCCATCACCAAAGACCTCGGTGCTCCGGTCGAACGCCTCCCCGAAATAGCTCTGCGGTATTGCCTCTCGCACCCCGCCGTCTCGACGGTCATCCCCGGGATGCGTTCTCTGCGCAACGTCGACGCCAATGTTCGTGCGGCCGAGCTTGGCCCGTTGTCTGGTGAGGAGCTCGACGTCCTTGGTCACCACCGCTGGGTGAGGAACTTTTACCAGGCCCCTTAGCACTTCTCTCAAGCGCCTCGGGACCGTACGAGGCGGCACGACCACGGCGGGCAACTGGGGATCATCTTGCAGCAAACTGTACGTGAATGATGGTTGTTGGACCCAGGACGGGGAGCCAGAAGGTCTCCACGTAAGTTGATCTCGGGTCGTAGCCAACCTCGTCGATCACCGGGTCGGGCCATGCCTCGATGCGGAGGTGGGCCCGTTGCCGTTCAGGAAAACGGCCAGCTCATCGGAGCATGTTGTAGCACTTGGGTCGAGTCGTACGGGCACCCGTGGACCTCCGTCGTGGCTGAACGATGAGACTGCCGAGACGCTGGTCCAGCGGATTCCCCCGCTACCGTTTCCTGGCCGTTCGGTCGGGTGCGGCATTCACTGGGTAGATGAACCTTGCGTAGGGCAGGATCCGACGCCTGCGCCAGGGGCACGGCCTGCCGGAACACATGCTGTCTGCGCAGCAAGGAGCTACTGGAAACGAGTCGCCGTGAGCTTCCCCCCAGAAAGTGGACACCCGACATGCCAGGCTTGGCCTGGCGAAGGGAGTCCCGATGGGACAGCAGCGCCGGCAGCACTCGCCGGAGTTCAAGGCTGACGCGGTCGCGCTCGTGCGATCGTCTGGCCGATCGATTGCCGCGATCGCGCGTGCAGCGGGATTGGAGCATCGAGCCTCGGCTACTGGCTGAAGCAGGACGAGGCCGATCGCAAGACGCGCGACCCGGAACGCTTTGCGACCGAGTCCGCCGAATCTGCCGAGAACCGGGCGCTTCGCCGTCGGGTGACAGAACTGGAGGTGGAGCGCGAGATCCTGAAACGAGCTACGGCCTTCTGGGTGAAGGAGTCGCGCGCGTGAGGGTCTTCGCGTTCGTCGCTGCCCAGAAGGCCGACTTCCCGGTCAGGACCCTTTGTCGGGTCTGCAGAGTCTCGACATCGGGCTTCTACGCGTGACGCCGTGTGGAAAGCCAGCCCGCCGAGCCCGGGCGAGCTCGCGAGAGCCGAGGTCGCCCGTCACGTCGCCCGGGTGCACAAGAGTTCCCGACGTCGCTATGGATCGCCACGTGTGACCGCCCAGCTCGCCCGAGAGGGCATCTTGGTCAACCACAAAGCCGTCGAGGCCGAGATGGCCCGTCAGGGCCTTCGCGGTCGTTCGAGTCGGCGCAAGATGCGCACGACCCGCCGTGACCCCTCCAAGGTCCCGGCTCTCGACCTGGTCGGGCGAGACTTCGAGCGGGTGAAGCTCGACGAGCTGTGGATCGGCGACGCCACCTACATCTGGACCGATGAGGGCTGGCTGTATCTCGCAACGGTCATCGATGCCTGCTCGCGTCGTCTTCTCGGCTGGTCGATCACCGACCACCTGCGAACCGAGCCTCTGCCTTGCCGCTATCGAGGCGGCCGTCGCCACACGAGGCGGGCGGCGGAGGCTCGTCAGGGGTGTCGTGTTCCACACAGACCACGGCACCCAATACACCGCCGACGCCTTCACGAAGGCCTGCCGGTCGTTTCGCATCACCCAGTCGATGGGAACTGGCGGTGACAGTTATGACAACGCGATGGCCGAGTCTTTCTTCTCGAGCTTCAAACGCGAGGTCGTCGACGGCGAGCATTTTGCAACCCGGGCCGAAGCACGAGCTGAGATATTCGCTTGGCTCAACTGGTACAACACGACCCGGCTTCACAGCTCGCTCGACTTTTGTCCGCCGATCGAGTACGAAGAGCACCTCCCACAGCACTCACTCGTAGCTTGACCAGTGTCCGCCGCGTGGGGGGAAGCTCACCGTGACCGGCGTCACGTGGACGCTGCCGCAATGAAGGTGCTCGGTCGAGCCACCGTAAGGCGTGATCCGGGCGTGGGCGCCGCGCAACGTGAGTGTTCCGGTGCCCAGCGGCAGGGTGAACCTCAACGCGGCTGACGTCGGGCAGATCAGGTTCGCGTAGCCGGTCTGGCTGGCGTACACGACGCCGAAATACGCCGTCTTGCCAGCGGCGAGGAGGACGGTCCTCGCTTGGATGCTGAAGGCCCCCGGAGCCCTCTGGTCAGAGGTCGACAGGTTCTTCTCGAACTTGTTGAGCATCTGGACGAGCGGGTAACCGTAGAGCGAACACGTGCCGGCGGAGTGGTTGGTGAACCCGAACTCGGCGGCAACCGATCCAGCTGCCCCTTGGGTCGGCCCGACCCACACGAGGAGCGAAGCGGTCGTGCACCGCGGCACAGCGGCCGCGTTGGCCGAGCTTGCCGGCATGGCCATGACAGTTGCAGGCAGCAAGAACGTCCCGCAAGCCAAAGCTGCGCCGACAGCGAATCGTCGGGTGGCATGTCGGGTCAGTTTCACGGTGGTTCCTCCTCGGTTGATCTTCAAGATCAGGGCGCTTCGTGACGTGACCACGTTCCTGTTGGTCGGTACGCTCGCCATGAGACCTCCTACCCATATCAACGCTTGAGCCGGAGATCGCGCTGCGGTGAACCTCGTCGGATCGATCGACTTGCGCCAGCGCGGAACAGGGAGACCAACCGGCACCGCCACGTCGGCGGGTGCAGAGAGCACGGCTAGGAGGCGATCGAAGGGCACGGCCGCGGTTCGTTCCGTTGTGGGAACTACTCGTCGGGTTGATCCGCCTGACCATGGCCGTCCGGTGTGGGAGGGGACATCGCCTGCAGCTTCGACGAGGCTCCGGCGCCGGCGCAGGCACCAGCAGAGCAGGCTTGACTGACGCGCTACTCCCTGGGCAAGACACCCCAGAGCCGGGCGATGCGACGCTCGAGGCACGGACGAGGGTGAACCCGTGCCGCCTGCTGTCTTACGGCTGAGTCCCGGCCGTGCGGCACCGGCCGACGTGATCCCAGTGTACGGCGTCAGGATCAGGACATCAAGGCTGTTGGGGCGTGAGCCCGCCGGAGGGATCACATGCGGACGTCCCGTTTGACAGCGCTTGTCGCTCTGGGAGCGGTTCTTCCCGCGCTCGTCGGTAGCCCCGCCTGGGCACGCGGGGCAAGCCCCCGAGTACCCGCGATCGGACATCAGCAAGGTGAGCTCAAGGGCTCCGACACAGTCGCCCAAGACGGTTTCGGTGTCTCGGTGGCCCTGTCAGGCAGGACTGCCGTCGTGTCGGCGCGGGATCGCGCCAGTGACGCCGGGTGGGCCTACGTGCTCATTGCCTAAGGAGCCAGCTGCGAACCGGACCGTTCTGGCCTGGCCCAAGAGTCTGGGAGCCCTTCTGGGGAGGGCTCCGCCGGCTCGGGAGGGAACGGCGGCCTTCGCGGCGCCCGCGAAGGCTGGTGGGCGAGCCGGCAACCACCGGAGGCAGGCGTGGTAGTGCCAAACGGCCCTAGCGCGAAGGCGGCGAGCAGCGCAGCCTGGTTCAGAGGGGAGTTTGAGGAGAAAGGGGGGCACCGTGTCCGAGACGCCGTCACAGGTGACAGCGCCTTTGAGCGAAGAGGACGTGCACAAGCCCGAGGACATTGCAGCTCTTGTGGCTAGCCACCCGCTGCTGGCAGGTCTTCCGGGCGACATGGCCTCGCTTGTCAGCGGCTGCGCCCGCAACGTGGCTGTGAAGCCCGGGGAGTTCCTGCTGCTCGAGGGAGGTCCTGCGAACACGCTGTACCTGTTGCGCAGGGGCCGGGTGTCGCTGGAGGCGAGCGCTCCAGGACGTGCGCCGCTCGTGATCGAGACTCTGGTGCCAGGTGCGGGCCTCGGCTGGTCGTGGCTGTTCCCGCCCTATCGCTGGCAGTTCGACGCGCGAGCCATCGAACCAGTCGGGGCGATCGCAGTGGACGCCGCCTGTTTACGGGCAAAGGCCGAGGCAGACCCGGTCTTCGGCTACGAGCTGATCAAGAGGTTTGCGTCGGTGATGATGACTCGTCTGGATGCCGCGCAGCTACGCCTCTTGGACCTTTATGGACGGAAGGCGTAGGCGCGGCCCACGTGCCGGGCGGACGTGATGCTTGCGAGTTCGTGACGGCCGGGCGCGTCTGCGACTTCGGTGACGACGACAATGCAAGTCAGCGGGCACGTCGACAGCACTGGCCGGCGGGGCCTCCCACCAGTCGATGAGCGGTGAGCGGTCCGCTGCGCAAAGGGGGTTGCCCTTCGCGTCGGTGAGGTCCAACCGTGCGACAGGGATTCCCCGGTTTACCGCACTCGCCAGGACGTTCCTCGGGATGCCGTCGATCATGAGCTTGGCCCGGCAGCGCCGTACACCCTGGTGCCGGGGATCCGGGCAAGGACCCCAACTACTCGGTGGGCAATCTGACTCATCGAATTGCTGTTGAAAGGACAGGAGCCCTTTTCCAGTAGTCAACCCCGTATTTCGTTGCCGTTTCACAATGACCCTCCTGTTACTTGGGATCTCTTGCAAAGCTCGATTGGCTGCAGATCGGGAAGGGGCGCAAAGGAAAGGAGGGGGAGCATCCGAACGGCGACATGCGACGCCGCCGCCGATGGCCCCTCATCGCTGACTTCTCACTTAGGGAGGTCAGGAGAATACGAGAAGTGTCGAGCGATGGGAGGCACCACTGGAAGTCGTAAGTCAGGTGCAGGAAGTGAGCGAACGGAGTGCCGGGACGAGAAGAGATCGGTGAAGCGCTGCGACCACCGTGAGGACGGAAACGCGCCGTGGCCGGCTCAGGTCGAGGACTCGAGCGCGGAACACCTCGCAGTACTCGAACCTGGCGGGAGCGTGGGGGCGTTCTGGTCCTCCTGGTCGGGTCTTTCGCCTCTGTTCACTTGGCGGACGGCTGCCGACAATCAGAGCAGAGGGCAGGAGGTCGGCGAGGGACTACTTGGAGAACGTCGGCGTGCGGGCGGGCAGAGCCTGGCATGTCGGAAGATCGGGGGACACGATGATTGCCGCCATGTCGAGAACTGAAACTGCAGCCCTGATCGGTGTGGTACTGCTCGCGCTGGTCGTGCTGTTCGGCTTCGTGGTCGGGCCGAAGTGGTGGCACTGGGGGTCGTTCATCGTGCTAACCATTGTGCTGTCCATCCCGTTGGCTATGGCGTTCTTCATCCCGTTGCCGATCGTGGTCATTCTGAACGTCGCCATAAGCCACAACGTCTGGCTGAAGAAGCACGGCTCTCCATCTGTGGAGGTGTAGCCGTCTGGAGGTGAGAGGCCCGGTTTCTCCCGGTTGTCCCGCCAGAAGTTGCTTGTCTGACCCCCGCCTGCAAGTTGTCATCCGATCCGACGCGCCGGCGCGGCTGTTGTCCGAGGCGCCAGCCGACGCAGCGAGCAGGCAAGTCAGGGCGTGGGGCCGCGGTGGGGGCGCGAATGGAGCGGTTGCGGAACGGAGGCAGTTCACGCCATCGTTGTCAGTGCGCGGCGCGGATTCATCACGGCGTCGTGTCGCCTGGCGCGTTGAAGGTTCCTTGTCGTTAACTGTTGGCTGCCGATGCATTGGAGGACCAGCTGATGATCGCCGCCCTGAAGCGAGACGTGCTCGAGGCGAATCTCGAACTCGTCGAGCGTGGCCTTGTGTTCGACACCTTCGGGAACGCCAGCGGGATAGACCGAGAGCTGGGCCTCGTCGCGATAAAGCCGAGCGGCGTGCCCTACGGGGAGCTGTCGGCTGAGGACGTGGCCGTTGTCTCGCTCGAGTCGGGCGAGCATGTCGACGGTCTCAAGCCGTCGTCGGATACTCCTACGCATCTCGAGATCTACCGGTCGTTCACGACGGTCGGCGGTGTCGTTCACACGCACTCGGCCTGCGCGTCGAGCTGGGCACAAGCGCATCGGCCGATACCGTGCTTCGGGACGACGCACGCCGACTACTTCAGGGGCCCGGTGCCGTGCAGTCGTGACTTGACCGCCCAAGAGACAGCTGGCGCCTACGAGAAGGAAACGGGACGTGTGATAGTCGAGACCTTCGAGGCGCTCGACCCGGACGAGCTACCTGGGATACTTGTCGCCTCGCACGGCGTCTTCACGTGGGGACGCGACGTCTCGCATGCGGTCCTTCACGCCGCGGTCGTTGAGCAGGTCGCCCAGATGGCAAAGCTCTCATTGGAACTGAGGCCGGACCTCGACCAGATCACGTCGCAGCTGGTCGACCGCCACTTCCTCCGCAAGCACGGGAGCAACGCCTACTACGGCCAGGCGAACGGCTGACGACGCGATTGGAGAACGAGTTCGCGTGAGCGAGAAGGCTCCACGGTCGGTGTCGGTCACCGACTTCGAGTTCGCGACCGCAGGCCGGATTGTCTTCGGGGCCGGCCGGGCGAAGGAGCTTCCGGCGTTCGCCGGGCGCCTCGGGTCGCGTGCGCTCGTGTGCACCGGTGCGGACCCAGGTCGCCATCATGGGCTCCTGCAGGACCTCGCAGTGCCCTATGCGACATTCCAGGTCCGTGGTGAGCCCACAGTGGAGCTTGCTCGACGAGCAGTTGTGACAGCCCGCGACGCGGGTGTGGATCTCGTCATCGCGGTGGGGGGCGGCAGCGTGATGGACCTCGGGAAGGCCCTGGCGATGCTGCTCGGCAATGGGGGGGACCCTCTCGACTACCTCGAAGTCGTCGGGGAGGGTCGTTCCATCGACAGGCCGTCGGTACCGTGCGTCGCCCTGCCTACGACAGCCGGCACGGGAGCGGAGGTGACCCCGAACGCGGTCCTCGCGTCGCCGGAGCACGGACTGAAGGCAAGCCTGCGAAGCCCTTTGATGCTGCCCACGCTGGCACTCGTGGACCCACTTCTCACGCTGAGCTGTCCGCCCGGGGTGACTGCGTCGAGTGGGATGGACGCGCTGACCCAGTGTCTCGAACCGCTTGTCTCCATCCGTGCCACGCCGATGACCGACGCGCTGGCAAGCGAGGGCCTGCGGCGGGCGGCCGCCGGCCTGCGCCGGGCCTTTGCCGATGGCAACGACACGGCGGCCCGGACCGACATGTCGTTGTGCAGCCTGCTCGGCGGGTTGTCACTCGCCAACGCCAAGCTGGGCACGGTACACGGCCTGGCCGGCGTCATCGGCGGGACCGTGGACGTGCCACACGGGATGGCGTGTGCCGCGCTGTTGGTGGCGACCTTCGAGGCCAATGTAAAGGCTTTGCGCGCTCGCCAGCCAAGTGGTGAGGGTCTGGCCCGGTATGAAGAGGCAGCCCGACTGCTCACCGGCCGCGCCGACGCGACGATCGAGCAGGGCAGCGCCTGGATTGCAGAGACAGTGAGGCTCCTCGGGATACCGAGGCTGTCCCGCTACGGCCTGACCGTGGCACAGGCCGACGAGGTCGTCGAAAGAGCGCTCCGGGCCAGCAGCACCAAGGGCAACCCGATTGAACTGAGCAGCGACGAGCTGCACGCCGTGTTGGCGGCCGCGATTTGACGGCTGCTCTGAGGCAGATCGAGTTCTTCCCCGACGTCTCCCCGTCCGGGCGCGCCCGGACCGGGAGGCTCTTCGTCTGAACCAGCGCAGGCGAGCGGCCGGGGCCGGGACCTCGCCCGGGACCCACCGCATGACCGTTTGTTCGCGGCAGGCCGGTCAAGGCAGTGGGCGAGTATCGTGCCCTCGGGTGCTGTCCGGCCCGGGCGCACTATCGCGCTTTCGAGACACATGCCGGGGAGGTCACATGGAACTGCGGGAGAAGATCGACGCCGCGGAGGGTGTCCGCAAAGCCGATCTCGTGCTCCAAGGCGGCCAGCTGGTCAACGTGGCGACGGGCGAGATCTACCAGGCAGATGTGGCCGTTGCCGGCGACCTGATCGCGGCGGTGGGCGACGTCGGGCCGCACATGGGACCGGATACCGCCGTCATCGACGTGAGCGGCCGCTACCTCGTCCCCGGCCTCATCGACGGCCACCTGCACATCGAGTGCAGCAAGCTGTCGATCACGATGTTCGCCGACGCGGTTGTTCGCTACGGCACGACAAGTGTTGTGTCGGGCCTCGACCAGACCTTCGCGGTGGCAGGCCTTGACGGTGTGAGGGACGCGCTCTTGGAAGCCGCAACCAGCCCCTTGAAGGTCTTCTGGGCGGTGCCGTACAAGGTGCCGTACACCATCCCGGAGACGAACGTCGGCTTCCGCCTCGGCCCTGAAACCCACGAGATCGCACAGAAGTGGGACGACTGCTTCGGTGTCTGGGAGACCGTCACCGAGTTCATCACCAACCGTGACCAGGAAGTGCTCGAGGTGATCGAGATGGCTGCCCGGAACCGGTTGCCGGTCTTCGGCTGCGCGCCGATGGCGAGCGAGGCCACGATCGGCGTGCTGGCAGCGGCCGGCGTGCGCTTGGATCATGAGAGCTATAGCGCCGAAGAGGTCCTGGCGAAGATGCGCGCGGGCATGTACGTGATGGTCCGCGAATCGGCCGTCGCCCATTTCATGGAAGAGAACATCCAGGCGGTGACACGCCTGGGCGCGAATCCCGGCAGGGTCGGCTTCTGCACGGACGATGTCACCGCGACCAGCATCCTCGGCGGCGGGCACCTCGACCGGCTCGTGCGGATGGCCGTGAAGGCCGGCGTACCGCCGGTCACCGCGATCCAGATGGCAACCGTCAACACGGCGCAGATGTACCGGATCGATCACCTGGTCGGTTCCATATGCCCGGGGCGCTTTGCCGACGTGGTGGTCGTGGACGACCCGGCGACCTTCGTCGTCGAGCGAGTGATCTCCAAGGGGATTCCTGTGGCCGAAGAACGGCGTACGTCCCGCCCGCCCCGTGCGCCCTCGCGCGGCCCCGCCCTGCTCAACACGATGCGACGGGGGCCCATCGACCCGGCCGAGATCTGGTTGCGCACTACCCTCGGCTCGCCTGTGCGGGTGCTTGCCATGGACATGGACCGGGAGGTCCCCTTCGTCCGCCGGCGGCGCGACGTCGTCCTGGCGGTGGTGGACGGTCTTGTGCGGCCGGACGTGACTCAGGACGCGCTCTATCTGGCGGTGGTCGAGAGGTACGGAAAGACCGGGACCGTGGGGGTCGCCGTGGTCTGCGGCTTCGGCCTGCGTTCGGGCGCGCTCGCCACGAGCGCTGCCCCGGACGACAACAACATCATCTGCGTCGGCACGAACCCGTCCGACATGGCCCTGGCGATAAACGAGGTGATCGGCATGGGAGGCGGTCTCACGGTCGTGGACCGCGGCAACGTACTCGAGACGCTGGCCCTGCCGGTCGGTGGCATCGTCGCCGACATCGATGTCGAGACCATGGCTGGGGCGGAGGCCCGGCTGGACGCCGCCGCCAGGGGGCTCGGTTGCGAACTTCCGTCGGCGTTCGGCTACCTGATGTTCCTTGAGATCACTTCCATACCGGATTACGCGATCACGGACCTCGGCCTTGTGGGCGTGCGGGAGCTAGCCGTGCTGGACCCGGTGCTCGGGCCGGCCTGACGCGCCGCGGCGATTACTTCCCGCGCTTGGGGGCCCTCTTGGTCACGTGCTCGACCAGCGCGTCGGACCCTGGGAAGAAGAGTCCTTCATGCCCGTCTTCGGTCCAACGGACCTGGTAGGGGGGGCCGCCATCCGCGCCGAGCACTTTCAGCACCTCCGCGGTTCGGTCGGGCTGGGCAACCGTGTGGCCCCGGACCAGGAGATGATCTCCGACCTTCACATCCATCGTGGCACCTCCCTCGAGATCTGGGATCCCATCGATCATGGTTCATTCACCGCTGACAAAGTGTAAGGGGCGAAAGTCCTGAAATCCTAGCGAGGTGCCGGCCGGTGTTCCGGCTCGAGTCGGCACCAGTGCCGTCCGTCGTAGGATCGCGGCGATGACAGGCCCGGAATCGTTCCTAGTGACTCCCGAGGACTTGAGGCATCACGGTCATCGAACGATCGACTGGGTCGCGGACTACCTGTCCAACGTGGAGCGCTACCCGGTGGTCGCCCCGGCGGCGCCGGGCGACATCGCGGCGATGCTCCCGCGCTCTGCCCCGGAACAGCCCGAGCCGTTCGAAGCCCTTCTTGGCGACCTCGACAGGATCGTGCTGCCGGGTACGACGCACTGGCAGTCGCCGGGGTTCTTCGGCTACTTCCCCGCGAACGCGTCACCGCCGGCGATCCTTGGCGAGCTTGTCGCGGCCGGACTCGCGGTCAACGGGATGGTGTGGGCGACAAGCCCGGCCTGCACAGAGATCGAGACTGTCATGCTGGACTGGCTGGCGGAATTGCTCGACTTGCCAGCGCGGTTCCGTTCGGGCCGCGAAGGCGGCGGCGTGATCCAAGACAGTGCGTCGTCAGCGACACTGTGCTCACTGCTCGCAGCGCGAGAACGGGCGGTCCGTGCCGGTGCGAGCATCGCCGACCTATGCGTGTACGCCTCGGAGCAAGCTCATTCGTCGGTGCAAAAGGGCGCCCGGGTCGCGGGCTTCTCTCCGGCGCACATACGCCTGATCGCGACGGACGACACATTCGCGATGGACCCGGCCGCGGTCGAGTCAGCCGTCCGTTCCGACCGGGGAGCCGGCCTTGTGCCGTGCTGGGCGGTCGGCACGGCCGGGACGACCTCCTCGATGGGTTTCGACCCCATAAGGGCGATCGGCGAGGTGTGTCGTGCCGAAGAGGTCTGGCTCCATGTCGACGCGGCAATGGCAGGATCCGCGGCGGTCTGCCCGGAGCTGCGAAGCCAGCACGACGGGCTCGAGCTCGCCGACAGCTATGCCTTCAACCCGCACAAGTGGTTGCTCACCAACTTCGACTGCGACTGCTTCTACGTTGCCAATCGGGCAAGTCTTGTCGACGCCCTTTCAATCACGCCCGAGTATCTGCGCAATGACGCCAGCGAGTCCGGCGCGGTGATCGACTACAAGGACTGGCAAGTACCGCTGGGTCGGCGCTTCAGGGCACTCAAGTTGTGGTTCGTGCTTCGCTCCTATGGCGGCGAGGGCCTGCGACGGCACGTTCGCGAGCATGTGCGACTGTCGCGTCTGTTCGCGGCGCTCGTGGACGCCGATCCTCGTTTCAAGCTGTCCGCGCCGCCCGTGTTGAACCTGACGTGTTTCCGACACGTCGGGGGTGACGACGTGTCCGAGCAACTGCTCTCGGATCTCAACGCCACCGGACGTGTCTTTCTTAGCCACACGAAGCTCGCGGGCCGCTACGTCATCCGGTGCTGCATCGGCGGGACCTGGACCGCGGAGCGGCACGTAGAGATGTTGTGGCGGCTGATCGACGAGCTTGCACCGGCGACCTGAGCCGCCCGCGGGAGTTCGAGTCACGAGAGCGCGCCTCGAGTTGTGGGTGGCGCTTCTTGACCGGGACCTTCAGAAGCTCGCAACATGATTCGGCGACGACGCGAGCCGCATCACTCCCCGTCGGGCTCGTGACGACCCGGCAGCGCAAGAATTCAGGCGGCACTGCGGCGGGGTCCCAACTGCCGGGCGGTGGGGTATTCGGGGACGACCCGTTTGTAGCCTGAGTCGAACAGGGGCGAAGAGATGAGGAAGTCGGCCGTGGCGAGATTGCACGCCACGGGGATGTTCCACACCACGGCGATTCGCAGAAGGGCCTTGACATCAGGGTCGTGAGGTTGCGCCTCCAACGGGTCCCACAAGAACAGCAGCATGTCGATGCTGCCTTCTGCCACTTTTGCCCCGATCTGCAGGTCCCTGCCGAGCGGGCCACTGTGCAGCCGGGCCACTTTCAGTCCAACCTCCTGCTCGACGAGCAAGCCGGTCGTATCGGTTGCAAGGAGATCGTGTTTGGCCAAGATGCCCTTGTTGAAGAGGGCCCAAGCCAGGAGATCGTTCTTCTTGTTGTCGTGTGCCACCAGGGCTATGCGGTTGCGAGAGGGCGCCAAGATGCTCCTTCGGTTGGGTCGGGCTCGGCCCTTGCGATGCAGTCGTGTCCGTCTAGGTGCTCACAGCGGCCTTGACTCAACGGCGACTACGAAGAACGGCGCCCGCGGTGGGAGGGGAGCCTCCCACCGCGGGCGCGTTTTCGATCAGGACGTCACGTGGTTGTAGACCTCGAAAGTCGTCTCCTGCGGCGGCGAGGTGAATCCGCCCTCGATGCCCTCTCTCATCTTGGGCATCAGCACGCCATCGCGGAACTGCTCCCAGCTCTCTTGCGAGTCGTGGACCGCAATGATCGTCCAGCCGTCGGTCGAAGGCCCGGCGGCGTGGAACGTCTGGCCGTCGGGCAGGCTGCCGTCGGCCGGGTGCACCGCGGCAAGCGACGCCTCGTACTGCTCTTTGGTGCCGTCAGTGAAGTGATGCACAACCCCGTAAGCCATCTTGTGGTCCTCCCCGGCTCGTTTTCCTGTGACCGAGACATCGCCTCGTGGTTGGGCACCACCGAACCTTCGGTCCGGGCGGCCGTGTCTCGCGCGTCCGCCGAAGCTCACCGACGATGGTAACGAGGCAACATGAACGCCGGGCTGACAGCAGCCGACAAGCAGGCGAACTCTTGCATGGAGGCTAGGAGAGGTAAAGGGACGGTGGGACTCGTGTCCTTCGATGAGCGCCACGACCCCGTCTGACACGCGGAGGGGATCGCTCGGAGGGACAGCGGTCGTCGGAGTTGACCGCTCCTGAGCGCCCAAACGGTCCTGGTCGTCACGTCGTCTCAGTTGAACGGCGCCTCGTCGTTGTCATCCGTCCTGACCTATCCGCGCCATGTGGCCGACCGGATCGTACAATCAGCCCGTGCGAACCCAACGGAAAGTCTCCTCTGGTCGTAGACAATCCAGGCGTTTTGATCCCCGCTCGTTATACCCCGTCGAGCCCTTGACCCTCCGCGAAATCCGAGCCCTCATCGCCAGCCTCGAGAGAGCGTCGGGTGGCTCGCAATCTGCCGACTTGTACGTGAAGCGGGTCCCCTCCACGACGAGCTCCAGCTCTTCAACCGCACCCTGATCGGGACTTAGGGTCCCGCCGATTGCTTCGGCGGGCCAAGCGTGGCGACCCGTTCTCGGACTGGGCCTGATTCACATACGGAACGTCGGGATTGACTTGCGGTCCCACCGGCGTGCGAGCAGGCAAGCCCGGTGCCAGATCCGCGACCATCATGTTCGCTCGTGCGGCGCCGCTGTGACGGCGCCCACACTTCCTGCTTGGCCACGTCAACGTCGCGCTGACCATGCGGAGACCTGACCGCCAGCTTTGGCAGACCAGCGTCGCGACGCCCGTGCAGGTAGGAGAACGGCGGTTGGGCCAGGGGAGAGTCGGTCAGTCCTGCTCGTCGCTCTGTTTGGCGGCGCGTGTGGCCTGCGAGGCCCGGCCGAGGGCGTGCAGGCCCTCCTCGATCGAAAGCAGGGTCGTAGTCTTGAAGGCGCGCACGTCGCCTCCACTGCTGACGGCCATGGACCACGCCGCAACTCCACGGCTGTCTGGGAAGTCGACGACTCCCATGAGGTCATAGTCGCCGAAGCAGAAGTACAAGCTCTCGATTGACCCTCCTAGCGCCTCTGCCGATGCCTGCACCCGTTCGACCACCCGTTGCGGCCCACGGCTCATCGCAGCCCACGCCTCGGCGGTATAACCGACCTGGACGAAGTACTTGGACATGTGGCCTCCTTCGCCGGCACCCCAACCGCGCAACGTGACCGGTCGCGCGGCGAGTGCCTTGTGGCTCCAACACTACCGAGTTGACCTGGAACGTCAACAGTGTGCGTTGTCGACAATCGGGCGATGAGCAGGCAACGCTCAACCGGCCAGCAGCACGCCCAGCACGAGCGCCCCGAGAGAGGCGAACGCGGTCACCGCGCCCCACAGCGCCAGCCCCAAGGTCGACTTCGAGCGCTGGTGGAGGTACGCGGCCAGTCCGGCCAGAACGACGACACCGATCTTCGTTGCGAGCACCGCGTCCCAAGCCGTGGGTTGTCCGCTCCTCACGGCCACGACGTTCCAGATTCCTGTTATGAGGAGCACGGTATAAGCGGGCCACTGCATGCGACCGAAGGCTCGGGCAACCCGCTTGGCAGAGTCAGCGCCGAGCGATCGGACCGTCGGGAGCAGGCCGGCGACGACGATCTGACCGCCAACCCAGATGGTCGCGGCGAGAACGTGCAGGGACAGCCGGACGGCGGCCACGGTGTTGGCCAGGGCGGCTAACTGCACGTTGCCAGTTTCGCGGACATTGGCCGGATTTGCCACGAAAAATCCCGGGTTCAAGCGCCCGTTGGTGCAAGCCGATAATCAAAGGTGGTGCACGACCCTCGGCTGCCTTGCGAGGATAAGCATTGGGGGCCGTGCACCTGTCCTCAGTTTGAACGAGAGAGCCGTCCAACATGGGGATGGCGGCACTGGACTGCCGTTCCCTGGACCATGGGTGGAGATCGCAGATCAACAGTCCCGCTGACGTCGATGTTCGGTGCGAGCCGGGCCGCGGCGATGTCGTCCGACGGCGCTGTGGCCAGTGCTGAACCGTGACCTGACGAACGAGCGCTGGATCTGACTCCCTACACTTTGGAGCGACGGTCTCCTAAGGCGAGTGGTTGCGGCTAACACGTTGAAACGTTCTTTGTTGATCGGAGTCGGTGGCCTGGTTCTGCTGGCAC
Organism: uncultured Acidimicrobiaceae bacterium; assembly: GCA_963836935.1. Taxonomy (GTDB): domain Bacteria; phylum Actinomycetota; class Acidimicrobiia; order Acidimicrobiales; family Bog-793; genus Fen-455. Next base: position 14,806 of record CAWILM010000028.1, read on the forward strand.
TGGCTGTGCTCATAGTGCTTACGAACGCGGTGACGCTCGTGATCACGCTGGCCATCGTTGCCACGATCATCTTCCTGCTGTTCCGTTGGGGCTTGACAGAGGGACGCAGGACGAAGTTCGGCGGATAGATCCGCCCGTCACAGTGGCGTCCCCATCGAGCGGACCAAGAGGCTCCGGGAACCACTTCACGCCGCGGGTGAGGGGGATCTCGGCTCGTTCGACTTCGGAGAGCAACGGTAAGCTCCGCACCAGTAAGGAAACTCACGACGTCGGGGAGTGGAGCGCTCCTCTCGTCGTCGTGGCGATGGCCGGGAGGCCATGTGCAGGACGCGAGAGGCGACGAGCGACAGGATGCCGGCGATGATGATCCTCACAGTGCCGCGGAGCGTCCTCCGCGCTGAGATCGTCGCTCCGTTGTGTTGAGGAAGAACTCGAGGTTCGTCCCCTTCGGCCGGAGGGACGCCCGGGGCCTCGGTGGGGCTCCCGCAGCTCAGCCAGCGGCAGGCAGGGAGCGAGCCGCCTGGATCGGAGTTGCGCTCCTGGTAGCAGGTGCCTTCTTCATGGAGAACCTCGACGGGACGATCATTGCCACTGCCGCGCCACGCATGGCGCGTTCGTTCGCGGTCCCTGCCGTCGAGCTCAACATCGTGATCACCGCCTACCTGCTTGCCCTGGGGATCTTCATCCCCGTCAGCGGGTGGATGGCAGACCGCTTGGGCGCCCGGTTGGTGTTCTCGGGGGCCATCGCCCTTTTCACAGTGTCCTCGGGACTCTGTGCACTCAGCGCGAACCTTCCTGAGCTCACGGCGGCACGCGTGCTCCAGGGCATGGGCGGGGCGATGATGGTGCCGGTCGGCCGCCTCGTTGTGCTGCGCGCCGCCAACAAGGCGGACATCATCCGAGTGATCGCGTATCTCACCTGGCCCGCGCTCATCGCCCCGGTCGTCGCCCCGGCGCTCGGCGGGCTGCTCGTGACCTACGCGTCATGGAGATGGATCTTCGTCCTCAATCTCCCCCTCGGCCTCATCGCCCTCTTGGCTGCCGTGCGCATCGTGCCCAATCTCAAGCCGGGCCGCGTAGCGGGGCTTGACTGGGGGGGGTTTGTCTTGACTGGCGCGGGACTCGGAGTTTTCGTCTACGGGCTCGAGCTCGTCACCGACGGGAACGCCTCGTGGGGTGCCGTGGGAGCCGGCATCGGGGTAGGGGCGGTGTTGATCTGGCGGGCCGTCGATCACCTGCGAAGGACCACTCACCCTCTGCTCGACCTGAGCGTCCTTCGGGCCGCGACCTTCAGGGCCGCAAACCTGGGTGGCTCCTTGTTCCGGATGGCGATCAGTGCCGCGCCCTTCCTCCTGGCGCTGATGTTCCAGAACGGTTTCGGCTGGAGTCCCTTGCGCGCGGGCATGCTCGTGATCGGGGTTCGTCGGTAACATCGCGATCAAACCGTTCACGACGCCGATCCTGCACCGTTTCGGCTTCAGGACGGTGATCATGACGGCGGCCAGCGCGGCCGGCCTCACGCTCGCGCTCTGTGCCAGCTTTACTGCCACCACACCGCTTGTCGTGATCGTGCTGGTCCTGGTCGTGAGCGGCGTTTTCCGCTCGATCGGCTTCACCGCCTACAACACGATCGTGTTCGCGGACGTGGCGCCGGAGGGAATGGGCAATGCCAACACGCTCTTCAGCACGATCCAACAGCTGACGATGGGCCTCGGCGTGGCAGGGGGCGCCCTCGCGCTCCGAGCCGGCGTTCCGCTCGATCATCTGGTCGGTGCCGCCGGCAGCGGGCGAGGACCCTTTGCCACCGCCTTCCTCGTGCTCGCTGTCGTGGCTTTCCTGGCAGCCGGGGAGGCCGCACTGCTAGCCCGCGAGGCGGGCTCTGCGATCGTTGTGGCGCGTGAAGGCGGCGAGGTTTCCTGATGCTTCGGCGCCGCTTCCGGCCCTGGACGGTGCGAGGCGACGGCGCGCCTCTCGGAATCACGCGGGCTGGGGACCTTGCTGCGAGCCGCGATCGTCACTCGATGAAGGTCACGCCGACGCGCCTGGTCAGCTGTGGCGATCGGGCCGCATTGAGCAAGCTAGGCGACGAGCGCGAGTCGGACGAGACGTCCGCCGATCAGCCACTCGGGCACGTACACCGCCCCGCTCACGTCGGTGCCGAGCCCGTGGGGACTGTTGAAGACGCCAGACCCGGGGTCGGTCCCCTCACAGTGTTCCCGAGCTCGTCCACGGTGTTCGGCCAGCCCTTGCGCGCGATCTCGCCGGTTCCTCCCCTCCGAACTCACGGTGATGCCGTGCATCTCGAGCCGGTCGAGATCGATCCGGCTCTGCCGGGCATCCCTGACTGGAGGTTCGAGGCCCTGACTCCCATGGCCGCCACTAGCTCGTCGTGAACCAACGAGATGGCGCAGCGGTTTCTCCTCACAGGTGAACAGCGGTGCGACCGTCGAGCGGCTGTGGCGGAATCCCGGTCGGGATCGCTCAGTGGGCGCTGCGGAGGGTCGCCTGGAGCTGCTGGTTGTCCTGTCTAGCGACGGTGCACGTCAGGTTCACAGTGCGCGTGTTTCCCTGCAGGAGAGGGTCCTTGTGGGTCGGGTTCGCGAGGTCGTCGTTGATCTCGGTCTGCAACGGGCCCATCTCGCCGGCACAGACAGACGCCTCGTTCGCGGCCGTGACTGCCTCAGTCGTGATCTGGGTGAACAGAGGACTGTGTTCGAACGCCTTCTGTGCTGCACTCGCTCCCGAAGAGAGCTTCGCCTGCAGATTCTTGACTTGTCCGGTCAACTCCGCGTTCTGGGACTTGAGGATCGCGATGTTCGCACGAACCGATGCCAGGTCTCTCGTGAGCACGGCATTACGCGTCGATAGCGAGAGATCGAAGGCCACTGCACTGTGATCGTATTGACGCCACTGACGCGTGGCTGCGTTCTGCCTTACGGCGACGAAGCCCGTACCCAGTGTAGTAAGGAGAAACACCAAAGCGAGGATGGCAACGACGGTCGGAGACACGCGCCCTCGAAGCGCCTTTTTCCCGTTCGACATCGTCGTCGCGCTCGAGAACGCGCCGGTTTGGAACCTTGGCATTCCGTCCAGAGGCGATGAGCTTGGGCTCAGGTGAGCGTCAGCAGTCGGCTGGCCCGCCGCCACCTCCTCCGTTTCCGCTTCCTCCTTCTCCGCCGCGAGCTCGTCGGCACTCATCGTCCAGGGCCGGTACCGGGCGTCGAGCTTGCCGGGCTTGTGGGCGATGATCATGGCCGTTTCCGGGACTGTCCTGTCCGGAGGCTCTGGTGCACTATCCGCGGAGAGCGATGCGGCCGTGTCTTCGTCTGGCCGCTCGGGAGCTGAAGTCGCCGCGTGCAAGGTCACCTCGAGGGGAGGTGCATCGGTATCACTCGCGTCGTCGCCCGCTATGACGGTCACTTCGGGGTCCGCTGACTCGTGCGGCTTGTCGATCGGGCTCGGTTCGGCGACTGCGCTCGCGATGTCACGGAAATTCCAGGCTCGAATCGGCGCATCGGGCTTCGTTGGCTGGTTCGCCCTGTTGACCGTCGTCCTCGCGAATGTGGGGCCCACAGGCTTCGGTGCGGCGCTCGCGGAGGGTGACACCTCCGTCGCCCGCTCTCGTGGTTGTTCGGAAGCAGACACCGGCGCTGGCAAGGTCACCTCGCGCGGAGACGTCTCGGCAGCATTCGCCTCGACTCGGGACGGGACCTCGGGCGCAGCCGCCAAAGGGAGGCTGGCCGACGCGGCGGGCCTGTCTACCGGTTTCGGTTCCCCGGCGGCCCGAAGGACCCAAGCCCGATAACGCGCGTCCAGGTCGTGAGGCCTTTCGGCGCTCGGCGCCGCAACCGGCACCGTGGGGCTCGCAGACGTTCGGTTGGCGAACGCGGACGGCCACGAGATTGCCGGTGGTTGCTCGGGCGGTTGCGGAAGAGACACCGGCGCCTGCGAGGTCAGCTCGGCCTGAGATGCCGCGGCAGTCTTCGTCTCGACGTGGGACGGGACCTCGGGCGCAACCGGCGCAGCGAGGTCGGCGGAGGCCGCAGGCTCGTCGAACAGCTTCGGCTCCTCGATGGCCCGCTTGGCGGAGCGGAGCGCCCAGGGCCGATAGCGGGCCTCGAACTCGCGTGCGTTGTCGGCAGCGGGCGTCGTCGTGTCGGAGGCACCGGGCGTCACGGCCATCGCTGCGCTGTGGGCGGCGGAGGCCGCGGGCTTGTCGAAGAGCTTCGGTTCCTCGGCCGCGGGCTTGGCGGAGCGGAGCGTCCAGGGCCGATGCCGTGCCTCGAACTCGCGTGGTTTGTCGGCGACGGGGGTCGTCGCATCGGAGACAGCGGGCGTCACGGCTATCTCTGCGCTGTCGGCGGCCCGCGGCGCCGTCACCGCCTGCTCTTCTGGCTGCTCGGAGGAAGCCACCGCTTCCTGCGAGGTCACCGCGACGCTCGGTGCTTCGGCAGTGCTCGTGCTTTCAGGTGACGAAACCTCAGGCGCTCCAGGAGAAACGAGGTCAGCCGAGGGCGCGGGCATGTCTGCCGGCTCCGGCTCCCTGGCGGCGAGGCCCGTGTCCTCAGAGCTCTGGGCCTGATGCAGTTCTTCGACCTGGACGGGCTCGTCGGCCTCGGTCACCGCGGTCGGATCGGCGAGCGGGCGGACCGCCGCCCCCGCAACGAACGCGGACGGCCACACCGTGCCCGCCTGCTGTGCAGGACCAGCCTGCTTGTCTTCCTGGTCGGGAGCGGCGACAGTCACCTGCGACGTCACTGCAAGCTGAGGTGACTCGTCATCACCGCTCTCATCGCCGGCTAGACGCTCAGGTGTCGTGGGGACACCCAGGTCTACGAAGGCAGCGAGCGCGGCGACGGTTTCCGGTTCGACGACGGAAGGCTCGGCGTCGTCGAGGCTCCAGGCCTGATGCGGTTGGCCGACTTGGTTCGGTTCCTCGCCATCCAGCGTCGTGGTGTCCGCAACCGGGGGAGCCGCAGGCGTCGTTGTGCCGTAGGCAGACGGCCACACCGGCTCCGCATGGTCCTGGGGTGTCCCAGGAGTCGCAGACTGCCACCGCGACGCCACCTGCGGTGTGTCGGCTTCAGTTTCCTCGTCACCTGCCCCGAGGTCAGGCGCAGCAGCCGAGCTGACGCCAACGGAGGCTGTCAGCTCGTCGACCGACGTCGGTTCCTCTGTCGAAAGGTCGGCGTCGAGACTCCAGGCTTGTCGTGGTTTGTCGTTCTCCGCGGTTTGGTCGACATCGATCGTCGTTGTCCTGTCGGCGACCGTGGGGGCCGAAGACGCCTCCGCGTCGTATTGGGACGGCCACACCTCCACCGCCTGCTCCTCCGGCTGCGCGGGAGCCGGCGCCGGCGCCTGCCACGCCACTTGGAAGTGAGCTGGGTCAGCGGCATCGGTCTGATGGTTCACGGGCCCGTCTGGCGAGGAAGGCGCGCCCAGGTCAGCAGAAGCGGCGAGATCCTGCGGAGGCCCTGGTTCGTCGCCGAGCCCGGTACCACCAAGAGTCCTTGCTTGGCGCAGTTCACTGGGTTGGCCAGGCTCTGCGTCGATAGTCGTTGTCGTGTCGGCGATCGTCGGGGCCACAGACGCCTCCGCGGCGGACGCGGACGGCCACACCGCCACCGCCTGCTCTTCTGGCTGGTCGGGAGCGGGGACCGGCGCTTGCCAGATCACTTCGCCTTCGGCAGTCTCGGCATCGCTTGTCTGATCATCGGATCGAACATCCGGCGTGGTCGGCGAGCTGAGGTCGGCGGCCGCGAGAAGCTCGTCAAGCAGCTTCGCCTCCTCCGCGGCGAACTCGTTGTCGCGACGGGTCCCGGGCCGGCACCTCGCGTCGAGTTTGCCAAGTTTGTCGGCATTGATCATTCTCGCTCACGCCTCCCACAAAGTCCCCAGTAACAACAGGCGCAACTTGCCTACCGAAGATCTATCGGCAGATAGCAGGAGTAATTGAGTGCCTGTCCCGGTCAGGCGCGAACGTAACCACCGCGGCAGCCACTCTGGCCTGGTGCGGGAGCAGTCTTAGGCGAAGGCGGCTAGAGGGCTCCCCGGACTTCGAGCCCGACTTTGCTTACCTCGATCGGGAGCACCTGGTAGGGCGCATGCAGCTCGGCGACGCGTTCCTCGAACGCCCTTTTCGCCTCCCGGGTCGGGCTCAGGATCGTGATCGAGCCCCCGTCGCCCCCCGCACCGTTGATCTTCCACCCGAGCGCTGGCTCGCGTCGCGGCTATCTCGATGACCCGTTGTGCGTCGACACCGACGAGCTCAGGGTGCAGGGACCTCTGAGCCTCCGTGTTGGCGATCATCGCCCGACCGAAGGCGTCGAGATCCTGGGCCGCGACGGCGTCGCGAGCAGCCTCGGCTGCCTCCCGTAGCCTCGAGAAGACCCCCGGCCTGTGACGCCCGGCTCCCTCGATCACCTGGCGATGCACAGCCCAGGAGTCATGCGCGCGGCCAAGGAACACGAGCGTGAGAAGGGGGCCGAGCTCGTCCCAGGCCGGCAGCGCGTGCCGCCTTGCCTCCGGGTACGGTTCGATCTCCAGGTAGTTGATCCCACCGAACGCCGCGCACAGCTGGTCCTGGATCCCGCTCTCGACGCCGAGGAACTCGACCTCGAGCCGGTGGGCCGCGTACGCGGCTTCGCGTGGCGACAGGTCCTCGCCGCGCACTGCCGCCAATCCGCCCAATAAGGCAACCGCCACCGAAGCAGACGTGCCCGTGCTGCAACCGGCCGGGACCGCGGAGCAGACGCTGATCTCCACGGCCATGCCCCCCGGGGGTGGGAACGCGTCGACGGCGGCCTCCAGCAGGCGGTGGCGGGCCGCCCGGGGCGCTCCCGGCACGATGGGGTAGCTGTCGCCGAAGCTCTCGGCAACCAGCAGTACCTGGTCCGGACCGGCCGTCTCGCGGATCGAGACGTCCACTCCCGGTTTCACCGCGATGTTCAGGACGCGCCCCGGCCCGCCGAACCACGTATCGGTCCACCCACCGTTGTCACAGATCCGCACCGGAGCGGTCGCCCTGATCACCGGGCGGCACCCCCGACGCGCGTTGAGGGAATCGAGATCTGATCCGTCGCGAACGTCACGGTCAGATCGGAGGAGCGAAGCAGGCGGCGCGCCGGCGGCCTGAAGCTCGCCACGCCCGCCGTGAGACGAGCAGCTTGACGCCCCGCGGTCGCCCCGCCCCCGCGACCGGACGCCTTTTCGGTCGCTTTCCCTCGCTTGGCCTCCTCCGGTCGGGCACGCCCGCCCACCAACGCCACCTCTGTGCCGGTGCTAATTCGTAGACGACCGACACTTCCTCGTGGAGGAAACGATTGACCTCGAGAAGATCGTCGTGGCTCGCGGAGACCCCGGTGACGTCGTAGACGTAGTGGCTGGTTCCCGCGCGCCAGTCGACCGCGTCTCCCGGCAACCGGTTCAAGAAGACCGAGCTGACCCCGGCGAGCCCGGCCAACCGGTCGAGACCCTCGACACTGACGACGCGGCGGGCAGAGGTCGGAAGCTGGAACATCAGGCGCCAGCCGACCTTCGCGCAGGGGATCAGGCGATCGACTAGCACGGGCTCACCGAGGGCGACGTGCATCGCGAGCTCGAACAGCGAGACGCCGCTTGCCCCGAACAGCATTTCGGGCACCCCGCCCCCAATCCTGCCGTTCACCTCGATCACCCGCGGGCCATTCGGGGTCAGCTTGATCTCGGTGTGGAAGGCGCCCGTCCTCACTCCCATGGCGCCCAGCGCAGCCGTGGCGACCTCGAGCACGGCGGTCTGCTGGGCTGGTGCCAGCGCGGCCGGGATGAAGGTCCCCGTTTCCCGGAAGGGCTCCGCCAGTGGGAACCGCCCGTTCAGCGCCGCGTGCCTGATCTCGCCCGCCACGACGAGGCTCTCCACCGACAAGAAGTCGGCGAAACGGTCGCTCGGTCCCGTCAGGAGGCCCGGAAGGTACTGCTCGACCAGCATCCCGGTCTCGCCGCCGGCCTCGGGCGGCAGCAGGGCGAGTGAACGGACGAGATCGCCGGCGTCCGCGACCGGCATCGCGTACCAACTTCCGCTGGCTCGGCGTGGTTTCAGGACCGCTGGGTACTGGACAGTCGCCGCGAAGGCCGCGTCAGCGGCCGGGTCACGCTCGGCCGGGACCTTCCAGAAGAGCGGCGACGGCAGTCCGGCGTCGCGGAGCGCCTCGCGCTGCAAGAGCTTGTCCACGAGGCGACGGGCAACCTCGGGCGCGTGATAGTCGAGTCCCAAGTCCGCCGCGACCAACGCGAGGAGCACGATGTCCTCGTCGCGGAGGGCCAAGACCCCGTCGGGAGATCGCGCTCGCAGTAACGAGGCGATCTCCTCCGGCGACATGCCGGCGACGTCGACCAGGGTGCCGAACTTCCTGAGCAACCTGGCCGTGACGGCGTTGCCCGGCAGGCTCTCGTCTATCAGCCAAAGGAGTCTGCACAGACCTGAGGCCGCCTCCGCAACCTGGAACGGGGGATGCGAGCGGGGGCCGTGCCCGACCGCGAGCAGTCTCTGCTGGCGATCGGCGGACACCGGAGTCACGCAAAGGCTCTAACAGACAGGTCGGTAGAAGGCAAGGTCCGGAGCAATCGCGCCACGCGAGTTCCCGGAAAGGAGGCTTGGGTTTCCGGGGACGTCACGCGCCCGCCGCCGCGCGGAAGTGATCGGGACGGGAACGGCCTGCAGCCGCGCTGTACCCGGCGGGGAAGCGGGCGCGTCAAGGTGACGGCGCACCGGGGAACCCGATGCTGTTGACCGCGCTATCGGCAACGTAAGCGACGTTGATCGCTGCGGAAGAGGGGTGGCCGTCCCACCACGATGAGCCGGGCGTCACTCGGTCGAGAAGCTGACCCGACGCGACCACGGCAATTCCGAAGCCGTTGTGGACCGCGGCCATCACGATGAGCTCGTAGGTGGCGCTGTTGCCGTCGGCACTGGGCACCTGCGTCACGAATGCCTCGCCGTAGCCGGGCCAGTACCCCACATAGGCCTGCGGCATCAGGAACTCCAGCTGGGCGTTCGGCGCGATCTGACTGACTGCGTCGTCGACGATCTGTTGCGGCGTCGCGCCGCCATCGGGCTGGCCGATCACGGTCAGATAGGAGGTGCCGCCATAGCTGGCTTTGAAAGGGAAGCTCAAGGTGATGCTGTTCGCGCTGGTCGCGACTCCCGGGTAGATCGTGGTGCCCGGGAACGGGTAGTACCGAACGGTGAAACCCTGGTGGTTCTTGTAGAGCCGCCCTTCCGCGGTCGCCTGGGAGCCCTGGACCGACTCCGTGCCGATGTCTCCGATCGGAGGCGCTTGGCATCGAAGTGGCGGACAAGGTGCCGGCGGCGGGGGAGGAGCGAGGACCGCGACGACTACCAGGATGGCGGTTAGCAGCGCGAGTCCGGCGAGCAACAGGGCCACCATCGCGACATGGCTGAACCGGTGGCCATGTGGGGGCAGCTCGCGCACTTCGGGGAACCCGACCCGCATGCCCGCTTCGCCGGGCGGGGCGGTGGGCCATGGGGACCCGGGCTGTGCAGCAGGCGGCGTGCTCATTGGCCGGCCTCCGGGGCACGCGCCGCGGCGAGGGCCGAAGGATCTTGACGAGACTGCGCGCGTCTCGACCGGGCGATGGCGCGGTCGGCCACACCACACTGGGGGCAGAACGACATCGTCGGCACGAGGTGGTTGCAGTGGGCGCACACGCGCGGGGCCCCGATGCTGGTTTCCAGGGCCTCGTGGATAAGGACGTGGTGAATGCCGAGGCGCATCAAGACGGTCAGCACGCCAATCACACCAAGTTGCACGACAATGACCTCGGCGTCCGGCAAGGCGGCGAGGTTCCCAAACGCCCACCCGACCTGGACGGCTTCGGCGATCAGGAAGGCGAGTACCGGAGAGGTGACCCAACGGCCGCGTGCCGCTTTCGCGTCTCCTCTCTTGACCCAGAGCGCCGCCCCGATGAGTCCGGTGCTCATCGCGCTCACGAGCGGCAGCCCCAACCCGCGTTCGACGGCCTGCGCCAGGTTGACGAGGAAGGACTGGTGTGTGAACTGCCCGTTGGTGAGTGAAGGCGACAGGAGCACGATGGTGGCGGCGAGAGCGAACCCGAGCGCCCCCGTTGCCCCGGCGACGAAGCCGTCGAGAGATTCGAGCCGGCCGCGCTGCAGCCTCCGGACGGCAAGGATGGGGATGCACATGAGCAGCTGAGCGACGGTCGGAACGACGATGGCTGCCACGAGCGCTTGGCCGCTCGTCAGGCTGGAGAGCGGTGTCGGCTGAAGGGCCCGGTCGACATAGGGACTAGCGATGAGTGCCCAGCCGGCGCCGAGGCCCGCACCGAGCAGGAGAGCGACGCCAGTCGAGATCACAAAGGTCCCCTCGTAGGGATCAACCTCGACGATGTAGAGCAGGAACAAAAGCGGCACGCCGAGTGCGCACACCGCCATCAAAGGCGCGGCGGTGCCGGCCAAGGCCAAGGCGATCATCAGGGTAACGATGATGCCCAGGGCATAGCGAAACGGCACCCTCGCCCGGTAAGAGAGGTGCGGGAACAACGATGTCACGATCGAGAGGCGCACCACCGGCTCGTCCGGAAAGGCCGCGTAGGAGTGCAATCGCTGTGAGCCGCGGAACGACTCGTGTACGAGGTGGGCGCCACATGCTCCGCAATAGCGGGAGTCGGGCACGACCACACCGCAGAAAGGACAGTAAGTCGTGGCCAGGATCGGCAGCGGCGTCGGCGGCGGTTCGATCTCGGTCATGTCAGCCCCCCACCGCCGCGAGGTCGCGGGCGAGATTCCACACGTCCGGCGAGCCGAGCCCTGTCACCCTGTCGTAGCCGGGGGTTGCCAGGTAGAAGTCGTTCCCGCCCGTCGTGACGTCGTGCAGGGGTTTGTACGGGGACTGCGTCTGGGCGAGTTTGTACAGCTCGGGGTTGAAGAAGCCCACCGCGTGATCACCTTGAGTGCGCAGGTACTCGTCGATGAGCACCGTGAACCCCGCCCAGGTCGGTGCGGACAGTGAGGTTCCACCCCCGGTGGTTACGCGCCCGTGCTCGACGATGTCATTGCCGGTGGCGGGATTCGCGTCCGCGGAGACGTCGGGCACCTGGCGCGCCCCAGCCGGGTCTGGGAAACCACCGGTCCCGGGCCCCACCTGCCAAGTGGGTCGGGAGAAGACCTTCGAGAGACCTCCGCCCGATCCCTGCAAGAGCAGTGGTTCGGTCCACGTTGTCTCGCCCACGTAGCCACCGGTCGCCGTAGTCGAGAGCGTCGTACCGCCCACCGAGGTGACGTTTGGCAGGCTCGCGGGGACCGATACCCCCTCCCATGAACCCAAGGGTGGCTGGCCGGCGTCATCAGGCGGCATGCAATCGAGCCCACCGCTGTCACCGCTCGACGCGAACACGGTCGCGCCGCTCGTCTCCGCCGCGGCAACTGCGCCGTTCATGGCGATCAGATCGGCCGGGTCGAAGATGTTCGTGTCGTCCTCGCAGCTGCCCAGGCTGATGCTCCAGATCGCGCCCGGGAAGCGATGAGCGGCGAACGTGAAGGCCGCCTCGTAGGTCGCAGCCGTCGACATGTTCTGGAACCGCGACGAGAGGAGGTTTATGTCGACGAGCTTCGCGAACGGGGCTATCTCGTGCACCGTCTCGATGTCCATCGTGGTCTCGCCCTCGGTGTCTCCCAGGTTGCCGAGCGGGTACCTGAGGCTCAGCGGACGGGAGATGGCATGCGCGAACGCGTCTATGTCCGAGGAGCTGAACGCGTCGGTCTCGAAGAAGACGACTGTCTGTCCTTGCCCGGCGAGCCCGCGATAGCAAGGGCTCGGCGTCGTAGGCGTTGAGCAGCTGCGAGGGGCTCAGGCCCGGAGACGACGCGCCAAGTGGGACGTCACCGAGTGCTGTCGGGCGGACGAACGAGTGCAGAACCCCTATCCCCGCCAGCTCGCCACAGACGCCGGTGGGTATCGTCGCCGGACGGTTCGCCGCCCAGACCAGTCGGCCGCCCGATCCGGCACGGGTATCGATGGAGACGTCGAAGCCGCGGTCGACGTCCGCGGGCGAGCCGCTCAGCGACACCCAGCCGTCGCCGGGGGACCACTGCACGACGAGACCCGCCAACCGCGCCCATGATTCGAGGCATCTTGGGTTCGCATCGGAGCGCAGCTGGGCAAGGAACGACACCGCCGGTGCACGTCCCGACGTGAAGGCCTTGCTGCCACCCCCGACGAGCCGGGTTGTCCGCGGCACGGGGCCGTGTTGGCGAACCAGAGCGACGGTCATATTCGATTCTGTGCCTGCGAACGGTGACAAGAGCGCCATGAAGACGAGAAGCACGCAAGCCGACCCGGCTGAGGGCAGGACGCGTGTCCGCAAGACGTTCTCTATCGCCCCGGCGGCAGCAAGGCTCACCCGCCTCACCGCCGTACGGCCGGGACCTCGTCGACCGGGCCGGCGCGCACCTCGAGCGACTGAAAAGCCTTGCCCCCCTTGTGGCATGGCCGAGACAGTACTCGGGAGGTCTCGCCGCCGCCAGGGGGACGAGGACCCGTCGTCGACAACGCCCATTGCCCTCTAGCAGACGGCGCGCGCCTCATATAGTGTCACGTCACTGGTAATCGGGGGGTGCCAACTGGGGGGTGGGCGATGGCGGACTTTCCCGGCGGTTTGCCGGGCAACTGCTCCGACTCCTCCGCTACGGCGGGGCCGGGGGGCTGGCGTGTCCTGTCTTCGCGGGCTGTGGCTGACCGGGCCCATCTCGCCGTCCGCTACGCCGCGCGCCGTACGGGGGCCGAAGTGACCGAGGGCACCGGCGCCGGCCTTCGTTCGAGGGGTGTGTTCATCAGTTACCGGCGCGGCGAGACGAGCGGCCAGGCACGCGCGCTGCATGAGCTCTTGTCGCAGCGGTTCGGTGCCCGCCGGGTCTTTATGGACGTGGACTCCATAGCCCCGGGTGCCGACTTCGTCGAGAAGATCGAGGAGGCGATCCAGTCGAGCGGTGTCGCCCTCGTCCTCATCGGACGGGATTGGCTTAGCCGCGGCACGAATCAGCACCTCTTGGACGATCCCTCGGACTTCATCCGGCTCGAGACGGACACCGCCTTGCGCCTCGGAGTCCCGGTCATCCCCATCCTCGTCGAGCGTGCCCAGATGCCCTCGGCCGAGGAACTTCCAGAGTCGTTGCGGCCTCTGACGAGGCGGAACGCCTTGGAGTTGGAGAACGCCCGCTGGGAGTACGACGCCGGGCGCCTCGTGCGAGCCGTCGAGCAGCTCGTCGATCCCACTCCGAGTCCGCAGATCAAGCCAGTCAGGGCACCCCGGCGCTCGCGGCAAGGTGTTGGCGGTGGGACTCGGCGCGCTTGTCATCGTGATCGCGCTCGTCGTGTTCCTGCTGCGTCCCCCAGGTCCCGGGTCCGTTTCGGCAGCCCATGCCGTTGCCGCTGTTTCCCCGGATCGATTGGCAGGCCTGGCGCTCGAAAGCCGGTTCGGCTCCAAAGACGTACCTAGCAACATGTCCGCACTCAGCCCGGTCCTCAGCCCGGTCCTCACGCCGGGTCTACTCGACAACGTCCTCGTCCCGTTCCTCGGCCCAGCCACGTATCTCGCAATCCGGTACCTCGTGTTTGACAGCCCGGGTGTCGCGAGCCTCTTCTATGCGAACACGGTCCCGCTTCCCGACGGCTACGCCTTCACAGGGAGCTTCCGTGCCACGGGAATCACCGACCCGACCAGGTGTGACACGGGTCATGCGGAGGCGACCGCAACCGAGGACGCGAGTCGGGAGTCGAGCTGTGCGGCGCTCAGCGCGAACGTCGTCAGCTTCGTGGAGATCACGAGTTGGACCAACAGCACAGTCACAGACGACAACCTGGCCGTGGCGTTGACGCGAGACGCGATCGGGCACCTCGCAGCGGTGGCAGGCGCCGCCCCCACGGGCGCGCTGCCACCACCGCCCGGCTCAATCGCGCCCCGGGTGCTGAGCGAACGGATCCTCTCGACGCCCCTCGGTGGCTTGTTGCCGCAAGGCGTCGAACTGTCGAGCCTTCGGGCCTACCATGTCGGGCCGGGCTCCCTGCCGGGACTGGCCACGGGCTCGTACGTCGATGTCGCGCTGAAAGGAGACGGCCACCGAGACTCGGTCTTTTTCTACGTGTTCGACACGGCTCGCCAGGCGCAGGCGTTCGACACCGATCTTGCGCCGGGGGGGTACCACGCGATCGAGTCGATCAACTCCTCGGGCTTCTCCCAGCAGGCAAACTGCCGTGCCCTCACGAATTCCTCACCCACATCCCCGTCGGGCTCCTACGTCTCAGGCTGTGCCGTCCGCTGGGGTGACGTCGTCGTGTACAGCGAGGCAGGTCCTTCCCAGAACCCCACCCCGGACGCGAATCCTCTTGCTGTGACCCTGGCGAGAATGGCTGTGATCGAGCTCAATCGCTTGGACGCAAACTGACCGACGCCAGGACGCCTCCCGATGCCGAGCTGATCGCCAGGGCAATCCACGCGGATTACGTCCGCCGTCGCAAGGCCGATGGTTCTCTTCCAGAGGACGACCCTTCCCTTCGCGCCTGGGATGAGCCTCGACGAATCGCTCCGGGCGTCGAACAGGGACCAGGCCACCGACATCGCGCGGAAGCTCGCCTCCATCGGATGCGAGGCCGCGCCCGCTAAGCAAGCCCGGAGTGAGCCGGTCCAATTCGAACCTGGTGAGATCGAGATGCTTGCACGCCTTGAGCACGATCGTTGGGTTGAGGAGCGCCTGCGGCAAGGCTGGCGTCCCGGACCCCGGCGTGAGGTCGCGGAGAAACGGTCGCCGTACCTGGTGCCGTGGGAGGAGCTTCTCCGAGGAGGTGCGCGACCTCGACCGTGACAGCGTCCGAGCGATCCCGCGTCTGCTCGGCGAGGCGGGCCTCTTGATTGTCAGACGACCCGGCGGCCGAGAACGCTGATGAGCGACGACTCCGCCAGTTCGGGAGAAGCCTCGACTCGGTCGGCGCAGAACGCGACATCTCCGATCGAGGCGTGCGATCCGCGGGGCCGGCGGCCGGGAACGGGCAGTCCGGCCCGGACAGTCGGGTCTCGATGCGATATCGGGCGACAGGTCCGGAGACGGGGCCGGCGATGACCGACGTCTTCCTCTGCTACTCGCGCCGCGATCTCGAGTTTGTTCGCAGCCTTGCGGAGGCACTGCGGGAACGCGCCGCTGACACGTTCCTGGACCTCGGCGAGTGGTGGTACGACGACGCGAGCCGAGAGCAGTCCGCGAACTCCGGGGACGTCTCGGCCGTGGGCTTGCCCGACAGGGCGCTGAGCCACCCGGCGAGCGACAGCGCCGTCGCCTCCGCAAACAAGACCGGGCTTGAGGCAGGCTACGAGCCGAACGCAGGCGCACGCATGGACGAAGTCCACGCCGCCATCAGAGGTGCGACCTCAGTGCTCGCAGTGGTATCGCCCGACCTGGCCGCCTCCGCGAGGTGCCGTCACGAGATCGAGCGGGCGGCCGTGCTGCACAAGCACATCGTCGCGGTAAGCGCGCGGCCGACCCCGTTGGCGAGCCTGCCTCCGCAGCTGCGGCAATGTGCAGCTTCTTCGCGTTGCCGGTTGAGGACTTCGAGAACGGGGTGGGGCGCCTCGTGCGGGCAATCGAAGGCGACTCTCCGCACATCAGCGTCTGGGCATCGCTGCACCGGCGGCGTTGGACGCTGTTGGGCATCATGGCACTGATGTTCCTGGGCCTCGGCCTATGGGGCTACACGGACCTGTACCCGACGCTTCCGTTCGTCGACCGCCTGTACGTCGCCCTTGCTCTGTTCAGGGACAACACGACGATCTACAGCCATTTCGCCCCAAAGGTACCGCTGGTCCCGCCGTTCCCATGGCCGCTCGAGGTCGCCCGTTGGTTCGCCCCGCTCACTCTCGTTCTCGCCGGCTTGTCGGCTATCTTCGCCGTGCTGGCAGAGCCTTTCAACCGGCTGCGCATCCACGCCCTCTACCGACGGCACCTGGTGGTCTGTGGACTCGGGGCCTTCGGCCTGCGTTTGGCCTCGGCCTTCCAAGCACGTGGCGAGCGCGTCGTCGCCGTGGACACGAATCCGTCCTCCGTGGCCCTCTCGCGCTGTCGGGAGCTTTCCGTCCCTGTGCTGGTCGGCGACGCGACAGACCCCGAGGTGCTCCGCCGAGCCGGTCTCGAGCGGGCCACACGCATCGTGGCCGTGTGCGGAGACAACAGCGTCAACGACAGAATTGGCGTGGCGGCGAAGCTGGTCGTGACGTCGAAGAAGCGCCCCCGGGATCGACGCCGGCGGCTCGATTGTTTCGTACACGTCGATGATGACCAGATGTGCCAGCGTCTCGAGCAATCGAGCCTCGCGGATATCGACAAGCGGGGCGTAACGCTCAGTTACGTCAATGTGTTCCGTTCTGGGGGGCTTGCGCTGCTGGGTCAGTTCCCCCACTCGTTCGTGGAACGTGACGGTACCGTGCCGCGCATCGTGGTCGTCGGGACCGACCGGGTCGGATTGCTCTTGGTTGTGGGTGCGGTAAGGGAGTGGTGGTTCGATCACCGCGGCGACGGCCTGCGTCTCGAGCTCACGCTCGTTGCCGCCGACGCCAAGCAGCGGATCCGCACTCTGCGTCGTCGATACCCGCACTTCGAAGAAGCGTGTGACCTCACGGCTGTCACCTGCGATCCCGCTGACCCGGACTCGTCTGAGCTGCCGTCGCTCGTGCACGACGACCGTGGCCGCACAACAGTGTTCGTCAGCTACGCGGATGAACGAGCGGGTCTCGAAGCCGTCATGCAGGTGGCAAGCCACACGCCGTCGGACGTACCGATCGTCGCTCTCACCACCGGCCAGACCGGCCCGGTGACAATTCTGGACAGGGCAGCCACGCAACTGCACCTTTCCAATGTGACGACGTTCCCTCTTCTCGACAGGCTGTGCCGACCCGATGTGTTCGTGAACAGCGTCACCGAGCAGATGGCGAGGGCGTTGCACGGGAACTACCTCCGTCATCGCCGGCTTGACGGCACTTACGATCCTGCGAGGGAGTCTCACAAGCCATGGGAAGTGCTCTCCGAGACCTTCCGAGAGTCGAATCGAGATTCGGCGATGCATCTGAGCGGACGTCTGGACGCGGCTGGCTACTCCGTCCAGGTTTCCGACGACTGGGCCACGGCCTTGCCGGTTTTCACCGAGGAAGAGATCGCACGATTGGCCGAATCCGAGCACGGGCGCTGGTGCGAAGAGCGCCTGGCGGACGGGTGGACCCATGCCGCCGAGACCGATCTCGCACGCAAGCGCCACACCGATCTCGTCCCATGGGACGATCTTG
Source organism: uncultured Acidimicrobiaceae bacterium (assembly GCA_963836935.1). GTDB lineage: Bacteria > Actinomycetota > Acidimicrobiia > Acidimicrobiales > Bog-793 > Fen-455. The sequence goes on from CAWILM010000028.1 coordinate 32,146, forward strand.
GCGAATCGAGAAAGGAATTGGACCGCGAGGCGCAGCGCGAGCTCCCGGTGCTGCTCGCCAGATACGGGTTGGCGATCGTTCGCAAGAGTCCACCCCTTGCCAAGCCTCCCGCAGCGTCCGCCTAGGAGTGGCGGCAGGAGCTCGTCGTGGAGCTCCCGCCCGCGACGCGGGCATCTCAGGGCGACCGGTACCGGGGACTCGCCGAGGTGTCGGACCCGGCGTGGCTGAGGTCAGCTGCCGATGACCTCTGGGATCCAGCCAGACAGACTGCCTGCCACGTACACCTCGGCGAAATAGGTGCCGGGCTTGGAGTAGTCGCCTTTGGCGATAACCGAATACCAGTTGCCGCCTATCGCCAGTTTCGACGTCCACGTGTACTGGTAGGCGGTCTTTCCGCTGGGCGAGACGACCTCGAACTTGACGCTTGTGGTCTCATCCTGGTTCGCAAAGACGAAGAACACGAAGTCAAGAGTGCAGGTGCCGGTACAACTCCAGTCGTTGTCGATATCGTTGGCTGTCAGGCCATACCCGAAGTTGCTCCCGTCGTTGCCGCCGACGAGGGACGTGCCGACCGAGAAGCTCCCCCCGGGAAGGATTTCCGCCTGGTACTTGATCGTTGCCGCCGCCGCCGCCGCCCTGAGCGGCTTGGCTTCAAGGTGCCTCGACGAAGAGGCGAGGGACGACTTGGCCAAGGCCAAGTGCGCCGATCCTGGGAGTACGAACAGCGCGCCGAGACCTGCAGCGCATACGACGGTCAACCGCTTTGCAATTCTGATCACGGGTCCTCCTGGTCTCATAGGTCGAATCAATGGGTACGGTTTAAGGGACTTGTCGGGCTTTGTCAGCGCTCTCCGTTGGCTCCATCGAAGGGAACGAGACACCGGGACGAGCCTCTGCTTGTTGGGCGGGCACGTGGGATGACGGGGACCGTCAACCAACGGCAGGCGCGCGCCAATGCCGGGAGGCCACGGCTCGCCTGCCGGACGGGCCTCGCGCCTGCGGGTCGTAGACACCGACAGCCCACACCGCGCTCCGCCGAGAGGACGGCTGAGGGCGAGCGGGACACTTCGGCCGGGGATGTCAGTCGACCGGAGCTTCGAAAGAGTCATGGCCGCGAATGCTTGGGCCCTACCCGGTCCAGTGCCCGCGGCGGCTGACCGTCTCTTAGTGGCCCGGGGACAGGCACGATTCAGAGGCGGCGAGAGACAGCGTCTCTGCAGCCACAGCCCCGCCCAACCTCGACAACGCTTCGCGTCGAACTCTGCCATCAGGACTGCCCCCCTCTTGCGACCATCCTGAAGCTCTGGAACTCAGGTTCCGGACATTACCCAAGTCCGTCCCGTCCGTCCATGGCTCGCCAACCGGTTCCGGGCAGCCGTCACCAGTGGGCCTTGCGAGCCGTTTCGAGCTAGCCCGGAGGGTCTTGCGAGGCGCCCTGCCCGTGACAGTGACCTGGTCAGCCTGGTTTAGACGCTCGAGGAGGCGTCGTCGAATCGGGCACAACAGGACGACGAGAAGTCGTTCGCGAGCTGATCGCGCGGCGTTTGGGGCCAGCTACTGGGGGACGTTGATGTCCCCGTCGGTTATCTCGGTGATCAGCTTCTTGCCTGCAGCCTTGACCACCGGCGAGAGCTTGTAGGCCGGGTTGAAGTCGATCCTCTCACCGCCGTTGCCGAGTCCGATCACGTAGGTCGCGCCGCCGAGCGTGCCACCGCGGATTGCCGCGAACATCTGCTCCAATACCGAGTCCCAGTTGTAGACCTGAGTCGCGACGACGTTGTGCGGGGCGAGGCTCACCATCGACCAGTCGTTTCCGAACCAGGGAAGCCTGTCGTTGCGGGCGATGCCGATCGCCCCCACCGCGGACTGCGTCGTGGCGGACAGCACGTCGACACGGTCGGCCACAAAGGTTTTCGCGCACGTCGCCATGAGGCTATCGTCACTGTACGAGCCCGTGTAGACGGCGTGGACGACGACGGACTTGTTCTTCGCCTTTGCCCCGGCAACGTAGCCGTCGATGTAGAGCTTGTCGTCACCGGTGGCGATCGGCCCGCAAACCCCAAGGGCGTGAGTCTTGCTGAGCATCGCCGCCATATAGCCCTCGACGTAGCCGCCCTCGTTGGCGGCCGCTTCGTAGGCGAAGATGTTCGACTTGCCGAAGGTCGACGCCGCGGTGCCCCAGGCGAAGGAGACCTTCGGGAACTCGGGTGCAAGCTGTTCGATCGTCGAGCCGTACTGGGAGCCGTGGGCGATGACGAGGTTGTACCCCTGGGAGGCGTACTCCCGGAGGATGTTCGCCGCGTCGGAGGTCACGTACTCGTTCGCCGAGACCGAGACCGTCAGGTGCTGGGACGACTTCAGGCTCTCGAGGGCGGCGTAAATCGTCTGCGTCCAGGACAGGTCGTTGGTCGCGCTGGGCGCGACGAGTGCCACCTTGAGTGGCAGGACCGCTTGCGGTACCGAGTGCGGGCGTGCCACTGTCGTCGTCGCCGAAGCGCCGCTGGCGTAAGCAGCCGTACCGAGCGCAATGCCGGCCGCAGCCAGCACCAGGACGCCTCTTCTAGCCATGTTCATGTGCATCGTGCTTCCTCCCTTTGCCAGTGAATATGTCTCTTATGGGTTCGGGGCGCTGGGACTTCCTCGCGGTGCCTCGACGCCGGTTGTACCCCTGTTGCGAGGTGCTCTACAACCGCTTTCTCGCAAGCCAACCAGAGCTGTGCACTTCGCGCTCGCCGGCGCGCTCCCAGAGCCGCTCGTCAGAGTTCGGACGGACGACGAGCAGGCCACGGGCCCATCATGTCCGGTCAGGGACAAGCCGTCGAAGCCAGCATGTCTGGACCCGGTTCGCCCGCCCAGCAAGCCGTGCGGTCGGCGCCGCCAACCCGGCGCGATAGCCGGCACGAAGGATGGGCTGCCTAACGATGTGATCCGCGCCTGCGGTGTGACGTGCGCCAGGGCGTGCTTCGTCCGACTCGGTTCCCGGGACGAAAGCTGGTGTACGGTCCCGTTCACCATGCGAGGGGTCGGCAACAAGGGCCGCGCACCTACCCCAAGTTTGCGCCACGAAGGCGCCTCAGCGAGGGACGGGGCTGTCTTTGCCGGCTTCCCTCGACACCATCGGTGCCTCGCGGCCTCACTCCTGTGGTCGTGAGGAGCAGGTCCACAGACCGAGAACGTTAGCGATGCAGTCGAATGGTTCACCGTCTCGGTCGTTTCGTTGCCCCGCAGGGCTCTCGGGATTGACGCCGAGCGGCGAGAGCTCGTCAGCGAGCGGGCGCCCTCGGTAACGCCAGCGCGCCGCGTCTCGGGACCTCAAAAGCTGAGTCCAGACTCGAGGCACGCCAGCGCTTCGTCGAGCAACGCGACGAGGTCACTTCCTGGGTGCTCCAGCCAGTAGAGCTCGGCGGAGATCATGACGCCCAGCACCGCCCCTGCCATGGCGTATACGGCAAAGTCGCCCGCTGGCTGCTCCAGTCGCTCGGCGGTGAGATTGGTGATCATCCTGATGGTCTGGGCGAAATTGTCGAACATCCCGGCACGCAGCTCGGGAACGGCGAGTGCCAGCTCTGCCCTCTCGCGCAAATCTGACATGTCATCGTCAGAGACTCCGCCGAACACGGCTCGAAGCGCATTGCGAATGGCCTGGAGCGGGCCGACGTCAACAGGCTGTGCGCAGAAGGCCTCGATGACCAGCGCGTCGTATTCGTCCACCAGGACGAGGTCCTCTTTGGCGTGGAAGTAGCGGAAGAACGTGGAAGGGGCTATCTCGACCGTCGCGGCGATCTGCTCAATCGTGGTGGCGTCGTAACCTTGTTCTCGAAACAACCGGAGAGCCTCATGCTGGATGGCAGCGCGGGTCCTGGCCTTCTTGCGCTCCCTAAGGCCGCCGGCCGGGCCCGTCTCAGGTGACAGCGAGCTGCACCTCCTTCTAATCCCTCTTCGGCCTCCGCCGCCGGCTGGGCGTGTGCCGGCAGGAAGACCAACGAGAGTACGAGACCGAGTAGGGCAAACCCGACCGACACCAGAAGGGCGACGTCCATCCCGTGCACGAAGGCGGCACGCACCGAGGTGGCAAGCGACTTCGAGCCGAGAGCACGCGCCACGGCAACGCCTCCAAAGACGCTGCCCCGCACAGCCTGCGCGGCCGCCGGTGGAAGTCCGGCGAGGGGAAGCCGATTCACATAGGCGGAGATGAGCGCGCTTCCCAAGATGGCACTTCCGAGCGGCGCGCCCGTGTTCTTGAGTGCCTGCAGCACCCCGGAGCCCACCCCAGCCCTCTCCTTGGAGAAGCTCGGCCAAGGCGGCAGAGGCAACTGCCACCATCGTGAGCCCCGTGCCGATCCCGGCGATCACGGACCAGGTTGCCACGAAACCCTCACCCGACGAAAGGGCCGTGGTACTCCCCATTGCGAGCCCGACGCCGAGCACGAGAAAGCCCGCCGAGGCGGTCAGCTTGGCACCGATCGCTTTGGCCACGCGTGCCGCAGGGATCAACCCGACGAGCATCCCGCCGACAGCCGGAAGCAAGCGGACACCGGATCCCTCCGGGTCCGTGCCCATGACTCCCTGGAAGTACTGGGGCATCGTGAACAGAAGGCCGATCAAAGCCAGTGTAAGAACGGCGAACAGTATTACGCCCCAGGTGAACGACGGGGAGCGGAACAGGCTCAAGTCGACAAGGGGCTGGCCGCCGGGCTTGTGTTCCAGCAGACGCTCCCAGGCGAAGAACGCCACTATCGCTGCCACCCCGGCGAAAAGCGGGACGAGCGCGCCAAGTGAGCTCCACCCGTGCTCTCCCGCCTCGATGAGCCCGTAGGTCACACCGACGAGGCCTGCGCTCGAGCTGCACGATCCCCACCGTGTCAACACCCGGACGCAGTGCAGACCTCGACTCCGGCACGAGGGCGACTACTGCCACGAAGCCGACGACGGCGACCGGTACGTTCATCAAGAACACCCAACCCCACCAGTAGTGGGAGAGAAGCCACCCGCCGAGGATCGGACCGATCGGGAAGGCGAACATGTTGGCCGCCGCCCAGATGCCGAGTGCCTTGGGGCGTTCCTCCTCGGTGAACAGCACCGTGAGGGCCGACACGGCCATGACGACCAGCCCAGCGCCCGCGCAGCCGAGAAGGACCCGAGCACCGATGAACTCTGCTGGCGTGCGGGAGTACGCACAGGCGAGCGAGCCTGCGGCGAACAACGCGAGGGCGAACAGCATGACCTTCTTGCGGCCGTATCGGTCGCCCAGGAGCCCGGCCGGCAGCATCGCCGCGGCGAGAACCAGGGCGTAAGCCGAGGAGAACCACTGCAGGTCCGACTCGGAGGCCCTGAGGGCCCCAGAGAGGGTGGGGAGGGCCACACTCAAGACCGTCAGGTCCATGTCCACGGCAAGCACCGCGAGCATGACGCCTCCCAACGCCCCCCACTTGCGGGCTCCGGTTGCGGTCATCGTCAGCACCTCCTTCTGCGTGAAGCCGGATCACTCCGAAGATTTCTAGACGTCCTCTCAATTGAGAGTGCCACTCAAAATATAGTTACTTCCAATTTCACCGTCAAGGCGCCCGGTCGGTTCGCTCGCGCCCCAGCCGTGGCGGAACCGCACCAAGTCGCGGCGGGGCCGAACCCGAAGGAAGACCGACTAGTGACCTGGCTGAGCGTCCAAGCGCCTTGCGCTCCAATCGCATCCGAGCACTCACTGAGAATCATCGACGCTGTGGCGCGGCTGGCCGGTTTGCCGGCGGGAAGTGTCCGGAGCCCCACCGAAGAGCCACGGTCGCGCGGCATCCCGGCCGGCCCGATCGAAGATCCTCTCAGGCTGGACATGCTGCGGGCCGATGAAACTTACGAAGGCAGTTTGCAGCCAAGAAGGACGGTCCGATGTCAGAGTCTTCCGAGGGGCCACGTCTGGGTCGCCTCGGGCTCGGGCAGGATGCCCAGGCGGGCCTCACGCTGGTCGAGCTGCTCGTCGTCCTGCTCGTCGTCGGCGTCCTGCTCGCGATTGCGATCCCGCCTCGCCTGTCACCGGCCAAGACAGCTCACAAAGCCGCGCACGCCAACTTGCTTTACACCAACGGCCTGCAATCCCGTCTCGGCGTCTGCAGCGGCAGGACCGTGCCGACCATCACGGCGATTGACGAGGGTCTCGTCTTGCCACGTGGTGCCTCGTCGACAAGGGTGCGCACTAGTTCGACAACAGCCGGAGACGATGGCGACCGCGCTGTCAGGACCGAATGCGGGATGTCCGTCGGGAAGGAGTCGACGCAACCGACCAGACCTGACGTTGCCGGCAACACGAACCTGCCCGTAGCCGCCTGCCGCCAAATTCCCGAGCCCCCGAACGCGCGCACGTGCACCGCGGAGAGAACTCTGGCAGCAAGGGGCTACTCGTCTGCCCAATCGACCTGAAAGCCGCTACCTGTTCCGGCGAGTGCTCTGCGACGTCATCGGCCGCGACGTCGACGACGGCCGTATCCCGGCTGACATGGAGTTGTGCTCGAGGCTGTTGCGCGACATCTGCGTCGAGAACAGGGTGCGGGACCTAGGCCTTCTCGGACCATGGGCTCGACGAGCCAAGACCGGCTCCCGGACGCGTTCGAGCCAATTGGGGGGCGTTCGAAGCCCTGGGAGCGCACGGGCACGACCCCGTGTCGACGTAAAAGCAAGATCGCCTTTGTGCTTGAAAATGCGCCCCGTCCCCGCGGCCTTGCCCGACCGGCCCTCGGCTGCGCCGCCTCGACAGGAGGGCGATGACCGGCGCGAGATCTCGGTAGAGCAGTTGCGAGCTCTGGCGAGTGAGCCCGTGGCAAGCGAGCGCAGCTCCGCGAGAGACGCTCTGGTCCCGCCCGACCTCTCGAGGTCGCACTCATGAGCGGGCGTGATCATGAGCTTGCGCTACGAGGAACTCACCCACGCGGTGCGGACGTGGCCATGCTCCCGGCGGTGGGCGCTCACCGCCTATGGGGCCAAGCTGCTCTTCGAGGGTCGGGTTCTTTCCGACCGCGTCCACCGGCGCAACTCGAGAGACGCCTTGACCTGGCTCGGAGAGATCAGCCCGCTGAGGTCCCCGTGCTCTCATCCTCGCTCATTTCGGGTCCGACTCCCGTGGAGGCCCACAGTCTCGCCTTGTCGGGGATGGGACCTCGTGGTCTCCGTCGGCCAGGTCGTCCCTAGCCGTGTCCGCCATGAACCAACGCGTCCGTGTGGCCGGCGACTTGAGAGCTGACGAGCCGCTTTGACTGTGCCAGCGAGTGGATCGGCACCGGCGCTGGTCTTACAGGTCAGCCTCCATGATGATGCATTCGCCAGGGCACTCGTCGGCCGCTTCGGCGACGGCCTTTTCGAGCTGAGGACTCACGGTCACCATCTGCGACTTTCCGCCGGGGTGGTTGAAGATCGCGTCGCCTTGCTTGACATACGACAAACCATCGTCGAGGAACGCGAAAATCTCAGGGCAGAGTTCCTCGCAGAGACCGTCTCCCGTGCAGAGGCTCCTGGTCTATCCACACCCTCATCGTGGTCACTCCTCGTCTCAGCGGGTCCTCAGCGGGTCCCGGTTGGCATTTCCCCTCTCATTGCTCCGAGCAGAGTTCGCCAGTGCGGAGGGCGATCCCGAACACCACCCGGAGGTGAACTCTGTGCTCAGCCGGAACCGGGGAGAGGGACAAGTGCCACCCGGCTCAGCGTCGGTCCGATCAACGACGAGCATGCCCAGGACTGTCACGCTCCATTGTCTTTCTGCGACCTCATCAAGACAGCCAGCCTCGAGGGCGACAACCTGGTCAGGGTGGACCACGGCGTGGGGTCCGGTCAATGGACGGAGGATCGCGTCTGCGCCGCTCAGCTCGATTGCGACCGGGACGACCGACGGCATGGCGCTGGCCGTGAGGGCGAGACGTCCGTAGCTGGTGGTCTTGAGCAGATCCATGCACTCGTCGCGGCCAATCGGCGCCCAAGGTGTGGCCGATGCCCCCGTCATGTAGCCAATTGTCGGTTGCCGTGAAGCGGGCGCATAGGGGACTTCGACCCAAATTCGGCTGCTCGAGTCCTCTAGCGGAACTGGCGCGCAGGGTGCGTCGGGCGGCCCGCGCGAAGCAACCTCGGGGCTCATCGGCTGCGTGCGAAGACTGAAGGACTCGCGCCGATCTTGGTTGCAAGACCCCCTGGTCGCCGTGCGAGGCAGGACAGGACCGTGCCCCGCTTGTCGCGTTCGAGGCGTGCCGGGAGGCACTTACAAGAGGGTGCGGGACTAACGGTCGGCACCGCAGAGGTCACCCGAACGCTTCGGTGCTTAGGTAGCGCAGTCCCGAGTCGACGGCGATCGTGGCAACGGTGGCCGTCGGCCCGAGACGATAGGCCACGCGTAGCGCCGCTACGACATTTGCTCCGGTCGAGGTCCCGGCGAACAGTCCTTCTTCTCGCGCCAACCGCCGTGACATCTGGTGCGCCTCCTGACTCGACACCGTCTCGACGTCGTCAACCATGCGTGGGTCCCACAGTGGTGGCACGAAACCGATCCCGATCCCTTCGATCCGATGAGAGCCGGTCGGTCCGCCCGAGAGGACCGACGATTCAGTCGGTTCGACAGCGACGACCTGTATTCCGGAGCGGTGCCGGCGCAGGGCTCTCGTCACCCCGTGTATGGAGTGGGCAGTGCCCACCGCCTGCACGAACGCTCCAACTCGCCCACTGGTCGGCTCCCATATCTCCTCACCCAACGGCTCGTACCCCCGGGCACCGTCGTCGTTGGTGAGCTGATCTGCGAACCAGTGCCCGGGCGCCTCGGCGATCTCCGCCGCTTTGGCGACCATTCGCCGGATGAGGCCCTCGGTGATGCGGCCCTGGTCGCTGGGCACGTCAGTGATCCCTGCGCCGAAGGCAGCCATCGTCTGACGCTTCTCGACACTGAAGGCATCAGAGTAGACAGCGTGCAGCTTGTAGTCGAGGGTCGCGCAGACGAAGGCCAGCGAGATTCCCATCGTCCCGGACGTGTACTCGACGACGGTTCCCCCCGGCGGCAGGCGACCATCCGCAGCGGCAGGCGACCATCCGCAGCGGCAGACAAGATGACCTCGGCGGCCATCCTGTCCTTCATGGAACCTGTCGGATTGGCGGCTTCAAGCTTCACGACGATACGGCCTCCAAGCGCCGGCCGCACCTGTCTCAATTCCACGAGAGGGGTTCGACCGACCCCGCCCAGCATTCCAGAGGACATAGCTCACCCTCCCACAAACCAACATGAGATCGGGTCTTGGGAACGGCGTGGACATCGGGGCACCCTCGACTTTGGAGCTCGACCAACGCAGAAGGAACCGTGGCAGGGGAGAATGGCAAAGGAGACGGCGGAAGTTTTTCTGTGGAGCCGATTCGGTCGGAATGGTCGCATCATTGGGGACGACCTCCCCACGCGGGAGTGCAACCGTTGGCGCTGTTCAGGCGGCTCGGTTACGGCCCAGTGGTCCGCATCTCGGGTACTTGTCGAGTCACGCCCTCAGCACCGTGAGGTAGACCCGGTCGGCTTCGGTGAGGCTCACGTCATCCTTCTCCTCGATCGCTTCGAGGAGCACGGCCGCGCCTTCCAGTTCCTGTAGCTCCTCGGCGCCCTGGGTGGCAACAAAGGCGGGGACGAGCTGATACCAGTCCTCCATGACGTGGTCCGGGCTGACAAAACCTTCGCGTAGGGGCACTCGTTGGTGGAAGCGAAGACGTTTGCCGGCGTCGAGCTTCAGCTCGTCGTAGTCGAGGCGCTCCAAGAGCTGTTCCTCGGTGGAGTCCAGGTATGGGAAGAGGAAATCGTTCCCGGTTTCATCGAAGCCACCACAACGGGGCGAGAGACCACCGCCCGGGCCCGGGCCTGCCCGCGGGCACTCGCCGCTCACCATTTCAGGGAGCATTCAAGGGACGAGCGACCCGAGCCGATAGTGATAGATGGTGCACGACCCCGGTCGCCTTGCGAGGGAAACGAGGTGGGCGTTGAAGCGCGAACTTGATCAACCCGAAGCCCAGAAACTGGCGTGCTCGCGCGACGACATCATCGTCAAGGCTGTCACGGTCCAAGGTGGCGAAGCGGATATCGGCGGCGAGAAGACGGCTTTCGCACGGATCGTCATGAGCGGCGTCGGCGTCCAGCAGGTGACGGTGGATGATCACGCGCCAAGGCGACAGGAGGTCGCGGTACTCAAGCTGGACGATGCAGCAGCTTTTGCAGACGGGCTTCACGAGGTCGTGGACCGCATCGTGAGATCCACACCGACTCCGGCGGTTCCGGCCTTGGGGAACTGGTCATGGACGTCCACACCGCCGCACGACGAGGACCTGTTGGTTGCTCAGGCGAGTGCCGACGGTGCGGCTGTGCCTGCGGTCACTGGGATGACTTCTACCGTGCGGGTGGACTTCACCGGCACGCTGGTACAAGGACTCACGGTGGCGAACCCGGCCGTCCACGTGCAGGGGGCAATCTTCTCGGGTCCCCGGCAGGCACAGGCACTTGTCTCGAGCTTGAGGAAAGTCGTGCGTTCGGCGCTTGAGCAAGGACGCGTCGAGAACTACGTGTCCGCGTTTCGCATCTGACGACGGCCCGAGTGGGTGAAACAGAGGGAAGTCGGCGCGCGAATCTGGTTGTCCGTCCCCACCGAGGCATGTGCAGGCTCACGGACGAGCTGACGCCCTTCCTCGGGCGGAGCCAATCGGAGCAGATGTCACCAGACGGCATTGCCAGTCTCCCTTCGGCGGGCACGGGGCCGGATCGGGATGGGAGGCGAGCGCCCTACCTGGCTCCGTACACTGTGGAGCAACGATCTTGTAAGGCGAGTGGTTGCAGTTCACAGGTTGAAGCTCTGTCTATTGGTTGTGGTCAGTGGCCTTGGTCTGCTGGCACTGGCTGCGGTCATCGTGCTCACAAACACGGTGGCGCTCGTGATCACGCTGGCCATCTTGGGCACGATCGTTTTCCTGGTTCGGCGGTGGGGCTTGGCAGAAGCACGCAGGACGAACGCAGGAAGATAGACCAGGCCAATCACAGGCGCTGTGACGACGAGGAGGTTCTCCACGGGGCCGACAGGGCCGGTCGGCTGTGTTCAAGGGCCGAGCGACCCGCGCCGACGGTGGCAAGGTGCACGGCCCCGGCCGCCCTCGGAGTAAAGCCTAGGGGCGTGCAGCCCGTCATCTCGTCAGAGACCCTCTGGGAGACGTTTGTCGGATGGAGTCCAGGCGGATGACGAGCAAGCGGTCCACCTGGTCCATCAAGGCCGGTTGCTCGGGACGAGAAACGTCCGCAGACAGAGGCTAGGTGGCGCCCAGCGCGCGAAGCCACCTGTCTGCGGCCCCGTCAAGGTGCCGGTCGTCGGGGCCGTGCCCTTGACCACACGGTCGCTCGCCGCAACACCGACGTCACGGGCGGAGGTGCCCATTCAAGGCTTTGGTCCCAGATACTGGCAGGGGCTTTCAAGTCGATGATCGACCAGCAGTCGTGGGTTGCCGGAGCGTACCGGCAGCACGAGTGAGGTGGACCCGTCGGTCCACAGCGACACTCCCCTGAGGCCGGACGAGTAGTTCCCCTGACGAGTTCACGCCTCGTCACGACCGGGAGGGGCTCCCGCGAGCTTTGCTCCGTGAACGTGTGAAGCGAACGATGGAAGGATGACCACCAAGCATTTCTTTCTCAACCGATCTCCAGGCTGCTCTCAATGATCCTCTTGGTGATGAAAGCAATGCCTGCCCGAAAGCGACGGTCGCACCGATATAGTTGCCGCGTAACCGCGCTTCATAGGCACGGTGCATCGCAAATATGGCACGACCCGACATCAAGTTGGCGAGGCCCGTGCGGGCCGCTTTCAGAGTCTCGGTCTCGCCGTGAGCTTTAGCCGCGACGACGTGCTGCATCAGCACCAGCCTCAGCTCTCTGGTCGTTGTCGTCTCAGACCAGGTGTTGTCCTGATGTCTGCGGAACTCCGTCAAGACCTCGGGTAGGAAGCAGATGGTGCTCTCCCTCGCGATCCGAAAGATGAGATCGAGGTCCTCGCCGAGGGGAAGAAGCGGATTGAATCCACCCAGTTCTTCGATGAGCCGTTTTCTCACCATCACAGAGGTGAACACGAAGCCCTCGTCGCCTCGGAGGACGGCACGATATCGTGCGGCTAGTGCTTCACTGGTGCTTTCGGACTCTCCGGTCTCGCCCAGTAAGCGTGCGTCCCGCGCCTTGCTAAACGGTATCGGCCGTCCGTTTTCGTCTATGGCACGGCACTCCGTATGACATAGTCCGACGTCGCTGTCCTTCATCGCTTCCAGCTGGCGGTTAAGCCTGTCGGGCAACATACGGTCATCGTCGTCGAGAAAGGCGATCAACTCGGACTTCGCCTGGGCGATCCCCACGTTCCGAGCAATCGAAGCGCCGCGTCGGCGCTGTCGAACTATTCGGACCCGCTGATCACTCTGCTCGATGTCAGAAAGATCGTCCTCGCAGCCGTCCAGGACTATCACGATCTCGAAGTCCTGCAGGGTCTGCGACTGTATGGAGGCGACGGCTTCGCGAAGAAACCTGCCGCCACGGTAGCTGGGAATTACCACGCTGACGGACGGCGTGTTCACCCGATACCCGCCGTTTCTGCGTATGTCTTCACCGGCCTGCACGATCATCTCGTCCTCTTCGTCACGTTTCGTGAGGTGCACGGTCCCGAGTCGCCTAGCGAGGGAAGCCTACGGGGCGTGCACCCTGTCATCTCGTCAGAGACCCTTGGGGAGACGTTTGTCGATGGGCCAGTGGAAGACGGAAGGGTCGTTCACTCCGGGTACATCGGCTGCGTTCAGGGGCCGAATGACGCGAGCCGATATTGACAGATGGTGCACGACCCCGGTCGCCTAGCGAGGAGAGGTGGGGGCCGTGCACCTTTCTCAAGTCTGGACGAGGAAGGCACGCGACAGAGGGATGGTGCGGCCCGAACGCCCCCGCCTGCTCCACACCCGGGCGTGGCCAGGCTCTACGGCCCTTCTGATAGCGGGCGCACGACCCCCGGGTCGCCTTGCGAGGGAAGCCTAGGGCCGTCCCGTCATCCCGGCTGAGATCCTTCGGGAGACAGTTGTCGGTGGAACAAGCAGACGAGGAGAGAGTCTTACCGCTGGCATCAGTCCGCCGGCGAAATAGCCTCGATATGTTCCCGCTGATCTCGCCAGCCGTTCGTCGCGCCTATCCAGATCGGACAATATGTCCTCGTGGTGGGTGCCCACTTCGGTGTGCCGCGACTCGCTCGACGCGCGCGTCCTTGATCGAGCCACGCTGGCTTCAATGCTCGGAAAGAATCGTCTTCGGCTTCGCCGAAGACGACTTGACAGGAGGCCCTCCTTCAGGCATGTCGTTCGGCGTGCCGCGAGTCCCGGGGAGCGCCGACGTTCGGTGCTGACGCTCGGTTTTCCGGAGTCCGCCTGCGCCAGCTCGGAGCGCCGAGAAGATCGACTCGTCGTCCGGAACGGCCCGTTCGCGCGATGTAAGACAACCGCCTGCCGCGTCGCGTCGAGTGTCCCTGCCAACCACTCGCCGCCACGCTCATGTCCGGATTGCGACCGTCGCGATCAGATAACGGTGGTCGCTACCGAACCCCGCCTTCGCGGCGATCTCGGTCACGGCGAGGCGCGTTCCTGTCAACACGTGATCGATGCGGACGAAGGGTGGCACAACGGCACCGTTCGGCCACGTCAAGTCGGTCGCCTTCCCGCGCGCCGCGGCCCCGTCGGTCAGGCCGCCGTGGAGAAGGGCGACGAACCCGCTGTTTCCCCAGGTGGCGTTGAAGTCTCCGACCATCAGCATCCGAGTGTCTCCACTCGTCCGCACGGACCGACCGACAGCGGCTAGCGCACTCGACCACTCCCGCCAGGACGCGGGGAACGGTGCCAGGGTGTGCACGACGCGTAGGACGACCGGCCCAGCTGGCGACCATAGGGTGGCCTCGACCATGTACGGCGTCCAAGAACCGTCCCAATCCACGGTCTGGACCCGGCAACCGGTGAGACGCAGCCTGGAGGCGATGAGAAAGCCGTTCGCGCCGTAGGCCGGCGCGGCACAACGGTAGGGGAAGTTCGACAGCACACCCGAGGTCTCCATGTTCGCGAGCGCCGGTGGCGTGAACTCTTCGAGGGTGACGAGATCGGGGCGGTCCTCTTCGATGGCTCGCACGTAACCGGCCTCGAAGTCGAGGGCCTTGTCGATGTTCGCGTCAAAGACCCGTACCACCGGGGCGTTCCGAGCCCACGAGGGCACGGGAGCCGCAGCGAGGAGCTCCGGCGCGACGAACACCAACTGGGCGGCGACGATGACGGCAGCTGCAGCGGCGAGCCACCGGCGCCGCGCGATGAGCGCGCCGACGGCCACGACCCACGCCGGTAGGTAGATGATCAGCGTGAGGGCGTCGAGAACGACCAGCGGCTCGATCGAGTCCCACGCAATGATCCGCAGGAGTGCGACGAGACCTAGCACAGCGACGATCAACCAGCCGACGACGGGAGGGCCGACCCGCACGACGGCCGGTACGCGATGGCGACGGTGCCGCGAGGAGGTCTCTCCCGTGGCGTTGGTGCCAGGTCGTTCCGGCATGATCGTCAACGTACCGTCGTCGACCCGTCATCTTCGGTCAGGACGCACACCGATGATCTGCTGAGAGCACTGCGAGGCCCCTGGCGCGGCCCCCTCTTTCAACCGGGGTGCAGCTCGCGACTGATCAGCCGAGAAACGCGCCGGATTCTCGTCGGCAAAGGGCGCAAGCAGTTCTCGGACGAACCGCGGAGCCCCCTCCGAGAAGGGACTGTTGAGCAGGAGCCCGATCACCGCGCCGAGTAGATCGATTCACAATCGCGCCAGCTTGTTCCTCGACGAGCGGCAGCCAAGGGTCGCCGGACCCTGGGGATTTCGTAGGTCCCCGATCGAGCGATGCGCCCGGTCGCCGGCTTAGTGGCGCGCCAGAATGTCGGGAGATTGGATCGGGGGCGGCTGCCCCGAGTCGGCAGGAGCACACCACCTCATGCGGCCGATGGACGAAACGAAGCTCACTGTCGTCTGACCGACAATGGGTGCACGACCCCGCGTCGCCTTGCGAGGGAAGCCTAGAGGCCGTGCACCCCGGCATCCCGTTAGAGACCCTCCGGGAGACGCTTGGCGATAGATATGTGAACGACAAGAAAGTCGTGAACGCCGGCATCACCCGCCAGAGATGACCGAGGATCGCGAGTGCCCGCCCGCAGCTGAGGCCATGCGACAGTCCGATGCGGACCTCGCCTGATTTGTCGTGTGAGACACTCCGAATATTCGCTGACGCGGGCGACGGGGTTTGTCTGGCTCAACTCCATTTGCGGTTAGATATATCCCCGTTGCTTTTAGGCTGTCTACATGTACATCATTCTTAGGTGGCTCAAGTTGGTCACTTCTTGATCGTGGTTTGGGCCGCCGGGGGAAACGTTGTGCCGGTCGCCGGTCTGGCCCGCGTCCTGTCGAGTCGTGGGCATGACATGCGTGTCCTCGGACCTAAGGTCCTCCAGAAGAGGTTCGAACAGGCAGGCTGTACCTTTCATCCGTTTCAGCGAGCTCGCGAACCCAGCCGGGTAGAGGAGGAGGTGTTTGACGACAACCTCCTTGGTTGGACACGGTTCATATCAGGGTCACGTCTGGCCGATGATGTATTGGCCGAACTGGACCGAGAGGCCGCAGACGTAGTGATCGTCGACGCCTTTCTTTCCGCTGCCCTTGCGGCCGCCGAGGAAGCTGGCGTTCCCACGGCGGCGCTTGTACATGTCCTCTACCAACCTTGCGTCGAGGGTCCCATGGCGACGCTCTGGGACCCCACCCGTCCGTTTGTGGACGCTACGCGTACCTACCTTGGGCTGTCCCCGCTTGATTCGACATCGCCCCTGGTGTCAACGCTATGGAGCCGAGCCTCCCTCGTCCTAGCGTGCATGCCAGAGCCCTTTGATTATCCACTGTCGCATGTAGCTAGCAATCTTCGTTACGTGGGGCCAATCTTTGAAGACGCTCCTGATAACTCGCCCAAATCGGGTCACTCGCTCGTACTCGTAAGCTTCGGTACCACGAACATGCGCCAAGGACAGGTACTACAGCGAGTGCTCGACGCCGTCGAGTTCGTCGACTCGGCAGTGCTCTGTACGCTCGGAGGGGTTTCGATAGGCGAACTGCATCCTCCTGAGAACGCGAGAATCCGAGACTGGGTGCCGCACATGGCAGTTCTTTCTCGCACTTCAGCGGTGATCACCCACGCCGGACTGAGCACCGTTATGAGTGCTTTGGCCAACGGGGTTCCGCTCGTGTGCATGCCGATGGGACGTGACCAGCCGTTGAACTCAGATCGGGTGGCGGCGTTAGGAGCTGGTTACCACATTTCCAGTGAATCGTCCGTGAATGTAATCAGAGCGGCAGTCGAGGACGTGCTCGGGGACTTCAACTTCCGCCGCGAGGCACAACGAATGGCTGAGGTCATAGCCGGGTATGGCAACGGCTCGAAGGCGGCATCCGAGGTCGAGGGGCTGTTGTAGGTAACACCGGGCTGCGACTTATGCGACGGTCGTCAGAGTGCGAGAGATGCTTCCTCAGCTTGTGATCGGGCCGTAGGCGGCTACGAAGGCGGGCAGCAGTTGATCACCAGTCCGCCCAATCCTCTCAAGGACCATCGTGCGCAAGCTCGCCATCATCGCGGCAGGGGCCATGACGCTGTTGCTGACACGCACCGGTCCGCGTCGAGAGAGGGAGCGCAGTGCTGCGTTCCCGAGATAGGTCGTTGGTCGCAGTTGCGGCTATCGCCGTGATTCTCGGCACGGCCTGCGGACTCGCATTCGGACTGGGCAACTTCGGGGGCGCGACTGGCGGGATCGCGCGAACCTTGTGACCCGTGCCCGACGACGCTCCCAGCTGCGCAGGTTGTGGAACGACGGACCCGTCCCTGCACTAGCTGACGACGGGCGTCTTCGCGTGCGACAAGTGCAGCGAAGTCACGATGGAGGCCCTGACGCAGAAGCCCGACTGGCATGAAGGAACGTCGCCCTGAGCAGGCTGTAACAGCTACTAGGGTTTCGCCCGCAAGCTGAACTCGGAAGGTATCCCAACCGCCCACGGCGGGGCGCAATTGGCACCCGAGCACGATTAGGGCCATCGTGCTCGCGGACGCGACCTCACGGCGACGCAGCGACAGTCAGGGTATAGCCTTTCTCGACTGCCACCAGTGGGCACGGGGTGGCGCAGACTGTTGTCTCGGGGGGTGAGTCGTCAGCGCGTTGCCCAGTTGACCCGTGGACCGGACTTCCGCTTGCCGGTCGTTGACCTGGCGTCGGGTCGCATCTGGGTGAGGGAAGTCGTCGAGCGGTGGGCGATGCAGATGGGGCGAATCGAAAGGACGGATGCCATGTCGAAGTGGGAGTACAAGCTCATTCAGTGGAAGTGGTTGCTTCAGTACGGCGGATCGCATCCCGCCGATGCGCTTGCGAAGAACCTGGACCTCAATGGCTTACAGGGCTGGCGACTGAGTTGTCAGATCACACTCGATCTTGGCTCCGAGAAAGTCGAATATGGAGTGTTCACCAGAGAGATCGCTGACAGTGCAGCTACCAGCTCGGCAAGCTCTCCCTCCACGGATGCCCTGGAGGCAGACCGACCCGTTCCCTAAGTGCTCATTCGCGCAGCCGACCCGGGAGCAACACTGGCACGTCATCAGTCGACTCGTTGAGTAGTTCCCAACGATTCTCGTAACCCACGAACACCGTCTCATCTACTCGCGCCTGTGCCTGCGGAGCGTTGCGAGTCCGCGGTGCGGCGCTCGGGTCCGTCAACCAGTTCTGATGAGAAATCCATGATGCGGCGGCCACGTTATCTCGGGGGACTACAAAGTAGCGGCAGTGAGCGGGTGCAAGTCCTTCGAGCTTGACCATGACGTACCATTCGCTCGGAGGTGTTGAGAGGAGCACATTTCCCCGCAGCCAGTGGCCAGCCGACCAGTTTGCACCCACGTCGTCTTGACCTGTAGCGAGACGGTCCGGCCTGTCTCGGCATTGACAGCTAGAACGTCAGTTCGCGCAACGCCTTCTCGCGTTAAGGGTCCACCGCAAGTTAGTACGCGTGTAGTATTGTGAGGACGTGGAGGTCGGACCTGAGGAACTCGCGCGATTCTTCGAGGTCGTCCTCCCTCACCTGAACGAGCGCCAGCGCCGGGTCGTGGCCGGTGCCGCCTCAGAGATGCTCGGCCGGGGAGGCAAGAGCGCTGTCGCGGTGGCATCGGGCATGAGCCGCAACACCGTCATCAAGGCCGAACGCGAGGTCGCCTCCGGCATCGAGCCCTCCGAACGCCTGCGTGCTCTGGGCGGTGGTGACCGTCCTCTCATCGACAAGCAGCCCGGACTGGTCGAGGCGTTGGACGAGATCGTGCATCCCGACACCCGCGGCAATCCGATGTCGCTTTTGCGCTGGACCTCCAAGTCGACGCGCCATCTCGCCGATGCCCTTGTCGCAAAGGGCTTCAAGGTCTCCGACGACACCGTCGGACGGATCTTGAAGTCGCTCGGCTACAGCCTGCAGGCGCCCGCCAAGGAGAAGGAGGGCACCGCTCATCCCGACCGGGACGCCCAGTTCTCCTACCTGAACGAGCAGGCGACCGCCTTCGTGAACGACGACCAGCCGGTCATCAGCGTCGACACGAAGAAGAAGGAGCTTGTCGGGGAGTTCAAGAACACCGGGACCGAGTGGCACCCGACGGGCGAGCCGACGAGGGTGCGCACGCACGACTTCGTCGACAGAAAGCTCGGACGGGCCGTTCCCTACGGGGTCTATGACCTCGCCAACGACGAGGGCTGGGTCTCGGTCGGCAACCGGGCCGACACGGCCGAATTCGCCGTCGAGACGATCCGACGCTGGTGGTATTCGATGGGAAGGCCCCGCTTCCCCGACGCCACACGCTTGCTCATCACCGCGGATGCCGGCGGCTCGAACGGCTACCGGGTTCGTGCCTGGAAGAAAGCTTCGCCCGCCTGGCCGAGGAGACCGGCCTTGAGATCACGGTCTGCCACTACCCGCCCGGCACCTCGAAGTGGAACAAGATCGAGCACCGCATGTTCAGCTTCATCTCGATGAACTGGCGTGGACGGCCGCTCGAGTCCTACCGGACCATCGTCGAGCTGATCGCCGCCACCACGACGAAGAAGGGACTGCGCATCCGCGCCGAACGGGACGAGGGCTACTACGAGACGGGGGTCAAGATCTCCGACAAGGAGCTCGCTGCCCTGCCCCTCACCCGGCACGAGTTCCACGGGGACTGGAACTACACGCTCACCCCGAAGACTGCTCACTCAAACGTGCGGTGAGCCCTAAGCGCCCAGCCCAGTTGAACTGGGCGAGGACTCCACACACAAAATTCTCGCCAGCGGACCCCCTGAGCTTTCTATCGGGCATGCGACCTCACGGTTCTTTCAGCCGCCCCGCTAAGGCTGAGCCTAATCGTGGACTTCGTCTCATCGACGGCTCGCGTGGTCGTGGTTGCGCGCGCCTTCATGGCCACCCGACGACAGGCAAGGTGTACGGTTGGTTGAGTTCTATCAGTAGGGACGCCCCGTTTGGCAAGGACGACCGCTGAGGGTTGCCGCCCGGGTGCAGGCTCGACGCCTCTCCTGACGTTCCGAGGAGGAGAAGCATGTCGACAGCCGATGAGCTTGCCAAGCTCGTTGCTCTGAGAAAGTCCGGCCTTCTGACCCGGAAGGCGTTCAACGCCGAAAAGGCGAAGTTGTTGGTGGAGTCCTTCCCCCGGCTGAGTCCTGCTCGCCTCAGCCCGTTGGCGCCGAGTCGCCGCAGGGCGCGGAAAGGTAGTAGGCGTTAGAGACGGGAAGTGGCACGCGCCAAACCTTCACCGGGACTACCAGCAACCGTCAACGCCGAGAGCAACGCCTCACTTCGCCTCTCGCGCCGTCGTAGTCGTCCGCCTCGACGTGGTTGCGGCACGACGTGGCTGTACACCCGGAGTGTGATCGACGGGGCGCTGTGACGCAGGGACGGCGGGAGCACCGACCGTCTGACCGACAAGAGGTGCACGACCCCCGTCGCCTTGCGAGGGAAGCCGTGGGTCGTCCGCCTCGTCCTCCTGGTCGCGCTGCGCTTCCCGTCGGTCCAAAGCGACACGACGTTGAGTCCCGACGAGTCGCACCGCTCACGTAGTTGACGCCCGGAACGCCGTGCCGGTGACGCGCAACGGCTGCCGTTCCAGGTCAGGCGCCAACTAGCACCTTGCCGCGCCCTGGCTCAGGCGACGCGGTTAGCGTCGGTGTCCGGCCTACGAGACGCGGGCAAGGCGCGTGTGCCGGTAGTCAGAGGTCTATACGGTGCCGCACCCCGGCGGCCAGGAGGCGATGAAGTCCTTGCTGAACAGGGTTGTCGAGCCAAGGTCGGCCGAAAGCCCGAAGAACGCAGCCTCGGCGCCGGCGGTCGCGAGTACCTTCAGGTCGCGGGCGTCGCACCCGCCCGTCGAGGGGCCAACCCCCGCGGGGCCTTGGCCGCCAACTTTGATGGCCGTGTCTGCGACCAGGTCGACGAAGCCGGCCACGTTGAGGCCCTTGCCTCCGAGGCCGAGCTCGATCTGAGGTATCTGGGCGCCGAGGACAAGGGTGATCGGCCCGTTGAGGATGGCGTTGGCCTGGTCGAGGATGACCTTGCCGATGCCCTGGATCAAGCCTTTACCGGTAGTGACGCCGCTCTTGGAGACGCTGAAGCCCGCCTGGCCGTCATAGTTGACGGTGTAGCTGCCCCTTATCGACTGGTTCTTGTTGGAGAAGCCGACACTTACGAAAAAGGCCACCTTCAGGCCCAGGAACATCGGGATCGGTGGCAGCGGCGGTGGCAGCGGTATAGCGAAAGGCACGGTTATCTCGGCAGGAATGGTGAGCTTGAAACCCCCTGCGGCCCCGAGGCCGAAGGCAGTCAAGGGCTTCAGCTCGTAAGAAAGGGTGAACTCGCCCCGCAGCCCGTTCATATTGACCGAACCGGTACCGAGCTTCGCGTCCTGCACATTGATCGCGCCGGCAGTAGTGAAGTTCTGCAAGGTGCCTGAGGCGGTCGCGGAGACCTCGACCGGCGATGACTTGCTCAATGTGACGGAAACGGACGCCGCCCGGCCCACTTGCTTGAACGACATGGAGTAGCTGTACGACCCCGCCTTGCCCTTGAGGGTGATCCCTTTCCCACCGATACCGAGGGACGCTGTCCGAGACGCCGCCTGCAGCAAAGCCGCTCCATCTACGCCTCGGCTGCCAGGGCGACCGCTCCCCGCCGGGAGGAACCGGCTTTCGAGCTGCACCCCGGGACCCTGCACAGCTGAGGCGTCGGCGAAGTTAACGGGGCTGTCCCAAGAGATCGTGCCGTTGCTGACCAGGTCGGTGACCGAGGCCGGAGCAGTGGTTACCACGAAGCCCGACGATAAGGAGGCGACTTTGGTGACTAGCCGCACGGCAATGCCTTCGAGGAACATCACGCTGCCGGCCTTCAACTTGGCCAGCGGCCCCGTACGCGAGGAGAAGGTGTAGGTGGACCCGTCGGCCGAGACGGACCGCAAAGTGGCCGCGACCGTGGCGGCTGGCACGATGACGGTCTGCGGGGACAGCTGGACAGGGCTGCCCCTAGTGGTCGTGGACGTAGTCGTGGACGAAGTCCCTGTTGCAGCGGAGGTCGAGAGGACGAGCGAGAGGTTGTCGGCCACGCCGTCGTTGTCGCTGCCGCTGAAGCGCTGCATGACGAGCTGGACCAAGACCGCCTGAGTAGTGGCCGGCACAGGGCCCGCGACGTGGCGGAAAAGTAGTTCCGAGGTGCCGTTGCGCTGGGCCGTAGTGACCGACCCGATCTGGGATTTCGAGATGGCCTTGCCGTTGGGGCCCTCGAAACTCGCGTATAGGGTGGCGTCGTCACCCTGGTCGCTGTAACCGCCGAGCCACCCTGACAGGACGTAAACGAGCTTGCCGGACGATGCCGCTCCCGGGGCGAGGGTGATGAGCTGCGTCCCGGTGGAGGTAGCGGCGGCGGGACCTCCATAGAAGTAGTTCTTACCCCGCGCGCTCGGGCCCGGTGACGTAGCGGAAATATCCCCCCCGGACCAGGAGTACTCGGCCGCGGTGAACCCGCCGGTCTGCTTCCAATCGGGCACCTTCACGACCGAGTCGCTGCTCGTGCCGGGGCCGGCTTCGGCGCCCGGGTTCAAAATAAGGTTTTGCCCGCAGGCCGAGCAGCTTGCCGCGGCTGCCCGTTGGACGACAGCGACGGTTGTCCCCGTGGAAAGGGTGGCCAGCGCGGCCGCCACGACTATGCAGGCCCGCAGCGCGAGGCGCGTGCCAGATGAACGGCTCCAACTGTCACGTCCGGCAATTGACCTCAGGTGTGCCTTGCCCATTCCGAAATGTCCTTTCTTGTAGTGGATCGGACCGGCCCCGCTAGACCCTCCGAGGGCCGTCCAGCCCACTGCGAGCCCTATCCATGGGGAGCGTAGCCACATGCCACGAGCCGCGCTCGGCCCCCGCGCGTACCGCGATGTTGCTCCTGGTGGCCCTCCCGTGATACCGGCCCTTTGACCTATGTCGGTAGGGTCCTTGGGTCCTATTGTCTTCGCCGAGGGCCGGCAGACGGCGCAAATGGGTAGCCCCGATCATTCACGCGTCGTAAGCCGCCCGAGCGGACCGGCTTTATGTACCGCCTAGGTGCCTGGTGTTGAACAAGGGTTCAATGTGACTGGCGGGCAGCTGGAAGTTGTTGAGAAAGCATTCTTTGCTCCGCGTGACGGTGTCGAAGATGTCGCGAACAAGGCCGACTCGTAGCGATCGACGGGCCTCGAGGGGCGCGCGTGGGATGCCATTGGCCTCCACCTCCTTGTCATCGGGCCATCATCCATCCTCCGCCTTCGATCGAACGAACCTCGAGCTTGGCGAGGCGTGCAAGGTTGGCTGCGGCAGCGAGAAGACTGAAGTCGGCTGCAACCCGTAGTTTTCCGCGCACTCTCGCGCGCCTTCCCCCGTGTCTTCGTCTCATGAGGTGGCCGAGCTTGCGCTCGACTTTTGGACGCGTCGCTCTGTAGTCGGCTCTCCATTTCGGGTCCTTCTGCTCGACGCGTGCACGGGCAACGACGGCTTCGTGGATCCCGACGCGGATCTTTCGCCCGATTCGTGACGTGGTGCACTGCCAAGCGAGCGGGCAGGTGACACAGTGCGTAGCGAACTTCGCGATCCCATCTCCGTCTTTCAGTCGCCGGATCTTCACGGTCACGTCGTTCGGACACGTGACCGTGTCGGTGCCGAGGTCGACAAGGAAGCGGTCCTTTGTGAACAACCCATTCTTTGCCACAGGTGGCTGGGTCTTGCATTTCGAGGCAATGTTGGCGTCTTTCAAGCGGGACTGGAGGCTCACCGGTCCCATAGGCGGCGTCTCCATAAACCGTTGCGCGCTCATGGCCGAGCGCGCCAGGCTCGCCTTGGCCTTCGCGGACAGCGTCGTCACCGGTCACCTCGTCATTTTCGAGGAGATCTCCGATCAGCTGCTCTGCGACGCTCGCGTCGCCGGCGTTGCCGGCGCTCACCGTCGTCGCGGTGATGATCTCTGAGTCGGGGTCGATCGCGACATGACCCTTGTAACCATCGAAGCCGTGCGCCGAGGTCTTGTGCCCGTGGCGGGCCTCGGGGTCCACGACAGAGATAACCCTGTCTTTTGCGACCTTTCTGGCGATACGCAAGATCTTGTCGTCGCCCTCTTCCAAGTCCTGGCCGACGACAGTCGCGAGCAGGCGGGCCGCCTCGGTGACAACATCGGTGAGCTCACGGCCTTCGAGCGCCAGGAGGCAGCCATAGGCGTCCTTCGCGCGAGTGTCGACGAGACGCTCGCGCGCTGGGGCGTCCTCCCAGTCGATCTGAGGCTTGTCCGAGCTCGCATAGTCGTCCCCGCTCGTGAGAACGGCCAACACCTCGGCGCGAAGTGATCCGTCGGTGACCTTCAACAAGTTGCGGACCGCGGAGCGGATCAGCGTGATCGTGTCCATCGTTCGCGACGGCGTCATACAGCGGCGTCGAGTCAAGGACGCGCTTTCTCCCGACGAGGCCTGCGGCTTTGGCGGCGCCGAGCACGATCGCAAAGACCCGGTCGGGATCGGTCGATCTCCGCAGGCGCTCGCGCATGTCGACGAACACCGTGTGGGAGAAGATCGTCCATTCAGAGGTGTCGTAGCTGCCGACACCCGCGGCGTAGCGCCAACGGGCGTCGAAGGCGTAGCGCTCTGCTGCTTCGCGGTCAGACAAGCCCTCCAAGCGTTGGAGCACCATCACGGCCGCTACAACCGAGGGAGGGACCGAGCGGCGTCCGTCATCGGCGAAGAGGTCGGCGAAGGCCTCGTCGGGAAAGAGCCGGTCCCGCTCTCGGTGCAAGAACGCGTAGATCGAGTCCTTGGCGAGCGTCTTTTCACAGAACTCGCTCATGTCATCGAGCAGACTGGCTTGTCTGTCAGCCACTCCGAGGGTCATCGGTCGCTCCTCACGAAGAGTTACACCCATGTAATTATCCCTCATCCCGGACCGGATCGCGAATCCTCAAAAGAGCGAAAGACACCAGGCACCTAGGAGCCTGGGTCAGAACCGGCCAGGTGGCCAACCCCGACGCACGCGATCGTCGATCTCGTCATGATCACCTTCTATTCGGGTTAGGAATCGGCGGCCGAGTCGAGTCCAAGGCGGCGATGGAGCGGTCTCAGGGCCTCATGCGAACGCGAGCGCCGCACTTCCTCCTGCGTTCTGCAGCTTGCGCAGGTTGTGGCAGATCATGTGGAGGGTCCACTCGCCCTGCGCACCGGCGAGGCCGCGCAGGCGGAGCTGTCCGGCGTGCTGGCGGACCTTCACCTGTCCGAAGGCCGGCTCGACGATCGCCTTTCGGCGCGCGTAGTCGGCACGGTCCTTCTTCGTCCGCAGCCGCCGGGCCATCTTCTCGCGTCGCGTCGCGTTCTTCGGGACCGGACCGCGTGGTGTCTTTTGGAACTTCTCGCCGTGGCGTTCCCGTCCGGTGGCACAGAGGACGTCGGGGTTGAGGCCCTCGGCCGCTTCGAGGTTCTCCTCCGAGCAGTAGCCGGCATCGGTGAGGAGCGTCTGCGGGGAGCCGGAGATCCCGGCTTGGGAGAGGTTCTCTTCGGTCTTTTCGGCCATCGAGACCAACTGGTCGACGTCGCCGGCCTCCTGGGTGACCTCGGCGGTGAGCACGACCTGGCTCTTCTCGTCGACCACAGCCTGGGCGTTGAACGCGTAGGCGTAGCCGTGGTTCGTCTTCATCATCCGGGCCTCCGGGTCGGTGAAGTTGCGCTGGGCGGAGGGCTTCGGCTTCGCCTTTGCTGCTGCGACCACACCGGCCGCGGTGACCTCCTCCTCGGACTTGCCGGCCACCTCGGCCTTCTTTCGCGCCGCCGCCTCGGCCTTCTCGCGCGCCTCGGCTTCGAGCGCCTCCTTCGCCGCCCGCAGCTTTTGCAGGCGGCTCTCACGCCGGGCGAGCTCGGGGGCGACCTCGTCGCCCCGGCGGTCCTCGCCATAGGCCTCGTCCTCGGCCTGGTCGACCGCTTCTGCCTCGGCGAGCATCGCGTCAACCTCGGCCTGCAGCTCTTCGATCCTCGGCACGATGTGGTCATAGCTCATCGCCTTGTGGCGCGAGGCGTTGGCGACGAGCTTGGTGCCGTCAAGAGCGACACGCCCGAGTCGCACGAGCCCTGCTTCGCGCACAGGCCGAGCACCTGGAGGAAGAGCGGCCGGAGCGCGTCGAGGTGGCGGCGGCGAAAGCGGCTGATCGAGCGGCAGTCGGGCGCCTCGTTCGCTGCCAGCCATCGAAAGGCGACGTCGCGCTTGCAGCGGCGCTCGATCTCACCGCGAGGAGGTGACCCCGGTCGCGTAGCCGTAGAGCAACAGCTTCAGCATCATTCGCGGCTCATAGGGCGGGGCGCCCGAGGCGGACTCATAGGAGGCGTAGATCGGGGTGAGGTCGAGGAGGTTCTCCACTACTTCGGAGACAAAGCGCGCCTCGTCGTCCTCGTCGAGCCAGTCATCGAGCGAGGGTGGCAACAAGAAGCACTGACTCTGGTCGTAGCGGCGAAAGGTCTTCGCCTCGCCGACCGGAGTCGCCTTCGGGCGTTCCGCCTCGCCCATCTCCACTTCGAAGAGCTGATCACCGGAGAGCACGGAGGTCATGAGACGATGTTCACAGCTACGAACGGGTCAGTGGTGGATTCTGACCCA